>NZ_AFIH01000001.1:1852500-2518361 GCF_000214455.1 Oribacterium sp. oral taxon 108 str. F0425 | reverse complement strand
CCGCAGAGAAAAGGCTCAAGCAACTGTTTAGCAAAAACACAGGTCTATGCGAAACCGTAAGGTAAAGTATATGGGCTGACGCCTGCCCGGTGCTGGAAGGTTAAGAGGAGAGGTTAGAGCAATCGAAGCTTTGAATTGAAGCCCCAGTAAACGGCGGCCGTAACTATAACGGTCCTAAGGTAGCGAAATTCCTTGTCGGGTAAGTTCCGACCCGCACGAAAGGCGTAATGATTTGAGCGCTGTCTCAACAATGCACCCGGTGAAATTGAAGTGCCAGTGAAGATGCTGGTTACCCGCGCCAGGACGGAAAGACCCCATGGAGCTTTACTCCAGCTTGATACTGGGATTCGGTAATGTATGCACAGGATAGGTGGGAGACTGAGAAGATAGTACTTCGGTATTATCAGAGTCGCTGTTGGGATACCACCCTTATGTTATTGGATTTCTAACCTTAGGCCGTAAGCCGGTCAAGGGACAATGTCAGGTGGGGAGTTTGACTGGGGCGGTCGCCTCCGAAAGTGTATCGGAGGCGCTCAAAGGTTCCCTCAGGATGGTTGGAAACCATCCAAAGAGTGTAAAGGCATAAGGGAGCCTGACTGCGAGGCTGACGGGCCAAGCAGAGTAGAAATACGGACTTAGTGATCCGGTGGTATGAAAGTGGGATTGCCATCGCTCAACGGATAAAAGCTACCCTGGGGATAACAGGCTGATCTCCCCCAAGAGTTCACATCGACGGGGAGGTTTGGCACCTCGATGTCGGCTCATCGCATCCTGGGGCTGAAGTCGGTCCCAAGGGTTGGGCTGTTCGCCCATTAAAGCGGTACGCGAGCTGGGTTCAGAACGTCGTGAGACAGTTCGGTCCCTATCCGGCGCGGGCGTAGGATATTTGAGAGGATCTGTCCTTAGTACGAGAGGACCGGGATGGACTGACCTCTGCTGAACCTGTTGGGAATCAATCCCATCGCAGGGTAGGCAAGTTGGGAATGGATAAACGCTGAAGGCATCTAAGCGTGAAGCCAACCTCAAGATGAGATATCCCATCGTTAAGAGTAAGACCCCTTGAAGAGAACGAGGTAGATAGGGCTGAGGTGTAAGTGCTGCAAAGCATTCAGCTGACAGCTACTAATAGGTCGAGGGCTTATCCAATGCGTCTGATTGATATGTTTTACTGCTGGAATGATTGCGGAGTCCGGAAATCGTAGGCAATGCGGATTTATCTTGACAGGGTTTGCCCTATTCGATATAATCCTTTTCTGACGGATATTTATTTATGCCTCTATAGCTCAGTCGGTAGAGCACGCGGCTGTTAACCGCGGTGTCGTTGGTTCGAGTCCATCTGGAGGCGTTTCACATCTCTCACCGAGGGAAGTGTGGCGAAGTAGCCAAGTGGTAAGGCGTGGGTCTGCAACACCCTGATCACCGGTTCAAATCCGGTCTTCGCCTTTCACTCTACAAAGAGTTTGGCGCCATGGTCAAGCGGTTAAGACACCACCCTTTCACGGTGGTATCACGAGTTCGAGTCTCGTTGGCGTCATTTTGTCTCAAGGTTTTCCTTGAGATTTTTTTGTTATAAAAATTCACCGGATGAAGGAGGACAGCATGAACTTGCCGGAACAGGGAGAAGCCGCAAAAAGAGTACTGTGTGGAGCCAATTCCTATATTGAAAAATATTTTTTTAATCCTCGCTTTCAGAATCTTCCGGAAGAGGTTCAAGAGAGCCTACAGAAGATTGCCGTCGTTTATACGGAAGAGATTGGTGGGATATTTATACTGCAATTTGATGAAGAGGGAAAATTGGACATGGCTTCCATAAAAGAGGACGATGATTTTCTTTATGATCCGATAGGCGCGGAATTGAAACGGAAGCAGATTTTCAAGGATTACAAAGAACTCTTTTCCAAATTGGAAGAGTATTATGCCGGTCTTCTAAAGATAGAGAAGGAAAAAGCCAAGTCATGATTGATTTAAATGAGAAACAGATTCTTGCCTATTTTAAGGAGAAACTTATCTCTTCTCCTCATCAAGAGAAGCTCCCTCTTCCGTCTGTGAAAATTTTTCCGGAAACGGGATCGACGAATACCGATATGAAGGAGTCTTTGAAAAAAGAGGGAGAAGCTCCGGAAGGCACGGTATATCTTACGGACTGTCAAAGCGGCGGGAGAGGAAGACAGGGACACAGTTTTTACTCTCCAAAGGGAATGGGAATATATTTTTCTATTTTAACCAGGCCGAAGGAAAGTTCGGGAGATGCATTAACCATTACGACGCATGCCGCAGTAGCGGTCGTGCGGGCTGTGAAGGAGCTTTACGATATTTCCCTTTCCATTAAGTGGGTAAATGACCTTTTTTTAAATGGGAAAAAGGTTTGCGGGATTCTTGCAGAAGGAAAATTCTGCCCAGCCTTGGAATATTGCATTATGGGTATCGGGATTAATCTTTTCACACCGGAAGGCGGATATCCTGCAGAGATAAGTGAAATTGCAGGCTCTCTTTTCGGAGAATATCAGGAGGAACGCTTTTTTGATTTTGACAGAAACCGGCTAATGGCTACGATTCTTTATCATTACTTCTGTATTTGCGACGAAAAAGAAGTTTTACCGGAATATCGGGAAAATAATCTTGTTTTGGGAAGACGTGTTTTATTTTCGGAAAATGGAATCGAAAAAGAAGGAGTAGTGACAGCAATTACAAAGCATGGCGAACTTTTCCTTAGCCTGGATTCCGGTGCATCGCAAATTCTCTTATCCGGAGAAGTGAAATTTGTTTCATGAGGAAAGAGATAAAATTTGATTTCAGAGCCGTTACCATGCTATATTGATGTACTGTATAAGTGTCGGTATGGAGGAGAGTATGAAAGATAAGCGAAATAAACGAAACAGAGTGGATGAAGAAGCCAATTTTATCGGCGACGTTGTACGTTTGCTTTTTGCCCTGTCTATCGCCGTAGTGACAGTGGTGGCAGGTTTTATCTTATTTAAAAATATTTCCGGCTTCAGCCTTCCGAACTTGAAGGAAACGGAAGTCAGTACGGAACAGACCAAGGATGCGGTTGTGATTACGGAGGCAGCGAAGGAGACGAAAAAAGAGAGTCGAGAAGAGACAACGGAGCAGACAGAAGAGTCTAAAGAAACGGAAAGCACAAAGGAAAGCACTACGGAAGAAACGAAAGAAAGCACGAAGGAGTCGGAGACAAAGAAAGAAAGCAGCACCGCGAAAGAAAATGGTGTTGTCGGGGAATCTCCCACTGCGGCAACAAAGAAGGCCGAAAGCACAAAGGCGGAAACCTCTTCCGGAAAAGCTCCTTCCGACCATGTTGCCATCGGAGAGGCGCCGAAGGCTGCGGACGGAGATGTTGTGGAAGAAGGACCTGGGGTACACTGATGATTTATTACCTTATGGGAAAATCCGCATCCGGAAAAGACAGCATCTTTCATAAGCTTCTTGAAAAAGGACATTTCCGACGCTTGATTCCCTATACGACAAGACCGATGCGGGAAGGAGAGGCGGAGGGGCAGGAGTATCATTTTATTTCCGAAGAAGAGTTTGAAAAGCTGATTTCCACCGGAGAAATGGCGGAGCATCGTATCTATGATACGGTATTCGGAAAATGGTATTACGGTACCGTCTTACCCGAAGAGGCGGAATCCGCAGTACAAGCTGATAAGCCTGAAAGAACGGCAGTTACCGAACAAGCCGCTGAGACGGAACGAGCCGCAAAGAAGCGTTACCTGGCAATCGGGACACTCGAAAGCTATCTGCAGCTGAAAGAGAAACTCGGGGAGCGGGGAATCTTTCCACTCTATATTGAGGTTCCGGACGAAATTCGACTGGAACGCGCCTTTCTTAGACAGGAGGGAGGCGGCAAGAAAACAAGGGAAGAGATTCTTCGCCGCTTTAAAGCGGATGATGAAGACTTTTCCGAGGATAAGCTGGCTCAGGCAGGC
Organism: Oribacterium sp. oral taxon 108 str. F0425; assembly: GCF_000214455.1. Lineage (NCBI taxonomy): Bacteria > Bacillati > Bacillota > Clostridia > Lachnospirales > Lachnospiraceae > Oribacterium > Oribacterium sp. oral taxon 108. Next base: position 2,514,417 of record NZ_AFIH01000001.1, on the reverse strand, counting down.
ATCCGAAAGCGTTACCCAAATACGGATCTTACGGAATGCACGAAAGAGATTGAACAAGATACGGTTCTTTCGGAATGCACGAGAGAAATCGAAAAGGATACGGAGTAGAGGAGAAGCCTTAGGAAGGAAGATGAAAGAAATCAAGATATCGTCCAATCGAATTCATAACGCCTATCTTCTACTCGGACAGGAAGAGGAAGATTTGGTGAACATGGCAAATCGATTTGCCATTACGCTTCTCTCCGAAGAAAAGCATTTTCAGGAAAAGGGCTTTGCAACGAAAGAGCAGTATCGGGAAAATGTGGCGCTTCGTGTTGAAAAAGGCGAGCATCCGGACTGCATCGTAGTGGATTTTCAGGAGAAAGCCGGAGGCGGGAAAAAGAGCAGCATTTCCATAGAGCAGATTCGTACGGAGGTCAAGGGCACAGCCGATATTTCTCCAAAGGAGGGAGAGTATAAGCTGTATCTCATTAAACACAGTGATACCATGACTGTAGAGGCGCAAAATGCGATTTTGAAAACGCTCGAAGAGGCACCGGATTTTGTGGTGATTCTTCTCCTTGCTCAGAATGAAACGAAGCTTTTGGATACGGTTTTAAGCCGTGTGGTGAAGGTCTTTGCGGGGGAAATGGATATAGAGAAGCGCCTTCGATTTTTTTCGCAGAATCCCGCGCTTATCAAGCTCTTACCCTTTCTTCGGGAGCTTTCCTTTAAGAAACAACAGGAAATGCAGGAATTTGCGGAAGAGCTCTCTACCGTACCTGCTGAGGATTTGTTTTGCTTCCTTGATATTATTTTAAGGGATGTGTTATGCTATAAGTGCACGGGGAATCCGGCGCTTTTATATGAAAAAGAGGGAATTCCGTGTTTGGCCGAGATGGGGCAGAGATATTCTTTCCGCTTGCTTGGCAAATGGGGGGAATATCTGGAGCGATATAAGAGGGGGAAGACGTATAATGTACAAATTTCCCTACAGATTATGGATTTATTTTTCCTACTGCATGAAGAAGGATAGGAGTTTTACTATATGACAGAAGTGATTGGCGTTAAGTTTCGCACGGCGGGGAAGGTGTATTATTTCTCTCCCAAGGGGGTGAGTTTTTCTCGCGGAGAATATGCCATTGTGGAAACCTCAAGAGGGGTGGAATACGGAGAGGTACTTTTAGAAAATCAGGAGATTACGGAGGATAAAATTGTTGCTCCGTTAAAGGATATTCTCCGTAAGGCTACGGAGGAGGACAGAGTACAGTACGAAGCAAACCACGCTTTAGAGCGGGAAGCCTATGAGACTTGCCAGAAGAAGATTAAAGAGCACGGTTTGGAAATGAAACTGATTGATGTGGAATATACCTTTGATAAGGGAAAGGCCTTGTTTTACTTTACGGCGGAGGGAAGAGTGGACTTCCGTGCTTTGGTAAAGGACCTGGCCTCCATCTTCAGAACGAGAATTGAATTGAGACAGGTCGGTGTCCGGGATGAAACGAAGCTTCTTGGCGGCTATGGTGTCTGCGGAAGACCCCTCTGCTGCCATAGCTTTCTTTCGGAATTTGCACCGGTATCCATCAAGATGGCAAAGGAACAGGGTCTGTCCTTAAATCCCAGCAGTATCTCCGGTGTCTGCGGGAGATTGATGTGCTGTTTAAAAAATGAAGAAGAGGTTTATGATTTTTTAAACTCCAAGCTGCCCGCGCTCGGGGAATTTGTGACCACGCGTGAAGGCTTAAAGGGAGAGGTGATTTCCGTATCCGTTCTGAATCAGAAAGTAAAATTGATTGTCAATCTGGAAAAAGAGGATGAAAAAGAACTCAGGGAGTACTCGGTTTCGGATTTGAAGTTCAAGCCTCGTCGGAAAATGGATTTGGAGTAAGCTTTGGAAAGAATAGATGATTTGCAGTGTAAGGGCTACCGTATTGTACAGGATACGGAAGCCTTTTGTTATGGAATAGATGCGGTACTGCTCAGTGCCTTTGCAAAGGGAGCGGTAAAAAAGGGAAATGCCGTTTTGGATTTGTGTTCCGGAAACGGCATTGTTCCTCTGCTTCTTGCTGCGAAAACCGAGGCCGGAAAGCTCGTCGGAGTGGAGATTCAAGAGGAAGCGGCAAGTCTTGCGAGGCGATCCATTTCCCTGAATCGGGAAGAAGAACGAATGGAAATGCTGACAGGAGATCTTTGTCATATAGAAGAGCTTCGCATGAAAGGCGGAGAGCGACTTGCCCATCGATTTCAGGTCGTGACCGCCAATCCTCCCTATATGCAGTCGGATTTGCAAAACCCCGACTCGAAGAAACTCATCGCAAGACATGAAATTCTCTGCCGTTTTCAAGATGTGGCCAAGGCTGCGCGTTTTGCTTTGGACAGCAGAGGAAAATTCTTTATCGTGCATCGTCCGAAAAGAATGGCGGAGATTATCAGTATTTTGCGGGAAAATAAGCTTGAGCCGAAGCGGCTGCAAATGGTGCACTCCTATCTAAACGGAGAGGCCAAGCTCTTTCTCATGGAGGCGGGAAAGGATGCCGGTGTAGAACTGCGCATCCTCCCTCCGCTTGTGGTTTATCGGGAAGATGGAGAATACACGGACGAACTGAAAGAAATCTACGGAATAGCATATCCGTAAACGGATATTATCCGAATAAAGGGACTAGGCGAGGGCATTTGGCCGTGCTAGATTGAAGGAAATCATTGGAGAGGAGTCTACAGAGAAGATGTCTTCCGATGAAAGCTAAAAAAAGCATAAAGAAAGGAGGAAATCAGTTCTTTTTTCCTTTTCTTTTTTCAATCTGTGGTAAAATAATAAGCCTAGAGTGTAAAAGGAAAGGAACGAATATTCATGCAGGATGCAAAAAAGCTGCAATTTTCAGTACTGCGGGCTGAAGACTCCAAGCATATCGCGCCGTATTTTTATCGCAGACCGAACAGAACCTGTGACAGCTGTGCCCTTGACAGTTATTTATGGAGAGAGTACTGCGATATTATGGTCGCTGAAGAGGAGGACAAGGCCCTTTTTCTTCTGATGGATCGGGAAGGTGAGAAATATACGGCGATGCCGTATTGTGATGAAGAGGATCTCCCGATTTATTTTCAGAGAATTGAGGAGTATTTTAATCAGGTTTTGAACCAACCTCTCAAGATTTATCTTGCGGATGAGGAGGCGGTGAAGTTTCTCAAATTGGAAGAGAACCCGCGTTATCTGGTGAAGGAAGAGGAAGATTTTAAGGACTATCTCTATGATGCGGAGGAGCTTAGGACTCTGCCCGGGAAGCGTTTTCATAAGAAGAAGAACCTGGTAAACAAGTTCAAGAGAGAATATGAGGGACGCTGGGAGTACCGGAGCATTTGCTGCAGTGAGAAGGTCGTTGTTTGGGAGTTTTTGGACCGATGGTATCAGTCTCGTGTCAAGGAAGAAGGAAACGGCGAAGATACCCTGGAATATGAAATCAAGGGGATTCATGAAGTTTTGCAGAATTGCATGAGCATTGACCATTATATCGGCGGCATTTTTATTGATGGCCGACTGGAAGCTTTTTCCATCGGGGCCTATAACCCGAGGGAGGAAATGGCCAGCATTTCCATAGAGAAAGGCAATCCCGAGATTCCGGGCATTTACCAGGTTATTAACCAGGAATTTTTACTGCATGAGTTCCCGCAGGCGAAGCTTGTGAATCGAGAGGACGACATGGGACTTGCCGGCCTGCGAAAGGCGAAGGAAAGCTATAATCCCATTGATTTTGCGCGGAAGTATATGGTCGTGCAGAAGGATTTCAAGGGCTATGAAGACTTTGTTGTAGATAAGTTTGAGGAAGAGGTTATGCAGTATGACGAGGAAGATACTCCTTCTTAAAACGCCGGAAGAGCAGGAAAGGACGAAGGCCTTGTATCGGGAGATTTTTCCTGAAGATACGGAAGCGTTCCTGGACTTTTATTACAAGGAGAGGCCGAAGCGGATTCTTGCCATGGAGGAAGACGGGCAGATTATTGCCATGCTTCACTTAAATCCCTTCCTGCTTTCTTTTTTCGGAAAGGAAATCACCGCCAGCTATATCTATGCGGTAGCGACGAAAAAAGAGAAAAGAAGACAGGGCATCATGGGAGAACTCCTCCGTTACGCCTTTCAACTCTTAAAAGAAGAGGGAGAAGTCTTCTGCATCCTGATTCCCGTAGCGGAAAGCATTTACAGTCCCTACGGCTTTCGGACGGTGGCGAAGCTTTCCAAAGAGGAAAGCGAGGCGGAAGAAGGGATAAATGTCCTCTACGCGGTACCGACAAAGGCACTTTTGGAACGGAGAAAAAAGGAAGCGCTACTGGATTCCGAGGAGGATGCACTTCCGGAAAATCCGGTTCTTATGATGAAGATTTTAAACAAGCCGCTCTTTCTATCCTATACCGGCTATCCGGATGAAAGCGAGGAGGAGCTGCTGAGAAGACTTTCCGGCGAACGGATTCATTTTTCGGATGACATTTAAGTCCGGTATACCGGAAGTGCGGTGGTAAGCCATAGCAACGGAAGCTATGGAAGGCAGAACGAGAAACGCCGTGTGCCTTCCCTAAAAACCGGTGTGTAAAGAAAAGGTAGCATAAATCCAGAATTAGCTTGCGGAATAACAGTTTTTTTGCTAAAATAGACGACTGTATCACTATTCCTTGCTTTTCCATTAGGAAAGGCCAGAGACCATAAGGAGGTAAAAGCGAATGAACAAGTATGAGTTATGCGTTGTTCTCAGTGCGAAGCTCGATGATGAGGAGAGAGCGGCAGCCATTGAAAAGATCAAGGGATTTATTACCCGTTACAATGGAACTGTTGTTGAGCCTATCGAAGAGTGGGGAAAGAAGAGACTGGCTTACGAAATTCAGCACATGAAGGAAGCCTACTACTATTTCATCCCGTTCACAGGAGATGCAAACACTCCTAACGAGCTCGAGAACCAGGTTCGTATTATGGAGCCGGTAATCCGTTATCTTGTTGTTAAGCCGGAAGAAACAGCACAGGCTAAGACAACGGAGCATGCAGCAGAAACTGTAGCTGAATAAGCAAGCGGAAAGCGAGTAAAAGATGAACAGAGTTATCCTAATGGGTAGATTGGTAAGAGATCCTGAGATTCGGTATTCCCAAGGGGAGAATAGCATGGCTATTGCAAGATACACTCTTGCGGTAGACAGAAGAGGCAGAAGAAACCAGAACGACGGTCAGCCGACGGCAGACTTTATCCGTTGCGTGTCCTTCGGACAGAGAGCGGAATTCGCCGAGAAATATATGCATCAGGGGATGCGTATGTTGGTTTCCGGAAGCATTCAAACCGGCAGTTATCAGAACAAAGACGGACAGACGGTGTATACCACGGATATTATTGTGGATGACCAGGAGTTCGCGGACAGCAAAGGACAGGGAGGCGGAAACGGCTCTTCCTATTCCAGAGAATCGAACAGTCCGTTTATGGGCGGAACAGACGATTTAAGCGAAGGATTTATGAGTATACCTGATGGGGTAGAGGACGAGGGACTCCCCTTCACCTAGGTTGGGAAGTTTTCCTCAGGATGAAAAAAGGCAGAAGTAGTCTGCCATAGAAGGAGGAAAGCCATGGCATTTCAGAAGTCAGATAAAAGCGGTTCAGCAAGACCAAGACGCGCTGGCGGCGGCTTCCGCAGCAGAAAGAAAGTTTGTGCATTCTGCGGAGAGAAGTCCAAGCCGGTAGATTATAAGGACGTAGGAACTCTTAGAAAGTTCATTTCTGAGAGAGGTAAGATTCTTCCCAGAAGAATCACAGGTACCTGCGCATCTCACCAGAGAGCAATTACAACAGCAATTAAGCGTGCAAGACACATCGCATTATTGCCATATCAGGTAGATTAATAAGAGCGGCTCCACGAAAGTGGAGCTGTTTTTTTGTGTGAACGGAATACGCCTTTTCTTTGACCATAGTTCTTCGGAATGGTATAATTTTTCCAAATGTCTTTAAAGAAAGAATGCATAGAGCAAAGAGGGAGGCAAATGGAAAACGAAGAACTGATTTCCGTGAAAAAGGTAAGCAAGGTCTACCGTTTGTATGACCGCGCTATAGATAGATTGCTGGAAAGTGTCAGCATAAGAAAGAAGTCCTATCATAAGGACTTTTTTGCCCTGCAGGACATATCCTTTTCCGTAAAAAAAGGAGAAGCGGTGGGGATTATCGGAACAAACGGCTCCGGAAAATCCACAATGCTGAAGATTATTACCGGTGTACTGACCCCGACAAGCGGCAGCGTGGAAACGAAGGGAACCGTCTGCGCACTCCTGGAGCTTGGCGCAGGCTTTAATCAGGACTATACCGGGATTGAAAACATTTACATGAACGGCACCATGATGGGTATCAGTAAGGAGGAAATGGACAAGAAGCTTCCGGATATCCTGGACTTTGCCGACATCGGAGACTTCGTGTATCAGCCCGTGAAGTCCTATTCCAGCGGTATGTTCGTCCGCCTGGCCTTTGCCCTTTACATTTCCATCGACCCCGAAATCTTGATTGTTGATGAGGCTCTTTCTGTAGGAGACGTCTTCTTTCAGGCAAAATGCTATCACCGCATGGATGAGCTGAAGAAGAAGGGAACGACCATTCTCATGGTAACGCACGACCTCGGATCCGTTATGAAATATTGCGACCGCGTGATTCTCTTCAACAAGGGAGAAAAGGTCGGGGAAGGCCTTCCCGGAGAAATGGTGGATCAGTATAAGAAAATCCTTGCCGGAAAGAACCCCGCAGCGGAGAAGTTTGTGGATGAGCAGGATTTCCTTGGGGACGGGACGACAGCGGGTACGATAGGACAGGAGAAGGCGGGACAGGCGAAGGAAGAAGCTGTAGAATCGGAAAGCAGTAAGGATGCCGAGACGGACCTTTCGCACCTCATGAAGGACGAGATGAGCATCAACCCCTCCGCGCAGCTCTACGGAAACGGAAAGGCGGAGATTGTGGACTTCGGTATTTTCGACAACGAAGGGAAGCTCAGCAACATTCTCATAAAAGGAGAGAACTTCACCATCCGGGAGAGAATACGCTTTTATGACGACATTGCGTCCCCGATTTTCACCTTCACGATAAAGGATAAGCGCGGCATGGATTTAAGCGGAACCAATACGCTTTTTGAAGGGGAAAATATTCCCGGTGTGAAGGCCGGAGACGAGTATATCTGCTCCTTCACCCAGAAAATGAACCTGCAGGGCGGAGAGTATCTCCTTTCCATTTCCTGTACGGGCTTTGAGGGCGGAGAGCATACCGTTTATGACAGAAAATACGATATTACCAGCATCACCGTGCTGTCCAATAAAAATACGGTGGGGATTTACGATATGGAGTCGAAGGTGACTCTGGAAAGGCATGACGCATGACATTTAGCGAATATAAAGGCAATCTCATAGATTGGATCTATTTCTTCCCGGCTGAAGGCGGTTTGGAAAGAGATGCGAGAGTTCTGCTTCTTTCCGATAAAGAGACGGAGGAGATGTTTGCAAGCCGCTTAAAGAGACGGGTAAAACGTCTCTCGCTTCGCCTGGAGGAAGGACAATATGATTACATTTTGATTCCGAACCTTACGAAGCGTCTCCTTACGCTTTTTCAGGACTCGTTGGAGTTCCTGCTTTCTTCCCTTATGGAAAAATATCTGGTTCCCGGAGGGGAAATTGTTTTGGGAATACATAATGAGAAAAGTATGGAGAGCCTGGCGACAGAGTATCTGGAGAAGGAACTCGCCTATACAAACCTATTGGAGTTACAAAGCATTGAGAAAGTCCTGCTCACAAAGTATGAGAAGGGAGAGGGAAGAGTGTATTTTCCGCTTCCGTCTCTGGATTATCCCATTCATTTTTATACCAAGGACAGACTCCCGAAGGAAGGAGAGGAGGGAAAGAGCATTATCGCCCTCTCCGAGGAAGGGGTATTTCCCGCCTTTGCGCCCTGCTTTCTCTATCGTTTTAGAAAGGACACGGCGGGCATTCGGGGCATGAAGGACATCCACAGTAAGAGAGTGGACTATATTAAGTACAATTCCAGCAGAAAGCCCGAGTATGCCATCAAGACGGAAATCCTTACGGAGAAAAAAGGGGAAAAGTTCGTTTTAAAAGAGGGCATAACGAAGGAAGCCAATGCGCACATCGAGTCCCTTCCGGAAAAACGGAAGCTGATGGAAGCATTTTTTGCCGATCGAAATGTCAGCGTCCTGGAGGAAATGCAGTTCCATAGAGCCTATGAATCCTCGGACGCACTCTCCTATATCGCCTATCCCTTTGTAAAGGGAAAGAGCATTTCCGAAATCCTCGGAGAACTGATTTCCGACGGAAAAGCGCCCGTTAAGGAAATTACGGAGGCCTTAGTTCTTCTTCTTGGAAGGGAGGAGTGGATCCAGCCTGCGAATTATGATTTGCTTTTTGAAAATGTCTTAATGGTGCAGGATAAGGCGGTGCTCATTGACTGCGAATGGGTATTTCCGGAGGGCGTGGAAAGGAGCTTTCTGGAGTATCGGATTCTCCATTACTGGTACGAAAGCTATAAGCATAAATTAAGATATAGAGACGAAGAGAGCTTTTTCCGTCTTTTCTCCGTGGGAAAGCCGGAGCTTCTCGCTGCGGAGAAGAAGGAAAGAGAATTCCAGGAGGAAGTACACGGAGAGAGCGAGGAGAGCAATATCTGGGCTTACCGCAGCCAGCGCTTCAGCCCCGAAAACTTCCGAAAGCAAAAGGAAGTGATAGAGGAAAAAGAGCAAATCATTGCGCATCTTCAGGAAGATATAAAGGACAAAGATGTGGCACTGAAGAAAGAAAGAGAAGTGCTGCGTCTGACCCAGGTGCACGTCGGAAACCTCGAAAAGGTGATCAGCACCCACGAACGGGATATTGCGCAGCTTCAGACGGAAAAGGCGTACTTTGAAAAACATCAGAGCCTCTATTCCCGTGTAAGAAGAAAAGTCTCTTCCGCTTTCAATCGCCGTTTTCCGGAGGATAGCAGGAGAAGACTGATTCTCCACTATATCACGCAGACCTTTTTGCACCCGATCAGAACGATGCTTCTTTATCTTCTTCCGGACGGAAGAAATCGGATTTTAGGGCATTTTAAAATCGGAAAGGCTTACATAGAGGGCGGAAAAGTTCGTTTTGAGAAAATGGAGCAGCCGAAGGTCAGCATTATCATTCCCTGCTATAACCAGATTCACTATACCTATCGCTGCCTGCAATCCATCCTTGCTCACACGAGCCAGGAGGAAACGCCTTACGAAGTGATTATTGCGGATGATGTTTCCACTGACGCAACGAGGGATCTGCGTCTCTTTTCGGAGAACCTCGTCATTGCTCGAAATAAAGAAAATATGGGCTTCCTGAAAAACTGCAATCAGGCAGCGGAAGTCGCAAGAGGAGAATATATCTTCTTCTTAAACAATGATACGGAAGTGACCGAAGGCTGGCTTTCTTCCCTGCTTGAGCTTATGGAAAGGCGCCCGGATGCCGGTATGGTGGGATCAAAGCTCGTCTACCCGGACGGAAGGCTTCAGGAGGCAGGCGGAATTATCTGGTCCGATGCCTCCGGCTGGAACTACGGAAGACTGCAGAACCCGGATGATCCGGAATATAATTATGTGAAGGAAGTGGACTATATCTCCGGTGCGGCAATTCTCATTCGCACTTCCCTTTGGAAAGAAATCGGGGGCTTTGACGAACTCTTTGCTCCGGCTTACTGTGAGGATTCCGACCTCGCCTTCTCCGTGCGGAAGCACGGCTTTAAGGTGCTGTATCAGCCACGCTCCAAGGTCATCCACTATGAGGGAATTTCAAACGGCACCGATGTGGAGGGCAGCGGCTTAAAGCGTTATCAGAAGGTAAATCAGGAGAAATTCAAGGAAAAGTGGAAGGAAGAGCTGAAAAAACAGAGTGTCAATACCGGTAATCCCAATCCTTTCCGTGCAAGGGAACGGGGGCAGGGAAGGCGCTATGTTCTCTTTGTTGACCACTATGTACCGACCTTCGATAAGGATGCCGGTTCAAAAACGACCTATCAGTACCTGAAAATGCTGACGGACAAAGGGGTAATCGTGAAATTCCTCGGGGATAACTTCCTCCATGAGGAACCCTATACCTCCGCTTTGGAGGAACTCGGAATCGAGGTGCTTTACGGCACGAAGATGCAGGGCGATATCTGGAACTGGATGGAGCGAAACAAGGACATGATTGACGTCGCGTATTTGAACCGTCCGCATATTGCGACAAAGTACATTGATTTCATTAAGGAAAATACGCCCTGGAAGATTATTTTCTACGGACACGACCTGCACTTCCTCCGTCTCCAAAGAGAGTACGAGCTCGAGCAGCGACCGGAGCTTCTGGAAGAAATTCAGTATTTTAAAAATATGGAGTTCTCCGTGATGGGCAAGGCGGAAATGAACTATTATCCCTCTTCTTTGGAAGTCGAGGAAATCCATAAGATAGACGACAGTATCCCGGTAAAGGCCATTACCGCCTATGTCTTTGATAAGCCTGCAGCAGTAGAGAAGATTGGAGAAGAAAGAGAGGGAATCCTCTTTGTGGGAGGCTTTGCGCACCCGCCCAATGAGGACGCCGTTCTTTGGTTCTCTCGAGAAATCCTTCCCTTTATGAAAAGACAGCTCCCGGAGCTGAAGTTCCGTATTGTAGGAAGTCACGTTACGGAAAAGGTGAAGGAGCTGGAAAAGATAGAAGGAGTCGAGGTTCTCGGCTTTGTGAGCGATGAGAGACTGCATGAGCTCTATCAGGAAAGCCGTCTTGTGATTGTTCCGCTCCGCTACGGCGCAGGGGTAAAAGGAAAGGTAGTGGAAGCCCTCCATGAGGGTGCTGCAGTGCTTACCACCTCCTGTGGCGCAGAAGGCATTCCCCATGCGAAGGAAGTCATGGTCGTAGAGGACGATCCCCGGAAATTCGCCGACGAAGCGGTGCTGCTGTACCGGAATCTGCCGAGGATTCGGGAGTATTCGAAGAAGGCGACAGAGTATATTGCGGAATATTTCTCCCCCGATGCAGTGTTTAAGGGGATAAAGGATGATTTTGGAGTGTAAGAAGATTATGCTAACACTGCATTTTGCAGCTGTTGAAACAGGGGCACGCTCCCGCTAACTTCGCCCTGACTGAGCATGGGCTCGGTAGCCCATTGCTCACTTTGCTTCGCAAAGCAAATTCCTTCGGAAGTTGGTCCGCTACAGGACGACTTTTCTGATGAAAAGTCTGTCCTTGCGGATAATAAGCGAAAAACTGCAGTTTCTTTGTTTTTCGCAAGTACCGGCGGGCTCAGATTACCCCTTATTCCAACAGCTGCAAAATCGCAGTATGCGGCTAAAATCACATACAATCCCAAAATCATACTTATAGTGTAACAAAGTCCGGAGAAGTGGACACTGAGGCAAAAATGATGGAATAAATGATGGGATAAATCGCTTAAAAGGTAAAAATGAGGTGATAAATGAGGTGATAAATCCCAAAAAAGGTAAAAATGAGGTGATAAATGAGGTGATAAATCCCCAAAAGACAAAACTGAGGTGATAAATGATGGGATAAAATCCAAACTATCTCATAAAGCAGTAAAAAGCGAGGAAGAATAGAAAAACTACTTGAAATCATCAATGAGAATCCCTCAGTAGCATCGGATTCGATTGCAATACAACTTGATACGAGCACAGCATAGTTAGGAAGGAGCTAGGAAAAATCTATGGAAGCAATTCTTTTATGCGGAGGCCTTGGTACGAGGCTTCGCTCAGTGGTCTCCGACCGCCCGAAGCCCATGGCGGATATAGCCGGAAAGCCCTTTTTGCATTACCTTGTGAAAATGCTTTCCGAGAGCGGTGTAAAGCACCTGATATTTGCCCTCGGCTATATGGGAGAACAGATAGAGGCGTATTTTCAGAGCGGAGAGGACTATGGACTTTCTATTTCCTATTCGTATGAGGACAGTCCATTAGGGACAGGCGGTGCGATTCGCAATGCTCTTTTCCATGTTTCCGGGGAAAATGTCCTCGTCTTAAACGCGGATACTTATTTCCATACGGATTATGAAAGCTTGCTAAGAGAGCAGCTTAAGAACAAGGCGGCTATGACGATTGCCAGCCGGAAAATAGAGGATATCTCCCGCTACGGAGCAATCCTTAAGGATGAAAGCGGGCGGATTCTTCGTTGGAATGAGAAAATGTCTTCGGATCAGGCGGAAGCACCGCGCCCCGGAGAAATCAACGGGGGCATTTATGTCATGCAAAAAAGCCTTATTGAGAAAATCCCCGAAGGAAAGCAGAGTTTGGAAAATGACTGCATCCCGGCATGGCTAGAGGACGGCCTTTATCTTCAGGCGATTCCCTCGGACGGCTACTTTATGGATATCGGGATTCCGGAAGACTATGCGCAGTTTAGGGAAGATGTGGAGAGCGGAAAATGCTGAAAAAAACCGTATTTTTAGATCGGGACGGAACAATTAACGAAGAAGTTTCTTACCTCCATAAGGCGGAGGACTTCCGTTTTCTGCCCGGCGTGATAGAGGGGATGAAGCTTCTCTATGAGCACGGCTTTCAGCTTGTTGTGATTACGAATCAGGCAGGAATTGGAAGAGGATATTACACGGAAAAAGATGCAGAGCTGCTTCACCGTTATATGAGAGAGGAGCTTAGGAAGCAGGGCATACTCCTGCAAGGAATCTACTACTGCCCTCACCACTTGGAGGGACTTCCTCCGTACAATACCGACTGCTTCTGCAGAAAGCCGAAGGCCGGACTCTTCTATCAGGCGGAATGGGATATGCTTACGGAAGAGAGAAATAGTGCCGGAAAAACCATAGAGAAGGAATTAAGTGGCATAGAAAGTGTTGCTCATACCATACAAATTCACTCCCCCTATAGATTGACTGCAAGGGAAGAAGCAGAGCTGGAAGAAGAGAATCGAACGCTTCCCGATAGAAAGAGCTGGCTCAGCTCTTCCTATATGGTAGGAGATAAGCTTTTGGACTGCTTGGCCGGCGGGAACTTTGGTGTTAATCCTATACTCCTCGGTACAGGCTACGGACAAGAGGAGCTGAAAAAAGCAAAAAAAGAAGGAAAGCAAGACTTCTCCTACTTTCCTACATTTTTGGATGCGGTAAAGGCGATATTATAAGCTTTTCTTTAGCAATTCATTATCATCTAAGGCAGACTCCAATATCCTACTTAATACGGAAGTGTATCCCTTTCCGAGAGACTTTGCCTTTTTAAGAGCATGTGGGGATAAACGAAGAGTTACAGATTGCTTCCTTCTCTCTTCTTTATTTATTTCTGCAATTCTCTTAAATCGGGCAAGTTCTTCGTCTGTTAGTTCAGGGCAATCTTCATCAAAGGAGAGTGGGCGCAGGGCTGCTTCTTTTAATTCTAAAAACTGCTCATCCGTCAGTTTACTGTTTTTGTCAAGATTATATTTTTTCATAGCCATTGAAATACTAGTCTTTGTTCATCCAAAAAAATATGCTTCTATCATCAAACACAGACAGTGATAAATCGGCAGGTGCAGCTCCTGAATCTGATAAGTTTCCTTGGAGGGTGCAATGATGGAGAGATCGGCCAGCTCCTTTCCGGTACCGCCGTCCTTTCCTGTCAGTAAAATGCTCTTAATCCCCATAGCTTTGGCGAGCTTTAAAGCATATCCCACATTCTTTGCATTGCCTGAAGTACTGATGCCGAAAAGCACATCCTCCTTCTTTCCGTATCCTAAGAGACATTGTGCGTAAAATAAGGCCTCATCCTGGTCGTTGCTATACGCTGTATGCAGCGCAGTCTGCGCGCTGAAAGCGATAGCCGGCAGTCCCTGCTCCAAATGCTTTGTAAAATACTCCGCTTCCGCCTCACCGTAAAGAGTCTTGAGTTCGGAAGAGAGCTCTTCGGAAATCCTTCTCTTCTTACAAAAACCCTTCATTAACTCTCCGACAATGTGGTCACTGTCCGCGGAGCTTCCGCCGTTTCCGCAAAGAAGAAGCTTGCCGCCCCTTTCAAAAGAATCCCGCATCATGGAAAATGCCTCTGCAATCTCCTTATGCAACGGGACAAGCACAGGGTATCTCTCTTCTAAAATCTGTAATTCTTGATAAGCTTTTTCTTCTTGTATCGTCATTCCGTCTCCTTCTTTCTTAAACATTCTATTTTTTACTCTTTGAAAATGACTTTCTATCCACCCGGACATTTTGTCCACGAATAAATATAGCATACTTTCCACTAAATGCAGAAAAATTTGTAAGAGAATCCCCACCCTTTAAAATGCCCTAAAATAGCCATTTTTAGCTTTGTAATCTGTTTCTTTGAAAAAAAATTAACAAAAATGGCAAAATCAATTTATTAAAAAAATAAAGCTTGTCGAAAAATGTTTTAAGAATTTAATATTTTTAGCAATTACGAAATGCAAAAACACCCTTCTCCAATGAAAGAATAGAGTGGAGCAGAAGGGCATCGAGAAAGAAATGTTAAATTCCATGCAGACTCCTCTTCTAAAGAAAGAAGAGAGGAAAAACTAAGAAAATATTTCAACTTGAAGGAGGTAAAAGAAAAACTGCACAAAATAAAAGAGCTATGATGCGGTTTATGACAATGATTTCTCCAATCCCAAAACAAGAAATTTTTGTTTCAAAACGGGGAAAACCGATTCTATGACATTTTAAAGGCCTCTTAAGCAAGGTCTATTGAAAAAGAAAATGGGATTGATAGAATCGATATCAGAGTAGGGATTGTATCACATCCGATGCAATCGAAAAGTATAGAGTGAGTTACAGAGGAGGAACGCCCGCAACATCGAGCCCGTACTGTACTGACGAAACTGTTATTACTGTAGAAATGACAAGGTGCTGTGAAGAGGTAGGTATGATGAAGACTAATCAGAACAATCATATAATGAATATGAACAAGGGTATGAAGCAGAAGCTTTCTATGCTCTTGATTGCGTGCCTCCTGTTCACGGGCTATCGAGGACTAACGATTCCCGGAAGAGCGGAACAGGGGAATAAAGAACAGAATAACGAAATCTCCGTTTCCGGAACACAGGTGAAGGTACAGCTTCTTGGAGAAGACTTAAGAAGAGCGGCAAAGGAAGCGATTGAAAAGGGAGAGAGAGTTGACGATTCGGTTTTAAAGGGATACAGCAAGGATGAGGAATTACAGAAGAGCTATGCAGGAATCTTCTCCTTGGATAAAGAAGTTTACGAGATTCCTTTAGACAGTATCTCCGAAGGACTTTCCGAAAGCCTTGCGGAAGAAGAAGCCGGTTTACAGGTTTTTGTAGAAAGAGATGCACAGGATCTGGACAACCTCGTTAGAAAAGAAAGTAAGGAAAGCTTGCTTCTCTATGACGGAAAGAGTCAGCTGGAACAGTTGTTCCCGAAGGGAGAAGAAACAGAGTCCGTTAAGAAGGAAGAAGAGGAAAACCTTGCTTCTGACAGCAACCTGGTAAGAAACACGGAGCTGACAGGAAGCGAGTTAATTACCTTCCTTTATAAGAATAAGGCGGACCACAGAATCACCTTCCAGCTTTCCGTAGACGGAAACAAGTACCCGAAGGTTACGGTATCTCCGAAGACACAGCTTTTCAAGGAACTTGTGGATAAGCTGAAGAAAGAAGAAAAGAAAGTTCCGGTAGAAACTACGAAGGCGCCGGAAAGTAAGATAGAAGAAAGTACAGAGGCGAAGAACACTGCATCGGAAGCACAGCTTGCAGAGTCCACTACATCCTCTGAAGAAGTAAAGGAAACAGCCAAGCAGGCTGCATCGAAAGAAGAAACTACCGAAGCTTCCGTTACGGAGGCAAGCACAGAAGACAGTGCATCCAAGGTAAGCATTGTTTCCGAGGAAAAGAAGGAAGAAACAAGCGAACAAGAGACATCCGAGGCGGCAGTAAAGGCTGAAGAGAAGAACGAAGAGTCTGCGGAAACGGAAACTGCGGCCGAAGCTCCGGTAAAGAAAGAAAGCACTAAAGAAGTTGAAGTAAAGTTTAGCGGCTTCTTACAGGATGTTATCAGCCACTATGAAGAATTCCTGGGAGAGCTGGTATCGGCGAGATTCTCACAGTACAGCTTAAATGAGCTTGGCCGAAAGAGCCAGAACGTTGAAATCGAAGGCTTTGCAACCGTAGAAGTGTTCTATGAAGAAGCGGCTTTCGATAAAGAAGTGGTTTTAGAAGCAAAGCGTCTCTTTAAGCCGGAAGAAGAAACCGAAGGAGAAAAGCTTTCCGAAGAACAGGTTAAGGTTCTGAAGGAGCATTCCATCTACGACGATGCAGCTAGCTTGGATATCCGCTTTGTGGATAAGAAAGACAGCGCTACAGAAGTAGAGCCAAAGTCTCCGGTATCGGTAAGAATTACTATTGATAAGAAGGCTTTACCTGAAACGGTTTCCCCCGACACAATCTCCATTCATCACCTGGTAGAAAATGATGAAACAAAAGAGATTGAAAAGGTAGACACGGTAGTTCAAGCAAATGCATCTAAAAAACTTATTGTAAATGATGATGCAACTTACAATAGTGAAGATGAAAAGGAATTAGAAAATTCAAAAAGCACCTTGAAAACAAATAATGGTGATAGTGATGAGGAAGTAAAGAAGGAAACAATCACCAAGGAATTTACGGTGGATTCTTTCTCCTTGTATCAGATTACTTGGACTGATGATGAGTTAGCAAACTGTCCGCCAATCAGATTTCATTATGTGGATAAGAACTTTAATGAGATTTGGCCAACGAAAAGGGTTGAAATTAAAAAACGTTCGGGCATCTATGGCTCTCAGCTATATGTTGGACAAACGTTCTTTAATAGAAGTCCGAATCCGGATTCTACACCTAGTGGAGATGCATTAAAATCTTTCTATGGATATAAGTTTGTTGAAGTTTATCCCTTTAAGCTTCCCTATGACAATCTACAATACATAAACAATGGAAATAGTACGGATTATTTTGATATCCAGTATAAGTACGATAGTTCCAACCCTCCAAAAGAATTTGGAGAAGGCGTTAAATACATTAATGACACAGGATTTATGACCTGGAAAAGCTACCGCAATGGAGAACATGATACAAGATGGTATTGGTATAACAGTGCTGGACAGATACAGTACTGCGGTACATATGACTTCTATTTCGTTTATGATATTGATCCTGTAACAGTCACCAAGATTGATGATAAAGAGGTAGAGCCTCGGAATGAAAAGTTTATTAAAGACAATCTTGATGGAACATACGACTTGACTCTTACAGGACAAGTTAAAAATCAAACAAAAGAAGAGCTGGACATCATTTTCTTGTTGGATACTACTAAGAGTATGAACCTGCCGTTCGAGACGATTGAAGGGCTTGGAGACTATACCGAAGATGATTTTGCGTCAAAAAAATCACTAGTAAGTAGAAAAGATAAGACCATAGAATATATCAATGCGATGGTGGATGATATTTCAGGTGATAAAAACTATGATGCACAATTTGCTTTAGTTGGATTTGGCGGTGATAGAAAAGAAACGGTAGCTCAAGGTGGATACTTTTACTGGGGAGGACCAACTCGAGACAGAAGAATACTGGCTGATGAAAAGAAATCGAAGGTAAAACCTGAATCAATTACAATTACAGATACTCCGTTCAATGATACCACCCGTGTATACGAATTTACATCTTCTGCAGAACAGTTTAAAAGAAACCTTAAAAATCTTCCTGAAACTGAGTCTGTAAACACAGGAGCGAACTATGTAGCTGCAATAATTGGAATGAACTATTTATTGACTGGAGACGAATACCAAAAACTTCAAGGCAAAATAGTGGGAGCCAATAAAGCTAGACCGAATGCAAAAAAGATTGTTGTTATGCTTGCAGACGGAGATCCTATGTACAGCTACGCTCTTGAAGATGGACAATACGATGATACAACCGTTAATACAGGTTTTAATAAAAATTACAGCAGTGTTTTCGAAACTGTCACAAACTTAAAGAGGGGCTACTCCTATGGAAATGGAAAAACATTCAACAGAGTAGGACTAAATCAAGCTAGGGGATTACTGGCAAAAATTGATAGGTATTCTGCTTTTTATAGCATAGGAATAGGAAATACGAAAAACTGGCCTCACTTGAAGGAACTTACAGAAGCTCATGCATTTGATCAGGACAGTAAGTGGGCGAGTTTTGGATCGAAATTCATTCGTGCCGGATCTGCGTTAGCAAAAAATGTAGATCATAAAGTATATGATGGTTCAACTCCCGAGTTATTAAAGTCCACTTTTATAGAGCTTAAAAACACAATAGCTCCAAAGGCAACAAATCTTACAATCAATGATACCTTAAGCGAAAATGTTACTTTTGTGAAGGATACAGAGCTTAAAGTTGAAGTATTTAAGATGAAGTCGAATGGAGTAGAACCGGACGGGAATGCTCTAACAGAAGCTCAATTAAAAGATATGGGTCTGAAGAAATTCATTCTTGAAAAGCCGTTAGCTAGCTTGGAACAGGGAGGTAAAATAAAACTAAGTACCGACCCGGCAGATTTCGCATTACCCGGAGGGTATGAAATACGCCTAACTGCGACAATCAAACCAAGTGTAAAGGCTTACGAAAAGCTCCGAAATGGTCAAGCTTCAAAAGACGAAGGAGATGAACGTACAGACTTGCAAGACATTTTCAGGAGAGAAGAAATTAGCTTACCGTCAGAGTTTAGCAACTCTGCAATGTATGGAACCTCTGCAAAAAAATTTGGTTTATATACGAACGATGAAGCGAAATTCGGTTATAAGTGGAAAGGCCAGGATAAGAGCAAAGATTATAAAAGACCGATAATCAAGGTCAACAGGGCTGATTTAAAAATTGAGAAAACCTTTGTCGGCTTGGATAAGAAGCTTGTAAATAACAGTTCCGGCGTAACGAAGTTTGGAAAGGAGATAGTCCAGCAACTCAAGTTTGATATTTTAAGATCGGAGAATAAGCCGGGAACGAATCCTGCAAAGTCTTTCTTAACAATCAACTTTGAAGAGGCGCCTTGGGCAGATGCTCTGAATGATCCGGAAGTATCCCGAAACGGTAAGAAAGTGCCGGTTACCATTGACGGAGAGAATCATGAAGTTACGATTCTACTCATCAACGAAGCAAACGGTAAGCCAAAGCTTAGCATTACAGTAAATAACCTTGATTCCGAGAAATATGATTATCATGTTTGGGAGTATATTAACGGTTTAGAGAACAACAAGGCTAAAGCGGTTTTGGATCCGGATGAACCAGGTACACAGTACAGATATATAGGCGGAGGCGGTCCGAATGGTCCCAAATCCATTGACAATACGGCATGCGGAATCTTTAAGTTCCAAAACAGCTATCAAAAGGAACAGCCTAAGAAGACTGTCACCATCAAGAAGATTGTTCAAGAATTTGGAGGCACAGCTTATTCACAGGAAGCTCTAAACAAGAAATTTGATTTCTACATTGCTTTATATAAGTATAACGGTTCCGAGTATGAAGCACTGAACTATAGAGAAATCGAAACGATAATCAACAAGTGGATAGCGGAGAATCCGGGGAAGGGGGACATAGTAACCGGCAGATATAAGGACGAAATACCCGTTCCAATAGGGGATAATAAGACGGTTAAGACGTACTTGCCAAAGATTTCTCTGAAGCACGGTGAGTCAATCAGTTTAGACTTGGATGCAAACTTGTACTACAAAATATTGGAGTCAAAAGACGAAGGATATGAAGTAGCGAAAGCGGTAGTGAACAATTCCGGTCACGAGTCACCGATAACGATTAAGGAAGTTCATATTAATGAGTGTGATTATTCGATTACCGAGATTATGGATCAAGGGAAAGAGTTTACCTTCAAAAACCCGAGAATCACTTTGGTTCCGACCGGACTTCGTGGAGACATTACACCGTACCTCTTCAGTATCTTCGGATTCACCATGATGGCGGGGATGTACCTCACAATCAGGAAAAGGAAAAGAGTAGAGATTTAAGATTCTTTTCTAAGCAGGAAGTCTACTGAATACAGAGACTTCGTAAAACAAAAAGAAAGGATAGAAACACCATCCTTTCCTGATAAAGAAACACCTACCAAGTTCGTTGAAAAGCTTATAAAAATATCTCTTCCGATGCAGATACACCTGCTGAAGAAGAACAAAGTTGGAAAAGAACTTCGAATCACCGAAGACCGACGAAAGGAGTTTAAATGGCGACTCCGGCGTCTCCAACAGCAGTTGCATCTGCATCGGAAGAGATAGCTTAGACAGATGTAATATCGGCTAAGCAGGAAAGAATATAAGACTTTTCAATGGAAAATGAGAACGGCGCAAAGCCGTACCTCACGTAACTCAATAAATTGAAGGCGCACACCTTCTGTTTATATATCACACACTTCTACTATTTTTTAAAAAAGGGGAGAAAAAATGAGAAAGAATTTAAACAAACTCGCAACACTGGCATTATCCGGAATGATGGTAATGTCCATGGCTGTTCCGGCATTTGCTTTTCCGGCAAATGAGCTGACCATTCCATTCACCAAGAAGTTGTACGTAGATGGTGAAACTTTAGCACCGCAGACTGCTTTTGACTTCGAGATTACACCTGCGACTGCTAACGGCAAGTGGAAATATCAAGTTAAACAGGGTGCTGTAACGAAGGAAGAAGAAGTAAATACAGTTCCGGGACCTGCAGGCGGAGTTATTGTAGCAGAGAAAGCTACATTCGCACCTACTGTTGCACCGAATCTTAAGTTCAAAGATGATGAAGAGAATGTAAACGGAAAAGTATATCCCTACTTTACTGCAAATGCTAAATTTAAGATTGTTGAGTCTGAATTTGCAACTAAGCCATACGGAACCTACGAGTATGATTTGGTAGAGAAGGATAGCGAGTACGAGGGTGTAAAGTACAGTGCATCTAAGTTTAAGCTCTATGTTATGAAGTATCATATGACAGAGGGCGGACAGGAAGTAGATCACCTCATTACAAAGGTAGTTCGCGTAGAAGCAGGGAATACAAAACTTACAGAGGAACAAAAGAAGACAGCTCTTGGCGAAAAGGTTTCCGGAATTTCCAATAACTATGGTAACCCGACTCCGCCCCCAGAGAACCCGGATACACCTCCTGTAACACCTCCCAATGATGACAAGCCAAACGATTCTACTCATGTAGTACACATCGCAAAGAAGATTGAAGGTAATGGATCGAATCTGAGCAAGGCATTTAAGTTCCAAGTTTCCGTTATTCCTGCAAGTACTACCGCTGTAACAACAGGAGAGAGAGAGAAGTACGCTGTAATCAATGAGGGATCAGATAATGTTGTTGGTAATCATATTGTAGCAAGTGCAGCAGGTGAAGAGCTTACAACAGATAATCACAAAATTGTAACCTTCGAAGCAGGACAGGGTAAGGGAATCAAGATCACCGGTTTAACCAAGGGTGATAAGGTTGTTGTAAAGGAAATTGATTCCGACACAAGCTACACAGTTACTGCAGGTGAGGATGAGTCCAACTATGCAAACACCGGTTCTAAGGAAGCAGGATCTCGTATCAATAAGACTGCAATTGATGTAGATAATGATCGTCAGTTAGATTTTAACGTTCTGAAGAACGAAGCTAAGGTTGTTGTTACCAATACCAAGGGTAACATTACACCGACCGGTATCGTAATGAATGTTGCTCCGTACGCTTTGATGCTTGCTGTAGCAGGTGGATTAGGTGTAGTATTCGTTAACCGTAAGAAGGAAGAGGAATAATTTCTCGATATTCTTTAACTAAGCTTCAAAATATTTCTGCGAGTCTTGTCGAGTAATCAAATCTTCTTCTCCAAACTCGGTGGGGTTTACGGAAAGTTTTGAATCAGTATAATTCCCGGGGAGTTTACTCCCCGGGAGGGATACTGGAAATACAAGGTATGTAGATTATAAATTTTGTGAAAATAGACGATAGTTTAGCAAAGTTTATCATGTACACACAGTGTACAAGTTAAAGGAGTAGAAAGGACAAAGCATGGATGTAGTAGCAAGTGCCGCCAGATTTGGCGACAAGATTTTATCCTTTCTTGCAATCATCCTTATGGTGGTTATGTTGTCCTTCGGAGGATATTCTCTTTGGGACACCTATGTAACGATGAGCGGTGCCTTTCTGAAAAATGATCTTCTAAAGTATAAGCCCAGCTTGGACAATCCCGAGCAAACGAGGCTGAGCCTGCAAGAGCTTATGGCGATCAATCCCGATACCAGAGCGTGGATTACTTTAGACGGAACACACATTGACTACCCCATGGTTCAGGGAAAAGACGATATGGAGTATGTTAATAAGGATGTAACGTGTGAGTTTTCCTTATCCGGTTCAATTTTTCTAAGCGCCAAAAACAAAGCGGACTTTAGCGATCCCTATATGCTGACCTATGGTCACCACATGGATAACGGCGGGATGTATGGGGATGTCATGGAGTTCATTAAGAAGGATTACTTTGATAAGCACCTGACAGGACATCTTTTTTTACCGGATGGAAGAGCAAGAAAGCTGGATGTCTTTGCCGTCATAGAGTGTGACGCGTATGACCAAATGATATACAGGACGGATAATAAAAATGGACATGTCATGGAACTGGTAGAGTATTTGAAGAATCACGCTACGAATTTCAGAGACATCGGCATGAAGGAATCGGATCAGATTATGGCCTTGTCTACCTGTGTTTCTTTGGAAACGAACGGAAGAGCAGTAGTTATGGTAAGAGTGAACCCATAAATGGAGGAGTAACGGAGATGAAAGCAAAAGAGTTTTTAATAAGGGCTGGCAAGCTTCTATCGGCTGTGCTTTTCCTATCGGCAGGGTTGGGAATGGTTGCCAAAGCGGCTGAGAGTACATCCGTAAAGATTCCTGTTAAAGTAAATATTTCCGGTAATGCTCCGGAAGAGACCTATAAGATTACCATGGAAGTGGATCCGGCAAGTGAAAATGCGGCGATTACACCGCTTGCAAGTCCAAGCGAGCTTACAGTGACAAGTGCAGGACCACAGCAACACGAACTGAACTTTAATGAAATGACCTATACAAGAAAGGGAGATTACCGGTATTTCATTAAGCAAACGGCAGGGAATAAGAGTTATTTTACTTATGATCAGACAGTATATACGGTTCTGGTGAAGGTAATGGAATTTACGAAGGATGCGAATGATAATCCTGTTCCGCCTTATCTTGCAGCGGTTGCTCTGGTGGGAACCGGAGAGGACCTGGCTAAGAAGAATGAGATTGTCTTTAACAATAGCTATAGTCGAGGCTCAACCCCCGGAAATCCGGGCGGTGGAGGAAACAGGCCGCCAAGTCCGGGAACCAATACACCGGATCCGAAGGTTCCGACTGTACAAGGTGAAAACAGACCTCTGATTACCACTCCGGATGTAACCATGAAGAAACCGGATGTCCTCGGTGTACTGAGACAGGTTGCTACGGGCGACGGCAGTGTCATGGCACTCTACGGTATGTTTGCACTAGTTTCCATGATATCTCTTCTTTTCTGGGGCTTAGGGCAGAAAAAGAAACAGAAGAAGAATATCCAATAGTAAAGGTATCTACCCATAATCGGTGTGATATATTAATAGGAGAAATAATTTGTAGGGAGACAAACTGCCACACGCATTGCGGGTGGCAAGGCTTCTTATCGAGTAAAGTTTCGTACAAAACTCGTTTATACGATAATAAGGGTCTTGGACGTCGGTTTCGACGTCGGAGGCTCTTTATTTTTTACAGGAATCATAGCAAAATAAAAAAACTTTCGTGAGGAAGATTTTTTTGGAAATCCACCTATGAAATGTGGATAAAGTTGCTGTCATTAGAAGAAGTAAAGTGTAAAAAAGCCAGTAAATAAAGGCTTTTAGAATATTGGAAAAAAGAAACCCACATTATCCACATTGCTGTGGATAAGTCCTGTTGATAAACTTGTGGAACAGTGCCATTGAAGAGATTTTTTTCCTGTGCTATGATGCAAATCGAGTATGACAACGGGAGAAGACGGGGAAAGGGCAGAGATGGAAATTCAGTTTCAAGAAGGGATAAAGGCGGAGATTACCTGCGTCCCGAATGCATTTATAGATGAATATTTAGGGGAGGCAAGCGGAGAGTATGTTCGGGTCTACCTCTATTTGTTGCGTCATTTACGGGAGAACCTGAAGATTCATTCTATTGCGGATGCATTGAACTTGACGGATTACGACATCAAGAGAGCTATTTTATATTGGGAAAAAAGAGGGATTTTCAAAGAAGGGACGGCGAAGGCGGTAGAGGAAGAAATTCGCTCCGAGGAGGCTGCCAGACTTTCCGAGGAAGTCTTACACAGAAAGCAGGCGAACAATTTTACAAAGCTGTCTTTTTTTGCTGAGAAAAATCAGAAACATTTACCTCTTGCAGAAAAAAATTTGCCTTTAGCAGAGCAGAACGTGTCCTACACGCAGCGGAATCTGCTTCCGATAGAGGAAAAGAAGCAGGAAATCAATGAGGAAGAGTTTGAGGGTATCCTCTATGTGGCACAGTATTTGCTACCGGGAGGCGTGAGCCGCAGCCATATTCAGAAGTTTGAGTATATGGTGGAGTATTTGGGGATGAGTTCAGAGCTCATAGAGTTCTTACTGGATTATTGTGCAAGCATTGATAAGACGAGCCCCCGCTATATCGAGAGTGTTGCGCTGGACTGGCATGAGAAGCGCATTCAGACAGTAAAGCAGGCAAAGAATCTGATAGAGCAATTTGATTTGACGAAGAAAAGCAGGAAGCAAAATGCGCGGCAGGATGCGGGAAAGCCGGAAGAGAAGAAGAACCGCTTTGTGAATTTCAAGCAGGATGAGGTGGACTACGATTCTCTGGCAAAGGAAAAGGCCTTACAGCTGCTGAGGCAGGGAGGTAGTACGGAATGGCATTAACTGCTGAGCAATTTCATGAGATTCAGGAGATTCTTTCCGAAAGACGTTTTCGGGCGGAGAAAGAGGCCTTAGAGAAGCAGAGAGAGGTACTGGAGAAGGTATCGGGCTACGCGGATCTGGACGAGAAGTTGCGTACGCTTTCCATTTCCGCGATGGAGAAGGCGCAGGAGGGAGACGCGGAAGCCATTCGCGCACTGCGTCCCGCGATACAGAAGATTCGGGAGGAGAAGCGTGTGCTCCTGGAGAAGGCAGGTTATTCCCCGGAGGATTTGGAAGCGCATTACAGTTGTACTCTTTGCCGGGACAGCGGTATCTTTGAGGGAAAGAAGTGTCGCTGTTTTATGAAGTTGCAGGGGGATATTCTCTACAAGCAGTCCAAGATGGGAGAAATTTTGGAACGGGAGAATTTTCCCGTTTTCAGCTGGAACGCTTTGACAATACGGAGAGGAAGGCACAGACCGGCAATAAGACGGTTAGGGAATATATGAAGGACATCCGGGATTATTTTTACGGCTACTGCCAAAATTATCCCGAGAATCAGGGAAACTTTATTTTCACGGGAGGAACCGGAACGGGAAAGACCTTTTTCCTCCACTGCATTGCAAAGGCACTGCTGGATCGGGGCGTAAGCGTGCTGTATTTCACCGCGGAAGGGCTGTTCAATCATTTTTCCAGGCTGATGCGGGAAGGAATAGAGGATGAGTTTGTGGAAGAAGTGGATGTTTTGCTCCTGGATGATTTGGGGACGGAATTTTCGAATTCCTTTACGGCATCCCGTTTCTTCAATCTCTTGAACCAGCGGATTTTAACGAGAAAAACGATGATGATTTCCACCAATTTGAATTTTAAAGACCTCCGGGAGCTTTACTCGGATCGTGTGGTTTCCCGAATGATGTCGGACTATGAGATTATTCCCTTATATGGCAGAGATTTAAGGCTCGGATAGGGAGAAAGGCATGGACATTTCCGTATCTTTCCTGTATTTTTAAGGAGTATGCCGTATAGGCAGGATGGAACCGTGTAAGAAGCTTAGAATATAGTGTTGTGAATTATCATGGATAGGGAGGATTAGCATGGCAGATTCTAGAACGTCTCAGTTTATTGAGCGGATTCCGGTGGGACCCTTGGCATTGATGCCGCTTCAGTCTATTGCACCGCTTGGAAAGAAGGTAAACGATTATCTGGTTTCCTGGCGTACAAAGAGGGAGAGTGAGCACAAGCAGACGCTGGCCTTTTCCGGTTATCAGAAGTCGGATTATATCGTACCGACCAAGATTTCCCGTTTTGGAACGGGAGAGGCAAAGGGCGAGATTTTGGAGACGGTTCGCGGTGTGGATATTTATTTACTGGTGGATGTGATGAACTATTCCATCACGTATTCCATCTTCGGTCATGTGAATCACATGTCTCCGGATGACCACTATGCGGATTTGAAACGCTTGATTGCAGCGACTACGGGAAAAGCAAAGCGTATCAACGTCATCATGCCCTTTATGTATGAGTCCAGACAGCACAAGCGTTCCGGAAGAGAATCCCTGGA
This sequence comes from Oribacterium sp. oral taxon 108 str. F0425, assembly GCF_000214455.1. Classification (NCBI taxonomy): domain Bacteria; kingdom Bacillati; phylum Bacillota; class Clostridia; order Lachnospirales; family Lachnospiraceae; genus Oribacterium; species Oribacterium sp. oral taxon 108. The sequence goes on along the minus strand of NZ_AFIH01000001.1, from coordinate 2,488,004 downwards.
CTGCGCGATGATGCTGCAGGAGCTTCATGAGATGGGCGTGGAGAACTTCCTCACCTTCGATGCGCATGATCCGAGAGTCATGAATGCGATTCCAAGAGATTCTTTTGACAATGTTTCCTGTACCTATCAGTTTATCAAGGCTCTTCTTTTGAATGTAAGAGATTTGGATATTGATAAGGATCATATGATGGTGATTTCCCCGGATGAGGGCGGAATGAACCGTGCGATTTACTATGCAAACGTTCTCGGCGTAGATATGGGTATGTTCTATAAGAGAAGAGACTATACTCAAGTTGTAAACGGCAGAAACCCGATTGTGGCGCATGAATTCCTGGGAACGGATGTGGAGGGGAAGGATGTCATCATCATTGACGATATGATTTCCTCCGGAGAGTCCTTAATTGATACTGCAAAGGCGCTTAAGGACAGAAAGGCAAAGAGGGTGTATGCCTGCTGTACCTTCGGGCTTTTTACAAACGGCCTGAACAAGTTTGATGAAGCCTATGCTGCAGGCGTTTTGGAAGGGGTATTAACCACGAATCTGATTTACCAGTCGGAAGAGCTCTTGAAGAGAGAATGGTATATTTCCGTAGATATGTCAAAGTATATTGCGCTTTTAATCGACAATATGAATCACGACATTTCCATTTCTTCCATCCTTGATCCGGTAGGAAGAATCAATGCGCGTGTCAATGAATACAAGGCACACAGAGCGACGGAAAATGCACAGTTTACCATCGAGTTTGACGATATGTAAGAATCGGTCGGAGAGTGCACTTGGGCGGTCAGGTTCGCCTTAGCTAATAAGATAACTCTTGGGCAATGAGGTCCTCTTGAGCAGTAAGGATATAACGCTTAGAAAAAGGGGTAGGGATGGAGAGCACGAAGGAAAAAGGCGGTCATTCCGCTAATGCGGAAGGAGAGGAGAGACGCTTGCTTTCTTCTGCCCATCCCTACTTTTCCTTTCTGCCGTCCTACACCCTTTTTTTGTCTGTCTTAGTCATTTTTGTGCATAGCACACACTTTTCTCTTGCATCTCTGCAGGCTGTTCCGCATTCGGGCTTTTTTTCCGCTTCTTTTTTGATCAAGATAGAGTTTTTCTTTTCGGAATTCTTGGGACAGATTGCTGTACCGGGCTTTTTTTCTTAAGCGGCTTTCTCTTTTTCCGAGGTTTGGACGATGTGAAAAGTTGGAGAAGAAAACTAAAGTCGAGAGTATTTTCCTATGTCCTTCCCTATCTCCTTTGGAACAGCGCTATGACACTTCTCTACCTTTCTTTCGGAAAGGCGGAGTGGAGCCTGAAAAGCCTGTGGGAAGGAATCTTCCTCTACCGCTTTAATCCGGTGTTTTGGTACTTCTATCAGCTGATTCTGCTGAGCTTCTGCCTTCCGTTTATGGCGATTTTGGGAATCCTTATAAGGGAGAATACCGCCATAAACAGAAATACCGCCATAAACAGAAGTACTGCCATAAATAAAAAAACTGCTATAAACGGAGCGGGTACCGGAAGTCCAATGTCTCCGCTCTTTTTCTGCTTTCCGCTCCTGTTTCTCCTTCTTGTGTATTTTCAAGTGGATATTCCCTTCGTAAACGAAGATGCGGCCTTTTACTACAGCTTTGGAGCGGCATTGGCACTACTGTGGGACGGAAGAAAGCTTTTTGTGCCTTCCTTTCCGCTCCTATTCTTTGCCTTATTTTGCTATGCACAGACACTCCTGCCTCATGCCATCGGCATTTTACTGCTGGCAACCGTCTTCTATCGCCTCGGTATGGCACTTTTCTTCTTAAGTCTCTTTATGAAGAAGGCGGGAAGTATCCTTCTTATGAAGAGGGGGAAAAGCATCCTGCAGACTCTCAGTGAAATGAGCTTTTATATCTATGCTTCACATTATCTCTTTCTCCGCCTGTGGTTCTTTCTGCAAAGCTTTTTGGAGACGAGGACGGCAGTTTTCCCTACAGGAGACGTGGGGAGGGACGCATTCAAACTTTTCTTTTACCTCTTAAGTCCGGTCTACTGCCTCTTCCTTGCCTATTTTACAGGAAAGGGAATTAAGAGACTGTCTCCGAGGCTGTGGAAGCTATTGAATGGGGGAAGAGGATAGAGGAAGCCTACAAGATAAATGTGGAAAACGATTGTGCAAAGTTTTTTCAGACAGTCCTATAAAAACCTTATCCGAATATGGAGTATAGGCCTAAGCGCTATTCTTTGGTAAAATGAATCCTAAGAAAAGTACTTAGGTCATTTTCGTTCTTTTTCGTTTTTCGTTTTCACTTTTATTCTTTAGTCTATGTTCTTTCTTTTTTCATTGTTCTATGAACTAAATTCTCAAATCTCTTTTTCAAAGGAGGCAGTATATGAGTGCTACCGGAGTACATACAAAAAGACGAAAAAATTGGAAACAGAAGCTTATTCCCAGACTGATTCTCATGGATGACGCTTTTATACGAGTGGTTTTACTGGATGTAAAATGTACCGAGTACATTTTACAAACCATACTCGGAAAGCCGGATCTAAAAGTAAAAAAGCAATCCTTGCAAATGGATTTGAAAAATTTGCAGGGGAGATCGTTAATCCTGGATTGCTTTTGTACGGATAAAAATGGCATAGTATACAACATAGAATTGCAGAATGGGGCTAAGGGAGCAAGTCCCAAACGGGCTCGTTACCATTCCGGACTCATTGACATGAACCTTTTAAAAGCAGGAAAAAAGTTTGAGAATTTGCCGGAAAGCTATGTTATATTTATCTGTGAGAAAGATGTCTTAAAGGAAAATAGGCAAATCTATCATATTTCCCGCGTCATAGAAGAAAGCGGTAATTCCTTTCCGGATAAAACGCATATTATTTATCTGAATACGGGAAAAACGAGTCAGGATGAATTGGGAGAGCTAATTGAGGATTTTTATGCGGAAGACCCGAGGAAGATGCACTCCCGCATTCTTTCTCAAAGAGTGAAGGAACTAAAGGAGACAAACTATATAGAGGAAGGAGAAGGGAATACGATGAGCAGTTATCTTGAACGGTTAAAAAGACAATGGAAGAAAGAAGCGGTGGCAGAAGGACATGCGGAAGGGCGTGTAGAAGGCCGTGCAGAAGGTCGAGCGGAGAGTGAAGCCAGAATGGCGAAGCTGATGGGGATTCTGGCAGAAGAGGGGCGTATTGCGGATATTAAAAAGGCTTCCGAAAGTGAAGCTTATCGGAAGTCTTTACTGCAGGAATTTCAATTGATTTAAGGCCGCAACGGAACCGGCACTTCCCGGATGAACTTTCCCTTTAGACGATAAATTGTCTTGTGAACGGCCGGAATCAGTAAGACAGCGATGGTTACAGCTGCTTCGATACTGATATAGCTGATGTTGTAGAGGAAAGAGTACCATGCCGGATTCATGCCTTCCGGAGCATACGCGGCGAAGAAGAGCAGGCCGGACAGGAAGGCGAAGAAGAAACGTCCAAGGCAGGCTACGATATAGCCGATATACAAACCGTGTTTCTTACGACTGAACAGGCCGGAAAGACCGAGCGCGGAAAAAGCAAAGATATAGTCTACAACGAACTGTGCGGGACTGTAGAATTCCGGCTTTAAGAAGAAGCTGATTAGACCGTAGGCGAAGCCCGAAAGCAGACCGTAGCCCGTTCCGAAAAAGAAGCCGGGCAGAGTGGCAAAGAGCATGGAGCAGGCGGTCACGGATCCACCCATGGGAAGGGAAAATACCTTAACCATTCCAAGAACCATGGACAGGGCGATGCACACCCCTGAAAATGCGAGTTTCTCTGTACTTTGTTTCATAAAAAAACCTCCTTTATGCCAAAATGGCTGGGAGGGGCAAAGAGTATAGCTTCCCTACGCCGGCATTATCCGGGTCAGGTTAAAGGGTCGGTTTTCACCTCTCAGCATACAGCGCCCCTAGCGACCTTTTCATAGTAGGACGAATTCCCGTTTTCGTCAAGGGTCACCGGATAAGAAAAATAAAGGGAGGCTATAAGATAAAAAAAATGAGGTATCGGGCAAGTTCTGCCGATACCTCAAGAACGGTTTTCGTTTAGCTGATGTCCGTAACGGCGGGGGAGAGCAATTCTACCGTGTCCAAACCTTCATCCAGGGTGATCACACCGCTGGCATTAACGGACCACTTGCTTCCGTCTGCATCTCTATACTTGGTTCTGGACTTCATAATCCTTCCGGACTCGTTAATGACATAGCTCCGGTTCTGCCCGGGAAGCGTAATCTTCTGATAATGTGTTCCTTTTTCCGCCTTCTGCAGACGTCCGTTATAGTAAACGTAATCCTGCTTGACACCGGTTACGCCTTTCCCGCTATTTTCGAAGTAACAGGTAATGACTTCGCCTTCTCCGTCCACCAGATTCATTTTACCGGTCTTTACGGAACTGTCGTCTTTATTTTTTCCGCAATAGTAGAAGGCTTCGGCAGCATTGGAAGAGGTCTTTCCCTTCTGAATGCCGTATACGGGATTACCCTTCTCGTTAAAGAGGTAACGCTTGTCCCCGATACGCTGTACTTCATACACGGAACCGTTTCCTGCAGCAGGATGGCCGTTGTTTTTAAAATAGAACCATTCTACATTTCCGGTGGAAAGGTTTGCGCTGTCCCCTTCGGGACCGACGGTGGCATACCAGCTTGCAGAGATGCGCTGGCCGAGCTTTAAGTTTCCTTCCGTCTTATCCGCAAAATAGGAATAGCCCGCGATTTCGGGATTTCCGTCGGCGATCTGTGCCCAACCGATGACCATGATGCCATTTTCATCGAAGCCGTAGGAAGCATTACCGATGGTCTTAATGACCACGCGCTCATCTCTCGCGTAGAGCTTTTCGCCGGTACTTTCATTAAAATAGAACCAGTAGTTGTTGTTAATACTCTTTCGGCCTTCTGCAGCGCTTACCCCTTCTGGAAGGGGAAGCAACTTCCAACCGGTCACCATTCTTCCGCTTGACGGGTCACAGTAATATTTATCGTCCTGTACCCAGCCGGTCTGCATCATCCCGTTTCCGTCAAAATAATAATAGCTGTCTCCGATTTTCTGCCAACCGTCCTGCTTCAAGCTTCCGTTTGCGGTAGCGTAATACCACTCAGTACGTCCGTTCTGGGTCATCTTAATCCAGGTATTCGTGGCAACGGAGCCGTTGTCATTTTGATAAACCTGCTGTCCGCGCTCGTTGACAGTCCATCCGGCCGCAACCGCCGTTCCGGAAAATACGGAGGCTGCGGTCAAACTAAATAAAAGAGCTTTAAATCCCTTGTGCATGAATTGAATCCTTTCTCTCGCCGAACTGAAAAGTTCGCCGCTTATATTTTTATAGGAAAATAGCTTTCCGATAAAGCCACGTCCCCTCATACTTGATACTCTTAATACTATCCGCTCTTATAGGGAAAAACAATAAAGTTTTTCTGACAAAGAGCGCCAAATGCCTTACGATTCGGCTTTTTCCCACCTGGCTGCACAACCGCAAGGAAGTACCAGACCGTTTTCCGCTACGGGGAGTCCGATTTCATCGGATGAAACTTTTCCGTTTCTCCCCTTTCCGATGAGCTCTTCCAGCATATACTGCATGACCCCTGCCTGGAGGCCTGTTGTGTAGGAATTTAGGAGGAAGAAGAGGGCATCTTTCTTCAGGATTTTCTCGCTAAGCTTTAGGAAGGGATAGATGCTGTCCTCGATTTTCCAGATTTCCCCTTTGGGTCCCCTGCCGTAAGAGGGAGGATCCATAATGATGCCGTCATAGAGATTTCCTCTTCGGATTTCTCTTTCGACAAACTTCATGCAGTCGTCTACGAGATAACGAATGGGAGAATTGACAAGTCCTGAGCTTTCCGCATTTTCCTTTGCCCAGGAAACCATGCCCTTCGATGCGTCCACATGGGTGAGCTCCGCACCGGCCTTTGCAGCGGCAAGGGTGGCGCCCCCGGTATAGGCAAAGAGATTTAAGACCTTAATCGGTGTTTTGTCTCCTTTTTCTTCTCGTCTTTCCTTTTCTTTCTTAATCAGACGGTAAAACCATTCCCAGTTTACGGCCTGCTCCGGAAAGATGCCGGTGTGCTTAAAAGCAAAGGGCTTTAAATGAAAGTTCAGCCTGTCTTCTCCATTTTCTCCCAAGGGATAGGAAATCTGCCACTGCTTCGGAAGAGAGAAAAACTCCCAGTCTCCACCGCCTGCCTTGGAGCGGTGATAATGGCCGTTCAGCTTCTTCCAGAGAGGGTTCTTCTTTTCGCTCTGCCAGATGACCTGAGGATCCGGACGGCAAAGGATATACTTTCCCCAGCGCTCGAGTTTTTCGCCCCTAGAGCAGTCGATGACCTCATAGTCTTTCCAGTTTTTTGCAACGAACATGAAAGCCCTCCTAAATATCTTTAATCAGTTGATTAATGCGCCTGAGAGTTTTCTTGTCTTCTGTTTGCCAAGAAATATACTCTTCCAGCGCATTTTCTGTAAAAGTTACCATTATTTTACCATGTTTTCAAGCGTTCCAATGCTTTTTGTGAGCGCTTTCACTCCTTCAAGAATTTCCTCCAAGGCTCCTCGTCCCTGTCCTTGATTTCAAAATGCAGTTCTTCTCCGCTTTTTGGATCCGGGAAGGAGAGGGTATAGCAATGCAGGGCAACATTCCCCTTCTGACGGGAACCGTATTTTCCGTCTCCGAAGAGAGGAAAGCCGTGTGCGGAGAACTGCGCACGAATCTGGTGGAAGCGCCCGGTTTCGAGCTCCACATCCACAAGGGCAAGGCCGTCCCTTTCTTCCAGCACCTGATAATGGAGGACAGCTTCTTTTACCCCCTTACGGAGCTTTTTTACGGGAAACATCTTCTGCTTCTTCGTATCTTTATAAAGATAATCGGAGAAACAGCCTTCTTTCGGAAGCCGCTTAGCCTTGGAAGAGCCTTCTTTCGGAAGCCGCTTAGCCTTGGAAGAGCCTTCTTTCGGAAGCCGCTTAGCTTCGGAAGAGCCTGTATTCTTTGTGCTGTTTGTTTTGACGGACAGAGCTTCGTCATCTTCTTTGGAAGTATCGCCGGCACTTTCCACAATAATATGGTATCTCTTTTTGATTTTCCCCTCTTGGAGGGATTCGGAAAGCTTTTTTGCACTGCGCGGATTTTTGGCATAAAGAAGAAGCCCGCTTGCGACCTTGTCCAGGCGGTGTACAGGAAAAAAGCCCTCGCCCGGTGCACGCTCCGAGTCCATACCGACCGGCTTATTCACGAGGGCGAAGTCTTCATTTTCCGAAACAATAAAATCCTTTGCAGTAAAATCCATGAGAATCTTCCCTTAAAATGTGCGAATCTTTCCTTAAAGTTATGAACGACTATCCTTTATCAGAGCAATACTCTGATCTTCTCCTATCGGCAGCTTATAGATTGTTCTTCCGATTTCCTTTTCATAATCTTCGATGGCGTCTTTTACCCCGGGTAAGCCGATATTGTAGTAATCGTGAATCAGGATGACGCTTCCTTCAATCATCTTGGGATAAAAGAATCGTAAGCCTTCCAATATAGGAAGGTACAAGTCAAAGTCCAAATGGACAAATAAGAAGCGGTCGTCAATGCCGGCAGCGGTTTCGGGAAAGAAGCCTTTTCTTAGGATGACATTTTCGGGATGCTCCATTTTGGACATCACCAAATCGATGGAAGTGTTGGAAAATTCATGGGCATTCAAGCCGAAGGAATAATTTTTCGACTCGTATTCCACATCCCGGCTATCAAAGCCTTCAAAGGTATCAAATAAATACAGCTTGGAATCAGGGAAGGCCTTATTGATGAATTTGGCAAATTCTCCGCGGAATACACCGCCTTCCGCTACAGATGCTTTCGTACCTTTATGCAGTTTTGCATAGGATGCCAACCAGGTATTCCGAATATCCGAAATGGGATCTTCCGGGAGATCGATTACGATTTTATCCTCTGAAACACCGCTGTCCAGCAGGGTCTTTCGGATATCCTCCCAAAAAAGAGAGCCGATATAAATACGATCGTAGTTTATATCGGAGAGGCTTTCCGCCCCGCCGAAACAGAGTAAACCGTCGGCAACGGTCTGCCCTTTTTTCTCCGGATTTCCGTCTAAAAAACCGATGACTTGAACGTCATTTTTGATATTCTTATAAATCTGCCTTCCGGTAAGGCCAACTCCGTAAATCAGTACCTTCATAAGCATCCTTTCTTTGTGTCTTCCGATCTCCTATCTCCCCTGGAATAGTCGACAGGAAGACTCCATAGCATAAGCTTTGGAAGGATGCAGCGGGGGAAACGTTTATTTTCTGACCTTCCAGCTGACCGCCTCTTTTCTTTCCTGAATGAAATCCCTGTACAGGCCGTCTTCCTTAAGCAGCTCTTCATGGGTTCCTCTTTGTACAATTTTACCGTGATTGAGTACCAGAATCTGATCCGCCTTGGAAACGGTTTTTAAGCGGTGGGCAATCAGAATCACGGTCTTCTCTTTCGTGAGAGAGGAAATGGCGTGCATCAGCTCGTTCTCATTTTCCGGATCCACATTTGCGGTTGCTTCGTCCAGGAAAATGACGGGCGAGTCCTTCATCATGGCGCGGGCAATGGAAATTCTCTGCTTTTCTCCGCCGGAAAGAGAGGCGCCGCCTTCTCCGATTACGGTGTCATAGCCGTCAGGGAGCGCAGTGATAAAGTCGTGGCAGCAGGCCTTCTTGGAAACCTCGATCACTTCCTCTAAAGATGCTTCCGGACGGGCAAAGCGGATATTGTTCAAGATGCTGTCGTGGAAGAGATAGACATTTTGGAAGACGAAACTGAAATTCGCCATAAGGCTGTCCATGTCGTAGTCCTTGACGTTTCGCGCGCCGAGCAGAACTTTTCCCTTTTCCGGATCCCAGAAGCGCGCAAGTAGACTGACTAAAGTGGTTTTTCCGCTGCCGCTCGGTCCGACAATGGCTGTGGTCGTGTGTTCCGGAATTGCGAGAGATATTCCATCTATAATTAAACGCTGATCGTAGGAAAAGGCAAGCGCTTCCGCAGAAAGTTCTCTTTTTTTCGGCTGGATGTCCTCTCCCGAAATACTCATTTGCGGGGTGCGGAGAATTTCTTCCGCTCTATCCACACTTATATCCACGATACGGAGGAGGGCGGAATAGCTTCCGGCACTTTCCAGACTCGCATTTACAATAAAAGCGGAGATGACCATGACAATGGCATTTAAGGTGGTCATACTGCCGCTGCAGTAGAAAAGGCAGGAAAAGAGCACCATGGCGACGCCGCTGAGCTTTGCAATAAGGCTTTGCAGAGCCATTATCGGAATAAAGGAGAGCTCCATTTCCGTGTTGATCCGCACATTTTCATGAATGGCCTCGTTTAGCTCCCGGCTCTTTTCTCCGCTTAAATGGTAAGCCTTGACCTCCGCCATCCCTTGGAGGTACTCGAGAACCTTTTCCACAAGAGAGGCTTCGGCTTCGATTTTCCGTCCTGAAAGCTTCCCGGCTGCCCTTTGCAAAGCGCTGTTACAGAAGAGGAAGAGGACAAAGCCGACAAGCAGAACGAGAGCGATACGGTAGTCAAAGAAAAAGAGCATGAGAATGATGAGGCTTGTGGTGAGCAAGCCTTCCGAAACCTGCATAATCACGCGGGTAGCCACATTTTCCAGCATCTGCATCGTGTTTGTTGCGACAGAGCTGATTTGCCCGAGGGAATTCTGATTAAAATAGCCCATGGGAAGGTAACGGAGGTGTTCCGCGATTTCCACTCTTTTCCTTGCGCAGGTATCATAGCCCGCTTCAGTTTGCAACATCATGCTTTTCGACTTGATAAGACTGATGCCGAAGACGCTGAGGAGCATGATACCGAGACTTAGGAAAATGTCCTCCATATGGATTTCGGAAGCAAGAAGAGCCTTTAACATCACGGCAATAGCGGGGATTTTTAAGGCGTTGAAAAAAGCGTCACCGACTCCGAGAAAAATGGAAAGGGTGAATTTCCTGCGGTTTTCCTCCCCGCAAAATTGAAAGAAACGACGAATGATACTAAGCATTGTCCTTCACCTCCTCATGCGCTTTCCACATCGCGCTGTAAAGTCCCCCTCGGGACAAGAGTTCTTCGTGCATTCCGGAGTCATTGATTCTTCCGTCCTCTATAACGAAGATTTTATCCGCATCGATTATGGTACTTAGGCGGTGTGCGATGACGATTAAAGTCTTTCCTTCTGTAAGTTTGGAGACGGAACGCTGAATCAGGGCTTCATTTTCCGGATCGGTATAGGCGGTCGCCTCGTCAAGGATGACAATGGGGGCGGCTTTTAACATGGCTCTTGCAATGGAAATTCTCTGGCGCTCGCCGCCCGAAAGATGACCGCCCGAACTTCCGACCATGGTATCATAGCCTTTTTCCAGCGAGAGGATAAAATCATGACAGCCGGCTTTCCTTGCAACCTCTTCCACCTCGCTGTCTGTTGCGAGGGGATTCCCCAGTCGGATATTTTCCCGTACGCTCCTATTAAACAGATAGTTATCCTGGGAGACGAAGGCGAACTTTTCGGCGTAGTCCTCCTGCGGAATCTCCCGAATATCTTTTCCTCCGAGGAAAATACCGCCTTTCTCTACATCCCAAAGCGAGGCAATCAGCCTTGCAATCGTGCTTTTTCCGCTACCGCTCGGGCCAACCAGGGCAATGAAACTCCCTTCCGGAATCTCCATGGAAATGCCGTGCAGTACTTCTTTTTCTTTGTAGGAAAAATGGACATCACGAAGCGCCAGGTCATTTTTCTCCGGGGAATTTCCTTCTTTCGGGCGCTCCATTTCCGGGGCGTTCAGAAGAGCTCTTACCTCGCCCATAATGGTTCCCATGGTTTGGAAATCATCGCCGTAGCTCATCAAAGTGATAAGAGGAGTAACAAGCCCTACGGAAAGAATGATAATCATCACAAAGTGATTACTGCTAAGTGAGCCTCCGCGCACCAAAAGTCCTCCAATCGGAAGAACGGGGAGGAGGGTTGCCGGCATGACGGAAAGAGAAAAGGTCATAGGGAGAATATAGTAGCGCATCCAGGAAATGTAGCTGTTTGCCGCTTCATAGGCGTCTCTTACAAAGCGTGCGTAACTGGATTTTGTTTTTCCGAAGACTTTGATGACTTGAATCCCTCCGATATATTCCACGGAGGTATTGTTCAAGGTTTTCGTGGCTTCCACGGCATGCTCATAGAACTTCTGACTGCCGCCCATCATGAAGGCGAAGCTTACGAGTCCTATGGGAAGGGTAAGAAGCTCGGCAAGCCCCATTCTCCAATCCAGACTAAAAATGTACAGGAGAATACACAGGGGAATCAGAAGGTTCGCCGTGAATTCCGGCACGATATGCGCGAGCGTGGTCTCCATACTGTCAATCCGCTCGATGATCGTGCTTTTTAAGGCTCCGGAGCTTTGTTCCTGTACGGCACCGAGAGGCATACGAATGAGCTTTTCCGTGCAGCGTTTTCGAATCTCTCCGAGCACCGCAAAGGTCGCCGCGTGGCTCTTCCCTGTGGAAAGGGAATGAAAAAGAACTCTCCCTATCCATAGGAGTGCTGTAATAAGACATTTTCCAAGGTAGAAGGAGAAGTCCCGATTGCCGCTCATCAGGCCATCTACTATTTCTACAATGACAAAATACGGGGCAAGGGAAAAGGCCACGCCGATGACGGCAAAAAGTACACTTTTTATATATTCCCCTTTGTGAGAGCCGGTCTGAGACAGAGCCCAAAGAATCGGAGAAGGGGATTTTTCCTGATGAGAACAGTTCTTAGCAAGACACTCATGGTCCTTTTTTTCTTCATGATATTGCCTTTCTCTCAAATAAGTTAGTTTAAACTAATATAATCCTAGTACTAGGCTTCTTCGCTGTCAAGAAATTTGCATGAGGATACAGGGGTATTTTAAACAAAAAATAAAACGTCTATTATTTATTTTTATTAAAAATGTACACAATCCGCTTCTCTTTATTTGTCAAGATTTACATAATTTGTATAAAATAACAAAGAATATGGGATTTCTTTGTGTTTAGGATTAATACAATTCGGAACTTGATTTTGTTAAAATTAAGACAAGTTGAGCGGGATAAGCGTGCGACTTGTCCCACAGTTACCGACATCATGAAGGAGGAAAATTTATGGATCATGTAAAAATTTCCAATCTTCCCATATTTTGGCTTCTGGCGAGCTTCACCGTTTTTATTTCCGCCCTCCAGACGTTCCTCTATATCCGGGAAGCAAAAAAGGCAACCAAGGTTTGTAACGTGGATCCGGAGATTCCGAAAAAAGCGTTTAAAATCGGCTTGGTTTCCGCAATAGGCCCGGCACTAGGCGTATTTATCATCATGGTGGGCTTGATGTCCGTTATCGGCGGACCGATGTCTTGGCTTCGTCTTTCGATTATCGGTGCGGCTCCGACCGAGCTTACTGCGGCAACCTACGGTGCAGAGGCTTGCGGCTTAAGTGGACTTTCCGACCCGGGATACAACATACAAGTGCTTGCGGTTTCCTGGTTTGCCATGGCCTTAAACGGTGCAGGATGGCTTCTTTTCACCGGAGTTGCCACACCGGGGCTTGAGAAAATCAGAGAAAAGATGTCCGGGGGCGATATGAAGTGGCTTTCCGTAATGTCCGCTTCCTGCTCCATCGGTATTTTTGCCTACCTTGTTGCGAATCTCAGTATCGGAAAAGGCGGTCTTAGCGATTTGAAAATCGGAAACGCCTATGCTTGCATTGGCGGTGCGATATTTATGATCCTTCTCGGGAAATTTATTGTGCCTAAGGTTCCGAAGCTTGCGGAGTACTCTTTGGGAATCGCTATGATTCTGGGGATTGCTGTTGCCATCCTCTTCGGGAAATAAGGGAAAGGAGACAAAGTTATGGATAGCAAAGAATATATGCCGATTTGGCGAAAGAAAAGTATCCTGATAGGAAGTCCTACGAATATTTTAGCGGCAATTACCGCGTTTATCCCGGTGCTTTACCTCTGTATTCGTTATAACTGTTGGCCGGATCCGAAGCTTGTTATCGCAGCGTGGGGCATGCTTTTGATTTCCTTCGGTGCCTTCTATGTAGTAGAGCCGGTTTCTTACTATGCGGCACTCGGCATGTCCGGAACTTACCTTAGCTTCCTTTCCGGAAATATCGGAAATATGCGTGTTCCCTGCGCGGCTCTAGCACAGGATGTGACGAAGAGTGAGCCCGGAACCATTCAGGCCGAGGTGGTTTCCACCATGGCAATCTGCGGCTCCATCATCACGAACCTCATTGCCACTACGGCGGCCGCCTTTGTGGGAGCGGCAGTCGTTACCGTCTTGCCTGCAGTTGTGAGTGAAGGATTAAAATCCTATGCTTCCGCAGCTATTTTCGGTGCAACACTCGGAAATTTCGGAATGAAGAATCCGAAGCTCGCGCTGATCGGCTTGGCGATTCCCATTTGCTGCAAGGCTGTCGGAGGACTTCCTGCTTGGCTCATTATCCTCTTATCGGTATTCGGAACGGTTATTTTTGCCAGAATTTTCTATGTAATGGATAAGAAGACGGCACAGACGGCATAAAGGATGGAGAAAAAAAGAATAGAACTGCATAGATAAAAGGAGGAAATTATGTGGTGGAAAGAGTGTAAAGATTTGCAAGAGGAAATTGTGGCTATGCGAAGAGAATTGCATAAGATTCCGGAGCTGGGCTTTAACTTACCGAAGACTCGTGAGTTTGTTGTGAAGAAGCTGGATGAAATCGGCATTCCCTATACACTTTCCGAGAAGGACAGCAGCGTTATTGCGACTATGAAGTGTGGAAAACCGGGAAAGGTTCTTGCTCTTCGCGCGGACATGGATGCTCTTCCGATTACGGAAGATACGGGTCTTTCCTTTAGCTCGACGCATCCGGGATGCATGCATGCCTGCGGACATGATACGCACGCGGCTATGCTGCTCGGGGCAATCAAGGTGCTCTACCCGCATAGAGAAGAGCTTTCCGGCGAGATTCGTTTCTTCTTCCAGACCGCAGAGGAGCTGGCTAAGGGATCCGCTATTGTGATTGAGAACGGCGGAATGGAAGGCGTGGATGCGGTTTTCGGAATCCACATCGGAAGCATCCTGGATAAGACGATTCCCTGCGGAACCATCGCTTGCATTCCCGGACCGATTATGGCCTCCTATGACCGTTTTGTTCTGGATGTAAAGGGTGTGGGCTGTCACGCTTCTACACCGGAAAAGGGAGTTGATCCGATTAATATGGCATCCCACATCGTCCTCGCATTGCAGACCATCAATGCCAGAGAGATTGCTGCAACGGATGCCGGGGTAATCACCATGGGCATGATCCGCGGAGGAGAGCAGTACAATGCCATTCCGTCAACCGTGCATATTGAGGGAACCACCCGTGCTTTAAAAGAAGAGATCAGGCAGAAGCTGGCAAAACGAATCGGTGAAATCGCAAAAACCACTGCGGAGGCTTTCGGCGGCAGTGTAGACTATACCATGGACTGGGGTGCACCTCCCGTTATCAATGATAAGGATATGGCGCTCTTTGCCCAGGATGCCATCCGGGATATCTTCGGAGAGCATATGGTTACTTATAGAGAGAGCCCGAACATGGGCGGAGAGGATTTTGCTCTCTACCTGCAGAAAGCGCCGGGAGCATTTATGTTCTTAAGCTCCGCGAATCCGGCCAAAAAGACCGATTATCCGCATCATAATCCGAAGTTTGACGTGGATGAGGATGTATTCTGGATGGGTAGCGCAAGCTTCGTAGCGATTGCGGAGAAATTCCTGAAGTAAAATACAGAGAAATTTCTACAGTTAAAAGAGCTGAATCCTCGAAATACAGGTGATAACGCTTGTCTCCTTCACGTTTTCGAATGGGGAGGAGACTCGCGTTTCCATAAATTCCTGCCTCTGTAAAAGTGGCTTTCGTTTAGGGCTTTGTCCCTTTCGGGAGTCACTTTTACTTCGTTCGGTTCGTTGTATTGGCCGGCTCATACTTTGTTATATTGTCTCATCCGTGCTGCAGCGTATTGCACTGTATTTGCAGTGTATTGTCTCATGCAATCCTATATCGCATTTGACAATCCTCTTTCGCGCTTCGTATAATGAAAGTCACGGTTTGTATCGCTTGCAGAAAATGGGACTTATTATGAAGATACAGGATGTTTTAAAGGACAAAAGATTTTCCGAATTTTCTCTGATTGCCGGTTTGTCCGGTGCAGGAAATGCCATCAGCACGGTGACGGTCATTGACACGCCGGACGGTGCCAAATGGCTTTCGGGCGGAGAATTCGTCATTACGACCGCCTATATGCTAAAAGACGATGAAGAGGCGCTTCTTGCCTTTATTCATACCCTGCATCGGCGAAATGCCAGTGCGCTCGGGATAAAGCAGGGGCGTTATATCGAGAACATTCCGGACTCGGCAGTTTCACTTGCCGATGACCTCGGTCTTCCTCTTCTTTTGATTCCGCAGAAGTTTCCCTATGCGGATATTATCAATCCTATTCTGAGCGAACTGGTGAATCAGCAAACGAACCGTCTGATTCAGGCGAATCTTATTCATACCAAGTTCACGGAACTGGCCGTGAGCGACGCCAGTATCCCCGATATCCTTGCGACTTTCATGTCGATAGTGGGGGTTCCGGCAGCGTTTTTGGATTTTGAAACGGTGCAAATCTGGTATTCGGATTCGGACAGCAGCCTTGCACAGCACTTGCAGGCGGAAAGAATTCTTTCTCATCGGGATCTTGACCGGACACGGTATGATCTTCATCTGATTGCCAACCAAAGTCGAAGCTTCGGTGTACTCATTTTTGAAAAAGGAGTCTTGGAACGGGAGACGGGAGAGGAAAGCGCTAATGCATTATTGATGCAAGAAAAGGATCCGGGCTTTAAGATTGCACTGGAAAATACAACCACAAATATCATCCTGCGAGAGCAAACCATCATCTCCAACCGACAGGTTGCGGAGCGGTATAAGGGACTCCTCATTCAGGACATTTTGATTCATAATATTAAGAGCGAAACCGAAATCCATAATCGTGCGGAAATCTTCGGCTGGGACTTTCATGACGGCGGAATCGTGCTGGAAGTGGATATCAATAACATTAAGCAACGCTTCAAAAGGAACTTCAGCAACAACACAAGTAAGATGCTGGAGGAAATGAGTACGGAAATCTTTGATATTTCCATACGGGAGATTTTGAAGTTTTATCCCAATGCGCATTATGTCAACTTGAGCGACATCATCATCTTTGTGCTCAGCATTCGCCCCAAAGAGCGGAAGCAGATGGAAAAGAATTTTGCGGAGATCTTTTCCAAGATTCAGCGATGCATTGCGAACATTCCCTTTACGATTTCCTTCGGAATCGGCAGATATTATGAGAATATAGAGCAAATTTATTTAAGCTACCAGGAGGCTCGGGAGGTCATTCGTTTAAGCTATATTTTCTCCTGGTTTGACCGTATTTTGTATTATGAGAAAATGGATTTGTTTCGGGTGCTTCTTCCGATTTTGGACAATCAGGAAGCTTTGGAGGCCTGTAGAAATTGCTTACAGCCCTTACTCGATTATGACCGGGATAATGGAAAAAATATGCTGGAAACCCTACAAATTGTTGCGGAATGCGATTGGAATCTGAAGCTTGCCGCGGAGAGGATGTTTCTTCACCCGAATTCGGTGAAGTATCGAATGGAGCAAATCGGAAAATTAATCCATCGGAATTTTCGGGAGCATAGCGACAGGCTCTTTCTGGAAATTGCCATTCTGACCTATACCATGAGTAAGAAGCTGCCGGATTGGACGGAATAAAAATGCTGCTTGCAAGCCAGAATGGTATAATATTGTTAAAAAATTACCTTGTCAAGTTAGGAGAGAAGCGGGAATGAAGAACGGGGAAATGGCGGTAAAAAGAAAGGCTAAAAGGCCGGGACAGCAAAAAAGGGAAACAGACTGTGCAGTGCCGGGAAGGGAGCAGGCGGAAGGACAGGCGACGCAACAGGCGAAAAAACAGATGCAGCAGGAGGATAAACAGTGCGTACGGCAGCAGGGAAGAGAGTCCGTGCAGGCGGATTATCGCACAGAGGCCTGCATGGAGAGCTTCTTCTGCGCGAACTGCGGAAAGGAGATTCATCCGGATGGGGCCGGCTCCAACCATAGAAATCATTGCCCGTATTGTCTCTACAGTCTTCATGTGGATGAAGAGCCCGGGGACAGGAAGGCTTCCTGTCACGGGAAAATGGAGCCGATTGCGGTCGTTTCCAGAGAGGACGGGGACTGGAGCATTCTTCACCGCTGCAAGCGTTGCGGAAAACTGAATTTAAACAGAGCGCTTGCCGATGACAATCCCATTCTCCTGATGCAGCTCGCGGTAAAGCCTCTTGCCTCGCCCCCTTTTCCGCTCAGTTATTTAGAGCATTTTCTGCAAGAAAATGTCGGATTGGAAAAACGGTAGGCGGGATGAATTTTCAGAAAAGCAAATCCGTGCTAAAATGAAAGGTAGATTAAGAAGGAAAGAAGGAACCGGTTATGCCGAAAAAGACGAAAGTCATCCACAAAGAAGACCAAAAGAATAGTGTCGGGAGACTGCTTTTTGTGGTATTTGCCGTTCTTCTGCAGATTGCCTGGTTCTATCTTATACTGGTTCATCTTGTTGACAATTATATCTTTATTTCAATCGGTTTTCGGATTCTTTCCGTTCTTTTCATTTTTTCCATCATCGGAAAGAGAACGAATGCTTCCATCAAGATGACTTGGGTTGTTTTTATTATGGCGGCACCGATTCTGGGATGGGTACTTTATATTTTGGTATACGGCACCAATTTCAGAAGAACCATGCAAAAGCGTTTTGAGCTCGCGGACGGAATGCTTTTTCCCTACCTGGATCAGAGCCACGGTGTTTTAGAAACGCTACGGAGAGAGAGCCGGGTAGCGGGAAATCAGTTTGCCATGCTGGAGCAATATGCGGGCTTTCCGGTTTACAGAAATACGGAGGTAGTCTTCTATAAGGAAGCCAGCCTGGGCTTTGAAGCGCAGATAGAAGCGCTTCGGGGAGCCAAAAAGTTTATTTTCATGGAGTATCACGCCATAGAAGACCGGGAAAGCTTCGGAGAGATGAAGGAAGTCCTTTTGGCAAAGGCGAAGGAGGGCGTAGAAGTGCGTCTCTTCTATGACGATGTGGGCTCTGTCGGTTTTGTGAATCCGCGCTTTGTGCAGGAGCTGGAAGACGGCGGCATTCAGTGCCGCATCTTTAATCCCATTGTGCCGATTGTGAATCTTTTTATGAACAACCGGGATCATCGGAAAATCACCGTTATAGATGGGCAGATCGGATTTACGGGGGGATACAATCTTGCAGATGAGTATTTTAATATCCATTCTCCCTACGGCTATTGGAAAGATACGGGCATTCGTTTACGGGGAGAGGCTGTCGGAACGCTGACCTTGCTTTTCCTGGAGATGTGGCATGCTATGGATGACAGTCTGGTGCGCGGGATTTACAATTACCTCCCGAGACACTGGGATCGTTTTCCGGGGGAAGGATACTGTGCCCCCTACGGGGATTCGCCCATTGACAATAAGACGATCGGGGAAGACGTTTATCTGAATCTGATTGCTTCTGCGGAAGACTGCATTTATATCACGACACCCTACCTGATTATCACCGACGAGATGAGTCGTGCGCTTACCAATGCGGCAAGGCGCGGAGTGGATGTTCGCATTGTTTTGCCGGGAATCCCGGATAAAAAACTGGTTTATGCAATCAGTCGCTCATATTATGCTCAGCTTCTTCGGGCGGGGGTGCGTATCTATGAATATACACCGGGCTTTATCCATTCCAAGCAGGTTCTGGTGGATCATCGCATTGCTACAGTGGGGACAATCAACTTTGACTACCGTTCCCTCTACCATCATTTTGAAAATGGAGTGCTGATATATGAAAGCCCCTGCATTTTTGATATTGCGGATGATTTCTATGAAGTCTTCCGCGTTTCCCGGGAGGTCAGCCCGGAATGGGGAAAGAAAAGAAGTCTCTTGAAAAGAAGCATTCAAGGCTTTTTGCGTTTTATGGCGCCGCTACTCTAGCGGTGCTTTTTTTATGGGTTCTCCGCATGTGCGGAGGGCTTTTTCTTCATAACGAGTATCGTTCGCAAAGCGTGCAATATCTCGTTGGTTCTTAATCGGCAGAAGTTTTCTTAAAATATTTATAAATTTGAAATAAATTATGTCCTATGGTATGCTACCATGAGAGTGTTTTAGGAAGCTTAATGTTCATCATCAGATGAGTTAGGGGAGGAATATATGAAAAAATGTCCTAATTGTGGAGAAGATTTACAGGATCAGGATGTATTTTGCACGTATTGCGGAGAAAAAGTGGAGTCCGAAACAGCGCCGACGCCCGTGACGATTGAACCCGCAGCGGAGCCGGCATCGGAAGCAACGCCGGTTACAGCGAAGGCAACTCCGGCGGCAGTAGAGCCGACGGCGGATGCAACTTCAGCGGCAGCAGGGCAGACATCCTCTGCAGTAGAGCCAACGCCGGTTGCGGCGGAGAAGGCACCGGAATATGCAAGATATACGGTAGAAGAAAAGAAGAAAAAAGGATTTTCACCGCTTATCTTTATCGGTCTGTTCCTTTTACTTGCCATTGTTGTGGCGGCTGTCTTTTCCTTCGGCAAGAATTTATTTTCCGGTGGATTGAACTTAAGTCCGGAACAGAAATTCTTAAACTACCAGTATGATTACCTCGAGAACAAGTTTAAAGCCTTGGAGGATCTCGGTTTCCTTAGTACGGAAGAGAATCAGGAAGCAACGCTGGTTCTGACCGGAGAAGTGGAAGGAGAGGAAGAAATCAATAAATATCTGGAGGATACGGCGCTGACTCTGGAAACGAAAACCGATATGGATAAGGGCAGTCTGCAGATGAGCATGGGCTTAAAGCTCATGGGTAGTGATATCCTGGATGCCTATGGAGAGTATGTAGACGGAAATATCGGCTTTTCCGTTCCTACGATAGACGAGAACTTTTATAAGGGTGATTATAAGAAAATTTATGAGAATCTGACCGGCGAAAAAGCGGATGAAACGCCCGATTTAAAGCAGTTTAAGGAGAATAAGAAAACGCTGGAAAAGCTGAGAAAGAAGTACGGCGCTCTGCTCTCCACACTGATTACCAAGGACAATCTTACAGTAGAGAAGACGAAGTTTACCTTGGACTCCGTAAAAAAGGACTATAAGGGAGAGGTTTATACCTTTAAGCCGAAAGCAAAAGACATACAAGCCTTCATGGAAAAGCTTGCGACGATGGTGGAGAAGGACAAGGATTTAGAGACCCTCTTAGAGCAGGGAAGCTATGGTAACGGATTCGAGGCGGCTATGGGGCTCGAAGAGGAACCGGATGCAAAGGAGCAGCTCGCAAAGTTTGCGGAGAATCTTCGGGACAATGCGGAAGAGATGGGGAAGACAATCGAAGAGGCGAACTTCACCTGGGAAATTGCCGTAGAAGGAAAAGAGCTTCGCCAAATTAAGATTTCCTCGGATCAGGGAGTTTACAGTCTGGAGAGCGGAAAAGACGGCGCAAAGACCGTGGAACAGCTTAATGCTCAGCCTGCCGACAGTGAAAACTATTATCTTACCAATACCTACACAAAGAAGGGTAAGACATTGAAGGGAAGTATTTCCGGCGGAAACGGCATCATTAATATTCAGGGACTGGAATATTCCATTGAAACGGATAAGAAGTCTGTTCTGATGCCTTACGGCACCTATTCCGTAAAGGATCCTACCGGAATGGGCGGAGAGGCAAATTTGACCGTCAAAGAGGGGAAAAACGGCAGTACGGATCATGAACTGGTTATCAGCGGGCTGCAATCCTATTATCTGGGATTTGATTCCCTGAAAATCAATGTAAACAGCTCGGACAAGACAAAACTTTCCGCACCGAAGGGAAAGGCCGTGGATATCTCCGATTACTCCGAAGAGGAATTGTCGGAGCTTGCCGAAAAATTCGGGCAGGGCTTCGAGCATATTTTTGAGAGTTTGGAAGATGTAGTGAAGTAAAAAATAGGATTCCGAAAGAACGGGATTAAAAAGGGAGAGAGTCGTTTGAAGGCTCTCTCCTTTTATGTTATTCTACAAGAACAGGAGAAAAACAAAATAACGCGGTACGTTTACTGTTTGAAGGGGGAAAGTACATGAGAAACTGTCCTAATTGCGGAAATGCGGTACAAGACGGCTGTTTGTTTTGCACGCATTGCGGAGAGAAGCTGGAGGAGCACCCTGTAGGAGAGGGAATGCCGGTGCAGGAGGCCGTGGGAGGCGAAGCGCCTGTGCAGAATAGTGCGAATGAGGTGCATGTGGCTTCTAGTGGCGCTGCTTCACAAGAAACGAAGGAGAAAAAGGGAGGGAAACCCTATTTTCTCATTGGTGTAGCGGCTGTTTTCATTGCAGTTTTGGTCGGTGTGTTTGTTTTGGGAAAGACCGTCCTTTCCATGGGACTGTTTTTAAGTCCAAAACAGAAATTCCTAAAGTATCAGGCGGATTACTTTAATGAAAAGCTTAACGATCTCGATAAACTGGAAATCTTCCCGCTAACGAAAAAAACATCACTTTTACCATAAGCGGAGAGGTGAGGGGAAACAAAGAGGTGGCAAAATATCTGGAAGACTCTTCCATCGTGATGAAGACCAAGACGAATCCGGAAAAGGGAAGTTATCAGGCGAGCCTGCTCTTTAATCTTATGGGAGAAGATGTGCTGGATGCCTATGGTGAATATGGGGACGGAAAACTCGGCTTGGCTTTTCCCTCTCTGGAAAAGAAGTTTTATCAGGGGGAGCTTCAGTCCATACTGAGTAATTCATCCGACGAAGAGATAGAACTTCCGAACTTCAATAAGAAGGAAAACCGAAAGCTTGCCGAAAAGTTATTCAAGAAATACGGAAGCCTGCTTTCCGAATTTTTCACCGAAGAGAATTTTACGGTAGAAAAGGGAAGCTTTAAGACGCTTGTTTACGGGGTTAGTACCAATGAAGAAAAGGAATTTAAGGGGACTGTTTATACTTTTCAGCCGAGTGCGGAAGATCTGGAGGGAATCTTGGAGAAATTCGCTGATAAGCTGGAAAAGGATGAGGACTGTGCGAAATTTCTGATACAAAGCGGACTTGGTATAATGATTTCAGAGAACATAGGTTATGATGAATTTATAGATGAGAGTCGCTTAGCAGACTTTGCCGATTGGCTTCGCGAGAATGCGGAAGAACTCGCGGAAGAGCTCGAAGAAAAGCATATAAAATGGGTACTTACCATGGAGGGAAATCAAGTCCAGAGAATTCAAGTAGGAGCTGATAGAGAGGATAACGGAGAAATTGATGAGGGAGAGGATGAGGTTTTCCTTGATTATATTAGCATCCTATATGAAAAACAAAGAGAAGAGTATTTTTTGCTTAAGCCAAACGGAAGTCCCATTTTGCAATTCCACAATGTATATAAGGATAAGGGTTCGACATTTGAGGGACGTTTTTCCTTCTATAGCTCTGGCATTCCTACATCGCCATATATACTCATTGAATATTCCGTGGAAAAAGGGAAGAAGGATAAGATTTTATCCTTACCGTACGGTGAGTATGATTTTAGCGATGCTTTAGGCTATGATGGGCCTCGAGGTAAGATGACGGTAAAAGCCGGAAAGAAGAACAGTACGGACTATGAAATAAAAATTAGCGGATTAGAAGAGGATGATTTACCCGGAATCAAAACCCTCAGCATCCATGTCAATGCGAAGGAAGGGGCGGATCTTTCCAGACCGAAGGGAAAGACGGTAGACATTTCCGACTACACTTTGTATGAGGTGAAGGAGCTGGGAGAGGAATTCTCGGAGGAACTTTCGAATATTGGAGAGGAAATATTCGGTAACTAAAGTCCGGAAAGTTTATCGAATCAATAAAGTAAATAGAAGGTAATGCACAAAGAAGTACACAGAAAAAGGGGAATTAATAGGTATTGACGGAGTGAACCACATGTATTATGCTATATATAGCATAAAGGAGATGCGATTTGTTCGTGAGAATTCTGTATTTCTTTGATGAAGATGAGATTATTATTGCGACAAATGGTTTTGTCAAGAAGCAGCAGAAAACGCCGCAAAGTGAGATCCAGCTAGCAAAGCAGAGGAGAGCGATTTACTTGAGAAGGAAGGAGAGCATACGATGAGCGATTTACAGGAATTGACTAACGAACTCATGCAGGATGCTGCGTTTAGAAAGGAATATGAAGCTCTTCAGCCGGAGAGAGACATCACGATGTCTTTGGTTCGTGCGAGAAAGGAAGCAGGACTTACGCAAGCGGAGTTATCCGAGAAAACCGGAATCAGTCAGGCAGATATCAGCAGATTGGAGAATGGCACAAGGAATCCTAGTTTGGCCTTACTGAATCGTATCGCCGAAGCGGTGAATTCGACGCTGAGAATAGAGTTTGTACCGAACCAGCACCTAGCAAAATAGTGCGAAATCGGAAACTTTGATAACATCTCGTGATAACAAATATTGAGCGAGTTTCACATGCGATACTTATTTCTCAATGAACAATTAGGTGAGAAATAATAGTAAGCCTTCCATCATTTTGATGGGGGGCTTTTTTGGAAAATAGAAAATGGTAGATTAGAAGTTGTGGAGTATGAATGAATATAAGAATTAGAAAAATGACAGTCAGTGATTTGGAACCGCTTTACAAACTTTTGTCGAATTCGAAAGTAATGCAATATCTCGAAGCACCCTACACAAAAGAGCAGACCGAGCAATTCCTCTTTCGATCCGGTCTTTCTGAGACACCATTGATATACGCAGTTGAAAAAGATAACGACTTCATCGGATATGTGATTTATCATGATTACGATTCAGAGAGTGTCGAGATTGGATGGGTTTTAGAACCTTCCTTTTGGGGGCTAGGGATTGCATCAGGCTTGACATCAGGTATGATAGCAAAAGCTAGAAACTCAGGTAAACAGGTAGTGATTGAATGTGTACCTGAACAAAAAAGTAGTATTCGGATAGCTGAAAAATATGGATTTCAAAAGTGTGGTATTATCGATGGACTGATGATATATCGTTTGTAGAGGTAAATCCCTGTCTGTCGGGATAGGTAAATTAGAAGCTTAGATTAAGTGGTAACAAAGTGTTTTGGCTGTAAAACTATTGAAAGTACAGTAATTTAATGGCTTGAGAAAAATATATTCTGAGAGATACAATACTATTTTGATAGTACAAGTAAACGAAGTGGGGTAAAATATGAAGATGATAAATAGAATTCTAATTGCTTTGGCTGTTGGATTTGTTATTGCGATGCTGCTTATGAGCGTCAAAATCTATTTTGGTTTTACTAATGCATATAGTACAAATATAAATGTACTAACCGTCAAAATACTTGGAATACCTATCTATGAACTTACAAAGTCCGGATCAGAGTATTTTGGTAAATCAATAGGAACTCATATGGGGGCAATATGTGGTATTTGTATGGCGCTGAGTGTTATTATTGAAGAGATTTTCTTTAAAGTAAGACAAAAATAGAAGAGGCGAGGGGGCGGATCTTTCCAGACCGAAGGGAAAGACAGTAGATATTTCCGACTATACTTTGGATGAAGTGAATGAGCTGGGAGAGGCATTCTCGGAGGAACTTTCGAATATCGGGGAAGAAATATTAGGGCCAGACAGTATGAGAAGTCTGTTTTTCCAAATCGAATATTTTATGACGCATTAATCCTTTCAGTGAAAAAAAGGATAGTTCACAGAAAAAAGGGGATAGCCATTTGAAGGCTTTCCTCTTTTATGTTATGCTACAGCTTATAAGACAGGAGAAAAGGCCGGCAATGTCCGTGCCTGCTTGAAGGGAGAAAAGACATGGCAAAATGTCCGAATTGTGGAAAAGAAGTTAGTGAAGGATTCCGCTTCTGCACAAACTGTGGAGAAAAGCTGGAGCCGGTTGAGCCTGCGCAGAGTGCAGAGCCTGCCGCAGAGACAGTAGAGGAAGCACCCGTGAATGAGCCTAACGCAGATGCAGCGGCGGAAGCACCCGTGACCGAGCCTAGTGCTGAAGCGGTAACGGAGCCGGCAAAGGAAGAGCCTGCCTCCGAAGTGCCGGTATCTGTAGCAAACGAAGTACCGGTAGAGGCGGTAAAGGAAGACCCTGTATCGGAACCGGCTGTAGAAGTGCCGGAGGAGATTCAGGCTGCGGAGCCTGCTTCGGAACCGGTTTCCGAAGTACCGATTGCGCCGATGATGGAAGAGGCGGTATATAGAGAGCCTGCCGGAGCGCCGGGGGATAACGGGCAGAGTCGGGAGACTCCGGAAGAAAAGAAGAAACAGCCACCGTATTTTCTGATTGGAGTTGCGGCCGTTGTATTGCTTGTGGTCATTGGTTTTGTGGCATTGGGAAAAGTATTCGGCGGCTTCAATCCGATGCAGCTTTTGGGAGGCGGAACTCCGGGACAAAAGTTCCTTGGCTATCAGACGGATTATTTTAACGGCAAGCTGAAAGCCATGGAGGATCTTGGACTGCTTCGCATGGAAGATAATCGGGCTTTGACCTTCACCGTGACCGGAGAAGTAAAAGGCAATAAAGAGGTTGCGGAGTATCTGGAAGACAGTTCTCTGGTTCTTAAGACAAAGACTAACCTGGATAAGGGAAATCTCCAGGCGAGTTTACTTGTTAAACTGACGGGAAACTCGGTACTGGATGCTTACGGTGAATATGATAACGGAAACTTTTCCTTTGCCTTCCCGTCCATCGATAAGAAGCTTTATAAAGCGGATGTAAAGACCCTACTCGAGAATAATACGGGAGAAGAGGTGCAGATTCCGGATCTTAAGAAATCAAAGGAAAATCGGAAACTCGGAAAGAAGCTTTTAGCGAAGTACGGGGTACTCCTTTCCAAGTCGATGAACAAGAAGAATCTCACTACGGAGAAGGGAACCTTCGCAATTGAGCATCTGGATGAGGATTTGAAAGATACAAAATATAAGGGGACAAGGTATACCTTTAAGCCTAAGGCGGAAGAAATTGAGAAATTTGTAGAGAAGCTCGCCGATATGATGGAAAAGGACAAGGACATCGAGAAGTTTATTGAACAGGGCGCTTACGGGAAGTATCTTGAGTTAATCTCCGGATACGGAAGCAATGAATCCACTGCCGAGCAGCTTTCCGACATTGCCGAAAGGCTCCGTGATAATGCGGAAGACATAGGGGAGGAGTTGGAAGACAAGAACCTTACCTGGGTAGTGGGAGTAGAGGGAAAGACCCTGCACGAAATCTATCTTTTCTCCGACTACGATGACAACGGAGAACTGGACACGGAGGAAGAATCCTACTTTGTGCTGGCATCGGGGAAAGACAAAGAGGAAGTGGCGGAATTCTTTAATATTTCTCCGAACGGTTATTCTTCGGTGGTCTATCTTTGGAATACGTATAAGAAAAAAGGGAAAACACTGGACGGAACAATTACCGGCATGTTGGACACTCTCTATTTAAATAAAACGGACTATACCATCGAGACGGGAAAGAAGTATCAGATTCTTCCCTATGGAGAGTATAAGTTTAGAGATATTGAAGGGGATAACGGAAAGGTAACCCTTACCGTAAAGGCCGGAAAAAAGAACAGTACGGACTGCGAGCTGAAAATGAGCGGGCTGTATGACTTAGACTACAATGATATTCGCTCCATGACCCTGCATATCAATGTGAAGGAGGGGGCAGACATCTCTAAGCCCAAGGGAAAGACGGAGGACATTACCGATTATTCCGTTTACGAGCTCTATGACTTGATGAGAGAGTTTTCTTCTGAAATCGAGGACATCGGGGAGGAGATTTTTGGCGGATAGTAATGGAGGAAGATCATAGATGGAAGAGCAGATTTGCGAGATAAGGAATCTGGGACTTCACTACCAAAGAGGGGGGAGAGCGGTTTTGAAAGGGCTCTCCCTTTCTTTCCATAAAGGGGAGATTCTGGGCATAAGGGGAGAAAACGGAGCCGGAAAGAGTACGCTTTTAAAGGCTCTTGCAGGTCTTCTTCCTTATGGAGAGGGAGAGATTGTCTTTGCGCCCAAAGTCCAAAAAGAGCTTTCCTATCTGCCGCAGGACCTTTCTCTTTATGAGAGTCTTACGGCCATGGAGAATCTGTATTTTTACGGAAAAATACAGGGGCTTCCGAAGAAGGTGATTTTTACAAGGGCAACTTGGCTTCTTAGGGAACTGGGGCTGGAAGAGAAAGCCGGAGAGCGCCTCTCCGCCCTGTCCGGCGGGATGAAGAGAAGAGTGCACTTGGCTTCCGCGCTCATGAAAAGACCGGCTATTCTCCTCCTGGATGAGCCGACTGTAGGGTGCGACAACGAATCCTATGAGAGGATTTTGTCTCTCCTTCGGAAAATGAAAGCACAGGGCACGGCCATGCTTCTCATCAGCCACGGTAGGGGAGAATTGGAGGAAATGGCGGATCGCATTGTGTATTTAGAGGATGGGAAGATAAGAGAATGAACGGCTTTCTGGCAGCTTTAAAAAAGGATATGTGTTTGTTCTTTCGAAAAGGGGGACTCTTCTCCCTTCTGTTTCCCTTGCTTTTACTTCCCCTCTTTCTCTTTTTCTTCCGGGGAAGCTCCGGAGGTCTGCAAGCTTTTCCGGTCTCGGTGATTGACGAGGATGAAACCCTGATGTCGAAAACCCTCATTCGACAAATGGAAGAGGTGGAGCTTTTTTCGGAAGTGCATAAAATCAGTCGAGAGGACATTTCGGAAGAATTGGAAAAGGGAAGTGTCGGCGTTCTGCGCATTCCGAAGGATTTCTTTTATACGGCTTATCGTTTTCAGGGAGAGCCGGTAGAGCTGATTTTAAACGAAAGAAGAGCGACGGAAAGCGCCATTCTGGAATCGGTTTTCACCTCCATTATGAAAATCATGGAAAAAGAACAGGAGATGAGTCTTGCTGTTTTTCATACGGCTTATGGGGAGAAGCTCTCCGCTTCGGAAGAGGAAGAACTCTATCACAGGGCTTCGGAACGATTGCTTAATTCGGTTTTAAAGAGGCAGCTTATTTTTCAGAATGAGGAAGTCGGGGCAAATGTAGCGTTTGCACTGATTATGCGGATTGCCTCCGCCCTGCTTTTCCTTTTTCTATCCTTTATCAGCCTGTCTATGGTGTCCGCCGTTCCGGAGGAGGAAAAGAAGGGCATTGTTTCCCGCTTCAGGCAAATGGGAGGAAGGGGCTTTTACCTCTCAAAATTCCTGCTTCTGTTGCTTCTTGCCCTTCCGGTTCTCGCATTATCGCTTCTTTTTCTTTACAAGGCTTTTGCCTTGTCACCGGAATTGCTTCTCTTTTTTGCCCTGTATTACAAGCTTTCCTTACTCAGCTTTTATCTCTTCTTTTGGGGGATTTTCAGTCTTGTAAGAGAGGAACGACTGGCGAAAAATTTCTCTGTTTGTTTGATTTTCTTGCTCCTGCTCTTTACGGGGAGGCTGTTTAGCGCGGGAAGGCTGCCTTTTTCTCTAGCGCGTTTCTCCCCAATCAGCATCAATGCCGTCCTTTTGGAAGGCCTGCGGCGCGGATACAGTCCGGCGCGTTTAATGCCTTTCGTCCTGCCGCTCGGACTTTTCCTCCTTTTGGGAATTCTGCTTCGCTTCGTACACAGCTTTATGGAGAAGAGAGGCCTACTCGAAAAGAAAACGGGGTTACTTAAGAAAGGGGGGGGTGAAGAAGGGAGTTTCGGAAAATCTTTCCTGATGCACTGCCTTCCTTTCCCCTTGTGGAGAGGCTATATTCTACTGGGGAGAACGGTCGGAGTGCTTCTTTTTCTTCTGTTTTGCCTCTGTCTTGGAAGATATGCCGAGGATAAGACGCAGGAAAAAATTGCGGTCTATCTTGTGAATGAGGACGGTGGAGAGTGGAGCCGGGAATTGCTTAGAGACCTGGATGCGGAAAAGAGCCTGGATATACAGCTCATTCCGGAAAGGGAAAAGGAGGAAAAACTCCTCTATGGCGATAAGGAAGGGGTACTGACGATTCGGAAAGGCTATACCGGAGATCGGGAAGAAAAGGGAAAGCTCCTCTATGAGAGCGGCAGTGCTTCTCTTTCGGAAATGGGGCTACGGGAAATCGTGGCGGCGGTCGTGGCCGGTGAGAAGATTGAAAGAGGGGCGAACGACTATCTCTCCTCTCTTTTAGGGCGGGAAATTCGTGCGGACGAACAAGACTTGCTTACGAAAAATCAAAAACAATATAAAAGAACGAGTCCGTTATATACGGTAAGAAAACAAAACGGTGCAACGCGGGAAGAGCTCTTCTCTCCGCGAAGAGAGGCGGTTTATGCCTTTTTGCTCTATTTCTTTCTGTTCTCCCTGGCTTCCGTTGCCGGAGAAGGAGAAGAAAAAAGAGTCGCTGCCCGACTGCAAAGTATAGCCGGTGCAAGCAGAAGATATCTGATCGGGCTCTTTCTCGTCTTTTTGGGCGTCAGTCTTTGCTTTTTCTTTGCGCTCCGGCTCGACTTCAGTTTTAATACGATGCTGTCCCTTCTTTCTTACACGCTCTTCCTCTTCGGCTTCTCCCGCTTTCTTTCCGTAAGAGTGCTCGGAGAGGGAGCGGAGACCGGACTCAGCTTGAATCTGGGCCTGTTTTTCTGCCTTTCGGGAGGCGCTTTTATGGATTTTAGTGCCCTAAGCGGATGGGTAAAATACCTGCCTTATCTTTCTCCCGTCGGCTTATTCTTAAAAGGCACGGAAGGAGATCTTTTGGCGTCGGCCATCCTTCTGGTAATCGGCTTATGTACCTGCCGTTCTTCTTATGACAGGCCTATGCGCCTGCCTTTCTTCTTATAAAAGGCCTATGCGCTTGCCTTTCTCCTTATAAAAGACCTATGCGCCTGCCTTTCGGGAGTCGTTCCAGATCTCCCATAAGCCCGTGAGTAGCAGATTTTCATCTACGATAATGGAATGTCTGCAGTAGGGACAAATCAGATGGGAAAGCCCGCCGGTTGCAAGAAGGGTGGCTTCTTGACCGAGTTCCTTTAAGAAGCGGTCGATGAGGCCGTCCAAGGAGCCTGCCGTACCGTAAATAATACCGGAACGCATGGCATCGACGGTATTTAAGGAAATCAGCTTCTTCGCGGGAGCAACGTCAATAGAAGGAAGAAGCGAGGTTTCTTTTGCCAAAGCATTCATGGAAATGCCCACGCCCGGGAGGATGACGCCTCCCATAAATACCCCTTCCCGATTCACTACAGTCAGGGTGCTGGCGGTACCCATATCGATGATGATGGCGGGAAGCGGATAGCGTTTCTTGGCCGCAACAGCGGAAACAATCAGGTCCGGGCCGACGTCCGCGTAGGATGCGGCGGAAAAGGAAACGGCGGAAACATTTTCCCGGTTTACAATAAAACACTCACGAATGCCTAAAATCTCGGCGGCTTCCTGAAAAGAGCCGGTGAGCTCCGGTACAACGGAGGACAGCACCATGGCCTGGAAGTCGTGGGCGGAAATCTTAAGAAGGGTACAGATTTCATCGATGTCCGCCGCATACTCGTAGCTGGTTTTCTTGCGGTTACTTTCCATGCAGAAAATCTGTGCGATTTCTCCGCTTTCCCGGATGCATCCGAAATTGGTGTGGGTATTTCCGCAGTCAATGGCTAAAATCATGGCTTCCCCCTTACTGAATTTGTGCAAGTTCTGTTTTGCTGAATATTACCGACTTCTTTTCGCTAAATACTTTTGCTTTTTTGCTAAATACTTTTGCTTTTTTGCTAAATACTTTTACTTTTTTGCTAAATATTTTCTACTTCTTCCTTGGTGAAACGGATTCCCTGTAAGATGCGGACAATGACGGGGGAGACAAGCAGATTCACCAAGAGCTCAATCAGGAAGTTCACGCCTAAAATGCTGAAAACTAAGAAGTGTACGACGGCGTCCTGCCCGTTCGCCCAAAGAGCAAGCGTCTCCTGAAAGAAGAGAACCAGTCCCAGAATGAATATCCCGGTGTTTACAACGGGAGCAAGGACAGCCGGCAGAAGAATCCGGAGAAACTTTTGCTTCGTGCAGTGCACACTTAGCCCTGCGAGGTATCCGGCAAGGGTGCTTTTCAAAAGACAGAGCAGGAGGGTAATCAGCGGCCTTTGTGAAAATAAAATATAGCCGCCCGCATCATTTCCCGAAACTACGGAAAAGCAGACCATGATTCCGAAAACGGCACCGAGAAACGCGGCACTTAAGGAACCGTATAAAATTGCCGCCAGGATAATGGGAATGAGTGTAAAAGTGATGTTGAAAGGGCCGAGTTTGATGCTGCCCAGAATAAGCTGAAGACTGATTACGACGGCGGCCAGTATGGCGGTACCGACGAGCTTTTGAATAAATAATTTGTTTTTCATAAAAACCCCTCCTTATTCCATGAAAAAAATAATTCTGTTTTCCTGATACTACAAGGAAGTTTCCGAACTGTCAATCGAAAGCAAATCGTCTTAAATCTTTAAGTATTGAGAGGATGAGACACTTGCAAAGAAGGCGGGGATTTTGTAAAATAAAAAGAAGCTTTATGGTAATTTTTAAGTTTTTTTAAGTAAAAGCGCCCGCTTTTTTGGCGTGGTGTTTAAGATAATATAGAATCGAGACGGTAGGTATGGTAGAGAGAGTTATACAGGAAATGGGGCTGCCCTTACTTTTTACAGTCCTATTGCTGTATTACGCAATAAAGTTAATGGTTTTTCAAGATGTGGAGAGCATTCGTCCGAAGGGGCGCGCTCCCATTCAAGATAAGAAGGGATATGGCAGGGAAGCCGGAATATTGGTTCTTATTTTTGCAGCTATTTCGTTAGTGGCATCTTTTTGTATGCTTATTCATCCATTTTTAGGGATATCGCTCATTTTGCTGGGATTTATTCTTGTCGCTATGCAATTTCGGCGTTTGGAGGAAAAGTATAGTGGGGATAGAAAATGAAGAAATATTCCGTACTCTTGGTCGATGACGAAGAGGATGTAGTAAAAGCAATCATGCAGAAAATCGATTGGGACGGCCTCGGCTATTCGCTTTTGGGCTATGCCAAAAACGGCTTGGAGGCGCTGGAAATTGCCGAAGAAAAGCAGGTGGATGTCGTCCTTACCGATATTAAAATGCCGTATATGGACGGGCTGACTCTGTCACACAAATTGAAGGAGCTGTATCCTTCCATTAAGATTGTTATCTTCTCGGGCTTTGATGAATTTGAATATGCCAAAGAGGCGATTCGACTCGAAGCGGAAGAATATGTATTAAAGCCGGTAGACAGCGGAGAACTTTCCCGCATTTTCCGTACGGTACATGAGAGACTGGACAAGGAATTTGACGAAAAACAGAATATTAATCACTTAAAGAATTACTATCTGGAGAGTCTGCCCATTTTGCAGGAGAGTTTTTACACCTCCCTGATTGAGGGAAATGTCCGGCAAGAAGATTTGACACGGGCGATGTTGGACTACCAGATTGACTTGACCGGGAAATTCTATGCCGTGGTGATTCTGCATAACTCCATAAGCCTTTCGCCGGAAGGCATCAATCCGGTCTTAATCAGTATGTCTATTCGCAAGCTTGCGGAGGAGCGGATGCACAAGGGATGGAGAGCCTGCTTTTTTACCTACCTCGGAAACACGGTCATCCTTACACAGTTAAAAAGAGAAGAAGAGCATTATCGCTTGACGGATGAGATGGAAACGCTCTGCCGGATGGCAAAGTATGTCTGTAATGCCACGATTACGGCGGGTATCGGAAAAACGGTGAGCTCCTTATTGGATTTACCGCTTTCTTATCTGGGTGCACGCGACGCGGTAGCGTATCGTGTTCTCTACGGACGGGGAAAGGCCATCGCGGTTTCCGACATTAACCCGGAGGAACGGGAGAACCCGTCTTTAAATCGGGAACTTCTGGATGAGGAAAGGCTTCTGGACGTTTATCGAAGCATCAGGATGGCATCCAAGGAAGAGCTTTTCAAGGACATCGATCTCTATATCCAGAACAGCCGCCTGGAGAAGCCTTCTCTGCAGGAGTATCAGTTTTTCCTGATGGAGCTTGTGACCAATATTCATAAGTTCCTTTTGTCCAATCAGGTGGACGCGACCCTTATTTTTCCGAAGGACGAGGATGTGTACCAGAAGGTGCAGCAGTTCAGTTTGGAAGAGCTTTCGGCTTGGATGAAGCGGATTTGTGAAAGGATTCAGGGCATTATTCAGGAAAAGCGAAGCGATAAGACGAAGTCTTTTGTTAAAAAGGCGGTGGAGCATGTACACAGTCATTACATGGATAAAAACCTTTCCGTAGAGGGACTTTCCATGGAGCTCCATGTTTCGGCGGCTTATTTTTCAACGGTATTTAAGAAGGAAACGGGAAAGAGCTTTATCAATTACCTTACGGATTATCGCATGGAGAAGGCTTTGCGTCTTCTCATTGAAGAGGAGGAAAAGACCTATATTATCGCAGAGTCGGTAGGCTATGCGGATCCGAATTACTTCAGCTACGCTTTTAAGAAAAAATTCGGGATGTCTCCCTCCAAATATAAAACCAGCGGGATGAAGCAAGAGGGTGTATGATGAGGATATCGGAAAAAGGAGAAAAGAAACACTTCCTACAGGACATCTTTTTTAAGAAAGGTGCTTTCCTGCCCCTTTCTTTAAGGAGCCCGTTTCGCTCTTTTCACAATATGATTCTCATGAGCTTTATGCTCTTATCGATTATCATTATTCTCTTCTTATCCTCGGTTCTGTATCTGCAGTTTTCCGCACGGCTGAAGGAAGAACGGGAAACACAGGCGGAACAGCTCTTAAAACAGGGCGGAAATCGCCTGGAAGAATACCTGATCAGCATGCGACAGATTTCGGATGCGATGTATTATGATGTGATTAAGGGTTCCAATCTGAATTTATTGAAAGTGAATACCGAAATGAACCTCTTATATGAGGCGCATAAGGAAAGTCTTGTTTCTGTTGCCATTTTTTCGGGAGGAGGAAAGCTTCTTACGGCGGTTCCGAACTCAACGGAGAAGAAGAATCGAAAGGTGGTGGAACAGGACTTTTTTACGTCTGCCGTGCAGCAGGTGGAGAATCTGCATTTTTCCCTTCCGCATGTGCAGAATCTTTTTGATGACCCCTCTTTTAGGACACACTGGGTCGTTTCTCTCAGCCGCGTTGTGGAACTGAGTGAAAATGGAGCCAGCAGCAACGGCGTTCTGCTTGTTGACATGAATTTTAATACCATTGAGAGAATGATGGAGAAGCTGAACGGGGAAGATCAATATCGTTACTTTTACCTTTGTGATAAAAAGGGCAATCTGATTTACCATCCCAGGATGCGGGAAATTTTACGAAATGATTTTCAGGAGAATACGGAGCTGCTTTCCGAGCTGGATGACGGGATCCATCATATCAAGGCGGGGAGTAACAGTAGGGCAATCATCGTGGATACGATAGGTTATACCGGGTGGAAGATGGTTGCCGTTCTGGAGGAAGGTAATCGGATTTTTGCCTCCGGCGGAATGTTATATTATGTCTTCATTCTGATTTCGTTAACTTTATTAATCTCGCTTTTGTTTAACCAGCTGGTATCTCTCCGCCTGTCCTATCCGATTCGTAAGCTGAATGAGGATTTGGAGAAAATGGGGGAGCGGCGACTTTCTATGGAAGATATCGCCCACTACGGCAGCACGGAGATCATTCACCTGGGAAAAACCCTGGTGCAGTCTTTCCGGCAGATAGACAGACTGACGGAAGAGAAGATAGAGCAACAGGAAGAGAAAAGACAGACCGAGATGGACGCCTTGCAATCCCAGATTAATCCCCATTTCCTCTATAATACCTTGGAGTCCGTGGTATGGATGATTGAGAGCGGCAAGAAGGATGATGCGGTATTTATGGTAACCGAGCTGGGAAGCTTTTTCCGTATCAGTCTTTCCGGCGGGAAAAATATCATCCCTCTTTCTCAGGAACTGCAGCACGCCAAGAACTATATGAATATCCAGCAAATCCGTTTTAAAGATAAGTTCAAGGTGGATTTTACGGTGAGCGAGGAAGTCTTACGTTGTCTGACCGTAAAGCTTATTCTGCAGCCCATCCTGGAAAATGCCATCTATCACGGTATGGCGGGTGTGGATGAGGATGGGGAAATCCATGTCAGAGGCGAAATGATTAAGGGAGAAAACAGTTCCATGGTTCTTTTGTCCGTGGAAGACAACGGCTTCGGCATGACAGAGGAAAAGGCGGAGTCCCTGCTCGATACGGAGGCGGAGATTTCCGATTTCTCCGACCGGAAGAAACGAGGTTCCGGTGTGGGACTGATTAATGTACACAGAAGAATTCAGTTGCGTTTTGGAACTCGTTTCGGCCTCAGGATCCACAGCGAACCGGATGAGGGAACCAGAGTGGAAGTTCGACTTCCCGCGATAGAGTATACGGAAGAAACACAGAAAAGTCTGGAGCACGGTAATATGCACAGCAGTACAGACGGATTTCACGGAGGGGGCAAAGACAATGAAAGAAAATCGGATATTCACGGTGGCGGTGGCAGTCATAGCGATGATTCTTCTGCTGCTCTCTCTGGGAAGATTCCTGGGGGAGAATAAACCCGAAAAATATAAGATCTCCATCGTGGTGGACCGGAGCAGTTCGGCATCCTGGGACAGCTTTCGGAGAGGCTTAAATGCAGCAGTCAAACAATACAACATGGAATATAATTTTGTGACGACAAGCCGCTTCAGTTCCATTCAGCAGGAATATGCAAGTCTTACCCGGGAAGTCAAGAACGGAACGGACGGCATTATTACGGAATTACGCGCGACGGAGGGGACGGGAGAAATTTTGGATGAGCTTGGGAAGCAGGTGAAGATCGCCCTGGTGGAAAGCGAGCGGGAAAACGTGAGACCCGACCTTTTCATTCCGACCTTTTCCGTGGATGAAGAGGCGCTCGGAACGGCGCTCGGAACAGAGGTTTTACAAAGCTCCTTACAGGCAGAAAAACTGAGTATCGGGATTCTCGCCGGAAATCA
This sequence comes from Oribacterium sp. oral taxon 108 str. F0425, assembly GCF_000214455.1. Classification (NCBI taxonomy): domain Bacteria; kingdom Bacillati; phylum Bacillota; class Clostridia; order Lachnospirales; family Lachnospiraceae; genus Oribacterium; species Oribacterium sp. oral taxon 108. The sequence continues at coordinate 2,452,019 of NZ_AFIH01000001.1, read as the reverse complement.
GAGCAAGGGCAATATGAAGAAACGCCTGGATGCCCTAAAGAAGGTTTTGGAGAGCGGAGAGCAGGAAATTGCCTGGGTGATTGAGGACCGCGGACAGTATCGAAAGGACCTTGATGAGGAAAGCCATAGGAAGAGTGTGGATGTCATCATTGCTCTGGATAACGACAGCCTGGAAGCGGCTGCACACTATACACAGGAAACCGGAAGAAGCTTTATCGAGCTCTATGGGGTAGGAGATTCCGAGGAAGTGATTTATGATTTGGATACGGGCGTGATTCGGAGCCTGATTGTTATCGACCATTACGATATGGCTTATTCGGCGGTGGAAGCCTTGTGGAAACAATTGTCCGGGGGACGAAAGACCGGAGAAACCCACCTTGTTGATTTTTATGTCGTGAAGGCCGGCAATATGTACAGTAAAAAAATGGAACGGATTCTGTTTCCGACAGATTAATAAGCCGACGGCCGCTTTCCCCTCCGGGAAGAGCGGGAAATTTTCGGAGCAGCTTTCGAAAAGAGAGGACTTGAAAGAAGGATTGCTCAAAGCGAAGGGAGGAAAGAGATGCGTGTGAATAGGAGAAGATTTTTAACTTGGATTTTGGTTGTTCTTCTGCTTTTTTCTTTATCTGCCTGTAAAACGAGTGAGAAGAGAAGGGAAAAGAAGAAAATAAAGATCGGCATCACCCTGTATGACAGTCATGATACCTTTATCACCGGCTATATGAGCGCCTTTGACAAGGAAGTGGCGGAGAAGCGTGCGGAAGGCTATGAGGTGGATGTTCTCCGTTTCAATGCGGAGGGAAGTCAGTCCGTGCAAAATGAGCAGGTAGAGGAAATGCTGCAGAATTCCTGTGATGTGCTTTGCATCAATTTGGTGGACCGGACTGCACCGTCCGAGATTATTGACATGGCTAAGAAGAAAAATACACCGGTTGTCTTCTTCAACAGAGAACTTGTGGAAGAGGATTTGTACCGCTGGAATCAACTCTATTATGTCGGAGCGGATGCCAAGCAATCCGGAATATTACAGGGAGAATTGGTAGCGGAGGATATATTGGCGGAGGCGGAGAAAGAAGCTTCCGGAAGAGAAGAAGGAAAGGAAGAAGGGCTTTCGGCAGAGCATGAAGAAGAGTCGATTTCTTCTGCGGAAGAACCGGGAGCGCCGGAAACGACAAGGACTCTTGAAGAAGAAACGGCGCCGGAAGAACCGGCGCCGGAAGGCGTTACGGAGTCGGAAACGGAATGGGAAGGTGAGCTTGGCGGGAGACTCTTAGGGGAAGAATTCGATACGACAGTACAGTCAAAAACGGAGTCGGAAAAGTCTGTAGCGTTACCGCGAAGTGTAGACAAAAACGGAGACGGTAAGCTGCAGTATGTCCTCTTTGAGGGAGAGGCAGGGCATCAGGACGCCATCATGCGGACCGAGTATGTGGTCAGTACTTTGCAAAAGAAGGGGATTCCTCTGGAAAGACTCGGATACGGCATTGCAAACTGGAGCAGAGCGGAAGCGCAGAGTAGGATGATGCAGCTTTATTCGGAATTAGAGGATAAGATTGAATTAATTCTTTCTAACAATGATGATATGGCTCTTGGCGTATTGGATGCGTATGATAAAATAGGGGTGCAAAAGGATGCGCGCCCATGGATATACGGCATTGACGGAACCATGGCAGGCATCAATGCCGTTAAAAAAGGAGCAATGAAGGCGACGGTGTATAATGATGAGATGGCACAGGCCAAGGCTCTTTTCAACATTGCCTTTCAGCTTGCGACAGAGGATGGAGGAAAGGAAGGGGATAGGGATATCCAGAAGATTACCAAAATTCCCTACAGGAAGGTAACCGGTGAAAATTATGCAGAATTCAGAGCAGAAGAGTAATAGCGAAAAAGAGAGATTGGATTTTGGTATCAGCGGGATTCCCCTTTTGGCGATTCTCCTGATGTGCTTTTTCTTTTTCCGTTTTCCGGAGAATTCGAATCGGGGACTATCTGCGATTCGCAGCTTTTTGGGTTCGGAATTTGCCGTATATTACCTGGGCTTGGGGCTCTTTATCTTTCTTCTCTCTTTGTTTATTGCCTTTTCTCCCTATGGAACGATTGTTTTGGGAAAGCCGGACGAGAAGCCGGCATATTCTTTTTTTACCTGGGGAAGTATGATGTTCACTGCGGGGCTCGCGGCGGATATCCTGTTTTACTCTCTCTGTGAATGGATTTTGTATGTGAGAGAGCCTTATATTCAAAGCCTCGGTAATGCGGAAGAGTGGGCGACCGTTTACACCCTGTTTCACTGGGGTTTTATTCCCTGGGGCTTTTATCTGGTTCTTGCGGCGGCTTTCGGGTTCATGCTTCATGTTCGGAAACGGAAGAGGCAGCGTTATTCGGAAGCTTGCAGATCGATTCTCAAAGAAAAGACGGACGGAATACTGGGACGCGGAATAGACCTTTTGGCTGTTTTTGCATTACTTGCGGGGACCGCCACGACCTTTTCCGTGGCGACACCGCTTATGGCTGAAATCATCAGAAAGGTTCTGCCTGGCTTTTCTACGGTGACTTTAACCATTCTGATTCTGGTCATTACCTGCGTGGTCTATACCTACTCCCTCTTAAAGGGCATGGCGGGGATTTCTCTTTTGGCAAAAACCTGCACCTGGCTTTTCTACTCGCTGTTATTTTATGTCTTCTTTTTCGGAGGGGCCGGAAATTTTATTTTGAAGCACGGCTTTTCCGCTTTTGGGAAAATGGTGGAACACTTCCCGAGCATGGCGACCTATACGGATGCACTCGGGGAGAATCATTTTCCGGAGAATTGGACAATCTTTTACTGGGCCTACTGGATGGTTTGGTGTGTGGCATCTCCCTTTTTTATCGGAAGTATCAGTAAGGGGAGAACGATACGGCAAACCATATTGGGAGGCTATGTCTTCGGAGTGGGCAGTACTTTTGTGAGCTTCCTGGTTTTAGGAAATTACAGCCTGTCTCTGGAACTCTTCCACAGAGTCCCGATTCTTTCGATTTATGAAAAGACACAGTCTCTTTATGAGGTGATCGTACAAGCCCTGGAGGCCCTTCCGCTGGCACCTTTGGTACTGGCTCTGCTCTTCCTTACCATGCTTGCTTTTTATGCCACATCCTTTGATTCGATTGCTTTGGTGGCATCGCAGTACAGCTATAAGAATTTGGAGGAAGGAGAAGAACCGAATAAGAAGGTGCAGGGATTTTGGGCGGTTCTCTTGATCCTTTTACCGCTTGCTCTGGTTTTTTCGGAAAGCTCTATGGCAAACCTGCAATCGGTTTCAATTATTGCCGCCTTTCCGATCGGATTTATTATTCTCTTGATCAGCTTCAGCTTTCTAAAAGATGCCAAGGCGTATTTAAAGGAGCTGGAAAAGAGGAAAACGGGAAATAGCGAGGAAGAAGCGGGAAAGGAATAAAACGAAATGTTACAAGGCTTTTTTAATTATGACAACGATATATGGCGCTTTGTGGGCAGACTTGCGGACATCATGGTACTGAACTTACTTTGGATCGTCTGCTCTCTTCCGATTGTGACCTTCGGGATTTCCACGACTGCCCTGTACTATTGCACTTTGAAAATCGTGAAAGATGAGGATGACGGAAATTTTCGTATGTTTTTCCGTTCCTTCAAAAGGAACTGGAAGGAAGGGCTGATTATCTGGCTGATTCTTCTTCCCGTCCTGGGCATTTTGCTTTTGGATCATCGATTCTTCACCGTGCTGTTTCAGAATCATGCCGTCCTGCGCTTTCTTCTGCAGGGAATTACCGATGCACTGATTTTGCTTTGGATTTTCGTATTTCTATATGTATGGCCGCTTCTCTCCCGCTTTGAAAACAGCTGGCAGAAGGTGATGCTCCATGCCTTACTGATGTCTATTCACCACCTTCCCTATACCTTGGGAATTCTGGCTTTGGACTTTGCATCGGTCATTCTGGTTTTCTTTTTACTGAGACTTGTTCCGATGTTTGTTCCCGTCTTCTTTATTTTGGGATTTCCGCTGCTGGCTTGGATGAATTCCGCTTTTTTCAGGAGGATTTTTGCCCGCTACGAGAAAAAGAAGCCGGAAGAGCAAGAGCCCGAAGAGGAAAATGTACAAAGTGAGAAATAAAAAAACTCCCATAAAAGGGAGGAGGCAGGGGCAACACCAAGGTTACTCCTGCCAAGTATTATGAAAAAAATCTATTTAATGAATAACGTTTATTTCGTTATCTGCATGCAGTATAAAAAAGAGGCATGAATAAACTATGTTTATGCTGTAAACAATGTGATAACAAAATATGAATGAATCATGAACTGAGAGGGAATATGCTGTTTAGAGAGGATTTAGCGGAAGAAAAAGATCCGTTTTCGGATTGGCCGGAGAGCTTCTATGAAGAGAGGAATCCGGAAAAAAGGGAAAAGCTTATTTTAGAAAAAATAAGACGCTTGCAGGGAGATGCGCCGGAAGAGCAGAGTGAAAACGGGAAACAGGAAGAAGAGCAGCCGGAAGAACAGAGTGAAAACGGGAAGCGGGAAGAAGAGCAGCCGGAAGAACAGAGTGAAAACGGGAAGCGGGAAGAAGAGAAGCGAGAAGAAGAAAAACGGCTAAGTGTGCTTTATGAACGCTATCCGAGCCTGCAGGATCGTCCGCTCCGGGAAAGCAAAGCGTTTCAAAAGAATCCCATCATTGTGGACCGGTACATGTACAGCTGGATGAATATTCTGATTGCAGGCAGAACCGGGATTCACTTTTGGAATCGAAGGGCGGTAAAAAAAGAGCTTGATAAGCTCCTCGATATTTTTGTTCCGGACGGGAAAATGGAAGGACAAACGGAAGGCGGAGCGGATGCGCTTTCGGCTTTGCGACAGAAAGAGATAGAGTGCTTTGCCTTACTTTGGCTGGAAAACTGTGTAAAGGATAAAAGCTATGGCTCTACAGTCTTTGGGATGATTCGCATGAGCGATGAGTCGCTGTCCAGAAAGATGGCGGAGGAAATAGGAGAGGTTCTGCTGTTTATTCCTGCGGCGGTAGGCTTGGAAGAAAAGGCAAGACCGGTGAAAGAAGTATTTTTGGAGCTCTATTTCCGGAAGATTAACGGGGGAGAAGAGCAATGGAAGACGGTAATGGAGGAAAGGGGTCTGAATGGAAATGGAAGCAGTGATTTTTGATGTGGACGGAACGATTTGGGACAGTGCGAAGGAAGTAGCGGAGTCTTGGACGGAGGCGTTTCAGAACTACCCTGAGAGCAAGGGGAGAGTTCTTACGGCTGCGGATTTGGAACCGTATATGGGGCTCACGATGGAAGCCATCGGAGAGGGGCTGCTTCCCGGATTGGAGAAGGAGAGAAGAGAAGAAATCATGTGCTATGCCATGGAGTATGAAAATATTTACCTGGCAAAACATCCCGGCAGGTTTTTTCCGGATTTTGTTTCTACGGTGAAAAGCTTGGAGAAAGCCGGGAAAAAACTCTTTATCGTCTCCAACTGTCAGTCGGGCTATATAGAAGCCATGCTTACTGCGGCAGGCTTAGCCTTCGGGGAAGGGCAGCTTATCCGGGATATCGAGTGCTTCGGAAATACCGGAAAATCCAAGGCGGAGAACATCCGTCTTGTTATGGAAAGAAACGGTCTGAGCCGGGAAAAGACGGTTTACCTCGGCGATACCGCATTGGACCGTGCTTCCGCAAAGGAATGCGGGATTCCCTTTATTTTCGCTTCATACGGTTTTGGGAATCCGGAGAGCTTTGAAGAGAAAATCACTTGTCTTAAGGAACTTCCGGAAGCGCTGGAACGGCTTGCAAAGAGGGGATAGAGCTCGTTTCCTTTTGCCGAAAATTTGTAAAAAAGTCCATTTTGTGCTAGGATATGATTTTGCAGAAAGATACAAAGAGGTATTTTTATGGGGTCATATACGGTATTACAATGGACTACTTTTTTATGCTCTATTGTATGTTCGGATGGTGTTTTGAATCGGCTTACTGCTCCATCAAGTCGGGGCACCTGCAAAACAGAGGATTTTGCCATGGACCATGGCTTCCGATTTACGGCGTAGGCGCGTCTCTCTTACTTCTGTTTACGCAGGGGCATGAGGGGAATCGACTGTATTTGTTTTTGGTCGGCTTTTTCGGCGGTACTTGCTTGGAGCTCGTTACCGGATTTTTAATGAACAAAATCTTCCATATGCGTTGGTGGGATTATTCGCAGAATCCCCTGAATTTTCACGGCTACATTTGTTTACCGGCATCCATTGGCTGGGGGCTTGCCGCCATTTTCGTGATCCGGGTAGTGCATCCTCGAATTGCCAGTATTCCGGAGACCTGGTCCTACATCACCTTTGTTGTGATGAATACCATTTTTTATACTTTATTTGTGGAAGATGTGATTTTCTCCGTGATTGCCGCACTGGAACTGAAGGAAAGAGTTACACGTCTGGCGGCGAATTCGGAGGAGATTCAGCTTTTGAGAAAGTCCATTGCCGAAGTCTATGAGAAACTTGCGGATACCAGGGCAGAGTGGGAACAGTCTGCGGAAGAAATCCGGGAAGTCCAGAAGACGGAAGGCAATGTAGCGGCGGCAAAGCTGGTGGCGAGCTCCGTAAAGGATTCCACCGTAGCGGTAGCGAGTACCGTAAAGGATTCCACCGTAGCGGTAGCGAGTACCGTAAAAGATTCTACCGTGGCCATGGCGAGTTCCATGAAGGACTCCACCGTGGCGGTAGCCAGCAGCCTGAAGAACTCTGTCGTAGCGGTAGCGGGCAATGTCAAGGATTCCGCGGAAGCCATCTTCTCTGGGCAGAAAACGCTCGTTGAATTGGAAAAAGACAAGACCCGTCTGGAAGAGAGACTCTCTCTTCTGGAAGACGGCGGAAATGAAAACAGCGGAAAGATGCCTTGGTGGGTAAAAACGATGCTTCGGAACAATCCGGAGGCGGTGTCCGAGGCAAGTGGATTTGACGATTTAAAGAAAGCGGCTCTAAAGCCCTTAAAGGATACAAATCAGCATGGAAGCCTTTAGAAAAAAAGAAGCTGAATCAAGCTCTTTAGGAGGAGGAAATGAGTTTAGCACGCACGATGGAAGGTCTCATGGCAGGGAATTCCGTCATTCGGAAAATGTTTGAAATGGGACAGGAAATGGCGAAAAATTATGGAAAAGATCAGGTCTATGATTTCAGCCTGGGCAATCCGGTTGCGCCGGTACCCTATGAGGTGAAGAACGCCATTATCAGCCTTTTGGAAAATCAGGATCCGCATGAGATTCACGGCTATATGAAAAATGCCGGCTTCGATGATGTTCGGACACAGGTTGCGGAGCATTTGAACTCCCGTTTCGGGCAAAACTACCATAAAGACAATATTTTACTTTGTGCAGGTGCTGCAGGGGGACTGAATATCCTTATGCGCTGCCTTTTGGACGAGGAGGATGAGGTCCTTTGCTTTGCCCCGTATTTTACGGAATACAAGTCCTATGTTTCGCATTATAAGGGAAAACTGGTTGTAGTTCCGATGAAGGCGGACGATTTCTCTCTGAATTTGGACGCTGCAGAGCGGATGATCAGACAGAGAACCAAGGCGGTAATTCTCAATAACCCGAATAACCCCAGCGGCATCATTTACTCCGAAGAAGAACTGCTTCTTTTAACGAAGATGCTGAAGGAAGCGGAAGAAAGAGTGGGGCATCCGATTTATCTGATTTGCGATGAACCGTATCGTGAACTGGCCTACGACGGACGGGAGGTCCCGTATTTACCGAATCTGTATCGAAACAGCATCTATCTCTATTCCTTTTCCAAGACACTTTCCATTCCGGGTGAGCGTATCGGCTATATGGCAATTTCCGATGCAGTGGAGGACGGAGAGCTGCTTATGCAGGCGGCAATCATTGCAGGGAGGACACTCGGCTTTGTGAATGCCCCTTCTCTATTCCAAAAGGTAATCGGGCAGTGCCTGGATGTGAAAATCGACTTAGGCTTCTATGACAGAAACCGTAAATTACTCTACACGGAGCTTACCGAAATGGGCTTTACCTGTGTACCGCCTCAGGGCGCCTTTTATCTTCTTGTGAAGTCCCCTCTGGAAGACACGGAAAGCTTTGTGAAGCTTGCGGAAAAGCAGCATATTATTTTGGTTCCGACGGACGGATTCGGACTTCCCGGTTATTTCCGTTTAGCCTATTGTGTGCCTTATGAGAAAATAGAAGCGTCTCTTCCGGCCTTTCGTGCTTTGGCGGAAGATTGCAGAAATTGGAAGAGTGACAAGGAGGCGGAAGAGGAGGGATAGACTCTCTCCGAGGGGATGCTAGAGCATTATTAAAACGGGTCGCGTGAGATTTACCCCTGCGTTATCCGCGTATAAGAAGATAGCAAAAGAGCAAGGCGTGCGCCTTGCTCTTTTGCTATCATTTTGAAGGGGGACTCCGAAACCTGTATTTACAGGAGAAGGTTCCGGAGTTGAGTATGAAAAGCTTTTTTATTAGTTACATCTTATGTAACTGTGTATAGGATAATCGGAAACTGTGATTAAAATATGTTTTATGACTTAAAGAAAAATAAAAAAGATAAAGAAAAACAGTAGAAAAGAAGGAAAGGATGAAAGAAATCTTACAAAGCTGCAAGAATTGCGGGGGAGGACAGGTAAGAGAAGCAAAAGGCGGAAAGAGAGGAATCTGTTCCTTCGGACTAAAAAGCACTGGACAAAGTTAGGTGTTACTAATATAATCTTCGTTATGGTTAGTTAATATAAACTAACTAATAGAGGGGTAATTATGGAGAAGGGCAGAGTATTCTTTAAAAAAACAAGACAGCAGAAGATTTGGTAAAAGAACATCTCTGTCTGAATGCACCGGTTATTGTCGGCTTAAAGCCGGCGGCAATCTTTACAGTCACGAAGGAAGAAAAGAAATTATTGGAAAGAGTGCTGCTCCAAAGAAGAAATGCGGGAGCAGAACAGGGAACGGAAAGCGAGCTCTCCATTTTGACTTTATATTCAGCAGAAAAGGAAAGCATTTTACTATACCGAAAAGAAACCTTACTTCGCCATTTGGCGGATAAAAGGGTACAGCGTTTTTTGTATTCCTTGCATCTGGGATATGAGGAAGGAGAAGACTGGATTCTACGTTTTAAGGAGCGCTTCCAAAACTATAAGGGGGCGGGAGACGTATTTCCTCACGAGGTCGGGATTTTCTTGGGCTATCCTCTTTGGGACATTCGTGCATTTATCGAGAATCCCAAGCAAAAGGCGAAGCTGACGGGGTACTGGAAGGTTTACTTTGATGTAGAGGGGGCATTGAGACGTTTTCAACTTTTTGACGAATGTATAGCCCGCTTTACAGCGTTTGCCGAGCGTTGTGAAAATTTGGCTGTGATGGCCGGGTACTGCTGTGAGGAGGCTTTTGCGGCATAACCGAGAGCCATTGTAAGAAGGCTAGGGCGGCATAGCCGGGAACTGCTGTAAGAAAGCAACGGCGGCATAGTCGGAAAGATTCCCTAAGGAGGGGATTCATTTATTCGTGTTCCATCTATTGGAAAGGAAAGCTTATTGCAAACAGGACAAAGAACTGTTGCAATCGCAACAAGCAATTCCCGGTAAAATAGTATGATATAGACAAAGGAGCAAATGTATTTTTTACAAAGGAGGACAAACGATGATTAAGGTTGTATTTTGGAGCCAGACAGGAAATACAGAGGCTATGGCCGATGCGGTAGTAGAGGGCATTCAGGCTGCAGGCGGAGAGGGAAAGGCAATCAGCGTATCCGATATTTCCGCAGCCGATTTGGCAGGAGAATCCGTTTTTGCTTTAGGATGTCCCGCAATGGGAGATGAGGTTCTGGATGAGGGCGAGATGGAACCTTTCGTAGAAGAGTTGCTTCCGTCCGTTTCGGGAAAGAAGATTGCTCTTTTCGGATCCTATGACTGGGGTGATGGAGAGTGGATGCGTACCTGGGAAGGAAGAATGAAAGAGGCCGGAGCGGTTTTAGTGGCGGAGCCCGTTATCTGCAACCTGACACCGGATGAAGAAGGACTTGCAAACTGTAAGGCTTTAGGAGAGGCTTTGGCTAAGGCTTAAGGAAAAAAGGAGATATCGCAGGCTTTGCGAGCGATACTCGTTATGAACAAGCTGTCTCAGGCTTTGCCCGCGTCACTTGTTAAGAATAGAAAGAGGTTCTGCATACGCAGGGCCTCTTTTTTGCTGTGAGAGGACGGCACGCCTCCTACTCGATTCTTAACAAATAAAACACGGAGGATACGGTTAATATTTCAAAATATTTAATAAATACACAAGAAAGAATGTATAAAAATGACTTTACGGGTATTTTCAAAAGATTTAAGATAGAGCAATCAAATAATTAAAAATATTGAATCATATGAACTCGTTTTTTTCATATAGGAATTCCCTTTTTCATTACGGAAAGGATACGGAAAATGAATCAGTTGAAAAATTGCTTGGAAAACAGAGGTTTGGAGATTCCCTTAATACAGGGAGGAATGGGAGTAGGCGTTTCCCTTTCCGGCTTAGCGGGGGCTGTGGCAAAAACAGGTGCTATGGGCTGCATCAGCACCGCGGACTGCGGCTACCGTGAGGAGGATTTTCGCCGTTCTCCTGAGGAAGCGAATCTGCGGGCCTTGCGGAAGGAGATCCGAAGGGCAAGAGAACTTAGCGAAGGAAGAGGACTGCTTTCCATTAACGCTATGGTTGCCACAAGACAGTGGGAGGATGCTATAAAAGTTGCCGTGGAAGAGGGAATCGATGCCGTGATTTCCGGAGCGGGCCTGCCCTTAAGCCTGCCGGAGCTGGTACCGGAGGGAAAGGCGCTTATTGCGCCCATTGTTTCCAGTGGCAGGGCGGCCAAGGTTTTACTCAAAACATGGAGCCAAAAGTATCAAAGGACTGCCGATTTTGTGGTTTTGGAAGGCCCCTTGGCAGGAGGGCACCTGGGCTTTAAGGCTGTAGAAGTGGAGGAAGGGAAGGCTAAATCGCTGGAGGAATTGATTCCGGAAGTTTTGGCCGCATTACAAAGCTTTGAAGAAGAATTCGGCCGGAAGATTCCGCTTTTTGCGGCAGGGGGAATCTGGAGCAGGGAAGACATTGTAAGAGTACAAGAGGCGGGAGCTTACGGTGTACAGATGGCTACCCGTTTTATCGGCACCGAGGAATGTGACGCGAGTACCGCCTATAAAGAATATCTTATTTCCAAGAGTGAAAAGGACCTTGCCATCATCCATAGTCCGGTAGGAATGCCGGGAAGGGCGGTGAAGAGCCCTATGCTGGAAAAGCTGGGAGAAACAGGTCGCATTCCCCCGAAACATTGCTCCCGCTGTATTCACAGTTGCGACCCGGGAAGTGTGAAATATTGTATTACTCATGCTCTCATTTCCGCAGTAGAGGGAAATGTGGAGGAGGGTCTCTTCTTCTCGGGAGCCAATCTGGGAAAGCTTCGGGAAATTGTATCGGTGCGGGAAATTGTGGAGGAATTGTTCCCAAGGAAGGAAAAAGCCCCCGTCCCGGAAGGAACGGAGGACATTTTGAAAGCGTAAAGAATGAAGAGCCGCTTTTATGCCAGCTTCTCTTTCAGCCACTCCAGTAAGACCACGGCCTGATTCATTTTCTCCTCTTTGGAAGCGAAGAGGAGACTGACATTTTCCTTTTCCAGATGTTCTTTTACGAGCTGAATCAAGCTTTCTTTATCGGGATTGTTTTCCAGTTCCTCACGATAGAGCTCACGAAAACGAGGAAAAAGCTCTTCCTTGTGGTCAAACCACTTTCTCAGGTGGGTGGAGGGGCTGAAATCCTTTGCCCAGTAGTCAATTGCCGCTTTTTCTTTTGCCACGCCTCGTGGCCATAATCGGTCTGTTAATATTCGAAAACCGTCCGTTTCAGCCTGCGCAAGATAAATTCGTTTCGTTTGTAATCGACACATATTGCACTCACTTTCTTCCCAAGAGGAAATCTGCAGTGTTGCATAGAAAACGGGAGTACCGGCGTGAATCCCGGAAAACTCATTTTCCTAAGAACTACACTACCAAATCGAGCCTATTACGATATTCGTTTTATTGTATAGATAAATATAGCATATGCGAATAGCAGTTTCCAGTAAATTTAAAAAAGAGATTGCCCTCTTTCGGGACAATCTCTTTTTCTGATCCTTAACGAGTATCGCTCGCGCAGCGTGCAGTATCCCGTTTCTCTTTATGCTGTTTCCGGGAAGAAAATCTTCATGTCGTCTTCTACGGTTCCGATTCCGGCAATACCGAAGTTCTCTACGAGAACCTTGGCTACGTTCGGAGAAAGGAAGGCGGGAAGGGTTGGTCCAAGGTGAATGTTCTTTACTCCTAAGTAGAGAAGGGCAAGAAGAACAATAACAGCCTTCTGCTCATACCAAGCAATGTTGTATGCGAGTGGTAACTTGTTTACATCATCCAAGCCGAATACTTCCTTCAGCTTCAGAGCGATTAAGGCTAAGGAGTAGGAGTCGTTACACTGTCCGGCATCGAGAACTCTTGGAATTCCACCGATATCGCCAAGATCCAGCTTATTGTACTTATACTTTGCACATCCTGCGGTTAAGATTATGGCATCCTTTGGAAGTGCCTTGGCAAACTCTGTGTAGTAATCTCTCTTCTTCTGTCTTCCGTCACAACCTGCCATAACCACGAACTTCTTGATGGCGCCGGACTTTACAGCCTCTACCACCTTATCCGCGAGGGCAAATACCTGCTCATGCGCAAATCCGCCCACGATGGTTCCGGTCTCGATTTCTGTTGGAGCGGGGCAGGACTTAGCCTGTTCAATGATAGCGGAGAAATCCTTGATTTCGCCATACTTTCCGCCGATGTGCTTGCATCCGGGATAACCCGCCGCACCGGTAGTCCAAAGTCTGTCTTTGTAGCTGTCCTTTGGCGGAACGATACAGTTTGTGGTCATCAGGATTGGTCCGTTAAACGGCTCGAACTCTTCCTTCTGCTTCCACCAAGCATTTCCGTAGTTTCCTGCGAAGTGCTTATACTTCTTAAAGAAGGGATAGTAGTGGGCAGGGAGCATCTCGGAGTGGGTGTAAACATCTACGCCTGTGCCCTCTGTCTGGTCGAGAAGCATTTCAAGGTCCCTAAGATCGTGTCCGGAAACGAGGATTCCCGGGTTATTGCGAACACCGATATTTACGGTTGTGATTTCAGGATTTCCGTAGGTGGAAGTATTTGCGCTGTCAAGAAGGGCCATACCCTCTACACCGGCCTTACCGGTCTCTAAGGTAAGAGCTACCAAATCGTCTACGGAGAGGCTGTCATCCAAGGTTTTTGTAAGAGCCTTCTGGATGAAAGCGTCAACATTGGCATCATCCTTTAAAAGTGCGTTTGCATGCTTGGAATAAGCGGCAAGACCCTTTAATCCGTAAGTGATTAACTCTCTTAAAGAACGGATATCTTCATTTTCCGTAGCTAAAACACCGATGCTCTGTGCAAAGATCTCGTAATCCTTCTCTGCGACTTCCACGGTTGCGGCCTTTGGAAGCTTTGAGCTGTCGGAAAGTGTTGCTCTAACCGCATCTCTAAGCGCGAAGGTTTCCTTAATATTTTCCACGATAGCATCCTTATCAAAGTTTGCATTGGTAATGGTGATGAAAAGGTTCATCGTTACGCGGTGATTCAACTCCGGAGAAACTTCTTTTCCCTCGGCTCTTAACTCTTCAGCCACAGCGGATAAGCCCTTAGTGGCATAGACCAAAAGGTCCTGCATAGCCGCGACATCCGGTTTCTTTCCGCAAACACCGGATACGGTACATCCGGAACAGTTTGCCGTTTCCTGACACTGATAACAAAACATCTTATTCTCCATTTTTCCCTCCTAAGAAAAAACCTGACTCATTCTTACTTTGCGAAGAGGCGTTTATGCCCGGAACAATCTCGGAAGAACGTTCTCCGCCGCTCGATGTTCTCCATTTTGCAATAAAAGGAAAGAAAAATATGTTGCGCGCGCAACAAAATAAGATTAGACTGTGCATTAATTAAATACAAAGAGGATGGAGTACTTATGATAGAAGAAAAGAAGGCTTGCTGCAGTTGCGGATGCAGTACCACGGAAGAGCGGAAAAAGCTGAATAAGGAGGAGGTTCTTCGTTATTCGGATATGGAAATTTTTAAGGGCATTGAGAAAGAAAATCTGAATGCCTTGCTTTACTGTATGAAAAGCTATGTACGCTCTTATAAAAAGGGAGAAATGATTCACCTGGAGGAAAATCATGAAAAGCATGTGGGGGTAGTGCTTTACGGCAGCATTCACATGATTAAAACGGATGTCTGGGGAAAGGAAACCCTGCTTACCTATATGGGGGAGGGGGAAATCTTCGGAGAAACCTTCGGAAACAGTGCTTCCGAGGATGAGTATGTCTCTTTTCTTTCCGCGGCGAAGACGGAGGTGCTTTTCCTTTCTTTCGAAAAGGCCATTCACGTTTGTAAAAACCAGTGCGGCTTTCACTTCCGTTTAATTGAGAATCTCTTTGATTTAATCAGCAAAAAAAATATTCAGCTGATGGAGAAGATAGAGGTCACTTCACGTAGCAGCCTGCGGGAGAAAATTCTGGCCTATTTATCGCTACAGGCACAAAAACAGAAGTCGAAGTATATAGAACTCGGCCTAAGCCGCACGGATATGGCACAGTTCCTCTGCACAAACCGTTCCGCGATGACGAGAGAACTTTCCGCCTTAAAAGAGGAAGGGATTATTGACTTTGACCGAAATACCTTCATTCTGAAAGCACAGGCGGCACTGTAAACGGGAAACTTTGAGAAAGGATAAACCGGAAAGGGCTCTTTGCTCAGAAAGCACAAAAATACCGCGCGGTCACGCGCGGTATTTTTAAATCTATCCAGGCAAATTGCTGTTAACCGGTTGCAATATATAAAAACACTCTATACGGAATTCCATTATAGCGAAATACGGAAGAGAATACCAGTAAAAAAACGATAAACAATAGGAAGAAAAATCAATCTCTCACTCCGTAATTTCCTCCGGAAAGAAGCCTACAGCCGATACTTCTTCTCTAAAGCGCCAAGGGCGGTCAGGTAATGTTCCTGAATCCCTTCTTTTTTCTTTTCCGCCTCGTAAGTTTCACTTTTTTCGTTGATATCCCGAAAATCTTCTTCGCTTAAGCCTCGTTCCGCAAAAGGATAGACGACACTGTTTTCTTTTTCGATATGCAGCTGTAAAAGATGAGCATAGGCCATCGCGTAGGAAAGGATGTCCAGCTTTAACTCCGGAATAGGGTTCTTCCGGTATTCGTTTAAGGCGGTCTCCAAGGCAAGCACATCCGCTCTTCCGAGGTCATGCTCTACCAGCATGCCGTGTGTAACCAGTTTGTCCGCTACAGGCCCCATTTTGGCAACCATAGCGGGGAAAAGAAACTTTTCTTCCTTTCCGTGGTGGTGTTTATCGGCATAGTTTCTGATAAAATCAATAATTTGCCGAAAATCGTCATCCGGAACTTCGGCGCCCTGCATCATTTGCAAGCAGATCGTACGAACGACTGCGAGAGCCCGATTGATATTACTGTGTTCTTCCTCCATGATGGCAATACTTACATTCATTGTTTTCCTCTTTCTTAGTTAACGTAATCCGGAAAGCCGCCTTTAAAGCGCTACTTATAGAGGCTGTAGTGTCCCTCTTCGCTGCAGTCCAGGTGAAGCTCCGTTCCGAAGAGCATTCCCTCCATGATTTTCGTTCTTAATCGGTAGTAAACTGTCGGATCTCCATCTACAGCAATCCAGAACGGAGCATGGATATCTTCTTCCTGTACCCAGGAGGTCCGTTCCGGATCCTGCTCCGTAATGACATTTACCCTGTCACAGGGCATGCCGTTTAAGAGAGAATCATCCATTTTTCTGTAAGCGTCCGAAGCATCGGAAGAAGCATCGAGCGCGCGTTCTTTTCCAAATTGGAAGGCCAGTTTTTCCAGCTCGGGCAATCGATCCGAATCTTCCTTTAAAACAGAACTGACCAGAAGTGCATAACGCGCTTCCGCATCCTGCACTCTCTCCTGCAGCCATCCGTGAATGTTCATCACGTCAATCAACTCATTTAAGGGGCGAAGCTCCTTGTTTACCGTTTCTTTTTCCAAATGCTTCTCGGAAAAAACGGGCCAGCCTGCTTTCTCGCCGTACTCCGCCATTTTCCGAATCAACTCTTCCTGCAGCTGAATCTTATTGTAAAGCCAATAGTGAATCGGTCCTAAAAATGCACTCATTACTCGGAAACCTCACTTAACTTTTCATTTAAAATGCCGAGAACCGCATTCGGATTTAAACCGTGTACCATACAAGCGTCCTCTAAGGACTCCATCTGGGAGCTGGGGCAACCCAGGCAGTGCATACCGACCTCAAGTAAGGTATCAATCAACTCCGGGTGCTCATTCACAATCTGTCCTACCAACATATCACTGGAAATCTTTGCCATTTTATATTCCTCCTGATTTTTCTGCTTTTATTTTACTCCCGCGTTTGGAAAGGGAGCAAAATCATCGATATATAACGAGTATCTTTATCAGCACACGATACTTCGTCACGGTGAGTAGTATAGCAAATACAATAAAAAAATGGTGTTGCAAATGCAACAATTCGCGTTGCTGCTTGTGAAAAAATAAACTTGGTAAATTCTCCTATTTTTTTGCTTCTCAGGCCTTCTTCTTTCCTGTATAATGCTAGAGGGTTGTGGTCCGGGAGAGCAAAGGCGAGGTTTGGAAAGCCGGTTTTTTCTATTAGCTAGCTCTTATTTTTCTCCGTAAAGGATCAGGAAAGGAGCCGATATGGCAGCAAATAAAGCAGCGGAAGTAAAGAAGCTGAACAGGAAACTGATGGACTTTTTGGACAGCAGTGTAAATGCATTCTTTGCCGTGGAAAATATGAAAAATATCCTTTTGGAAGAGGGATTTCTTCCTTTATATGAGGGAGAAGACTGGAATTTGAAGAAGGGCGGGAAGTATTTTGTCACAAGAAACGGTTCCGCACTCATCGCCTTTGTACTTCCCAAGAAGCCTTTCAAGGGCTTTCAGATGATGGCAAGCCACAGCGATTCTCCGGTCTTTAAGATTAAGGGAGAACCGGAACTCGAGATCGATAAGTCTTATATCCAGTTAAATGTGGAAAAGTACGGCGGCATGATTTGCTCTCCCTGGTTGGACAGACCGCTTTCCATCGCGGGAAGAGTCCTGGTAAAGACCGAAAAGGGCGTAGAGACGAAGCTGGTGAACATTGATCGTGACTTAGTGATCATCCCGAATCTTGCGATTCATATGAACCGCGAAGTGAACGACGGCTACAAGTTCAATGCACAGAAGGATATGCTACCCCTGTTTTCCACTATCGAAGGAAAGGGGAGCTTTAAGAAGACGGTGGCCGATGCTGCGTCCGTTAAAGAAGAGGATATTTTGGACTGGGATTTGTTCCTTTACAACAGACAGAGGGCGACAATTTTAGGAGGAAAAGAAGAGTTTATCGCAAGCGGAAGACTGGATGACCTGCAGTGCGCCTTTTCTTCCTTACAGGGACTGCTTTCCGCAACGCCGAAGGAGAGTGTAGCACTCCACTGCGTTTATGATAACGAAGAGGTGGGAAGCGGCACGAAACAGGGAGCGGATTCGACCTTCTTAAAGGATGTATTGCATAGAATTCTCTTTGCTTTCGGGATGGGAGAGGAAGACTATATGAAGGCTTTGCAGAACAGCTTCCTCGTTTCCGCAGACAACGCGCATGCCGTGCACCCCGCGCACCTCGACAAGGCGGATGCCTTAAACCGGCCGTATATGAATAAGGGAATCGTGCTGAAGTACAGTGCAAACCAGAAGTATACTACGGATGCCGTATCCGCTGCCGTGTTTAAGCGTTTTTGCGACAAGGCGAAGGTGCCGTATCAGAGTTTTGCCAACCGTTCGGATATGCTGGGCGGTTCCACACTGGGAAATATCTCAAACAGTCAGGTGGCACTGAATACCGTAGATATCGGACTGCCGCAGCTTTCCATGCATTCCCCGTATGAGACGGCAGGGGTGGAAGATACCTACTATCTTGTGGAAGTGGCTAAGCTTTTCTACTCTTCTTCTGTACTGGGAAGAGGAGACGGGAATCTGGAAATCAAATTCTAAGGCGCTGTCGTAGAAGCGGATAGAGAGGCACGCAGTAGAAGACGGAAGCAAAAGAGAATTTTTACAGGAGAAAAATTTTCTTTTACGAAAGAAACAATTTATTTTGGAGGAAAAGTATGGAACAAAAAAAGATTAGTTGGAAATTGCTGGCGTTTATGGCATTTTCCACGGTTTGGGGCTTCGGAAATGTGGTAAACGGCTTCGTCTGGTTTGACGGAATTCAGGTTATTTTCAGCTGGATTTTCATGTTTGCCTTGTATTTTGTACCTTATGCCTTAATGGTAGGAGAACTCGGTTCCGCATTTAAAAATGCAGGTGGCGGAGTAAGTTCCTGGATTCGGGAAACCATGGGAACCAAGCTTGCGTACTATGCGGGATGGACCTATTGGGCTTGTCACATTACCTATATTGCCAGTAAGCCGAGTGGCGGCCTGAAGGCGTTATCCTGGGTCATCTTCCGCAGTGCGGAGCTTTATGATCGTTTACCGAGTATTTATATTCAGCTGATTACCTTTGCTCTGCTCCTGATTTTCTGCTATGTGGCAAGCAGAGGCTTGAACCCCTTGAAGAAGATGGCAACCCTTGCAGGTTCCAGTATGTTTATCATGTCCCTGCTTTATATTCTGATGATGTTTGCCGCACCGGTAATCAACCCGAAGGCGGATTACGTCACTATGGACTTTAGTTTAAAGAACTTAATCCCGCAATTCCGTTTGGAGTATTTCACCTCTCTTTCTATCCTGGTTTTTGCGGTGGGCGGATGTGAGAAGATTTCTCCGTACGTAAACAAGGTAGAGAACCCGAGTAAGGGCTTCCCGAAGGGCATGATTGCCCTAGCTATCATGGTTGTGGTTTGTGCTATGCTCGGTACCATTGCGATGGGCATGATGTTTGACCCGACTGTGATCAAGGCTTCGGATGAGAGCTTTAACTCTTATGCGGCAAACGGTGCTTACTGGGCCTTCCAGAGACTGGGACAATACTATAATATCGGAGATACCCTCTTAATCATCTATGCCCTGTGCAATATGATCGGTCAGTTTGCCGTTCTCATCATAAGTATCGATGCACCGCTTCGTATGCTCTTGGACAATGAAGACACAAAGCAGTTTATTCCGAAGAAGCTTTTGAAGCAGAATGATGTGGGCGCCTACACAAACGGGATTGTCATGGTGGCTGTACTTTCCGGTTCCATCATCCTTGTGCAGTCCTTTGTGCCGGGAGCGGCAGCGGTATTAAAGCAGCTGACTAAGTTAAACTCCGTATGTATGCCGCTTCGTTATCTTTGGGTATTTGCAGCTTATATCGCGCTTCGTAAGGCGGGAGACAAGTTCCATCCGGAATATTGTTTTGTGAAGAATAATACTTTGGCTTTGGCTTTCGGTGTTTGGTGTTTCCTGATTACTGCGGCAAGTTGTCTTCTCGGTATGTACTCCGATGATCTGTTTACCATGGCTTTAAACATCATTACCCCTCTGGTGCTTTCCGTCTTGGGAATCATTATGCCGATTTTGGCCAAAAGCGAAGCCCAAAAATAAAAAAAGCTTATAGAGATTCCGAGGCTGTTTTGAACGGTATCGCTACAAGCTGAGAACAGGGTGAAAAATACATTTCATAGAAGAAGCGCTCAGGTGCAAATAATCCGAGCGCTTTTTTGGTATATTTTCGGAATTTCGAGTATAATAGGAAAAATACAATTTGGGGTAGAGAAAAGGCAGGAAACAGTTCTTAAGGGAAAAGGCCGGAAGGAGAAGAAGGGACAATGAAAGATAACAGGCAATGCTACCGGAACAGAGAGTTGTCATGGCTTTTATTTAATGAAAGAGTTTTAAATGAGGCGGCGAATCCTCGCGTGCCTCTTATGGAGAGACTGCAGTTCGTTTCCATTTACCAGACCAATTTAGATGAATTTTTCATGGTGCGCGTGGGAACGCTCATGGAGCAGATGAACGGTAAAAAGACCACAAAGGACAACAAGACCGGCTTAAGCAGTAAGGAGCAAATCGCTCTCATCCTGGAAGAGGTAGAGCGCCTCGAACTAAAGCGAAAAGAAATCTATGAGCAGCTGATGGGAGAGCTGGAACCGGCGGGTATCCACATCATTAACTTTCAGAAGCTCTCGAAACAGGAGCAAAGCCAGCTGGAAGCCTATTTTGATAAGGCAATCCGACCCTATCTTTCTCCCATGATTGTCGGGAAGCAGCAGCCCTTCCCCTTCCTTCAAAATCGGGAGCTCTATGCGGTGGCAAGGCTCGAGACAAAGGGCGGAAAGAAACGATTGGGGATTGTGCCCTGCTGGAACCCTGTCTTTAAGAGACTGATTGAAATTCCCGGTAGAAAAGGCTACCACATGCTTTCCGAGGAACTCATTCTCCACTTTGTATCGAAGCTTTATCCCGCTTACCAGATTCGGGAAAAATCCATTATCCGCATTACCAGAAACGCGGACATCGATGCAGGAGATGTTTACGATGAGGATTTGGACTACCGCGGAATGATGGAACAGCTTCTGAAGAAGAGAAAACGCTTAAATCCGGTCAGACTGGAGCTCAGCCGCGACCTGCATAAGTCGATTAAGAAAAAGCTTGCAAAATTCCTCGGCATTTCTGAAGAACATGTTTTACATTGCGGCACACCGCTCGACTTATCCTATCTGTTTACTTTGCAAAATACGATGCGGGAGCATCAGGAGTGGTATTATCCGAAATACAGTCCCAGAATGAGTCCGGAGATTCGAAGGGATGAGAATATCTTGAGTCAGGTGGAAAGACGGGATATTTTACTTTCTTATCCCTATGAGAGCATGAAGAACTTCATCAGTTTTTTGCAGGCGGCGGCAGTGGATTCTTCCGTTCGTTCCATTAAGATAACGCTTTACCGCATGGCAAATCACAGTCAGATTGTGGATGCGCTTTGCGAGGCGGCGGAAAATGGAAAAGAAGTCCTTGCTCTCGTGGAGTTACGTGCCAGATTCGATGAGGCTGCCAACATTGAGATGTCCAGGCGTCTGGAGGATGCGGGATGTCAGGTGATTTACGGCCTTCCCGACTATAAGGTGCACTCCAAACTTTGTCTCATTACGAAGCAAACGGAGGAGGGAGTATCCTTCCTCACCCAAATCGGCACCGGAAATTATAATGAGAAAACGGCAACGCTTTACACGGACTTAAGCCTGATGACTGCAAATCAGGCTATCGGGCGAGATGCACTGGAGGTATTCCGTACCCTGCTTCTGGGGGAAACCGTGGAGGAAAGCTCGGCGCTTCTTGTTGCACCGAAGGGCCTGCAAAATGCTATTTTGGAAAAGATAGCGGCGGAGGGCAGAAAGGCGGAAGCGGGGCGTGGCGCTTATATCGGCCTGAAGTTAAATGCGCTTACGGATAAGGACATTATCGATGCTTTGATTGAGGCTTCTCAAAAAGGCGTGGTGATACAACTTTTAATCCGCGGAATCTGCTGCCTGATACCGGGCATTCCCGGGAAGACGGAGAATATTCAGGTGCACAGCATAGTGGGGCGTTTCCTGGAACATTCCCGTATTTATCGCTTTGGGCAGGGCGAAGAAGAGGAAATCTATATTGCCAGTGCGGACTTTATGACCAGAAATACCCTTCGAAGGGTGGAGGTTGCCGCTCCGATTTATGATGAGCGTTGCAGGATGCGTGTACGGGAAATTTTCGACCTGGGCTTTAAGGATACGGAAAAGGGAAAATGGCTTCTTTCCGATGGTCTCTATCATGATCCCGAGGGCGTTGGGGAGGAACGCTTTAACTCGCAGGACTTCTTTTATCGAGAGGCCTATAGGAATTTGGAGTAAAACACTATGACTTTATCTTTAAAGGCCTATAGGAATTTGGAGTAAAATATTATGATTTTTATCTTTGCGGCACATTACGGCGAAGTGGAAAACATCATAAAGCAGAAGAAAATGGGGAAACGAAAGATTTCGTTTCCCTTTTTGCAGTACTGTACAGACGGATGGAATGAGTCAGGAGCAAAGAAAGAACAGAAGCAAGCCGGAAAAGAGCGTTCCTGTATGAAAGAGAGTGCGGGTGCAGACGGAAGGATATTGCTGACGATATGCGGGGAAGGACGGAACAATGCGGCAGCTGCGGTTGCAGCGACCCTGGCAAAAGAGGAAGCGAAAAAGGGAGACATTCTGCTTTCTATCGGCAGCGCGGCAATGCTTAAGGGAGTAGGGGAAGAGCGTCTTTTAGGAAAATGGTTTTTGATTCATGCCCTGGAAGAGGAAGGAAGCGGAAGGGCTTTTTACCCTGAGCTTCTTTATCAGACCGACTTTCCCACGGCAAGACTGATTACAGGGGATAAAGTATTACGGCGTTCGGGTGCAACATGTACTACAGAGACGAAGTCTTACTCTTCTATAGAAGAGGAGATTTCTCCGGCAAGTGACAGTGGGAAAGAGAATGTTTCGCCTTTCGGGACGAATGCGTTTGTGCCGATGTGCGGTGAAAGACCGGAGCGCATGGATGCGGAGGAAACCTTACTCTACGACATGGAGTCCACAGCGGTTTTCCAGGCTGCCAATGCTTTTCTTTCCTTGGAAAATTTATTTTTCTTACGCTGCGGTACGGACTTCGGAATAGGGGAAAACGGAAGCAGGCAACTCGAAAGCGGGAAAACTGTGCCGGAAATGCTGCGAGAGCAGATGCGGAAGGAAGAGGAGAAGGTATTTTCCTTTCTTTCGAATTTAGAGCGACTGGATGCGGAGAAAGAAAAAGAGAGGGAAAAAGAAGAAGCATTTCTTAGGGAAAGCACAACTCTTGCGGAAGAACTGCGTCTATCCTTTGTCCTTGCGAAAAAGCTGGAGGGTCTACTCTCCTATGCAGAGAGCCTTTCTTCGGAGTGGAGAGCCTATTTTCAAAAAAAGAGGGAAGAAGGATGTCTTCCCTGCCGGGACAAGCGGGGCGGGCAGAAAGTGCTTTCCGATTTCACGGCGTGGCTTCTAGTTCAGGAAAAGCAGGGAAGGCAGGATAAGGAAGAAGCGGTAGATGCATTAGGTGCCATGAAAGAAGCATCTGCACTAAGTAGGAAGAAGGAAGAGTTTCGGCAGAAAAGGAGAAAAGAGTCGGAGAAGGCTCTTCCGCTCTATCCGCCGTTCTCGCATATCTATATAGAGGAGGCGCTTCTCGGAGGGGAGGAAGCAGAGGCAATTTTACGGAAATTTCCGAAGGCGAAGTGCATTCCGATTCGGCATTATAAAGACCTCTTTAACAGGAGGAAGCAGAATCGTGCCTTGCAGGAGAAGAGTCGAAAACTCATTCTTGCCAAGAAGGAAGGGCAGAGGATTTACCCGGGAGCACCCGTCTGCCAAAGCTTTTCCGAAAGCAGCTTCTATTATGCGTCTCTTCTTATGAACTGCCCCTTTCATTGTGAATACTGCTACTTACAGGGGATGTACCCCTCCGCCAATCTGGTGCTCTTCCTGAATCTCGAGGATTATTTTTCGGACTGCCAAAGGCTTATAAAAGAGAGGGGGAGTCTCTATCTTTGCATTTCCTATGACACGGATTTGCTGGCGTTGGAAGAGCTCTATCCCTTTGTGGAGCGCTTCGCGAGGTTTTTGGAGAAAGAGCCGAATCTCCGCATCGAGGTACGAACCAAGGCAGGGGGAGAAAGCCTTTTTCGAAGACTTCTCAAAATGCATTTGTCCCAGGACGCGAAAAAACGCCTGATTTTTGCCTTTACCCTCTCTCCGGAGAAAATCGTTTCGGAGGCGGAGCATGGAACGGTAGGCCTTAAGGGGAGGCTCAAGGCTGTTAAAATGGCCATGGAAGAGGGCTTTACGCTGCGTCTTTGCTTTGATCCCATGCTTTATCATGCGGATTGGGGGAGGCTGTATTCCGCACTTTTAGAAACGGTTTTCAGGGAAATCCCAATGGAAAAACTATACGACGTGAGTGTCGGAAGCTTCCGTATTTCGGAGAGTTACCTGAAGACTATGACGAAGTCCTGCGGTGCTTCTCCCTATATTTCTTTTCCTTACGAAAATACGGACGGCTATTACCATTATCCGAAGGAGCTTCTTCTGAAGATGGAAGGCTTCTTGGAACAGAGGCTCCTCGAGAAGCTTCCGAAAGAGAAGATTTTCCGGTGGACGGAAGAAGAAAAGTAGGATAAAGGCAACGAGATAGACGAAACGGACGAAAGGATGCGCTAAGGAGCGATGGGGAAAAATAGAGAGTTCGCTCGGCATTTGTGCATGGAAAGAAAAGGAAATTGTATGAAAAAGGGACAAAAAGAAGGGAATAGCGCTCGGCATTCAGAGCGGAAGCTTGCCCTGGTGACAGGCGCTTCCGGCGGAATAGGACGGGCCATTGCGGAGAAGCTTTCGGAAATGGGCTATTTTGTCTATGGGATAGGACGGGATTTTAAAGAAGAAGAGGGAAGCTGCCCCTTTCTTCCCGTTCGTCTGGATTTACGGGACCGGAAAGCCTCGGAGGAATTTTTTCGGAAGCTGAAATCGGAGGGCAAACTCTCGGTTCTGGTGCATTCAGCGGGGGTCGCCTACTACGGTTTTCACGAGAGTTTAAATGCAGAGAAGATTATGGAAATGACAGAGGTGAACTTTACGATTCCGCTCTCGATAACGCAGTATTTCCTGCGAGATTTGAAAGAAGAGAAAGGGCATATATTCTTTCTTTCCTCCGTGACCGCCCTTCATGAAAACGGATACGGGGCAGCCTACGGCGCGACAAAGGCGGGACTTCTCTCCTTTGCGAGAAGCCTTTTTGTCGAAAACAGGAAGTCCGGTCTAAAGGTGCACAGCATTTTACCGGATATGACGGACAGCCATTTATACCGCAATGCGGATTTTACGGTGGGGGAAAATGCGGAAAGCTATCTCCTTCCTTCCGATGTGGCTTCCGCTGTGGAAACGATTCTTCGGCAAAGGGAGGGTGTGGTATTGGAGGAGGTCCATTTGCGACCGCAAGTTTTTCAAATAACGAGAAGACCTTCCAAAATCAGGTAAAAGGACTTAGATAGAGATGTTTTTCTTCATAAAATGGTAAAAAGGATTTTAAAGAGAACGGCAGCTTGTAGAAGTTTGTAATACTGCATACCGAATACAATATTTTTTTGAATAAGAAAATTCTTATCCTTTGCGAGAAAACGGTGGAGTATTAGCCTGAAACCCTAAAAAACAACAAAATAATGAACTATAGCAAAACTTTTTTTGGACAAATTAACAAAGTAATGAAAATTTGCCCAAATGGAGAAAAAAATGCCTTTAATCTTTGTCTTGCGACGATAAATTCGTAAATTTATAATGTTTTTTGTAAAAACAGGAGAAAAAAGAGTGGAGGCGAAGTTATGGTTAGCTTTTTTGTGTGTCTTTTTATTCTGATTGGCGGGTATTTTACCTATGGTAAATTCGTGGAGAATACCTTTGGGCCGGATGATAGAGAGACGCCTGCAGTACGAATTAACGACGGCGTGGATTATGTGGTGATGCCGGAATGGAAATTGTTCCTTGTTCAGCTTCTGAACATTGCGGGTCTCGGTCCGATTTTCGGTGCTTTGACCGGTGCAGAGTGGGGACCGGTTGTGTTCTTATGGATTACCTTCGGTACGGTTTTTGCCGGCGGTGTACACGATTATTTTTCCGGAATGCTCAGTGAGCGTTCGGAAGGTGCGTCTATTTCCGAGGTTACCGGAAACTATCTCGGACTTGGCATGAAGAACCTGATGCGTGTGTTCTCCGTAGTGCTTCTCATTATGGTCGGTACCGTATTTGCGGTAGGGCCTGCCGGACTGATTGTAACCTTGATTAAGTCGGGTGGTTCCGCAAACGCAGTATTAACGAATAAGGAAGTTTGGTTATGGATTATCTTGTTTTATTACTTAATTGCAACCTTCTGTCCGATTGATAAGATTATCGGTAAGATTTATCCGGTTTTCGGTATCTGCTTAATTGCCATGGCACTGGGCGTGGGAATCGGAATTTTCTCCCACGGCTTTGTGATTCCGGAGATTTTTGAGCATTTTGCCAATGAACATCCGGATAGACTTCCGATTTGGTCTTTCATGTTCATCACGGTAGCCTGCGGTGCGATTTCCGGCTTCCATGCTACCCAGTCTCCGCTGATGGCACGTTGTATGAAGAGCGAGAAACAGGGACGTTTCGTGTTCTACGGTGCCATGGTGGCAGAGGGAATTATTGCTCTTATCTGGGCGGCGGCCGGTTGTGCGATTTATGGCAGTCAGAAGCTTGTGGACTTATTGGGCGGTAACTCGACTACCGTATATGAGATTTGTAAGACCACAATGGGTTCCGTAGGAATGTTCCTTGCGATGATGGGCGTTATTGCTTGTCCGATTACCTCCGGAGATACGGCCTTCCGTTCCGCACGTCTTACGATTGCGGACTGGTTTAAGATTGATCAGAACGACTTCAAGAAGCGTGGACTTCTGACTCTGCCGATTCTGGGAGCCGGTGCAGTGATTTCTCACCTGCCTTATAACGTTGTTTGGAGATATTTCAGCTGGACGAACCAGACGCTGGCGATGATTGTCCTTTGGGCGGCTTCCATGTATCTCTACAGAGAGAAGAAGAATTACTGGATTACAGCGGTTCCCGCAGTATTTATGAGTGCGGTTTCCATGACCTACTTCTTCTGCGCACCGGAGTGTCTGGGCGCTTTCGGTCTGACCACAACCGTGGCTTACCCGGCAGGAATTCTTCTTGCGGCACTTTTCTTAATCCTCTTCTTACGGGCGACGAAGAAGCCCTATTCCGGAGAGGCTAAGGCATAAGCCGGCAGAAAATTGAATGTGTTATCTTGTTCACCTCGCTTGTACTGAGAGCGGGGTGAATTTTATAATAGAAGAGTTAAAAAATAGGGAAAAAGCCGTAAAAAGCAAAGATAAAATAAAAAGAGAGCGTATTACAAGTGTAAGTGTATAGAAAGGGTAGTGTATGAATTTTCCCCTGAGTGAGAAAAAACTGGAGAAGGATGTTTTAAAGAAGGATAAAAGGGAGGCTAAGCATATCGGCCCGATAGGAATCGGAGAGAAGGCTCTGTACTTAAATTCCTTTTATATCGACAGGATGTACTATATTCCGATAGAGGCTATAGAGCGAGTGTATAAGCGTGTTGCCATGAGTAAGGGCGGATTCTCCGGAAAGGGCATTTTTGCGAGCCTTTCCTACCTCGTGGTGGAATATGACGGCGGGAAGGAAAAGGCCTGTCTTATTCGAAAGGAATGGAGGGTGGATGAAGCGCTTTCGGAAATCCGAAAACGGTTTCCGCATCTCCCCACTATGAGTAAAAGAGCGGAGGAAAGTCTTCGCAGGGAAGAAGAGGAAGAAAAGGCCAAGCTTCTTCCTAAGCTTTCGGAGGAGGCCGAAAAGGCCGTTTCCGAGATAGAAGAGGCGGATAGTCTGTTGCGGGAAAGAGAAGAACTCTGCAAAAATCTTGCAGTGCGAGCCAAGCAGGAAAGAATGGTGCAAAGTACGAATCCGTATTACGGACATTTTGCACTGCTCCTCTTCTTTGGCGGTCTGCTCTGTCTGCTCTCTGCAGGGATATTTTATAAAAACGGAGATCAGAGCCATGCCATTGTGCTTTTCGGCTTTTTCCTCATGCTCTTTTTGGTAGGCTTCCGTGTCCGTCCGACGGGGAGACAGAATAAGGAAGAGGTGGAGAGGGAGTATGAAGAGTCCATTCGGAAGATGAAGGATTCTCTTCCGGAGGACTTCCCGCTTCCCGCGCGCTATGCCCATCCTGTCTGCCTTTTATGGATGAAGCAAAATATTTTGGAAGGGAAGGCGGAGACGCTCGCCTCTTCTTATGAGCTCTTGAAAAAGGAGTTGAAAGAACTGGACAGCACGAAGCAGGTCTCACAGAAAGTGTATGATTGGCTTGTTGTCATTAAGCCCATGTTTATGGCGGCGGAGTATCGTGACGAATAGTGCATTCCCTGTTTCAAGGCGGATGCGGACTGTCGAAATCTTGTAGGACCCAGACTGCTGAAATCTCGTAGGACGCAGACTGCTGAAATCTTGTAGGCGCAGACTGCTGAAATCTTCACTTGCGATTCTGTTTTTCATGGGGTAGAATCAACAAATAGTTTTATCGGAGAGAGGATATCGGAAGAGCTTCCGCGAGAATTTGCCTCGGAGAGCGGATTACTCCGAGGGAAGAGTCGGAAGGGAACGGATTCCGGAATACATAGAATAAGGTTCAAGAGGGGGCAATATGGCGGATAAGAAATTGGTGGAGCAGATTACTTCCAGAGAGGAAGACTTTGCACAGTGGTATACGGATGTGGTGAAGAAGGCGGAGCTGACCGACTATTCTTCCGTGAAGGGCTTTATGGTCATTCGTCCTGCAGGGTATGCCATCTGGGAGAGAATTCAAGAGGAACTGGACAGTCGTTTTAAGGCGACGGGTGTGCAGAATTGTGCTATGCCGCTTCTGATTCCGGAGTCCCTTTTGCAGAAGGAAAGCGAGCACGTGGAGGGTTTTGCACCCGAGGTGGCTTGGGTTACATACGGCGGTTCCAAGAGACTGGAAGAGCGGCTCTGCGTTCGTCCGACCTCCGAGGTGCTTTTCTGCGACTACTATTCCAAGGTGGTCAAGTCCTACAGAGACTTGCCCCAGCTTTTAAACCAGTGGTGCTCCGTAGTGCGCTGGGAGAAGACGACCAGACCGTTCTTAAGAACCAGAGAGTTCTTATGGCAGGAGGGACATACCGTGCATGCTACAGCGGAAGAAGCGGAGGAGAGAACGCGGATGATGCTGGACATTTATGCGGATGTTTTGGAAAATGAGTTGGCCATCCCGGTAGTAAAGGGAAGAAAGACGGACAAGGAGAAGTTTGCCGGTGCGATAGCCACCTACACGGTTGAGGCTTTGATGCATGACGGACAGGCTCTGCAGTGTGCGACTTCCCATAACTTCGGAGACGGCTTTGCGAAGGCCTTTGATGTGCAGTATTTGAGTAAGGAAAATAAAATAGAGCCGGTGCACCAGACTTCCTGGGGAATCACAACGAGAACCATCGGCGCACTGATTATGGTACACGGAGACGACTCCGGACTCGTGATTCCGCCGAGAATCGCACCGACGCAGGTTGTGATTGTCCCGATTCAGCAGAATAAAGAAGGAGTGCTCGACAAAGCCTATGCCTTAAAAGAGGAGCTTACAAAGGCCGGTATTCGTGTGAAGGTGGATGATTCCGATAAGACGCCGGGCTTTAAGTTTGCGGACGGAGAGGTGCGCGGAATTCCGCTTCGTTTGGAAATCGGACCGAAGGATATAGAAAAGAATCAGGCGGTCCTCGTTCGGAGAGACAACAGAGAGAAGCTTGTAGCCGAGCTTTCCGGCCTTTCAACAAAGGTGGAGGAACTTTTGCAGCAGATGCAGAAGGATATGTATGAGAGAGCGCTTTCCTTCCAAAAGGAAAGAACGACAGACGCAAAGGGTCTGGACGAGCTTGTGGCATCCATCGATAAGAAGCCGGGATTTGTACGCGCGATGTGGTGCGGATGCAGAGAATGTGAAGATAAGCTGAAGGAATATTCCGGAATCACCTCCCGCTGCATCCCTATGGCGCAGGAAGAGATTTCCGATACCTGTGTGGTTTGCGGAAAGAAAGCTGCAAAGATGGTCTACTGGGGAAGAGCCTATTAAGAGATATTTCGGGGAGAAGCCTTGGGCTTCTCCCTTTTTCATTATATAATGACAAATAGCCGAAGGAGCGTTTCGGGAAAAAGCGGAAAAGATTTTTTCGAAAAAGGAGTGGAGTAGTATGGGAAAGAATGTTCTTTTGCTTGTGAACAGTAAAAGCGGACAGGAAAAGGGGAAAACCTTCCTGTATAATATTGTGGAGGAATTTGCCAAGAAAAACTGTGTTGTGACGGTTTTTCCAATTCTTCCGAAGTCGAAAAAATTGAATACCGAAGCCATTGTGGAAAAGTATAAAGACAGATTTGATTTAATTGTTTGCGTCGGAGGGGACGGAACCCTGCACTATCTGGTAAACAGCCTGATGCGCGAGGACTTGTCTGTTCCGGTCGGCTACATTCCGACGGGGTCTACGAATGACTTTGCGAACTCTCTCGGCATTCCTAAGGACTTGAAAGAGAATATCGAAGGAATTGTAAGAGGAGAGCCTTTTTACTGCGATATCGGAAAGTTGAACGGGCAGTATTTTAACTACATAGCCGCATTCGGAGCGTTTACCAAGGTGAGCTACGGCACGGACCAGGGATTAAAAAACAACCTTGGGCATATGGCTTATCTTCTGGAATCGATTCGTACCATGCCGGAGAGCCTTTCCAAGAGTTACTCGTTAAAAATCAGCTCCGAAGAGAGCCATTTTTCCGGAGAATACATTTTCGGCGCCATCTTTAATTCCCGTTCTGTCGGAGGCTTTACCGGCTTTCCTGGCGGAACGATAGAAGAGAGACTGGCTGTGGATTTGCAGGACGGAGAATTTGAGGTTTTGTTGATACATAAGCCGAAAAATATTGCGGATTACGGAGAAATTCTGAGTACGATAGTAGGAGGGGATATTCCGGAAAACAATCCGCTTGTGCAGTTTTTTAAGGTAAAAAGCCTGGAGATTCAGGCGGAAGAGGACTTGGAATGGACTCTGGACGGAGAGTTCGGCGGGGCCTATCGGGAGATGCAAGTGGACATTCTGGAAAGGGCAATTGCCGTGATGCTTCCCAAGAAGGACAAGGGATAGGCTATGTAAGGGATGGAAAAAGACGAGAATGGAAAACCGGGAAAATAGAATGGTGAAAATAAAGATGCCGAAGGGGGCGGAATTTATTATTCGTTCTCTGGAAAATGCCGGATTTGAGGCCTATATTGTGGGAGGCTGTGTCCGGGACGGGATTCTTGGAAGAGAGCCGGAAGACTGGGATGTTACTACCAATGCGAAGCCTATGGAAGTGAAGTCCGTCTTTCCGGTTACGGTGGATACCGGCATTGAGCACGGAACGGTAACGGTGCTTGTTCCGCCCGATGAGGTGGAGAGAGGGATTCGGAGCTTTGAAGTCACGACTTACCGGATTGACGGGGAATATACGGACCACCGCCATCCGAATGCGGTTTCCTTCACCGGTTCTCTCACGGAAGACCTGGCAAGGCGGGATTTCACCATCAACGCTATGGCTTATCATATGGAAAGAGGGATTATTGATCCTTTTTCCGGACAGGAGGATTTGGAAAAGAAAATTGTTCGGGCAGTGGGAAGAGCCGAAGACCGTTTTCGGGAAGATGCGCTTCGAATGATGCGGGGGATTCGCTTTTCCGCGCAACTCGACTTTGCCTTGGACGAAGAGGCATTTTCGGGAATTTGCAAGCTGAAGGAGAGTCTTTCCAAGGTGTCCAAGGAACGCATTGCCGTGGAACTTTGGAAGCTCTTGGCCAGTGCACATCCGGAGAAGGTGGAGAGACTGTTTGCGACGGGGCTTGCGCCCTATATTACGGAGGATTTTCCGAAGATTGCCCTTCGAGGGATTCCGGAGCTTCTTCCCTTTGCACCGAAGGAAAAGATTCTTCGTTTCGGTCTCTTTCTTCGAGGGGTTCCCGAAGATGCCCGAAAGATTTTAAGAGATTTAAAGCTGGATCGGGATACCATTGAGGGAGCGAGCCACTTGGCAGGACTCTTTGCGGAGGAAGAAGTGGACACGCCCTATGCCTTACGAAAACGGATTGCCCGCTATGGAAAGAAAATGGTCCGAGACTTTTATGAAGCAAGGAAAGAGCTTCTTAAAAGGGCGAAAGACAGTGAGACGGAGGCAGATGCGGCAAAGAGAGATGTGACAAAGGGATGTGCCACAGAGGGAAATGCCACAAATGGAGATGCCACAGAGGACAGTCCGGAAAAAGACTTAGCCGTTGTGGAGGAACGACTGTCTTGGCTTCGAAAGATAGAAGAAGAGGGCGACTGTGTTTGTCTTTCGGACCTCACGCTTAGCGGAAAGGACTTGATTGCCCTCGGAATAGCACCGGGGAAAAAACTGGGAGAGCTTTTGCAGTATGCTTTTGACCATGTTTTGCAGAATCCGAAGGAAAATCAAAGAGAGAAATTACTGCTCTATTTGGAGAAAAACACTGCTATTTTAAAAGATAAAGTAGTAGAATAGAACTACATGTCACATTTGTTTTAGAAGCAAACGGAGGGTTTATATGCTGGACTACAAAAAAGAATACGAACGCTGGAAAGAGGCGGATTTGCCGGATTTTGACCTTCGCAGGGAACTGGATTCCCTTTCGGGGAAGGATGATGAAATAAAAGAGCATTTCGGAAGAAGTCTGGAATTCGGCACTGCCGGTATTCGCGGCACTTTAGGTGTGGGCACAAACCGCATGAATATTTTTGTGGTTCGGCAGGCAACGGAGGGTCTGGCAAGATATATTCTTGAAGAGGGCCTGGAGAAGCTGGTGGCGATCAGCTATGATTCCCGTTTAAAGGGCTGGACCTTTGCGAAAGAAGTGGCACAGGTGCTTGCCGCAAACGGAATTGCCGTTCGCCTTTATGATGCTTTGATGCCGGTTCCGGCACTTTCCTTTGCGACAAGATATTATCATTGCAGTGCGGGAATCATGCTTACCGCTTCCCACAATCCGGCCGTCTATAACGGCTACAAGGCCTACGGCAGTGACGGTTGTCAGATGACGGACGAAGCGGCGGATAAGGTTTACCGGAAAATTCAGGAGACGGATATTTTAAGCGGAGCTAAGACAATGCCTTTCTCTAAAGCCGTGGATCAGGGCTTGATTCGCTTTGTGGAAGAGGAGTGTAAGGAGGCCTTTTATAAGGCTGTTCTTTCTCAGAGTGTACATCCGGGAGTGTGCAAGGATGCAGGACTTTCGTTGGTTTATACTCCGTTAAACGGAACGGGGCTTGAGCCGGTAACCCGTATTTTTAAGGAGCTCGGGATTTCCGATGTTACGATTGTACCGGAACAGGAATATCCGAACGGCTATTTTACCACCTGCCCTTATCCGAATCCGGAAATTTTGGAGGCTATGGAAAAGGGTCTTGCCCTGGCAAAGGAGAAAAATGCGGATTTGCTGCTTGCGACCGATCCTGATGCGGATCGCGTGGGCATTGCCATGCGAACAGAGGACGGAGAGTATGAACTGGTAAGCGGAAATGAGATGGGCGTTCTCCTTCTGGACTATATTGCGGCGGGCAGAATTGCGGAGGGAACACTTCCGAAAGATCCGGTTGCCGTAAAATCCATTGTCAGCACGCCTCTTGCGGATAAGGTTGCAGCAGACTACGGGGTAGAACTTCGCCACACCTTAACCGGCTTTAAGTGGATTGGAGAGCAGATTAAGTTCCTGGAAGAAAAAGGGGAAGAGAACCGTTTCATCTTCGGTTTTGAGGAAAGCTACGGCTACCTTTCCGGTACCGCGGTAAGAGATAAGGACGCAGTGGTGGCTTCCATGCTCATTTGTGAGATGGCGGCTTACTATCGAAAGAACGGCTCTTCCATCAAGGCACGTTTGGAAGAGATTTATAAGAAGTATGGTTACTACCTGAATGCAGTGGACAGTTTCTCCTTCCCGGGTCTGTCCGGCATGGACAAGATGCAGGGTATCATGGAGACACTCAGAAAAGATTGCCCGAAGGATTTTGCAGGCATTCCCGTAAAGGCTTGTACGGACTATTTGGAGAGTGAGAAGACGGGACTTCCGAAGTCCAATGTCCTGCTGTACAGTTTGGAAAACGGGGAGAGCATCATTGTGCGTCCTTCCGGAACGGAGCCGAAGATTAAGGCGTATTATACGACCCTGGGAAGGACAAAGGACGAAGCGAAAGCGGAGAAAGACAAGCTTGCAAAGGCTTTGCAACCGATTTTTAGCTAAGTTTCATGATCCCGCTTAAGAATGCAGAAAGAAGAGAGGGACCGCATTTTGCTAGAGAAGGAGCAGACAGAGAAGCAGCAGACAGAGAAGCAGCAGACAGAGAAGCAGTCCAAAAAGAAGACGCAGAGAATAAAAGAACTGGACAGTTTTAAAGGATTTTTGATTTTTATAGTGGTGTTCGGGCACTTTTTGCTTCCGCTGAAAGAAAGCCCTTATCCTCTGTTTTCTCGTTCTTTTTACCTGATTTACAGTTTTCATATGCCGGCATTTGTTTTTCTCTCCGGCTATTTCGGCTATAGTGGATGGAAAAAAAGGGGAACGAACTTTCGCTCCCTCCTTTCTTATGTTTTCTTATATCTTTTTATGCAGGGGATGCTCCATATCTGCGATATTTTTTTCTATGGATCAACGCGAATTTTCCCGGATTTTTGGCATGCTTCTTCCACACCCTGGTATATTTTGGCTCTTATTTTCTGGAATTTGGCACTGCTTCCGGCGGAGCTTTTCCTTAGGAGGAGGGAGGGAAAGGAAATTACCGCATACCTCCTCTTCCTGATCCTGCTCTCCGTCCCGCTTTCCTTCCTGGAAGTCGGGAGAACACTGAAGGACTTCCTTGCCCTGGACAGAAGCCTTAGCTTCGCTCCCTTTTACTATTTGGGATTTTTAGCGAAGTGCTATGGTTTTTCTTTTCAAAAAATCTATAAACTGCCCGCTACGCTCGGACTGCTCTTTTCTTTATCTTTATTCGGCTTCTTACCGCAGCTTCTCCCCTATACCCGGGTTTTTTACGGGACCTGGGGCTACAGGATAGAGCGGGAAGCCATTCTTCCTTTTTTTAAGACGTATCCGATTGTACTGCGTATAGCATACATTCCTTTTGCGCTTTGCATTGCTTATTTCTTTTTCTTCCTGCTTCGCTTTCTTTTGGAAAAAGGGGGCGGACAAAGATTTTCCGGCGCCTTTCCTTACGGAAACAGGGAAAAACCGAAGAAGATAGAGTCTTTTTTGCAAAAAACGGGAGAGTACACCCTTCCGATTTTCGTATTCCATCGTCCCTTCCGGGATGCCTTTTTTGCATGTGGGGCGGACAGATACTTCTTGGAAGGGGGACTCTCCCTATGGATTGTCGTGTTATTCTATTTGTTCTTAATCGGCTTCTCTCTTGTCCTGATGAAGCTTCTCGGAAGAAAAGCCTTGGATGCATTTTGTCGCTTTCGCCTCCCGGAAAAGAGGCCTTAGCTTTACTCCACGGATAACTTCTGAATATCCATATTTTTCGGAAGAATCAGGTTCAGGAGCAAGGCAACAACAAAAACAACCGCAACAACATTGGCACCGAAAACATTTTGTACGATAGGAGGGAAAATCTTCCAGATTTCAATCTCCGAAGTAGAGGTAAAACCGATTCCGATGGCCAGAGAAAGAGAAGAAATGACGATGTTTCTCTGAGAGAATCCGCAGGAAGCCACCATTTGCATACCGGACACCACGATGGTTCCGAACATCATGATGGTACATCCGCCCAGAACGCACTGGGGTAAGGAAGAGAAGAACTGTCCTACCGGAGGAAGAAGCCCCGCAAGAAGCATCATGGCTGCCCCGCTTGCAATGGTGAAACGGTTGACAACCTTGGTCATGGCGATGAGACCGACGTTTTGCGAGAAGGAAGTTACCGGACAACAGCCGAAGAGGGCGGAAATGGAAGAGGCAAAACCGTCACAGGCTAAAGATCCGGAAATTTCTTTCTCGGTAATATCCCGATTCAGACCGGTAACGACCATGGCTGTGGTATCTCCTATGGTTTCCGTTGCGGAAACTAAGAAGATGATACAGGTGGAAAGAATGGCACCGATGTTAAACACGGGCATCACGGGAAGAATGTGGGGAAGGGAAATCAGACCTTTTGAGAAAATGAGGGTGTAATCCACCTTTCCTACGGCAATAGCGCAGATATAGCCGACAACCAGTCCCGCAAGAACGGAAAGCTGCTTCATGTATCCTTTAACGAAGATACTCCAGAGTATACAGGTGGCCAGGGTGATGGAGGCGATAATGAGATTTGTCGCGGAACCGAAGTCCTCGGCATAGCCTCCGCCGAAGGAGCGTGCGCCGACCGTGAAGAGAGAAAAACCGATGG
Organism: Oribacterium sp. oral taxon 108 str. F0425; assembly: GCF_000214455.1. Taxonomy (NCBI): domain Bacteria; kingdom Bacillati; phylum Bacillota; class Clostridia; order Lachnospirales; family Lachnospiraceae; genus Oribacterium; species Oribacterium sp. oral taxon 108. The sequence goes on along the minus strand of NZ_AFIH01000001.1, from coordinate 2,415,903 downwards.
AAGTGACTACGGTTGCGGCCACTATGGGAGAAATGATTTTTTTCCAGTATTTGGCGAGAAGTCCGAGGATTCCTTCAAAGATACCGCCGACCAAAACGGCACCGACTACGGCAGGATAGCCGAATTGTCCGCCGATTGTGGAGAGAATGGTGACGAAGGTGAAGCTGACTCCCATGACAATCGGGAGCTTTGAGCCGATTTTCCAGACGGGATAGAGCTGAATCATGGTCGCAATGCCTGCAGCAAACATGGCATTTTGTACCAGCATTGCCAGTTCCTGCTGACTTAGTGCGGGTTTGGCAGCCGCAGCGATGATGGTCATGGGGGTTAGGTTTGCCACGAACATGGCAAGGACATGCTGCAGGCCGAAGGGAATGGCCTTGGCGACGGGAACACGACCGTCAAGACGGTAAATGTTCTCCATAGAGACGGTTTCTGACTTTTCTTGACTCATTTTTCCTCCTTCTTTTGGAAACAAGACGGCACAATCACTGTGCGGCACTCCTTATAAACGAGATACCGCACGCTTTGCGAGCGATATTCGTAAAAAATAAAAAAAGTTTTGTAACAATCCAAATCGGGAATTTCAACCTACCTTTAACAGTGAAAATAAGTAAAAAACCATATCCATCCGGGTTATTGCAAAACAGTTTTATCTTCTTATGAAAAAATGTGAAAAAACAGATTCAATTAAGACCGGCTCATTTTAACACTAGGCGAGGGGAATGTCTATTCCTTCTTCGAAAAATGCGTTTCCTCAAAAAATACATTTCCTGAAAAAATGAATTTGCTGTTCTCTTTCGTGCGGAATGGCGGATTTTTGCCGGTATTTTCAAAAAACCTTATCCGAATGTGGAGTATAGGAAGAAAGTATGTTCTGTGATATAATGCAGAAAGCAAAGCTCTATGGCTTTCCATAGAGTGAAAAAGAGTACAGGAAAAGCTTGAGTTACAGGGCGGTCGTACGCTTTTTTAAGTAGAATAAAGATTGGTAGAAGAGATAGGAAGAAAAGGAGAAAGTATGGCAGGTAAAGTGAGCAAGGCTCCGGTTGTGGCATTGGTGGATCATGAGGAAAAACTGAAGGCACTGGATGCCGCCTTAACTAAGATAGAGAAGGATTGTGGAAAGGGTTCCATCATGAAGCTGGGAGATGCCGGCGTGAACAAGGACATCGAGGTGGTGCCGACCGGATCGCTTTCCGTGGATATTGCGCTCGGTGCAGGCGGCTTTCCGAGAGGAAGAATTATAGAGATTTACGGTCCGGAGTCTTCCGGTAAGACGACTCTGGCGCTTCATGCCGTTGCGGAGGTACAGAAGAGAGGCGGCATTGCAGCCTTTATCGATGCGGAGCATGCTTTGGACCCGCGATATGCGGAGGCTATCGGCGTGGATATTGACAATCTCTATGTGTCTCAGCCCGATTCCGGAGAGCAGGCTCTCGATATTGCGGAGACTATGGTGCGTTCCGGTGCTATGGATATCCTGGTTGTGGACTCCGTTGCCGCTCTGGTGCCGAAGGCGGAAATCGACGGAGAGATGGGAGACAGCCATGTGGGACTGCAGGCAAGACTGATGTCCATGGCCCTCCGTAAGCTTACGGCAATCATTGCGAAGTCCAACTGTATTTTGATTTTCATTAACCAGCTCCGTGAGAAGGTGGGCGTGATGTTCGGTAATCCCGAGACAACTACCGGCGGTAGAGCCTTGAAGTTCTATTCTTCCGTTCGTATCGATATCCGGAAAGGAGAGACGATTAAGGCGGGTGAGGGTGAGTTCAGCGGAAACCGCGTTAAGGTAAAGATTGCCAAGAATAAGATTGCACCACCCTTTAAGCAGGTAGAGTTTGACATCAGCTTCGGTACCGGAATCTCCAAAGAGGGAGAGCTTCTGGATCTTGGTGCGGAGAAGAAGCTGATTGACAAGAGTGGAGCATGGTTTGCGTATCAGGGCAATAAAATCGGCCAGGGTAGAGAAAATGCAAAGGACTTCTTACGGAAGCACCCGAAGCTGATGGCTGAACTCGAAATTGCGCTTCGTAAGGAATATGGCTTAAAGGAAGATCCGTATCTGGAAGCTGTGTTAAATGCAGCCGAAGAGGAAAGTCCGGAAGAGCGGAAGACCGACACTGCCGGCCAGGAAGCATAAAGCGTAATGAAAGAATGGAAAGAAGAAATCACGGTTAGAAATCCTCTGGAAAGGGCTTCTCTCTCTACGGAGGAGAAGCTCTTACAGCGTTGCAAGGAGAGGAGTCTTTACCTGCTTTCTGGAACGGCAAAGACGGAGCGCCGTCTTCGTGAGAAGCTCGTGAAATCGGAACGGTATACAGAGGATGTGATAGAGAAAACCATTGCCTTTTTGAAGGACTATGATTATCTGAATGACTATCACTACGCCCTGCGTTATCTGGAGGAGAATGCGGGAAAGCGCTCTCTTTTGGACATGAAGTCCAAACTGTTTTTAAGAGGGGTGGATTCCGTTTCCCTGGAACGTGCCATCGCGGATTTCCGAGAAAAGCAAAGAGAAGAGGAGACGAATCCCGAGCGGGAAGCTTTAAAGAAGTGGATAGAGAAGAAGAGCAGAAGTCTTGACCTTTCCGATCGGAAAGACAGGGAGAAGCTTTTGGCTTCTCTTATGAGAAAGGGATTTTCTTATAGCTTGATTCGGGAAATGATGGATATAGAAGACTTTGAATCATAGCGGGACGGAAAGAGAAGGCGGTCTAAAAAAGCAGTCTTAAAAAAAGCGAAGGAGTTTTAAAAAAGGAAGAAAAAAACAGTTGACAGGCATCATTAGATTGCGTACAATTAACTTGTCTTAAATAAAATTGAGAGATAAAGTAGTTGGGAAGAGGAACTGCATGCGGAATTTCGTATGCGAGTATACAGAAAAACAGTATTTAAATTTATAGGAGGAGAAAATTATGTCAGCACCAAGCATCACAGGAAAAGAATTTGAAGAGAAAGTTTTACAGTCTAAGGAACCGGTTTTGGTTGATTTCTGGGCAAGCTGGTGTGGTCCTTGCCAGATGCTGTCTCCCATCATCGGAGAGATTGCAGAGGAAGCAAAGGATTTTAAGGTTTATGCCGTAAATGCGGATGAAGAACAGGAACTCATGGTTCGCTACGGTGTTCGTGCGATTCCGACTTTGATTGTGTTTAAGGACGGTCAGGTATATAAGCAGAATACCGGTTTTATTCCGAAGGACCAGGTTTTAGATCTCTTGAAGTAAGAAACGGTCGAAAATAAGAAACGATTGAAAATAAGAGACGATCGAAAGTAAGAAACGATCAAAAATAAGAAACGCTCAGAAAAAGGATTCCGTGAGATACGGGACTACAGAAAAAAGATGATGAGGTGTCGCTCAGTATTGTGCGGCACCTCGTTTAAGAAAGAGGAAAAATATGTTCGATTTGATTATAGTAGGGGCAGGGACCGCCGGCCTTTCCGCGGCAATTTACGGCGTTCGCGCCGGCAAGTCCGTTCTTGTATTGGAAGGTGCGGCTTACGGTGGACAGATTATCAATACACCGGAGATAGAGAATTATCCCGGAATCAAGAAGATTTCCGGTTTTGAGTTTGCGACCAACCTGTATAACCAGGCAAAGGAACTGGGAGCGGAGATTCGTTTTGAAAAGGTTCTCTCCGTTCAGGAGAAGAATGGGCACAAAATTGTAGTCACGAAGGACAAAGAGTATGAAGCGAAAGCGGTAATTCTGGCAACCGGAGCAAAAAATAGGAACCTCGGCATAGAAAAGGAACAGGAGCTTGTAGGGAAGGGTGTTTCCTATTGCGCGACCTGTGACGGCATGTTTTATCGGGGAAAGGTTGTAGCGGTAAACGGCGGAGGAAACACTGCGGTAGAAGACGCCACTTTTCTTTCGGAATACGTGGAAAAGGTTTATGTCATTCATAGACGAGACAGTTTCCGGGCGGATAAGGCGGAGGTCGATCGACTGGTTGCCAAGAAGAATGTGGAGTTGGTTTTGAATTCGACCATCAAAGCATTGGAAAGCGATGCTTCCGGCCTTACGGGAATACTGGTTGTAGACAAGGACGGTAAGGAAAGACGAATTCAGGTGGATGGACTCTTTGTGGCTATCGGACAGGCTCCGGACAATGAAGCCTTCCGGAATGAGGTGGACCTGGACGGTAAGGGCTATATTTCCGCAGGGGAAGACTGCAGCACAAAGACCGCAGGCATTTTCACGGCAGGAGACTGCAGGACGAAGGCCGTAAGGCAATTGGCGACCGCGGCTTCCGACGGTGCTGTGGCGGCCCTTGCTGCCGTAAATTATATTAACGGACTTGCTTTATAAGTCGATATAGATTTTCAGAAAAAAAGGAAAGGAAAGAGTTATGCAGGAAGAATATAAGGAGTTAAGACTGGAGAATCAGCTTTGCTTTCCTCTTTATGCTTGTGCGAAGGAAGTCACCAGGAGGTATAAACCTTTTTTGGATCCTTTGGACTTAACCTATACCCAATACATCACCATGATGGTAATGTGGGAGAAGAAAGAAGTCCGGGTGAAGGACCTGGGAGAGGTTTTGTATCTGGATTCCGGAACCCTGACACCGCTTTTAAAGCGTCTGGAGCAGAAGGGACTGATTACCCGTGCCCGGTATCGGGACGATGAAAGGGCTCTTTGCGTACATATTACCGAAGAGGGGGAGAAGCTGCAGGAGAAGGCTAAATCGGTGCCGCATTCCATGCGCGCTTGTATTCCCTTAAGTTTGGAAGAAATAGGGATATTAAAGAAGTTATTGAGCAGGACCCTGCATGCAATGGAAAACCCCGAAATAGTTTAGGAATCGGATGTTGCCGTTTTGAGCGAAAAGCAAAGGAGAAAAATATGGAAGAGCTGGATTATCTTGTAGTGGGAGCCGGACTTTTTGGGGCGGTATTTGCACACGAAGCTGCGAGCCTGGGAAAGAAGGTGCTCGTAATCGATAAGCGGGATCATGTCGGCGGAAATGTGTATTCCTATGAGAAAAACGGAATTATGGTACACCATTACGGAGCGCACATTTTCCATACCAACAATACTAAGGTATGGAATTATGTGAATCGCTTTGCAGACTTTAACCGTTTTACCAACTCTCCCGTAGCGAACTATAGGGGAAAGATTTATTCTCTTCCTTTCAATATGTATACCTTTAACACGATGTGGGGAGTGATTACGCCGGAAGAGGCGGAGAAAAAGATTGAAGAGGAGAGGCGGGCTGCAGGTATCGGCGAGCCGAAAAATCTGGAAGAGCAGGCCATTTCCCTTGTCGGAAGAGAGATTTACGAAAAGCTCATCAAGGGCTATACGAAGAAGCAGTGGGGAAGAGATTGCAAGGATCTTCCGGCGTCCATTATTCGTCGACTTCCCGTGCGATTTACCTATGACAACAACTATTTCAATGCACTTTATCAGGGGATTCCGGTAGAGGGCTATACGGCTATGGTGGAGAAGATGCTGGAGGGCATTCCGGTAGAGCTTTCGGTAGACTTCCTGGAAAAGAAGGAGGAGTGGATGAGGAAGGCGAAGAAAGTCATCTTTACCGGTGCTATCGATGCCTACTACGACTATTGCCTTGGAGAACTGGAGTACAGAAAAGTTCGTTTCGAAGTGGAGGAGCTTCCGATACCGAATTTCCAGGGAAATGCGGCCGTGAACTACACGGACGAAGAAAGCCCTTACACGAGAATCATCGAACATAAGTGGTTTACCTTCGGAAAAGACCGGGAAGGAAAAGACATTCCGACCACAATTATTTCCAAGGAATACAGTGCGGAGTGGAAGAGAGGGGAAGAACCGTATTACCCTGTAAATGATGAGAAAAATCAGGCTCTCTTTGCAGAGTATCAGGCTCTCGCAAAGAAAGAGGAGAAGCTTCTTTTCGGAGGCCGCCTCGGAGAGTACAAGTACTATGATATGGATGCCGTGATTGCGGCTGCACTGCAATTTTCGGAAAACACCCTTAGATAAGGCATGTCATTTTAACAGCGTTTCTATGCCGTAAGGACGGAGTTAAAACAAGTAGGAGTCAGCGGTGGTAAAGCTGAATCGTTTCTATGCCGTAAGGACGGAATACCGTTTCGAACGGGAGAGGAGGGACAATGAAAAGCCTTGGCTTGATGGGAAGAGTGGCGGTGAGTTTTTGTGTCAGTACCATTCTGCCGATTTTTCTTTTTTCCTCTCCACACACGGCATTACGAGTATGGGACAGAACATTTTCATCCTGGCTCTTGCCGGCATTTTTCTTGTGGCTTGGATTTATAACGGAATCGTGAAACCGATTGACAGCTTAAAAAATGCCGCGAGGCGCATAGAATCCGGTGATTTGAACTTTACCCTGGAAGCGGAATCGCATGACGAGTTTGCCGAACTGACACAGGCCTTTGAAAAAATGCGGATGAAGCTGAAGCAAAATCAGGAAGAAAAGGCGAGAGACGAGGAGGAAAACCGGGAGTTGGTCAGCAATATTGCCCACGATTTAAAAACGCCGATTACGGCCATTCGAGGCTATGCGGAGGGAATCCTGGACGGGGTTGCGGCAACGGAAGAGAAAAAAAGAAAGTATCTGCAAACCATCTATCATAAGGCTGTTGAGATGAATCGGCTGATAGATGAGTTGAACTACTATGCGAAGATTGAGACGAACAAGATTCCGTATCATTTTGTGCATCTTCCGGCGCTGGAATATTTTCAGGATTACGGCATGGAAATGGCGATAGACTTGGACGCTATAGGATTTCAGCTTACGACCGATTACTACGTGGAAGATACGGTAGAGGTGATTGCCGATCCCGTGCAGCTTAGAAAAGTACTGAACAATATCGTGTCCAATGCGGTAAAGTATATGGATAAGGCGGAGCCGAAGATCCATTTCAGCCTTTTGGATGCGGGAGACTTTGTAGAGGTAGTGATAGAGGACAACGGGAAAGGCATCGAGAAAAAAGACCTTCCCTATATCTTCGAACGGTTTTATCGTTCCGACACGGCCAGAAGCACGGAAACCGGAGGTTCCGGTATTGGCTTGTCCATTGTGAAAAAGATTATTGAGGACAGTGGAGGACGGATTTGGGCAGACAGTGAAATAGGCGTAGGTACCGGTATACATTTTGTTTTGAGAAAACACTTTATGGAGGGGTAGAGAATTTTATGGAAGAAAAGCAGAAAATATTAATTGTGGAAGATGAGGAGTCCATTGCGGAACTGGAAAGAGACTATTTGGAATTGTCCGGTTTTTTGGTAGATACGGAGAAGGACGGAGAGAAAGGATTGCAACGTGCCCTTGCTTCAGACTACGATCTTTTGATTTTGGATATCATGCTTCCCGGAAGAGACGGTTTTTCCGTCACACAGGAGTTAAGAGCAAAGAAAGATATCCCGATTCTTCTGGTTTCTGCCAGAAGAGATGATATTGATAAGATTCGCGGCCTGGGACTTGGAGCGGATGATTATATGACGAAGCCTTTTTCCGCGAGTGAACTGGTAGCGCGGGTGAAGGCACATTTGGCTCGTTATAAGAGACTTAGAGACAACGGAAAAGAGGAAAATGCAATCATTGAGATCCGCGGACTTCGGATTGATACTACGGCAAGAAGGGTTTTTGTGGACGGGAAGGAAGTCACTTTTACCTCTCGGGAATTCGATCTTTTGGCCTTCCTTGCGGCACATCCGAACCGTGTCTTTACCAAGGAAGAGCTTTTCCAGGAAATCTGGAAGATGGAATCCATCGGAGACATTGCGACCGTTACCGTACATATCAAAAAGCTTCGTGAAAAAATCGAGATGAGTAATGCGGTGAAGCCGCAGTATATCGAGACAATCTGGGGCGTAGGATATCGTTTTAAAGCATAAATAAGTTTTTCATAAGGTTGGAAGAAGAGAGCTCTGCAGGCTTTCTGCTTCCGGCCTTTTTCTTCGAAATAGCGAAAAATTCTCGAATTATAGCATTCGTCCCTTTACTAAAAATGCCCTGTCATATATAATTCCGCTTAGTGTTTATTCCTTTTTTTAAGAAAAAGCACGGGGTTTCAACATAGTTGTACATGGTGTACATCGTTCAAACTTATCTTCTTTACATTCATTTGTAAGAGAGAAATATAAGGAGGTTAAAGATGGCAAGAAAGTGGGTTTACCTCTTCACAGAGGGTGACGCAAGCATGAGAGAGCTTCTTGGAGGTAAAGGAGCAAACCTTGCAGAGATGACCAATATTGGTTTACCTGTTCCGCAGGGCTTCACAATTACAACGGAAGCTTGTACACAGTACTATGAGGACGGCAGAGAAATCAATGCGGAAATCATGGGGCAGATTGAAGAACATATCAAGAAGATGGAAGAGATTACAGGAAAGAAGTTCGGAGACCATGAGAATCCCCTTCTTGTATCCGTTCGTTCCGGCGCAAGAGCTTCTATGCCGGGTATGATGGATACCATCTTAAACCTTGGTTTGAATGAGGATGTAGTAAGAGTTATTGCAGAGAAGTCCGGAAATCCAAGATGGGCTTGGGACTGCTACAGAAGATTTATCCAGATGTACTCCGACGTTGTTATGGAAGTTGGAAAGAAGTACTTCGAGGAACTTATCGATAAGATGAAGGAGAAGAAGGGCGTTAAGCAGGACGTTGAGCTTTCCGCAGAAGACCTTCACGAGCTTGCCGAGCAGTTCAAGGCTGAATACAAGGAGAAGATCGGTAAGGATTTCCCGACTAATCCGAAGGAACAGCTTTTCGGTGCCATCAAGGCCGTATTCCGCAGCTGGGATAACCCCCGTGCAAACGTTTATCGTAGAGACAACGACATCCCCTATTCTTGGGGTACAGCCGTAAACGTACAGTCCATGGCATTCGGTAACATGGGTGACGATTGCGGAACCGGTGTGGCTTTCACAAGAGATCCGGCAACCGGAAACAAGGGACTTTTCGGTGAGTTCTTAACCAATGCACAGGGAGAAGACGTAGTAGCCGGTGTTCGTACACCGATGCACATCAATGAGATGGAGCAGAAGTTCCCGGAGGCATTTAAGCAGTTTACAGAGGTATGCAGTACTCTGGAGAAGCACTACAGAGATATGCAGGATATGGAGTTCACCGTTGAGCACGGAAAGCTCTACATGCTCCAGACCAGAAACGGTAAGAGAACCGCACAGGCAGCACTTAAGATTGCATGTGATTTAGTAGATGAAGGAATGCGTACCGAGGAAGAGGCGGTTGCCATGATCGATCCTCGTAACCTGGATACCCTTCTTCACCCGCAGTTTGATCAGAAGGCATTGAAGGCTGCCACTCCGCTTGGAAAGGGACTCGGTGCATCTCCCGGAGCTGCTTGCGGTAAGGTGGTATTCTCCGCAGACGATGCTGAAGCTTGGGCAGCTCGCGGAGAAAAGGTTGTTTTGGTACGTTTAGAGACTTCTCCGGAGGATATTACCGGAATGAAGGTGGCACAGGGTATCTTAACCGTTCGTGGCGGTATGACTTCTCACGCAGCCGTTGTTGCACGTGGAATGGGAACCTGCTGTGTAGCCGGTCTTGGTGACATCGTGATGGATGAGGCCAACAAGAAGTTCACTCTCGGCGGAAAGACCTTCCATGAGGGAGATGCGATTTCCATCGACGGAACAACAGGAAATGTTTATGAGGGCATCATTCCGACAGTAGATGCAAGCATTGCCGGTGAGTTCGGTCGTATCATGGGATGGGCTGACAAATACAGAAAGCTTGCCGTTCGTACCAATGCCGATACACCGCAGGATGCTAAGAAAGCAAGAGAGCTCGGTGCAGAAGGAATCGGACTTTGCCGTACAGAGCACATGTTCTTCGACCCCGAGAGAATCTTTGCTTTCCGTGAGATGATTGTTTCCGACACGAAGGAAGAGAGAGAAGAAGCCTTAGAGAAGATTCTTCCCTTCCAGCAGGGAGACTTCGAGGCACTTTATGAGGCTCTTGAGGGTAACCCCGTTACCATTCGTTTCTTGGATCCGCCTCTCCACGAGTTCGTACCGCAGGAGGAAGAGGAAATCGAGAAGCTCGCTAAGGCAAAGAACAAGACTGTTCAGGAGATTAAGGACATTATCACTTCCTTACACGAGTTTAACCCGATGATGGGACACAGAGGACTGCGTCTTGCCGTTACTTATCCGGAAATTGCCGTTATGCAGACGAAGGCTGTTATCCGTGCGGCAATCAACGTACAAAAGAAGCATCCGGATTGGAAGCTTGAGCCGGAAATCATGATTCCGCTTACTTCCGAAGTAAAGGAGTTCAATGTTGTTAAGAAGGTTGTTGTAGAGACTGCCGAAGAGGAAATCAAGAAGGCCGGCGTGAAGCTTGCTTACCAGGTAGGTACCATGATTGAGATTCCGAGAGCGTGCCTCACTGCGGATGAGATTGCTAAGGAGGCGGACTTCTTCTGCTTCGGAACCAATGACTTAACCCAGATGACCTTCGGCTTCTCCAGAGACGATGCCGGAAAGTTCCTGAACGCTTACTATGACAACAAGATCTTCGAGTCCGATCCGTTTGCTAAGCTTGACCAGGTTGGTGTAGGAAAGCTGATGAAGATGGCGATTGACCTAGGAAGACCGGTAAATCCGCACTTACACGTAGGAATCTGCGGTGAGCACGGTGGAGATCCTTCTTCCGTTGAGTTCTGCCACAACATTGGTTTGGACTATGTATCCTGCTCTCCGTTCCGTGTGCCGGTAGCACGTCTTGCTGCAGCACAGGCTGAGATTAAGAATCCGAGAAAGTAATATGCATATAGGAAAAGAGTCGTGCTTTTGCACGGCTCTTTTTTCTTCGGCACATTTTCCTAGAAATACGGAAGAAGCATGGTATAATAACCGTTATGATATTTCGATTTTTCATCAAGAAAAGGATAAGGACGGATAAAAAAATGAAGAGAGTATATGGGAATATAGTAAAAAGAAACAGTGTATATATTGCGATAGCGCTTCTTGCTTTCTCGGGGCTTAGTGCCTGTAAGCCGAAGTACGGCGTAAATGAGACACCGGTGATGACCACGGCTGCGGCAGAGGTAGAGATTCCCATGGATTTTGATCAGATTCACAACGATGTGCTGGAATCTGTTTCTCCATCGGACTATCCGTTTGTAAAGAACTTAAATATCTCCGGAGATAACAGCGCAAAGACGGTTAACGTTGAAGTGGAAATTGTGGAAAATGTGAGTACGGAGGCCCTGAATACCTTCCTGAACGAAGTCATGAAGACCATTGCCAATGAGGCTGCGATTCAGGATTTTCGCTATTCCAAGTCTACGGATACGGAGTATGGCAGCTTTTTTAAGAAGTACAGCGTGCATTATATTGTAAAGCAGGGGGAGGAGACCGTAGAGGACGTTACGGTGGATCCGGGAGAAGCCTTCCCGTTTAGCGCATAAGCGCATCGACATCGGGGAAAAGCCGATGGAGTTTTAGCATTACTGCAGTGAAAAGCGGCAAGAAGTGCTGCCTCCTCGAAGAAACAAAAATGGACTTGGAGTGTTGAACGATTCATGAAGAACGAAACAGAGAGAAAGCGAGAGGGCTTTCAATTCATAACGAGTATCGCTCGCAAAGCGTGCGGTATCTCGTTTGAGCATTGGCATTTTATTGCTCTATTACTCATGATATATGATGCCTTGGCTTTAGGGCTTTCCTACTTTATCGCCTTATGGCTCCGTTTTGACCTGCGCTACAGCATGATTGATACGGTATATGTGGAGGCTTGGAAAAATTTTCTTCCGTTCCATGTAATTTTTTCCTTACTCGTTTTTTGGTATTTAAAATTATACAAGAGCATATGGCGTTTTGCGAGCTATTCCGAACTCTTAAGAGTCAGTATAGCCACGTTTATCAGCGCGGTATTTCATATCGTGGGAATCACCCTTTTGCATAGAAGAATGCCGATTTCTTACTACATCATCGGCGCACTGTTGCAGTACCTTGCCGTCCTGGGCATTCGTTTTTCCTACCGTTTTATTCTTCTCATCCGGAAGATTAAGGCGAAGCAGGTCAATTCCCGTATTATGGTCATCGGTGCGGGAGCGGCCGGACAGATGCTTATCCGGGACATTCATCGTGCCGGTGAAGTGGACGGGGAAGTGGTCTGCATCATTGACGATAACCAGAACAAGTGGGGAAGGATGATTGACAATATCCCCGTAGTCGGCGGACGTGAGAGCATTTTAGAAATGGTGGAGAAGTTCTCCATAGACAAGATTTTCCTCGCCATTCCTTCCGCGACGCCGTCGCAAAGAAGGGATATTTTAAGTATCTGCAATGAGACGAGTTGTGAACTGAAGAATCTGCCGGGAATGTATCAGCTCGTGCTTGGACAGGTAACGGCATCCGCGATGAGACAGGTTTCCGTAGAGGACCTGCTTGGAAGAGAACCGATTCAGGCGGATTTACAGGAGGTTTTCCGCTTTATTAACGGAAAGACGGTACTGGTCACCGGCGGCGGAGGAAGCATAGGCTCGGAGCTTTGCCGGCAGATTGCCGGACACAATCCGAAGGAGCTCATTATTTTTGATATTTATGAAAATAATGCGTATAGCATACAGCTGGAACTTCGGGAGAACTTTCCGGAATTGAAGCTTACTGTGCTTATCGGTTCGGTTCGGGATTCCCGCCGAATCTTCCAGGTTTTCGCAAAATATCACCCGGACATCGTCTATCATGCGGCCGCACATAAGCATGTTCCCCTCATGGAAGACAGCCCCTGTGAGAGTATCAAAAATAATGTGCTTGGAACCTATAAGACGGCTTATGCGGCCATGACGCACGGCTGCAAGCGTTTCGTCCTGATTTCCACGGACAAGGCGGTGAATCCCGCAAACATTATGGGAGCCAGCAAGCGGGTCTGTGAAATGATTATCCAGGCCTTCGACAAGAAGATTAAGGAAGGAAAGGCGGAGGAAATCCCACAGCTTTATACGCATAAGGGAATGGAAAATGCGGATAAAGAGGGAGACGGAACCGTTTTTCAAAATATTCATACCGAGTTTGTGGCGGTTCGCTTTGGAAATGTCTTAGGCTCGAACGGCTCCGTGATTCCTATTTTCAAAAAGCAGATTGAAAAGGGAGGGCCGGTAACGGTCACGCATCCCGATATCATTCGTTATTTTATGACGATTCCGGAGGCGGTAAGTCTGGTTCTGGAGGCCGGAAGATTTGCCAAGGGCGGAGAGATTTTTGTCTTGGACATGGGCTCTCCCGTAAAAATCGACAGTCTGGCCAGAAACCTGATTCGGCTTTCCGGCTTTAAACCGGACATCGATATCAAGATTCAATACAGCGGACTTCGTCCGGGGGAAAAGCTCTATGAAGAGAAGCTGATGGCGGAAGAAGGACTGGAGGAGACGGAAAACAGTCGCATTCATATCGGAAAGCCTCTGCAGTTTGATATTGAGGCCTTTCTCACGAAAATCGACGGACTGATGGACGTGGCATACAAGAATAAGGAAGAGGACATTCGTGAGATTGTGAAGGAGATTGTAGGCACCTATAAGCCGGCAGAGGAACATGCCTAATTCGGAAAAGTAGAGGAACATGCCTAATTCGGAAAATATGGAAGTAGATTGTAAAAGAATAGAGGAGCTGGAAAAAGTTTTTTCAGCCAATCACTACAACGGTTCAGGGAACACTGCCTTTCGGATTGAGGAGGGCAGTGTTCCCATTATGCTGTCTGCCCCTCATGCGGTAAACCATTTTCGGGACGGGAAGCTGAAGGCGGCGGATTGCTATACCGGAGGAATTGCCAGATATTTACGGGAGCTGACAGGTTGTTCCATTATTTATTCCGCGTCTTTTACGGAAACGGATCCGAACTACGACAGTCCCAAGGCGGGAGGATATAAGGAGAGTCTTAAAGCATATTTAAAAACGCATCCCGTGTATTTACTGATGGATTTGCACGGTGCGGCACGGGAAAGGGAGTTTGCGGTGGAAATGGGAACGGCGCCGAGGAAGAGAAAAGAGGATGCGTCTTTACTGCAATATCCCTTTGTGGATGATGTGATTAAAGCAATTTTGGAAGAGAAATTTCTATTCCTGAACACGGAAAAGAAGAATATCTCGAAAAATGTTTTTTTGCCGCAAAAAATCAAAATACGATAGCAAACTATATTTCCGCGCACACGAACACTGCCTGTATTCAGCTGGAAATTAATCGGGAATATCGGGAAACGGAGCATTCTTTGGCTATGCAGAGTCTGGTGGAGGGACTAAGAGACTGCATATCCTATTTTTCTACTCTGGATTGGGACAAACTAAGGAGAACTTTCGAATGAGCAAGAAGCATTTTCAAACAATCAATCGGATTTGGGAACAGAAAAAGATAGGATTAAGGCTTCGTGCGGAGGGGAATCCTGTAGAAGCCGGCTTTCTTGTTCGGTTGGAAGATAGCGGAGAGAAAAGATTTGATTTTGTAAGGCGGGCAATCCGTTACTCCTTGGAGTACAGTCTGAAACGGAATGGGAGAAAAATTCTTCTTAAGGAGAGCCGGGAGACTCTCTCGGAGGCGCCCGCTTTCCAAGCGCTAAGCAGCTTTCAGCTTTATTTTAACCCCTCTTTGGAGGAAGAGTGCGAAGAGGAGGATTTCCTTCCGGAGATTTCTTCCGATACGGAAATACAGGGGCGAGGGGAAAGCGCCCTTTCGGGAAACACGGAAGCTCTTTTCTATAAGGCGGTAGAAGAGCTGGAACAGCTTCTTCTTCATCTGGATTGGAGTGCTGAAAAAATAGAAGTTTACCGGCTCTGGCAGTCCAGGACCCATAAGCCGCAGGATAAGATTGAAATCAAGGGAGAGTGCTTTTCCTGCAACGCCCTTGTCAATATCAGTTCCTACGGGAGGGGGTCGGAAAAGGTGCGGCTTCGTCTGCCCAAAGAGGATTTTGCTCTGGGCTTTACGTCTTCTTATGCGGGAGACGGAGCGGGCGGCATCGGGGAAATGATTTTCCTGACCAATCGCTTGATAGAGCAGCTTTTCGGGGAGAAGTGGGACAAGGAGCGCTTAGGCTATGCTCCGGTCATCGTTTATGAATATGCCAGAGAGGATTATGCAATCGGTCTGCCTTTGGCGGATAAACTGGACGGCATTTTTCTCTCGTCCCTTCTTGCGGAATCGAAAAAAGACGAGGCAAAGTTTTATGATTATATGGTCTTTAACCGCTATACCGATTCTCGATTGCATCTTGACTTCACAAAGGCGGATTACGGGGACAAAGGACGCGTGAAGGAGCGGAAGGTGATGCTGCCCCGTTACTATAAGCGCCTCCTGGGCTATTTGGATTTCCCGCTGAAGATGATTCGGGAAGAAGAGTTTTTGGTGCTGAGGGAGAAGTTGCATCCCAAAGAAAGAGAAGCCTTCGACGCCTGCTATCAGGCGATTCCCGGGGAACTTTTTTACCGGATTCGGGACAGTTATGAGGGAGAGCAGTTTGAAGTCAGTAATTTCGTAGAAGACTTGCTCCACCCCGGGAAAAAGGACAGTTCCATAATCCGGAGGATTATCCATGCTATCCTGCAGAAAGATACGGAAGAAAAAGAGGCCTATCCGAAGCTTTTTGGCGGGCATTCCATAGAGGAAGAGTTCGACCCGTATTTGCAGAAGGGAAGCAAGGAAGAGGAATCCTTTTTCGGCTTAAAAATGAAAAAGAGTCTTATCCCGCGCATTACGGAAAAGACGCCGGACATGGAGGAAAGATTAAAGAAAATCCGGATTTCGCTGGAGGAGGTTCTGGAATTTGCCTTAAGACAGGGGCTTGCCTTTCCGGAAAGAAAAGCGGAGGAAGAAACGCATGAGATTCTAAAGAATAAAATCTATGCCGGCTTTGCGGAAGGAAGACTGGATGTTTTTGACAGGGTGGATTTGCTGAAGACGCTCCGCTGCCCGGATGCGGAAAAAGAAGAGCGAAAAAGTCTGAAGACGTCGGCAGGAGCGCGATTTAACTCTCTACTTAATTTCGCTATCGGAAAGGCGGATTATCTGCTTAAGGCGGAGTGGAGCAGTGAAACCGATGACCGAAACAATGTCGCGCGCTTGAATTCCAATATGATGAATCTCCTCGGGGTTTCGGAGAATGACAAGATTGTGATTCATTTCGGAAAAAAGCAGGCGGTTCTGCGGGTGCTGGATAAGGATACCTTAAGCGACTATCAAATCGGGATTCCCGCACCGACCAGAAAGAGCCTCGGCATGAACAGCATTAACGATATCGTTACGGTGCATAGAGATATGATGCACATCTTCCTGAGGCACTCCGAGGAGCAGACGATTGCCTTTCTCGGGACTTTTTTAGCGGTTTTCCAGGTTATCAGCAATTTATGGCTCGGAACACTGCTCTGCATCGTTTTAGTCCCGGCCATCCTGTATTTGGTCTTGAACGAAGAACGTATTAAAGTCAAGTAAGGATGTATTAAAGTAAGGGCTAAGTAAAGTAAGAGCGCATTAAAGTAAGGGCGTATTAAAGTAAAGTCGTATAAAAGTAAGGACGTAGTAAAGTAAGGATAAGAAAATGAATCGAAAAGAAGCGGAAGACTTTGTGTACAGTTCCTATCTGAGGGCGGAAAAATACCATGGCTATGAGGAAAAGGATGTCGAGCGAAGGCATCCGGAATTTACGAGGGAGCTCCTTCGGAAAAAATTCGGAACGCCTGCCGCTATTGTGACGGGAAGCAAGGGAAAGGGCTCCGTTTCCAAGATGATTGCGGAAATCTTGCAGACGAAGTTCACCATCGGTTTAATGACGAGCCCGCATATAGAGGATTTCTGCGAACGTTTTCAGGTAAATGGGGAAAAGGTATCTTCTCCCCTTTTTTCTATGCTTATGGAAGAGATTCGTCCGGAAATAGAAGAGATAGATCGGAAAATTCCGAAAGAGTTTTGCGTAAGTCCCATGGGCATTCAGGCGGATTTTGCCTTGACCTGGTTTCGGAGCAGAAAGACGGACTTTAATGTTTTTGAATGCGGAAAAGGGGCGAAGCTGGATGACGTAAACAATATCCTGCACGATTACGCGGTGATAAATTCGGTATTTTTGGAGCATAGAAGAGAACTCGGTAATACTATCGCTGAAATTGCGGAAGATAAGGCGCATGTGATTACGGGAAGAGAGAAAGCCGTGTTTGTCGGCGAACAGACGGAGGAAGCCATGGCGGTTATCGAGAAGAGAGCCGCTCTTTTTTCCGTACCCTTAAAGGTCTACGGCAGAGATTTTTGGGAGGAAAATCTTCGCACGGAGCAGACGGGTATTGTTTTTGACCTCTATGTTTTCGGAAAGCGATACCGGGATATCAGACTGCCTCTCCTGGGCGACTTTCAGGCGAAAAACTGTGCCTTGGCCATGGCGGTTTCGGAAACCGTCTTTTCGGATTTGAGCGAAAAAGCTTCCGTTGTAGAAGAAAGTATGCCGAATACAGAAAATTTGCCGAGTGCAGAAAGTTTGCCGAATACAGAAAGCTCACACAGTGCAATGCTTCCGGAGAGCCCGGAAAGGGGAAGGACTTTGGAGATCGAAGCGGTACGAAAGAGGCTCTCGAAAATCAACTGGCCGGGCAGACTGGAACTGATTTCCGGAGAACCCTTTATTCTGTTGGATTGCTGCATTAACCGGGTAAGCACGAAGGCGGTAAAGGCCGTGCTCACAGAAAGAAAGATAGAGAAGCCGGTCAGCATCATTGCGATACCCGAGGATAAGGATTACCGCGGTGTGGTGCAGGAAATGCACCCCCTTTCGGAGAGCGTCATTCTGACCCGTACGAATAACCCGCATTATCATTTTTCAGAAAAGCAATGTGAGAGAATAGCGGAAGAGGGAATCGCGACAGAATGGGCGGAAAACTTTACGGAGGCGATGAAAAAGGCGGAAGAAAAAGGGCTTCCCATTGTAATCTTGGGAACGACTTCTCTCCTTCCGGAAGTAAAAAATTGGAAAAAACGCATAAAAAATTCTTGAATATATATAAAAAACTATGCATAGATTTATTTGTAAACCCGCATTACAATTAAAATCCTAGATATATTCACAAAAAACTATGCATTGCCGGGCTTTTCGGCAAGACGGGGAGGCGTCCATGAAAATCGGCTTTATCGGCGTAGGGGGCATGGGATATACCCACCTACTTTGCCTGAAGGAAATTGCGGGCACGGAGGAAATTTGCGTATCTGCCATTGCGGATAAACGAAAAGAACGGCGGGAAATGGCGGAAAAAGTATTTCCCGAGGCAAAGCTTTATACGGACGGCTTGGAATTGTTGGAAAAAGAAGAATTGGATACCGTGTTCATTATTACACCGAGCTATGAGCATTTTCCCCTTATGAAAAAGGCAATGGAGAAAAAGCTCTCTATTTTCTGTGAAAAGCCGGTGTGCCTCAGCCCGGAGGACTGCGATCAGCTTGTGAAGATGGAAGCGGAATATGAGAAACCCATCTGCATCGGCCAGGTTGTACGCCATATGCCGGAGTTTTTATTTTTAAAGGAATGCATTGATTCGGGAAAATATGGAAAGCTTTTGGATTTGTCCTTTGAAAGACTTTCCGGAAATGTGAACTGGGGCTATGAAGACTGGTTCCACGACGAAAAGAAGTCCGGCAGCGTAATCCTGGATTTGCACATCCATGACCTCGATTTTATGCGCTTTATCTTGGGAGAACCAGATTCGGCGGAGGTTCTGCATCACACAAGTTTTTCAGACGGGATGGTGAACCATATTGTCACAAAGGCAAAATATCCAGATCTGGAGGTCTTATGCGAAGCCGCCTGGTATCATGCCGATTCCTATCCTTTCCACGCGAGCTATCGGGCAGACTTTGAGAAAGCGACCGTGCAATTCCATTCCGCGATAGATAAGGAACACGTCTTCCTCTGCACGGACGGAAAGGCGGAAAAGAAAAAAATCGGAGGGGAAGACAAGGAAATAGAAAGTGAAATGAATATCAAGAGTCTGGGAGCCTATCTGATAGAGGACCGGAAATTCATTGCCTATCTGCTCGGAAAAAGTACGGAGAATCCGGTATCGCTTGCGGATGCGGTAGAGTCTGTGCGTCTGGGAATTCAAATTCTCACGCAAACAAAGGGAGCTTGTTAGAAGCAGGTTTCGTTTAACCTGTTCAATACATACTTAAGTAAAGGAGACAGTGTATGAAAAAAATGACGGCAATGCTCATGGTAGCGAGTCTCACCGCGGCGGCACTTTGCTCTTGCGGACAGAAGACGGAAAAGGAGACACCGGCGGGAGCGGAGACTTCCAAGGAGACACAGAAGGCGGAAGAAAAGAAGGACGGACAGAAGGACGGACAGGAGGTGACCCTGAAAGTCTACGATTCCATGGCCTATGGTGTAGAAGCTTATGACGAAGTCATCAAGAAATTCGAAGAGAATCATCCCGGCGTCAAGGTGGAAATTCAGCATGCGGCAAATGACAGCAATACCCTCCTGCAGTCCAGATTCAACTCCGGCGATATTCCCGATGTTTTCTTAAACGAGCCGGGTGCAGGAGCACAGCTCTATTATGAGTATTCTTATGACTGGTCAAAGGATACGGAAACTCTAGGGAAGTTCAAAGAGGATGCTTTGGATTTAACGAAGACCGAGGACGGTGCAATCTACGGACTGCCTTGGACCTATGAAACCATGGCGCTCATTTACAACAAAGATGTTTTTGATAAGGCCGGAATCACCACCCTTCCGAATTCCGTCGAAGAACTTGGTGAGATTTGCAAGAAACTGCAGGATAGCGGGGTAAAGCCGCTTGCTATCGCAGGCAAAGAGAAGTGGGCTCTGGGACAGATGGCTACCCATTTTATTATGGATAAGAGTCTGGATGCGGCCGGTACGGTGAAGGCTTTAAAGAGCGGCGAGAAGAGCTTTAAGGATCTTCCTCACTGGGACAATTTCTTTAAGCTCCTGGACCTGGTAAAGGAATATGACGGCGACAAGGCGATTGAGACCGGTTGGGAGCCTGCAGAAAATGCGGTAGCAACAGGAGAAGCCGCAATGCTCCATATGGGAGACTGGGCACAGGCCAACTTCACAAAGATGGGACCGGATACCAAGCTAGCATTCCTTCCCGTTCCGGTAGGCAGCAGTGAGGCCGACAATACCATTTTATCCTCCGTAGGTTGGGTATTCCAGGTTTATAAGGATTCTCCGAATTTGGATCTGGCAAAGGAATATTGTGAGTATGTGCTTTGCAGTGAAGAAGGTGCAAAGTGGATGACGGAAGGGGTAGATGCCGTTCCGGCAAGTACAACGAGCGATTTACAGCCTTCCGGTGATCTTCCCCAGGATGCACAGAAGTACATCAAGGCCGGAAAGACCAACGGATGGATTCACACCATTTGTGATACGACTTACTCCGATACGGTTGGACCGCTGATTCAGGGCTATATCCTCGGCGAGTACACGAAGGAAGAAGTAACACAGGGCTTCGAAGATTACTTTAAGAATTTACAGTAAAAGGAAAACTGCGGGAGTACAGGGCGTTTCCTTCCGGAAACGTCCCGGCACTTTCGCCGGAAAAGGAGCACAGAAAGGGGAGAGAAAAAGGATGGGAAGCATACATCGCGGTCGGAAGCAATACCTTTATTTTATACTCTTTGTTCTTCCGGCACTGTTCTTTGTTCTGCTGGCTACGGATATACCATTCGTTTTAAATATGGTGTATTCCTTGTTTGAATGGAATGGAATCTCCAAGTCGGCAACTTTTGTAGGCTTACAAAACTTTGTCAAGGTTTTTCATGACAAGCTTTTCTGGAAAAGCTTTCTTTTTACCATGCGTTACACGGTTTATTACGTGATTTTGGTCAATATCCTGTCCCTTTTTGTGGCACTGCAGCTTTGGAAAAATACGTTTGCAAGCAAGGTGGGCAGAACCCTTTATTATGTGCCGCATATCATTTCTCTTACCGCAATCAGTCTGGTTTGGCAGTTTATCTTGGGACCGATTTTTTCCGGTTTCTACGATATTACCGGAATTCCTTTCTTCCATTACAGCTGGCTCGGAAGACCGAAGCTTACTTTTATCATCATTCTTGTGATGACGATTTGGCAGAACATCGGCTTTTACATGGTGAACTATATTGCGGGAATCATTACGATTCCGAGAGAGCTCGTGGAGGCGGCGGTCATTGACGGCGCAAACAGCAAGCAGTGCTTTATGAAGGTGATGCTGCCTCTTATGGTGCCGTCTCTCTCCATTTGCATTCTTCTTTCCATGATGTTCGGTTTAAAGCTTTTCGATATCATCATGGTATTTACGCAGGGCGGACCGGTGAACAGTACCATTTCCGTTTCCTTTAATATCTATAAGGAGGCCTTCAGTGCAAACCACTACGGGCTTGCTACGGCGAAGTCCCTCTTCTTCGTGGCGGTAGTGCTTTGTATTACAGGCGTACTGTTCCAGCTTAGAAAGAAATGGGAGGTGGAGATGTGAAAAAAGCGATTCTCGGCAAGGGCATTTTCGCCATTACCATAGTTCTGTCTCTCTTTTGGCTGATGCCCCTCATCTTTATTTTTATGAACTCCTTCAAGGGGGATGCGGAAATTATTAATCATTTCTTGGCCCTTCCGAAGGAATGGACTTTGCAGTATTACGTCGCAACCTGGAATAAATTTAATTTTCCGTTGCTTCTGAAAAATACGATTTTCTATACGGTAACGACTACGGTCATGGTTCTGCTCTTTGCCCCCATGGCGTCCTACTTTATTGCGAGAAGTCGGCACATGCTGGTGTGCAGAATCAGCCTGCTCCTCATGATTCTCCCGATTATGGTGCCTTTCCAGACCTACATGATTTCCCTTACGAAGTTTCTGGGCGGATTTCACCTGATCGGAACTCGTCTGGGGTACATTTCGGTAACGGTAGGCCTTTTGCTTCCCCTTGCCGTATACATCATTTATAATTACATCAATACGATTCCCATGACCTTGGAGGAGAGTGCTTATATCGACGGGGCAAATATTTTCCAGTGTTACTTCTACATTATTCTGCCTCTCTTAAGGCCGATTCTGACTACGGTTTTGGTTTTGGACGCACTTTCCACCTGGAACGATGTCATTACCAATCAGTTGATTGTAGGGACAAAGATGAGCTCCATGAATATTCAAAATGCCCTGTATATGTTTTTCTCCGTACAGAGTACGGACTGGTCCCATGCTTTACCGGGAACGATGATGAGCATTATTCCGAGCTTGCTTTTCTTCCTGGTGATGCAGAAATATATTGTAACGGGAATTACTGCCGGAGCGGTAAAGGGTTAAAAGAAATAGGAGGAAGCAATGAATATCGGCTGTATAGTTCGTTTGGAAAGAGATCCGGATATTGAAAAGGAAATGAAGAATCTTGCAGGGCTGGGGCTTCACAGTTGCCAGGTGGTCTCCTGGGACAGAAAGTTTTTCAATACGGAAAAAAATGCGAAAAGAGTGAAGGATGCGGCGGAGAGCCTGGGAATTACGATCACTGCCTTTTGGTGCGGCTGGGAAGGCCCTGCTTTCTGGAACTTTACGGAAGGCCCCATCACACTGGGGCTGGTTCCTGAGGCTTATCGAATGGAACGTCTGCAGACTTTAAAGGAAGGATCCTATTTTGCGAAAGACCTGGGGGTTTCCGACCTCATTACCCATGTCGGGTTCTTACCGGAAAACCGACATGACCCCTTGTACGCGGGAACGCTTGCGGCTTTGAAAGACCTCATGAAGGTTTGTGAAGCGAATCGGCAATATTTTCTTTTTGAAACGGGGCAGGAAACGCCGATTACTTTAATGCGAATGATTCAGGACATCGGATCGGACTATTTGGGAATCAATCTTGACCCGGCAAACCTCCTCCTTTACGGGAAGGCCAATCCCGTGGATGCCGTAGACATTTTCGGAAAAAAGATTCGCGGTGTACACGGAAAGGACGGGCTCTACCCGACTTGTCCGGGGGAACTTGGACGGGAAACTAAAATTGGAGACGGAAAAGTCGATTATCCGGTATTTTTAAAGAAACTCTTTCAACTGGGCTATCAGGGAGATATTACGATAGAACGGGAAATCTCCGGAGAAGAACAGATTCGGGACATCCTTTTTGCCAAACAGTATCTTTCCGACTTAATCGGGAAATTGGAGTAAAAGTCTGACAGCGGGTCTTTCATGAGAACAATGCAACAGATTAAGCAAATTGATATACGAGAGCAAAATTTAAAAAATGTATATGACTACGTCTTGCACAGTTCCGGTGCGTCCAGAGCAAAAATTGCCAAAGCGCTGGGACTGAGCAGGCCCTCCAGCTCCTCTTTGGTAGATGAACTTCTTTCCATGGGAGCTCTTTTTGAGGACGGAAAAGAGGAGGGGGAGAGAGGGGTCGGAAGAACCCCGATTGTTATCCGGGCGGATTTTCGAAGACATTTTTGTATCGTGCTGTTTTGGAAGCCCAAGCGGATTTCGGCAAGTGTTGTTTCCATGGCACAGGACAAGAGCGGAGCGGAGAGAGTTTTGGAAAGTCTGGAATGCCCCGTTTCCTCTGCAAAGGAATATGGCAAACGCTCTCTCAGTCTTCTTTCGGACTTCAAAAATAAATATGAAAAAGTGTATGGAAAAGACAAGTATCTTGGCAGTGTCCTGGTTCTTCCCGGGATAGTTGATCCCTTAAGAAGAGCTGTTTTATCCCACCCGCTCGGGATAGATCTGGAGACGGGAAGACGGATTATTTCGGAAATAGAAGAGAGCGGAGAGAATTCCGTCGGCATATTGAACGATAACGCAATCCTGGGCTATGCGGCCATGCAACGATTGAACCTGCAGGAAAAAAACTTTCTTTATATTAACCTTTCCACAGGAATCGGTGCGGCTTACTTTATGAAGGGAGAGATTTTCGGAGATGCCGGAGGCAAGCTGACACAGTTTGGGCACATCATCGTCCACCCGGGAGGGAGTTTATGTTCCTGCGGATCGCGCGGGTGTCTGGAAGCGGAAATCGGGGAGCACGCTTTACAAGAGCAATTTGCATCCTATTTCGGAAAGGAAGAGCTTAAGCCCCTTTTAGAGGGGGAGCTTTTACGAAAAATCATAGACGGAAGAAAAAAGGCGGAGGGAGTCTATACTGCGGTGAAGGAGAAGTTTCTAAAAGACCTATCCCTGGCCATTTCCAATGTTTCCACCATGGTCTTTCCGGATTTGATTCTTCTCGGCGGTTTCTTTTCCCTATGGGGAGAGGATTTTTTGGAGGAGCTGAAGGCGGAGATCAATCGTATCGGCTTTTCCTATATCATGCAGGACCTGCATTTGTTGTACAGTAAAGAAGAGAAGGAAGAACTTCAGGCAGCTGCCGCGGACTATTTCTTTTCCCGCTATTTTCATTTTACGGAGAGAAAGATAGAGGGAATTCACTTGGGATAATGGGAAAAATGCTTTGCAGAGGTTACAATATTGGCAAACTATAGATTGGGAGGGGAAAATGGATAAGTTAAAGCTTGCGATTGTGGGTTGCGGGAGAATTTCCGATTGTTACCGGGATGTTTTTCAGAAGCTCTCGGACAGTGTCAGCGTGGTCTATGCGGTAGATAAGGACATAGAAAAGGCAAAAAACTTTGCGGCGGATTTTTCCTGCCGCTATACCGATTGCTATGAAGATATCCTGGAGGAAGAACTGGATGTGATTCACCTCTGTCTTCCGCACTATTTGCATAAACCATACAGCGTGCTTGCATTGGAACACGGAAAGCATGTCCTTACGGAGAAGCCGATGGCAATGAGCTTGCAAGAGGCGGATGAAATGCTCGAGGCGGAAAAGCGGAGCGGAAAGCTTCTGGGCTGCATTTTTCAAACTCGCTATAATGAGTCGGTTTCCATCTTAAAGCGACGCTTGGAAGAGGGAATTTACGGAAAACTCCTTACGGCAAGTTCGATTCTGACCTGGAACAGACCGGATTCTTATTATACGGGGAGCGACTGGAAGGGGACCTGGGAATATGAGGGAGGCGGAACGATTATCGATCAAGCCATTCACAGCATCGACCGGGTTCGCTATATTGTCGCGTCCGATGTGGAATGGGTAGAGGCCTCCATTTTTAACAGAACCCATCCGAAGCTTTTTGTGGAGGATACGGCAGAGGCGCAGATTCAGTTTCAAAACGGGGTGAAGTATCACCTCTTTGCCACCAATACCAACGGCTTCGATACGCCGATACAAATTGAGTTCTGCGGTGAAAAGGGGAGATGCGGCTTGATACAGGATATGGGTTACTCCTATCTTGGGGAAAAGTATGAGGAATTCCGCGAGGTTAAAAAAAGCGTTACCGTGGGAAAGGATTACTGGGGCAGCACCCATATTATGCAGTTGGAGGATTTCTATCGTGCGGTAAGAGAAGGCGGAAAGCCTTTGGTGGATGGAGTGGAAGGACGAAAAACCTTGGAGCTGGTGAAAGCCATCTATCTTTCCGCAAAGTACAGAAAACGAATTTATCTTCCTTTCACGGACGAAAAACTCACGAAGGAGGAAATGGGGAAAATCCTCTTTTATTAAAAAATTGATCCATAGGGAATAAAAAATTTGGAAAGAAATTCTAAGATACAGGAAAGAAATCTCTATTTTTTTTCGGGCGAGGTACGCCTATAATCTCCTCAGATATTAAATGACTCTTAAACAAGGGGAGGAGAGAAAAATGAAGAAAATTTTAAGTGTTTTAACGGTTTCCGCTATGGCGGTTTCCATGCTGGCAGCCTGCGGAAATTCCGGAAGCACGGCTACAACCACGAAGGCGGCAGAGGATGCAAAGGAAACCACTGCAGCAGCCGACAAGGCAATGGCTGAGACCAAGGCTGCCGTAGAAGCAATGAGCGGAGATTTTTCCGATAAGAAGGTCGGCATCTGTATCTACCAGTTCTCAGACAATTTCATGTCCCTGTTCCACAATGAGCTGGTAAGCTATCTTGTATCCAAGGGATTCAAGGAGGAGAATATCAAGGTTGTAGACGGAGCAAATGACCAGGCAACACAGACCAACCAGATTCAGAACTTCATCACCGACAAGGTGGATGTTCTCATTGTTAACCCGGTTAACTCTTCTTCCGCAGCAACCATCACCGATATGGTGCAGTCTGCAGGGATTCCTCTGGTTTACATCAACAGAGAGCCGAGTAAGGATGAAGAGAAGAGATGGGAAGACAATAAGTGGAATGTTTGCTATGTAGGCTGTGACGCTCGTCAGTCCGGTACTTTCCAGGGCGAAATCATTAGAGATATCGGAATGGATAAGCTGGATATGAACGGAAACGGTAAGGTAGATTACATCATGATCAAGGGTGATCCCGAGAATATCGATGCACAGTACAGAACCGAGTATTCCGTAAAGGCATTACAGGATAAAGGTATGGAAGTAAACAAGCTGGATGAGCAGGTTGGTAACTGGGATCAGGCACAGGCACAGTCTCTGGTAGCCAATGCACTGGCAAAGAACGGCAAGGATATCGAAGTTGTTTTCTGTAATAACGACGCTATGGCTCTTGGCGCATTGCAGGCTATCCAGGCGGCAGGAAGAACGGTTGGAAAAGACATTTACTTAGTAGGTGTTGATGCACTGTCCGAGGCTTGCCAGAATGTACTTGCCGGCACACAGACGGGAACCGTATTCAACGACTTCCTTACACAGTCTCACTCTGCGGGTGATGCAGCAATCAATTATCTCGCCGGGAAGGAAAACGAGCATTACATCAAATGTGACTATGTAAAGGTTACAGCAGAAAATGCGAAAGATATTTTGGCTCTTTTAAAGTAATGTTTTAAGGAAATGAAGGAGTGAAGCTGCAAGCCTCTCTCCTTCATTTTTTTATAAAAGAAATGGAGGACTAGATGACAGAATTCAAATTGGAAATGAAAAATATTTCAAAGTCATTTCCGGGTGTTAAAGCGCTGGATAACGTACAGCTTTCTGTCCGTCCGGGAACGGTTCATGCCCTCATGGGGGAAAATGGAGCAGGAAAATCCACTTTGATGAAGTGCCTTTTCGGCATTTACAAGATGGATCAGGGGGAAATTTTTCTGGATGGGAAGAAAGTGGAAATCAACAATCCGGATGAAGCGATGGAACACGGCGTAGCCATGGTGCACCAGGAGTTGCAACCGGTGCTTGCACGTTCCGTTTCGGAAAATATGTATCTTGGAAGATTTCCGGTGCATAAGTTTGGTCCTCTGCAGGTTATTGATCATGGTAAAATGCACCGGGAAACCAAGAAATGGCTGTCGGAGTTGGGGTTGGATTACAATGTCAAGGCGCCACTCTCCTCTCTTTCCATCGGACAGATGCAGATGGTGGAGATTGCCAAGGCGGTTTCCCACGATGCGAAAGTCATCATCTTCGATGAGCCCACTTCTTCTCTTTCCGATAAGGAGGTGGAATTCCTCTTTAAGGTGATGGGAGATTTAAAGAAGAAGGGCGTGTCCATGATTTACATCTCCCACAAGATGGATGAAATTAAGCGCATTTCCGATGACATCAGCATCATGCGAGACGGCACTTATGTAGGAACCTGGAGAGCGGAAGACATGACTACGGAGCAGATTATTGCGAAGATGGTAGGTCGTGAACTCACCAATATCTATCCGGAACACCGGCACGAAATCGGAGAGACCATCATGGAGGTGGAGGATTATACCTCGATTCATGATAAATCCTTCCGCGGTATCACTTTCTCCATTAAAAAAGGAGAGATTCTCGGCTTCGGCGGTCTTGTCGGGGCACAGAGGACGGAGCTTATGGAGGGAATTTTCGGGATTCGCCACATCACGAAGGGAAAGCTGAAGGTTCACGGCAAGGAAGTTCGTGTCAGAAGGCCGAAGGATGCGATGAATAACGGCATAGGCATGATCACCGAAGACAGAAGAGGAAACGGCATTTTCGGCTGCCTTTCCATTAAGGATAATGTCGGGGTATCCATTTACAATAAATTCTTAAAAGCCGGCATTATGCTTGATCATCCTGCCATCAATAAGGTGGTTAATGATAACATTAAGAGACTTTCCATCAAAACGCCCGGTATGAAGGAACAAATCGGAAACCTTTCCGGAGGAAACCAGCAGAAGGTGATTATTTCCAGGTGGCTTGCCAAGGATCCGGATATTCTGATTATGGATGAGCCCACAAGAGGAATCGATATCGGTGCCAAGCACGAGATATATGAAATCATGGAAGAGCTTGCCAAGCAGGGGAAGGCGATTATCATGATTTCCTCCGAGATGCCGGAGCTCCTCGGTATGGCAGACCGAATCTGTGTAATGTGTAACGGAAAGCTCACGGGCGAGCTGAACAATAAGGAAGAGATGACACAGGAAAATGTCATGAACTTCGCAACGATGTTTTAGGGGAGAAGGAAAATGCAAAAGACACAAAAACAAAAATAACGGATTTTCTGATTAATAACGGAGTCATTATCGTTATGTTTATTCTGGTCATCTATACGGGACTGACCAGCAAGAACTTCTTAACACCGGATAACGGACTGAACCTTCTCGCCAATATGTCTTACCGTCTGGTTATTGCACTCGGGATTGCAGGCTGTGTAATCACGGCGGGTTGTGACCTCTCCGCGGGACGTATGATCGGTTTCGGTGCCTGCATTGCAGGAACCTTACTGCAGAAGGTGGAGAATTCCGGGAGATTTTTTGCGCAGCCGCAGTGGGAGCATTTCGGGAACGGGATTCTTTTGAAAATAACCCCGATGAATCCATTTCTTGTTTTGCTCTTGGTTATGGTAGTCTGCGCCGTCTTTGGAACGGTAACCGGTTGGTTTATTGCCTACCTTTCCGTCCCGCCGTTTATTGCGACCCTGGCTATGATGGAGATTATCTATGGTCTGGGACTGCTCTTTACCAATGCGACTCCGCTCGGAGGCTATATTGAAGGCTATACCGTTTTCTCAACCGGAAAATTCTTGGGCTTAAGCTATCTGATCTGGATGGCGCTCATTATGGCGGGAATCACCTGGTTTATCTTCAACATGACCCGTCACGGAAAATATATGTATGCCATTGGAGGAAATCCGCAGGCGGCAGAGGTTGCCGGTGTGCCGGTAAATATGACGCTTGTACTGATTTATGCAAAGGCTGCCGCGTTCTACGGTATGGCAGGCTATATGCTGGGAGCCAAGGCGGGAGGCGCTTCGGTAAACACCGGTCTAGGTTATGAGATGGAGGCCATTGCGGCCTGCGCTCTCGGCGGCGTATCCGTAACGGGCGGACGCGGTAAGGTATCCAGTGCAATCATCGGTGTAGCGGTACTCGAGCTCTTAAAGACGGCATTACAGTATCTGGGCGTGAATGCCAATGCACAGTACATTGCCATCGGTATCGTCATCTTTATTGCGGCATCTCTGGATATTCGAAAGTATCTTACCAAGAAGTAAAATCATCATACACTTTCTCATAAGAAGAAAGGGGCAGTAAAAAATCAAAATAGTTTTCTAAGCAATGTAGGTCTGAATTTGGGGCACGCTCTCGCTAGCTTCGCCACGTAGCGGATACTAAGCGAAAAACTTCGATTCTCTTGTTTTTCGCAAGTACCGACGGGCTCAGACTACCCCTCATTCAGACCTATATTGCCTAAAATCTATTTATTATTTTGATTTTTTACAGCCCCTTTCCGTTCTTGACGAGTATTGTGCATAGCGCCGGTATCTCGGTTATGGGCCGGGGGTCGTATGAAAGGGAGTAACACTGTCCTTTCCGTAAAAGCATTGACCGCGTAGGGAAAAGGTTTTATTATCAAATTGTTTGTGGAAAAAATTTTCTGAATCGAAGAGGACGGAGGATAGAATATGAAATTTAAAGAGATGCAGTATGAGCGGATTTCCGTGGAAAAAATAGCGGAAGAGACGAAGGCGCTTATAGAAGAATTGAAGGCTGCGAAGAGTTTTTCCGAGGCGGAGGAAGTTTTCTTAAGAATGGAAGCGATGCAGGGACATGTTGATACGATGTCCACCCTGACGCATATCCGTCATTCCATTAACACCGAAGACAAGTTTTATGATGAGGAAGAGAACTATTGGAACAATGCCTATCCGAAGATTCAGGAATATGGACAGGAATGGATTAAGGCGCTCCTCGCCTCTCCCTTTAAAGAAGATTTTGAAAAGAAATACGGCAGCATCATGTTTGTGAATGCCGAGATGACTTTAAAGACCTTTTCTCCGGAAATCATTCCGGATTTACAGAAGGAAAATGAGCTGGTTACCGCCTATGAGAAGCTCCTTGCGAGCGCGCAGATTCCTTTTGAGGGAAAGGTATACACCCTGTCTCAGATTACACCCTTTAAGAATGATAAAGATGATGCAAGAAGACTTTCCGCATGGAAGGCGGAGGGACAGTGGTATAAGGACAATCAACAGGAACTCGACAGACTCTATGATGAACTTGTTAAGCTTCGCGACGGCATGGGAAAGAAGCTTGGCTACAAGGACTTTACGGAGCTTGGCTACTACCGAATGAAGAGAAACTGCTACAAGAAGCAGGATGTGGAGAAGTTCAGAGAAGCGGTTCAGAAGTATCTGGTTCCGCTTGCGGCAAAGATTTACGAAAGACAGGCGGAAAGACTGGGGAAGAGCTATCCCTTAAGCTATGCCGATGCGGCTATTGAGTTCCGTTCCGGAAATCCGAAGCCTGCGGGAAATCCGGATGAGATTGTGGAAGCCGGAAAGAAGTTCTATGACTGGCTTTCTCCGGAAACCTCCGAATTCTTTAATCATATGATTCAGGATGAGCTGATGGACCTTCTTTCTACGAAGGGAAAGCAGGGAGGCGGCTATTGTACCTCCATTATGGATTATAAGACACCCTTTATTTTTGCAAACTTCAATGATACTCAGCATGATATTGAAGTCATCACCCATGAGGCAGGGCATGCCTTTGCGGCCTATATCAACCGGAACAGAGTGCCGGCTGAGACGATTTGGCCGGGCATGGAAGCCTGTGAAGTACACTCCATGTCCATGGAGTTTTTTGCGGAGGCCTTTTCCGAGGAGTTTTTCGGAAAGGATGCGAGAAAGTACAACTACTCGCACCTTGCGGGAGCCCTGACCTTTATCCCCTACGGCACGATGGTGGACCATTTCCAGCACATTGTTTATGAAAATCCGCACTTAAGTCCGGCGGAAAGACACGCCGAGTGGAAGAAGCTTGTCAAGATTTATCAGCCGTGGTTAAAGCTTGACGGCGAGATTCCTTTCTACAGTGAAGGGGAAGGCTGGCAGAGACAGCACCACATCTACTCCATGCCTTTCTACTATATTGATTACTGCCTTGCGCAGACAGTGGCACTGGAATTCTGGAATAAGATTCAGAAAGATCAGAAGGATGCCTGGAAGCATTATATGGACTATACCAAGCAGGGCGGATCCGTGGTATTTACAGAGCTCTTAAAGAACGCCGGTATGGAAAGTCCCTTCGAGGAAAGCTGCTTAAGAGGAATCTGTGAAACAGCGGCAAAGTATCTTTCCGACTATGACCTTACGGGGATAGAATAATGGGGATGTTTCAGTCCCCCTATGACCGTGGGGGTGTCCTTTCCAAAGAAGCGATAGAGGAACGAAAGAAGATTTATCGGGATCGGAGAAGCCCGGAAATCCGAAAAAAGAAAATATTCGCCTTTTTCTTTATTTTCTTCCGCTTCTTCCTCTGATGCTCCTGCCCGGCTTTTTTGCGAAGGCGGCGCTCTCCCGGATAGCCTATCTCATGTTGCCCTATGCCATGGAGGCGGTGGCGGTTGTTCTTACAACGGTGAGCTTCTTTTGCTTTCTCTATCTTTCCCGAGGCGGAAAAGTCCGGAGAGAAGACGGCTCCTTCGCGGAAGGCGCAATTGACGGGGGAAACTACCGGAAATATTTTCAAAACCTGCAGGGGAGGGCGGCGGTATCCTGTATTCTCGGAATCGGATTTTTACTTATAGAAATTTTCTATTTACTGCTTGCGAAAGAGGAAAAAAACTACGGTTTGGAGTTCGGGATTCTTTTAATACAGCTGGGATTTATTGTGTTTTCCCGTGTGTTTTGGCTGAATCTGAGTCGGGTAATTCGTAATTGGACGTTGTGAAATAGCTTTTTTTACTTTATAATGAACCAGATATTTTATTTATAGCGGGTATCGTGAGTCTATGATATCTCGTTTACAGAAGGGAGATTGTACTATGAAAATGAGAAAAAAAGTCATTGCTTCCCTGCTTGCGGCAGTGATGGCCACCTCACTTCTTGCCGGCTGTTCCAAAGGCACAGCGGAAAAGAAGACGGATGATCAGAAGACGGATCAGAAGAAGGCCGGAGATACGAAAGCCGATGCTTCCGGTGCCATGGTCTTTGCTACGGATGATTTCAACGCGAAATTCTCTCCGTTCTTTGCGGATACCGTTCCCGATCAGACCATTAACGATCTTGTCAGTGTCGGCCTTCTTACTATGGATAGAAGCGGTGCCATGGTGTACAAGGGCATTGAAGGAGAAAAGAGAGAGTATAACGGGAAGGAATATACCTATAACGGCATTTCCGACCTTACGGTAACCGAGAACAGTGACGGAACCGTATACTATGATTTTACGATGAAGGATGGCTTAAAGTTCTCCGACGGAGAGCCGCTTACCGTAGACGATGTTATTTTCTCCATGTATGTATATGCAGACCCCACCTATGACGGAAATGCTTCCTTCTTCTCCCTTCCCATTCAGGGCATGAAGGAATATAGAAGCGGTGTGGACACACTCTTTAACCTGATTCTGGCTGCCGGAGAAGAGAACAAGGACTTCTCCAAGTGGACGGAAGAGCAGCAGAAGACCTTCTGGACAGACTATAAGAGCGCGGTAGACGCTTTTGTAAAGGAAATCGTAGACCTTTGCGTGTCTAACGGCTCTAACAAGGAAGGGGATTCCATTGCGGCTTGTGCGGCAAATTACGGCTATGAAGGCTTGAAAGAGGACGCTACGGCTATGGATTTCTTCAATGCCATGCTGGCAAAGTATGACGGCAGTGTGACGAAGATGAGTTCCGCAGAGAGTGCCGGAACCCAGTTTGCCGATCTTATGCCGAGCTATAAGGAGTTTTCTGTCGGTGTAGAGACGGGAGAGTCCGCACCGAATATCAGCGGTATCCAGAAGACCGGCGAGAACACGCTCCGTGTTATCGCAACAAAAGTGGATGCGCAGATGATTTATCAGGTGGGCGGCATTAACGTAGCTCCTCTTCACTACTACGGCGATAAGGCGCAGTTTGATGTAGAGAAGAATCAGTTCGGCTTCCCGAAGGGCGATCTTTCCATGATGAGAGAGAAGATTTCCAAGCCGCTCGGTGCAGGCTTCTATGTTTTTGAAAAGTATGAGAACGGTGTTATTTCCTTCACGGCAAATGAGAACTACTATGACGGTGCACCGAAGGTAAAGAACTTAAGAGTAAACTATGTAACGGAAGCCGACAGATTAAACTCTATCCTGGCAGGAACCGTGGATATCGCTACTCCTTCCTTCACGACGGAAGTGGCAGATGCCATCAAGAAGGCAAACAGCAACGGAGAGCTCTCCGGCGATAAGATTCATACTGTAGCGGTAGACGCTTTAGGCTACGGCTATATCGGTATCAATACCCACAATGTTTCCGTAAATAAGGAGCCGGGAAGCGATGCTTCGAAGAACCTTCGTCGCGCTTTCGCAACGATTTTCTCCGTATATAGAGACCTTGCCATCAGCACCTATTACGGAGACAGAGCAAGTGTCATTAACTACCCGATTTCCAACACTTCCTGGGCAGCTCCGCAGCCTACCGATGACGGCTATGAAATCGCATTCTCCAAGGATGCACAAGGAAACCCGATTTATACTTCCGGCATGAGCGATGAAGATAAGTATGCAGCAGCGAAGAAGGCGGCTCTCGGATTCTTCGAAGCGGCAGGCTACACCGTAGAGAACGGAAAAGTTACTGCAGCACCGGAAGGTGCAAAGATGGAATATGAAGTTATGATCGGCGGAGGCGGAAACGGTGACCATCCTTCCTTCATGATCTTAACCGAAGCAAAGAAAGCCCTTGCCGATATCGGCATCACCTTAACCGTAAACGACTTATCCAACACTTCCGACTTGTGGAACAAGTTACAGGCAAGACAGGCCGAGATGTGGTGTGCGGCTTGGAACTCAACACCGGATCCCGATATGTACCAGGTTTATTACTCCGACGTTGCAAACGGCGGAAAAGAGCCGGGCGGTTCCAACTACATGTATCAGATTGAAGATCCGAAGCTGGATGAAATGATTATGCAGGCCAGAGAGTCTACCGATCAGGAATATCGTAAGACGATGTACAGAGCTTGCCTGAATGACATTGTAGATTGGGCTTGTGAAGTTCCAATTTACCAGAGACAGGAAGTAACCACTTTCTCCTCTCAGAGAATCAATATCGATACCATTACACCGGATATGACATCCTTCTATAAGTGGTTTGCAGAGATTCAGAACTATCAGCTGGCGAAGTAAAGTAGCGGAGTTTAGTCCGAGAATCATGTTTCGGGGGATAACCGCGTTCCTTAAGAGATTAAGGGAATGCGGTTTTTCCCCATACTAAGCGGATAAAATGCGGGAGATTTACCGCCTATTTGGAAGAGCAGGTTTGTAGTGAAAAAGTATATTATCAAACGATTATTATGGTCTGTGTTGATTTTATTCATCGTGGCCTTTTTGCTTTATATTTTGATGAGAAGTCTTCCTACCTCTTATCTGGAACAGATTGCCAGACAGAAGTCGCAGCAACCGGGTTCCAAGACCTTTGAGGAATGGATGCAACAGCTCGAAGCAACCTACGGAATGGATAAGGGGATTGTTCCGGGCTTCTTTGCGTGGCTTTCCAAGGCCGTTCGAGGGGACTTCGGCGACAGCTGGAAGTATACCGTACCGGTAACTCGGAAATTCACCGAGGTTGTAGGTATTTCCTTCTGGATGGGCCTGATTGTCATGGTTTTGGAGATGCTCATTTCCATTCCGCTCGGAATCATTGCGGCAACCAAGCAGTATTCCGCAACCGACAATGCCATTTCCATTCTTGCTTTGGCAGGAATTTCTCTTCCGACCTTCTTTACGGCATCCTTATTGAAACTCATTTTTTCCGTAAAGCTCGGTTGGTTTGATTTAAACGGTCTGGTGGGAAGAAATTATGATTTCCTTTCCCCCATGGGGCAGAGAATGGATGTTGCCATGCACCTTGTGCTCCCGATTATCACCCTGCTGATTGCCAGCATCGGTGCCTATATGCGATATATCCGAACGAATATGCTGGAGGTTTTAAGCTCCGACTATATTCGTACGGCAAGAGCAAAGGGTCTTTCCGAGCGTCGTGTCATTTATCATCACGCTTTCCGAAATACCCTGATTACCCTGGTTACCATCTGGGGAACCTCCCTTCCGGGGCTTTTCTCCGGTGCCATGATTACGGAGCAGCTTTTCTCTATCCCCGGTATCGGATACACTTCTTATCAGGCTATGATTTCCGGAGACATTCCGTTCTCCATGTTCTACCTGGTATTTATTGCAGCGTTGACTTTGGTCGGGAACTTAATTACCGATATTTTATACGCGGTTGTTGATCCCCGTGTTCGTATTGCGTAGGAAGGGAGGGAAAGATGTCTGAGATGGAAAAAAACACAGTAGATGAATCTACTATGTCAGCCGGTACTGCGGACGAAAAAGCAGTAGTGAAAGATGCTGTAGTAGAACAGAAAGTGGAAGAAGCTGTAACAGCGGATAGCAGAATCGATGAATCTACTGCGGAAAAAGAACAAAGCAAGGCGGAATACTCCCTAAACGATGACCGTCGTGTCAAAACCCTTTCTCCCGGAGCTATGGTGGCAAAGCGTTTCTTCCGAAACCGCATTGCGGTATTCGGAATGATTATCTTGCTTGCTATGTTCCTCTTTTCCTTTTTGGGCGGAGCGATTTCTCCTTATAAGGAGTCTCAGCTCTTCTATAGAAAGGATGTACAAAGCCAGAAGTATGCCGGTGTAAAAGTAAACACCGAACTTCGTTATCAGCAGGCGGAAAAGGATGCTTTCCCCGCCCTTGCGCAGGCACAGTTTGTTTTGGCAAAGGGAAAGAAACAGACCGAGTTCTCCGCAGGCGATAAAACCTACAACTATGAGGAAGCCGGAAAAGACTTTTATATTATCAGTGTAAAGGGAAGCGCGACTCCCGTCGCCTTTGCCGCAGTGGACTTGGTGACAGCTGCCGGTGCGGAAACACCGAGTTTTAACGAGCAGTTAAATAT
The DNA here is from genome assembly GCF_000214455.1 of Oribacterium sp. oral taxon 108 str. F0425. Taxonomy (NCBI): domain Bacteria; kingdom Bacillati; phylum Bacillota; class Clostridia; order Lachnospirales; family Lachnospiraceae; genus Oribacterium; species Oribacterium sp. oral taxon 108. The sequence continues at coordinate 2,379,653 of NZ_AFIH01000001.1, read as the reverse complement.
CCTGAAGGCATACAGCAATAAAGAAAGCTCCTTCACTCTGGACGGGGTAAATTATACTATTTCAGATGACGGTACCGTAGAAAAAGACGGAACGGTTTATGCAACGGCAGGACGTTATGTCATCAACACCATTATGAGTGATATCCAGTTGTCAAAGGAGTTTAAAGAGAAATTGCTGTCTGAGATTCAAGCGGACAGTAAGAGCTTTACCTATCAGGATGCGGACGGTAAAGAATCCGTATACAACATTGAATACGATGCACCTTCCAAAGCCTACAACATCAGACAAACCAGAGAGCAGATGGTCTATGATACCTATTCCTCACCGAGTAAGGCACATCCGCTCGGAACCGATAAGAACGGAATGGATATGCTGACGAGACTGATGTATGGCGGAAGAGTATCTCTCTATATCGGATTTGTCGTAGTTATCATTGAAACCTTAATCGGTATGATCATGGGCGGAATTTCCGGATACTTCGGCGGATGGATTGATAATTTGATTATGAGAGTGGTGGATGTGTTCTACTGCATTCCGACTATTCCTATTTATATCATCATTGGTGCCGCAATGGATGCAATGCGTGTCGATCCGAAGCTTCGAATGTTCTATCTGATGATCATACTCGGCTTCTTCGGCTGGCCGTCCATCACAAGACTTGTCCGCGGACAGATTTTGACGCTCCGTGAGCAGGAGTTCATGACGGCAACGGAAGCAACGGGTATTAAGCCTGTACACCGTATTTTCAGACACTTACTGCCGAACGTTATTCCGCAGCTTATTGTAACTTGTACCATGAGCCTCGGCGGAGTCATCCTTACGGAAGCGGTTCTGTCCTTCCTGGGACTCGGTGTAAAGTTCCCCTTCGCTTCATGGGGAAACATCATTAACGATGTAAACAACACGTATGTACTAAGTAACTATCTATTTATTTGGGTTCCAGCCGGAGTTTGCTTACTCTTAACGGTACTTGCATTCAACTTGGTGGGCGATGGCTTACGAGATGCCTTTGACCCGAAGATGAAACGATAGAATCGAGGAAAAACTATGGCAAGAAATGACGGTTATCTTTCCGCGAAAGAATCCCGGAGGATATCGAAAGAAAATAAAGCAATTACATCCAAGCTGGAAAAGAAACGTACACGGAGAAATGTTCCGGAAAGTGAATATCTTACGGAAATGAAGAATCCGGCCAATGCGGTAGAGTTTGAAAACCTCCATACCTTCTTCTTTACCGATGCGGGAACCGTAAAGAGTGTGGACTCCGTAAGCTTTGATGTTCCTTTAGGAAAAACGGTCGGCGTTGTAGGAGAGTCCGGTTGCGGAAAGTCCGTAACCAGCCTTTCTCTCATGCAACTGTTGCAGCGTCCCCAGGGACAGGTTGTGGAAGGCTCCATTCGACTGAATACGGGTGAAAAGGTTTATGAGATTACGAAGACTCCTGAGCATATCATGCAGCATCTTCGCGGAAACTTCATGTCCATGATTTTCCAAGAGCCGATGACTTCCTTAAATCCGGTTTTCAGGATTGGAGATCAGGTCGATGAGGTCCTCCTCTTTCATGAGAATGAATACAATACAAAGGAAGCGATTAAGAAGAGAACCATAGAACTTTTGGAGATGGTTGGGATTGCAAACAGTGAGGGTGTCTATAAGATGTATCCTCATGAGCTCTCCGGCGGTATGCGACAGCGTGTTATGATTGCGATGGCGCTCGCCTGCAACCCGAAGCTCATCATTGCCGATGAGCCGACTACAGCACTCGATGTAACCATTCAGGCGCAGATTTTGGATCTCTTACGCGGACTAAAGGATAAGATTAATTCTTCTATCATGCTGATTACCCATGACCTCGGTGTCATTGCGGAGATGGCAGACTATGTCGTAGTCATGTACTCCGGACGTGTAGTGGAGGCCGGAACGGCAAAGGAAATCTTTGCCCATCCCGCTCACCCCTATACTATCGGACTTATGGCTTCCAAACCGGTAGTAGGAAGAGAAGTGGATAAGCTTTATTCCATTCCCGGTAAGGTGCCGAATCCGATTAATATGCCGAATTATTGCTATTTCCGAGATCGTTGTGACAAGCGGAAGCCCTGTTGCGACGGATTATATCCGGGCGAGATTTGGTTATCCGAAACACACAGAGTCAGCTGTTATCTCTATGATGAAGCACAGAAAGATTAAAGTCGGGAAAAGCGATTTTTGAGACGCTTCATAAAGAACCAGTTGTAGAGAGTTTAAAGAAGAAATCGAGGAAATGATGGAAAAAAGCGAAATGAAAGATTTCACGCCTATTGTTCACAATGAAGAGAATATTTTGGAAGTGAACGGGTTAAAAAAATATTTTCCGATTAAGGGCGGATTCTTCAATACCGTTGTCGGTCAGGTAAAGGCAATTGACGGAATCTCTTTCCATATCAAGAGAGGAACGACCATGGGTCTCGTTGGAGAGTCCGGTTGCGGAAAGACCACTACCGGAAGAGCAATTTTACGTCTCGGCGGAGAAAAGACAGCAGGACAGGTTCTCTTTAACGGAAGAGAAGTTTACGATATTCCGAAGAATGAGATGAATGAGATGCGTACCAAAATGCAGATCATCTTCCAGGATCCTTTCTCCTCTCTCTCCCCCAGACTTCCGGTCGGAGAAATCATCGGAGAAGCGGTGAAGGAGCATAAGCTCGTTCCGATGAATGAATATGAGGAGTATATTGATAAGATTATGGACGAATGCGGTCTGCAGCCCTTCCATAAAGGACGCTATCCACATGAGTTCTCCGGCGGACAGAGACAGAGAATCTGTATTGCAAGAGCTTTGGCTTTGAACCCGGAATTCGTAGTCTGCGATGAGCCGGTTTCCGCACTGGACGTATCCATTCAGGCACAGGTGATTAACCTTCTGGAGGATTTACAGGAAAAGTTTAAGCTGACTTATCTCTTTATCTCCCACGACCTTTCCGTAGTGGAGCATATTTCCGATACGGTAGGTGTTATGTATTTGGGGAATATTGTGGAGTTCGGCGATACCAAGGACCTCTTTGCCAATCCGCTCCACCCTTATACGAAAGCGCTCTTCTCCGCAATCCCGATTCCGGATCCGGAGGCTAAGATGAGTCGAATCATTCTGGAAGGAAGCATTCCTTCTCCGGCAAATCCGCCTTCCGGCTGTAAGTTCCATACCCGTTGCAAGGAGTGTATGGAAATCTGCAAGAACAAAGTTCCGGAAAAGAAGGATATGGGGAATGGTCATATTGTGTACTGCCACCTTTATGACGATGTAAAAGGTGAAGAATAAAAGATTAATAATACAAACCTGTTGAAGAAAATAGGGTGCCGCGTGATATGCGGCACCCTATTTTTTCACCATTCTACTTTTTCTTTCTAAAAGAACTGTAATTCTTTCCGGCCTGTAAGGAGACACCTCTTGCCTTGGCCAGCTCAGATACGGTAACCAGCTGATAGCCTCTTTCTTTCAGAGCGGGAACAATCTGCTCCGCGGCTTCCGCAGTCTGCTTGTAAATGGAATGCATCAGTATGACGTCTCCGTCCTTTACCTGCGTGAGCACAACATTGACCGTATTATGGGTATTCTTGGTCTTCCAGTCCAGTGTATCGATACTCCAAAGAATGGAAGGCTGCCCTGTGGAGGCTAAGGCAGACTTAACGCTGCCGCCGGTTGCTCCGTACGGAGGACGAACCAGGCTTACGGATTGACCGGAAAGCTTACGAAGAATGGAATTGGTCTTCGAAAGAGAAGTTTCGATACCGGCTTCCGAAAGCTTTGGAAGATTTTCATGTTTATAGCTGTGGTTTCCGATTTCCATTCCGGCATCGGCCATCCGCTTTACTGTAGAAGGATACTTTTCAGCCTGAGTTCCGACATAGAAAAAAGTAGCCTTGGCATTGTACTTCTGTAACACGGCTAAGATGCGGTCTTCATAGTTTCCGGGACCGTCATCAAAGGTAAGAGCCACCATGGGCTTTTTTGGATCGACATTTCCCTCCGTGGATACGGCTTTTTCAGGATTTACAGCGGCTTGCTCTTCCTGCGGATTTTCACCCTTTTTTACAACCGTAACCACTATTCCGTCAATGTGCTTTCCGACTCCGACGGGATTGCTGTCCTCCCCATTTTTCGCCCAGTTCTGCCACTCTCCGAGTACGGAAGTGCGATAGTACACATCATATTGCGATGCCAAGTCTCCGTTTAGGAAAATGCGAATGCCTTCGAGCGGCATCTCCTGTCCGTCTCCGACGACCTGCCCGTTTTCAAAGACGCTTGACCAACCGCTTCCGGAAATATTTGCCTGATACTGAACTGTACCGCTAAGCCCCTCGGGCTGATGCTTCAACAATACCTTCATTGCAGTGGGATAGCTATCGGTACGGCTCTGCCTTTGACCGTCATTACTGTAGGCGGAAAAGCCAAGGCCCTTATATTGCAAGCTATAGTAAGACTTCAAGCGATGTCCCGTATTTTCTTCCGCATAGCCTTTCATCGAAAAGAATAATAAAAAGCTGAAAAGAAGAAAAAGGGGAAAAAGAAAAAGATTTTTGTTAAGTCGGGAAGAAATCCCTTTGCAATAAGCCTGCCTCATATTTTTTCGAAACTCCTTTGCTGTTATTCATCTATCTTTCCGTTGCATGATTTTAACCCTGCAAGCCGAAAAGTATCTTTGTGCATAGCCAAAAGTATTTTTTGTGCATAGCCAAAAGTATTTTTGGTGCATATTGAATAGGACAAAATTTTTGACACTGAAGTTACAGTATACGACAAAAAGAAAAAAGAGAAAGATAACAAGAGAATTAAGGAAAATTCTTCTTTTTATTCTATATAATCGGAAGAATTTTTGATAGAATAAAACAATACGGTTAATCCTAAAGATAGTGGAGCAGGAAACCATACAGGGCCGAAAGGAGAAAGAGAAATGGACAGTATTGCAGAGAGAATCAGTGAGGTGGGGATTGTTCCGGTGATTAAGTTAAAGAATCCGGAAAGAGATGCCGTGAATTTGGGAAAGAGCCTTTGTAAGGGCGGAGTTCCGATTGGAGAGGTTACCTTTCGTGCAGAAGGGGCGGACACCGCACTTCGCCTGATGAGTGCGGCAATCCCGGAGATGCTGCTTGGAGCCGGTACGGTGACCACTACGGAGCAGATTGACAGAGCAGTGGACAACGGCGCGAAGTTCATCGTATGTCCCGGCTTTGATGAGGAGCTGATTCAGTATGCACAGGAGAAAAATGTGCCGATTTATCCCGGAGTGAGCTGTGCGAGTGAATATCATAAGGCTTTAAAGTATGATTTAAAGGTTTTGAAATTCTTCCCGGCAGAGCAACTCGGCGGCTTAGCCATGATTAAAGCCTTAGCGGGTCCCTTCCCCATGTTTAAAATCATGCCCACCGGCGGCATTTCTCTAAAAAATTTAGGAGAATATTCTGCCTCTCCTCTCATTTGCGCTTGTGGCGGAAGCTATATGGTAAAGGATAAGATGATTGAAGAAGGAGCTTGGGATGAAATTACAAGACTCTGCGAAGAATCGGTTGCCATTATAAAAGAAGCAAGAAATGCATAAAAGAAGCCGGAATTCATAAAAGAAGTAAGAGAAATGGAAGAGTAGATAGATTAAGAAAGCTGATATAAAGTAAGCAATCGGATAGTTTTAATAATAATCAATAGTGAAGACTTGGAGGTATTCATGGCAAAGGTAGTTTGTTTCGGAGAAGTGATGCTGCGCTTGCAGCCTTACCATTATGAGCGCTTTGTGCAGGCGGAAAATGTGCAGTTTACTTTCGGCGGAGCGGAGGCCAATGTGGCTGTTTCGCTTGCGAATTTCGGAGTCGATGTTTCCTATGTTACGAAGCTCCCCGCTCATATGATCGGGCAGGCGGCAGTCAATTCTCTCAGAAGATATGGCGTGGACACCGGAAAGATTGTCCGCGGGGGAGACAGAGTCGGGATTTATTTTAATGAGAAGGGGGCCTCTCAGCGCCCCAGCATTTGTACCTACGATAGAGCGCATTCCGCGATTTCCGAAGCAAAGAAAGAGGACTTTGACTGGGAGAGTATCTTTAGCGGTGCGGAGTGGTTCCATTTTACCGGAATCACCCCTGCCTTATCTGAAAATGTTCTGGAGATTTGTCGGGAAGCCTGCCAAGTCGCAAAGAAGAAGGGAATCAAGATTTCCTGCGATGTCAACTACCGCAGTAAGCTTTGGACGAAGGAGGCGGCAAGAGAAGCCATGACGGAGCTTAGCGAGTATATTGACCTGATTCTTATTAACGAAGAGGATGCGAAGACCGTCTTCGGGATTCAAGCGGATAAGACCGATGTGCATAGCGGAAAGTTGAATAAAGAGGGCTATGAAGAGGTGGCGAAGAAGTTAATGGAACAGTTCCGCTTCTCTGAAGTGGCTATCACGCTTAGAGAGAGCAAGAGCGCCTCGGATAATGACTGGTCGGGTCTCCTCTATGACGGGAAGGAATGTCTCTTCTCAAAGGTCTATCCCGTGCATATTGTGGACCGTATCGGCGGTGGAGACAGCTTTGCGGCAGGGCTCATTTACTCTTTCTTAAAGGGAGATGACAGTAGAAAGGCACTGGAGTTTGCGGTAGCGGCTTCCGCCTTAAAGCACAGTATTGAAGGAGATTACAACATGGTTACCGTTCCCGAAGTCGAGAAGCTTGCGGGCGGAGACAGCTCCGGAAGAGTACAGCGATAAGGCAAGGCGGAATGCAAAAGGGCGCTTAAGAAGAGGCTACTTAGCGGAACGCAAAAAGGTGCTTAAAGAAGAAAGTACGGTAGACAAGGCAGGCATTTAGAAATAGAGGAAAATATGGATAGAGAAAAATTAAAGAGAATTTACAAAAAAATGGAAGAGAGAAATCTTTCCCAAATGATTATTACCGATCCTCCCGCGATTTTTTATTTGACAGGCAAATGGATTCATCCGGGAGAAAGAATGCTTGCCTTGTATATCAGTACCAAGGGAAAGGAAAGATTCTTTGTGAACCGCCTTTTCCCGATTGAAGAGGACCTCGGCGTAGAGATTCAGTATTTTGACGATATGGAAGACAGCGTGGAGCTGCTTTCCCAGGTGGTGGAAAAGGAAAGTCCCTTGGGTGTGGATAAGACCTGGCCTGCCCGCTTCCTCCTCCGCCTGCAGGAGCTGAAAGCCGCTTCCTCCTATGTAAACGGTTCCGTTATCGTGGATAAGGTGAGACAGATTAAGGATAAGGATGAGCAGGAGAAGCTGATTCAATCTTCTTTATTGAATGATGCGGTCATGGCGGAGCTCATTCCCTATGTGGTAAAAGGGCATACGGAGAAGGAATTAAATGCAATCGCGAGGGATCTCTATAAAAAGCACGGTGCGTCCGATGTTTCTTTTGACCCGATAACCGCTTACGGAAGAGGTGCGGCGGATCCGCATCATGAGACGGACGATACGAAGGGAAAGAGAGGGGACTGTGTCCTTTTGGATATCGGCGGGGTCCTCGATAACTACATTTCCGACATGACAAGAACCGTCTTCCTCGGAGAGGTCAGTGAGCGTCATAAGGAGATTTATCAGATTGTTCGAGATGCGAATCTTCGGGGCATTGCCATGGCAAAGCCCGGGAACAGGATGTGTGATGTCGACCTGGCCTGTCGAAATTATATTGAAGAAAAGGGATTTGGAAAATATTTTACCCACAGAACCGGACATTCCGCAGGAATTGAGGATCATGAAGTGGGTGACGTTTCTTCCGTAAATGAGGAGATCATCGAGGTAGGACAGTGCTTTTCCGTGGAGCCGGGCATTTATATTCCGGAGGAAAATACCGGCGTGCGTGTGGAAGACCTTGTCTTAATCACGGAAGACGGCTGCATGGTATTGAACCATTATCCGAAGGATCTTCTTATCGTAAAGGAAGACGGCACAACGGAAGTAGCAGAGTAGAGGAGAAAAATGGCAAAGATTACGGAAGGGATGATGCCCTATCTAAACTATGAAACATATTATCGGATTGTAGGGGAGAAAAACCCGAAGAAAGCACCTCTGCTCCTCCTTCACGGCGGGCCGGGTTCCACCCACAATTATTTTGAGCTTCTGGACGACATAGCGGATCGGGATCAGAGACAGATAATCATGTACGACCAGCTCGGCTGTGGAAAATCCTTCTTGGAGGGAAGACCCGAGCTTTGGACGAAGGAGACCTGGGTAGAGGAGTTGATAGAGCTTAGGAAACACCTCAATCTCGAGGAAATCCACCTGCTTGGACAGTCCTGGGGAGGCATGCTTGCCATTATTTACGGCTCGGATTGTGCACCAAAGGGCATTAAATCCATGATTCTTTCCAGTACGCTCCCCTACAACAGCGTTTGGGAATCGGAGCAAAAGCGCCGTATAGGCTATATGGGAAAAGATGTGCAGGAAGCCTTTCGGAAAGCGGAGGAAACAGGAAATTATGAAGCGCCGGAGTATCTTAGTGCGCTTAAGCTTTTTATGGAAAGATACTGCGCAGGGCCTTTCCCGGAGAGCAGTCCGGAGTGCCTTAAGAGAAAGAAAATAGTCGGAACGGAAAGCTATGTTTCCGCATGGGGACCGAATGAATTTACGCCGACGGGAAGTCTTCGTGACTATGACTATAGGGAGAAACTCCGGAGCTTTTCCTACCCGACCATGATTTTTAGCGGTGCGGAGGATCTCTGCTCACCCTATATCGCAAAGCTGATGTACGATGCGATACCGAATGCCGAGTGGGAGCTCTTTCCAAATTCCAGGCACATGTGCTTTGTGGATGAGCCGGAGAAGTATAAGGTGCTCTTAATCGATTGGCTGAATCGCCATGACTAAGCGGGAGTTAAAAGTGAATTCAAAAGGGGAAGAATCTTTCGGATTTCTTCCCCTTTTGAATTCTTTATGATTCCATCAATGGAATGATTCGTTCCGTTATCGTTTGAAAGCACTTCGTAAAGCCCGAGGTAAGAAACAGGAAAAGTGCCGAAGAACTCAACATCAGTCTCGAACATCTTGGCAATTCGGAAGTAGTAGAATTTCCCCTTTTCTGTTGATGGAGAAAATGCTATAGACAACTTTACATATAGCTACAATCCAGAAGGTGAATGCCAACCTGAGCCCTGATGTAAACCTCAAGGAATTAGTTTGGTTGCCCCAGGGGTAAATAAAAATAGGGCTCGATCCTAAGATAGAGCCCTTACAAAAGCAGTGCTGCTTTTTCGACGTGCCACTAGTTTAAACTATGGAGAACCAGTTGTCAATGACCAGTTTCAAAAAATTGAAATTCGCGGCAATTAACTGATTTGTGTTGTAATAGTCATCGTGCCTCATCATCCGATCTTTAAATGCATGTAATTTTTGAGTGGCCTTGTCGTGGACCCCTTTACTGGTTACGATTTCGTTATGGATGTAGAGAACATATATTAGCTCCTGCATCCGTTCATTCTGCATACGACGTCTACGGGAGGCAGATGAAAGCGAGGGGATTAATGCTAACTTTTGGATTACAGGATACTTGGGCTGATATGGTGCAGTACCTATATGGAAATCATTGATGAGGCAATCGTTGTGGGCACAGGCGTTTCGAACATTTTTACATCTGATCATGATGTAAAAGCGATCGCACATCGGTTTAGAGTTAAAACGTTTAGCACAAAAGAGATAGAAATCAAGGACTGTTCCAAAAGGAAGAAGTTCTAAAAAAACCCAAGCAGGGAAATCAGGATTATATTTATTATAGACATCTTTCGTGTAATAGCTATTCTGATTTTGCTGTAATTCTGATTGAATGTGTTGTTTTCTGTCGGTTTTCTGAGCATCAAGGAAATCCGAGACGATTTTATAACCGTCTTCATTATGACGCTCAATTTCTCCTAGAAGATCCATTTTTGCAAAATGCTCAATATCAAGTGTGAGTTGAATAAACGTGTATCTCAGTTCCATGTCGATAATGGCAAGATCTTGAAGATATCCAAAATCTAAATTTACATACTCGTCTATTGGATTTTGCTTTGAATCAAGTCGTTTATTATAGTTCTTACGGTAGGACGCCACACGGAAATAGTTATTATTTTTTTCATGTACTGTACGGCATCTTCCGGAGAAACGATATTGAACGTAATTCCCTTGCTTTTCATATGTTCAACAAGGTCCTGGGAGGATTTCATTGGCTTGGCAAGTGTACTCATAAGATAGTCGGACTCCATTAAAAATCATTTCACAATGTGTATGTGTCAATAATGAATTATTGATTCGGATGAGAAATTTGTTCTATTTTAGTCGGATTAACATGGACCGTCAAGGAAAACGGAGCGAAAAGAAGTAATTCCATGCCTGAAGGATATGGAAAATAATCTCAGTTTTTTAAATATAAGAACATCGTAGCGGCCAAACGAACAGGTACGCATCTTTTTGAACTAAAAAAAGCCTCATAATTTTTGATACTTCAAAATATGAAACACCTTAACAAGCCGATTATAACATTGGCTTGTTAAGGTACTCTATTTCATAACGAGTATTGTGCGCATAGCGTGCGGTATCTTGCTTGCGCGAAAGCATCCTATAATATAAAAATTAATTATTTTAGATAAAATGCAAACAAAACTCCTTATTTAATCCTTCTAAGCGGTCGATGTTCCTAAAGATATGGAAAAACTGTAATTCAGATAAGTATAAATAACTATAGGATAGCAAGAAGGAGGAATCATGAAGCATTGGGCAAAAAAAGGACTTATACCTTTGAGTATTGCGGCATTGACTGCATTTTCCCCGCTGGCAGTAAGAGCGGAAGAGTCAGGGACGGCCGGAAAATGGGTGCAGACCGGTGACACATGGATTTTTCTGGATCAAAATGGACAAAAGAAAACGGGCTGGGTAGAGGATAAAGGACAGAAATACTTTATTGATCCGGTAAAAGGAACGCTGGCAACAGGTTGGGTACAGATGGAAGGCAAGTGGTACTTCCTGGATACCAAGGAAGCTTCTCTTGGAAAATTGGCGCAGGGCTGGCAGTGGATTGACGGATACTGTTATTATTTTGCTGCCGATACCGGGAAAATGGCGGAGAATGAAAAGACTCCGGACGGCTATTTTGTGTCAAGTGGCGGAAAGTGGGCCAACGAAAAAGGTGAATCCGTCTTTAAGCCGGAACTGGGCGTAAAAAGTACGGTAGAGAAAGAAAAGGAAGCGGAGAAGGAGAGAAAACAGACCGAGGCCTTGAACGCCGGAGGACAGGACAAAGAGAGCACAGTGGCTTTTAACGGCGGCGGTTCCGGCGGAGGAAGCGGCATTCGTTCAGGAGGCTCAGGCGGTTCAGGCGGCGGAGGCGGTCGTTCCGGTGGCGGATCGGGAAGCGCCGGTGGAGCAGGATCCGGCAGCACTTCCGCTTGGCAAACAAGCTACAACCCCTCAACAACGAATCCGTTTGAGACAGCGGAAGAGCTCTATCAATATCACGCACAAAATGAGCTAAGGCGAAAAGAAGAAATTGAAAGAAGAGCGGAGGCGGAAAGAAAGCAAAGAGAGAAAGAGGAAGCGCAGCAGAAGAAAGATAGTGAAGAAGAGGCACGTCGTAAGGCGGAGAGGGACAGACTGGAGCGGGAGGCTTTGGAGAAAAAGCGTCTGGAGGAAAGAAGAGAATCCTTCTTCATAGCCGGAGTAGACCTTCAAGAATCGGATTTTAGCAGTAAAAAAGTCCATGTGGAAGAAAAGACGTACAGCTACGGCTTCAAGGAATATGCAGCAGGGAGCGGAATCATTGATCGGGCGAACATTACGGAGCAGGTAGAGAATGCGGAAGGAGAGAAGGCGTATTCTGCAGCACTTTCTTATTATGCTATTGAACGGGATCTCCTGGACTACTACTTGAAGAGTCATGATGCGGAAGTACAAAACATCCTGCGTGACAACGAAGATGCTTCTCTTAGAATTTTCGGACGGAATCATAAGCTAAAGACTGTGCTGGAAGAGAAAGAGAACGGTGCCGGTCAAACGGCAATCGCTCTATATAAGAAAGCAGCGGAAGCGGGAACGGCCGTTAGCAGTGCATCGAACTTAAGTGCGGATGCAAGAGGGAAGAAAATTCCCGCAAACTATAGCGAAGAAGCCCTGCTAAGCAGAAGAAACAGCGGAAATTTGAATTCCTTCTCCGAGTGGGCCAAGGAACAAATTGAGAACAATCAGCCGTTTATTTTGGAGCATAGCGGACTTCGCGACGTAAAGAAGAAAACTTCCGGAGTCGCATTGGTTCTTGGAGGAGAATGGACTCACGCAGGAAAGCTTACCGCACTTTACCTGACGGAACCGGACGATTTCCTGCATGGAGTAAAGCGGTATGAGGTGGAAGAAAGGGGAAATGCAGTTGTTTTAGTTCCGGGAAATCACAGTTCCGTTTATGCTACGGTAAGAGGACTGTACAGTGCGGAATTCTATACGGACGGTCTGGAAAACCACCTCGCACAATAAGAAATGAAGACAAAGTAAGAAGAGATCTTGTCTGAAACAGAAGAGACGGAGCAGAAAGAGAAAATTCTTTTTGCTCCGTCTCTTTTACTCACAACGAGTATCGTGCATAAAGCGTGCTAAATTTGTTTTGTGCCGTGCTGAAAAACGCACGATCCTATTCCGTCCTTGTGCAATACATAAAATAAGTATTTCCGGTCTCGAGGTGTTGCATGCCCTTTAAATTGGGACGAACCAGGTAATTGTCTTTAGAAAATACCATAGGCGCCATCGGCAGATCCTCGAGCAGAATCTGTTCCGCCTCATGCAGGAGTTTCGAACGTTTTTCTCCGTCACTTTCGGCCATGGCTTCCTGCATCAGCTTGTCATAGGCTTCATTACTGTAGCGACCGTAGTTGTTCCGATCCTTGGAACGGAAAACATTCAGAAGCTGCGAGGGCTCATTGTAGTCATAAACCCATGCAAAACGAGTTAACTGGAAGTCCCCGACGTGCTGGGTTGCGGAAACGACCTTCCACTCCTGGGTATCAATTTCCAGTTCCACTCCGAGCTCTTTGAAGGCACTCTGCAGATATTCGGAAATGGTATTGTTTGCTCCGCCGGCATTGTTTAAGTATTTTACCTTCGGGAAACCTTCTCCGTTCGGGAAACCTGCTTCCGCCATCAATTTCTTGGCCTCTTCCAGGTCTTTTTCATAATCGTCCGGATGGAAGGGCGTTCCATAGTCCTGCAAGGTCTTTTCCACAAAGGAGCTTCCGTCTGCAGGATCCGTGATTCCTTCGCAAACGAAGGTGGAGGCAGGCGTACGATAGCCTTCAAAAATATTTTCTGCAATATACTTCTTATCAATGGCTAAAGCAAAGGCTTTACGAACTTTCGGATTGTCAAAAGGGGCCTTTTCCGTGTTAAATACCATCCCCGAGGTGCCGAGCATGGGATAGGTTTTAAAATCTTCCGTATTCCGGAGGGTGGACATTTCCTCGGAAGGGATACGGCTCGTGACATCCAGACTTCCCTCCTGATAAGCATTGTAAGCGGAATTATCATCGTCCACCAGGTGGAAGATCAATTCGTTTACGTTGACTTTATCGGCATCGTAATAATAGGGATTTTTCTTTAGGGAAATATAGTCTCCATCCACAAACTCGCTCATCTGATAGGCTCCGTTTGAGATGTAGCTGGAAGCATTGATGCTCCAGGATTCCCCGTTTTTCTCCAGAATGTCTTTTCGAAGAGGAACCAAAGAAACAAATGCCGCAATTTTCTCATAATAGCTGAGCGGAGTAGAAAGATGGACGATAAAGGTTTTCTTATCCGGCGCTTCTACCTGCAATGCTTCCGGATTTCCCTTTGCCGCTTCTTCATAACCGGCAACCATGTTCAGCATGTCGTAGCCATAGGGAGCCGCTGTCTTTTGGTCTGCCAGTCTTCTGAAAGAGTAAATGAAGTCTTCCGCACTCAGTTCCTGACCGTCCGACCACTTTAAGCCATCCCGTAAATGGAAGGTCCAGCTGAGCCCGTCTTTCGAAGCTTCCCAGCTTTCCGCCATGGCAGGGAGGACTTTCCCGTCTTCTCCGTATTTTAGCAGTCCTTCAAAGCAATGCATAATCATGGTGCCTCCGTCCAGCGTAGAGTTCAGCTGGGGATCCATGGTTTCCGGAGAGGGGCCGATGCATACATCCAGCTTATCTATGGGGCTTCCGGCGTCCGTCAGCTCTTGCGCCTTTTCTTCGGCGGAACTCTCCCCGGCGGTCGTTTGAAGATTGCTGTTTTCTTTAGCGGCTCCGCAGGCTGAAAGAGATAGGGCGAGCAGCCCCAAAGAAACGGCATTTGCCAATATTTTTTTCATAGAAACCTCCTCGTTCGGCAGTCAGCTGTAACAGGATGGATCAATCCGTATTTGCAAAATAACTGCAATGATTGGGAATATCTTATCATTTTATGGGAAAAATCTCAAAATGATTTCAAGCCATTTAGGAAAACAAAAGAAAAAGAAGAATAAAACGGAATAGAGAGTAAAGATTTTGTCAGTTGATAAAGAAACAAAAGCAAAAGTGATTAATTTTCGAAATTATGTTAGAATTGAAAACAGTTTGAGAAAAAATAAGAGAATCGGATGTACCGTATAAAGGCTATGACATAGGACAAGAAAGGGGTCATAATGGGAAGAAAGATCAATCTGGGAGTAGTCGGTCTCGGACAGAGGGGGGCTGAGCTGGTAAAGAACGTGTATTCAGAGCATCCGGATGTGGAATTTATTGCACTTTGCGATGTTTATGAGGATCGAAGAGAAGATATCGCAAAGGCCTTGGAAGAGATGGGGCGGGAAAGACCGAAGTGCTTTTCCGACTATCGGGAGATGCTGGAGATGAAAGAACTGGATGCGGTTCTCATTTCCGCCTCATGGGATACCCACAGTGAAATCGCGATTGCCGCTATGCGTGCCGGAAAGGCGGTAGCTTCCGAAGTGGGCGGTGCTTATTCCGTTGCCGAGTGCTGGAGACTCGTGGACTGCTATGAGGAAACCAAGACGCCCATTATGTTTATGGAGAACTGCGTCTACGGCAGAGACGAAATGATGGTTTATCATATGGCGGAGACGGGCGTTCTCGGAGAGATTGTACACTGTGAGGGCGGCTATAAGCATGATTTGCGGGAGGAAATCGCCTTCGGAAGAGAGAATCGCCATTATCGTTTGGATAATTACATCCATCGGAATTCGGAAAATTATCCGACGCATGAGTTAGGCCCGATTGCTAAAATTTTACATATTAATAGAGGAAACAGGATGCTGAGCCTCTGCTCCATGGCGTCCAAGGCGGCAGGACTTCGGGATTACATTCAGGAAAAGAAGCCGGAAGATAAGGTACTGCAGAATACGGTTTTTCAACAGGGAGACATTGTGAACACCATGATTCACTGTAGTAACGGAGAAAGCATTTTACTGACCTTGGATACCACGCTTCCGCGCGCTTATTCCCGAGGCTTTACCGTACAAGGTACGAAGGGCATGTATATGGAAGACAATGCTTCTATTTTCCTGGACGGAGATGAGGGGGCAAAGGATCATTTCGACTGGAAGAAACAGTGGGGCAATGTGGAACGCTTCCGCGCGCAGTATGAGCACCCGCTTTGGAAGGATTACCTTAAGGCAGGCGTAAAGAAGGGACACGGAGGAATGGATTATCTTGTTTTCTCCGAATTCATTCACTGCCTGCAGGAAGGGCTTCCCATGCCTATCGATGTCTATGATATGGCAAGCTGGATGAGCATTACGGCTCTTTCCGAGGAGTCGATTGCGCTCGGCGGACAGGCGGTAGCCATTCCCGACTTTACCAATGGAAAGTGGATTAAGAGATGAGTGAACAGATTGTAAACGATAAACGCCTGAAGGGGATTATCTCCATTATGATTTCCGCGGCGGGATTTGCCGGAATGAGCTTTTTTGTAAAGCTGTCCGGGAAGGTTCCGGTCATTGAAAAGGCCATGTTCCGAAATGCGGTAGCCTTGGTGGTTGCCTACATTATCATGCGACGCGAAGGTGTGTCCTTTTATGTAGAAAAGAAGAATCGGCTCCCCCTTTTTCTGCGCTGTTTTTTCGGAACGGCCGGGCTGATTTGTAATTTCTGGGCGATTGGATATTTAAAGCTGGGAGATTCCAGTATCCTGCAGAAAATGGCACCGTTTTTTTCTATTGTGATGTCCATTTTCATCTTGCAGGAAAAACCGAATCTGACCAGTATCGTTTCCGTCCTAGTCGCCTTAATCGGTGCGGCTTTTGTTGTTAAACCGGGACAGGGACTCCTGGGGCTTCCTGCTCTGGTCGGTCTTTTGGGAGGTTTTTGTGCCGGAACGGCTTTTACCTTTGTGCGAAAGCTCGGAACGCATGGAGTAAGAGGAGCACAGATTGTGTTCTATTTTTCCTTTATTTCTTCTATTGCGCTCTTACCCATTTGCCTTCTGCAGTTTAGACCCTTAAGTGCGGAACAGCTGCTTTTCCTGACAGGCGCGGGACTTTGTGCGGCTGTGGGACAGATTTTCGTAACGAAGGCGTATTCCTATGCCCCCGCGAAGGAAATCTCCGTATTTGATTATAGTCAGGTTATTTTCTCCGCAATACTCGGCTTTGTCATCTTGGGAGAATTACCGGATATTTACAGCTTTATAGGATATGCCTTGATTTTCAGCATGGCGATATGGAAATGGAAGAAGGACTAGCATGGACGAGACGATATTGCATCGGAAATCACAACGATATTTTTCTAAAGAAGAATTGCAGGAGGACTGCATTCGGAAGATACAGGAAGAGATTCTGGAGGTAAATGCGGAAAGCGGTTTTACCATTGAATTTGTAGAAGACGGAAGCAGAGCATTTTCCCGTTTCGGAAAAAGCTATGGACTATTTAAAAATGTACGAAGCCTCCTTCTTTTGAAGGGGAATCCGGGACAACCCCACTTTCGGGAGAAAATCGGTTACTACGGTGAAAAACTCCTTCTTTTTGCGGAAGGTCTGGGCCTTAGTACCTGTTGGGTGGGAGGAACCTTTGATAGGGAGAGCTTTTCCTATGCGGAGGAGGAGCATGTACAGGCTGTGATTCTTCTGGGCTATCCGGGAGACGAGGGGCTGAGAGGAAAGCTGTTCCATTCCCTTCTCCCTACGAAAAAGAAGGATTGGACCGCCCGTATAGAAGGAGACCGATCTTACCCCAAGTGGGTGAAGGAAGGGATGGAGGCGGTAGCTCTTGCACCGAGTGCTTTGAACAAGCAAAAACCTTTCTTTCATTATCATAATGGGATTGTTACGGCTACGGTGGAAAACAGTTACGAAATGGATTTGGTGGATCTCGGTATTGCAAAACTCCATTTTGTGTTGGGCGTAGGGTGCGGGCATTTTGTTCCCGGAAACGGGGGAGAATTTGCTCCGGAAGATTAAATTGTTTGAAAAAATTTTATTCAAGGGAGGGATTTTAAGAAGCCCTTCCTTTTTTAAAACCTTTATGACATTTCTTACAAAAATTGCTTAAGATTTTATTTAATTTTCATAATTTAAAATTTAATTATCTATTGCATTTCCTTTATAATGCGTAGTATAGTTATTGGCGTTGTTTAAAGAAATAATTGTGGACAATTTGATGGAGCCCTCTGAAGGAAAATCGTGTTCTGTCTGAAGTCTTTGTCCGAAATCCATACCATAGGACATTTTCAAGGATTGAGCAGTAACTGCTATGGTACATTTATCCAAGGAGAAATGAAGATGAGAAAGAAAAATTTGAAGATTCAGGTAGCGGCACTCGCTGTGACGGGAGCAATCGCAACAACTCCATTTGTAGCAAGAGCAGAAGAAACAAGCAGTGCGGCAGTAACAAGTACCGAGGCAACAGCACCGACCACTGCAACAGCAGCAGGCACAACAACAGCAGCTCCGGCTAGTACAGCTACAACAGTAGAAAGTACAGCGGCTACTACAGCGGCTCCGGCCAGTACAGCAACAGCAGTAGAAAGTACAGCAGCTACTACAGGTACGACAACTACAGCTCCGGCAGCAAGCGGAGTAGCTACTACAGCGGCAGCAAGCACAACAGGAACCGGCGCTTCTTCCGCAGCATCCGGGACAACAGCGGCTACTGCAGGTACGACAACTACGGCTACGGCTGCTACACCGGCAGCTCCGGTTACCGTTACAGAGCCGGCAGCAGATCCTGCAACTACTGTGCCGAATAAAGTGAATAATGTGGTAAATAAGGATGATTTTCAAGGCACGAAAATCAATGCGGATGGAGTTAGCTTTGAAATCACTCCTGATGATGTAAAAGATAAGACAGAGCTTTCTGTTAAGTCTAGCGAATTTAATGGAACAGAGTATGCAAATAAGGAAAGTGGAGACCTTGTCATGAAGGGAGATCTTTCCATAAAAGAACAAGGTACCGGGAATTTTGATTCCACTGAGATTGCTGCACACGACGTAGAGAGTGGAAAGCCATACTCTTTAAAGGCGGATTTGGATGTCTCCGCGGTTACGAATGCCATTCTTGCATCGGAGGAGGTAGGAGATAAGATCGCGGGAAAAGATAATGCAAAGGCTACTTATGTTAATGACTTGGAAACCGGGCTTCGCGCTACTTTTACGATGGGAGATAAGCTTGACGGAAGCTTCTATCTTCCTACAGACTTAGAGGATGCAAAACAACATTATGCACTAAGTGCTTCTGATGGAAAGCGTATGATTTTCCGCATTAATTATGCAAACTCAACTTTTGCTAAGGACAAAGTAAGTATTGCGATGGATTTGGATTTATCGAATATTACACCGTTTAAAACGACGTATGAGAATGGAAAAAATGGACCGGATTTATATAGTACAACAATTATCAAAGGAAAAGACGGCAAGAATTATACAGTGAGTACTGTCGAGAATTTTAGACATACATTTAAGCGTGGTTTCTTTAATCCTGCGAAAGATAATGCTGGAGAATATGCCGGAACTTATCCTGATGATTCTAAAAAGAATGCAGATGGTACCTATAAAAATAAAGTAACTTACAATACAAGTACCTTTGGAAATTTAAGAAAGATTGTCAGCGAATCCGCACAAAAGATTCAACTTATAATGACTGGAGTTCAGTTTAATTCTGCCAAGGGCAATAAACAGTCGGCAAGTGAATCTACAGAAACAGCTACAGAAGTAACAACCACTACCACGACAACGACGGAGGGAACCATTAATGGAACCTTGGTTGGATATATGAAAGCCAGCTTGGGAGCCAGAGGATGGAGAGATGCTGCCTACAAGTGGGGCGCTATCCAGGACGATGCCGGTCGTGATAGTGTTGCCGGTCAGGATAATGACAAGGTTTACTTGACAGTTAAGTTTACGGATAAGGAACGTACGGTAACACCGATTGCTCCGGTAAATCCCGTACAGCCTGAGAATCCGGTAAATCCCGTACAGCCTGTTAACCCGAGTAACGGAGGAAATGGCAGTAATGGTGGCAACGGTGGAAGCAGAACACCGATTGTGAATCCGTCTACTCCTTCTCAGCCGGGAAATGTATTGGGAGAGGATCGTCCGACACCGTCTAACCAGGGTGAAGTTCTTGGGGAGAACCGTCCTGCACCGACTGCTGTAGAGACTGTAGAGAAAAAGGGAGAGGTTCTTGGAGAGTCCCGTCCGAGCGGAAAGAATGTTTCCGGCCGTGCAGCAGTTGCTACGGGAGACAACAACTTCACAGCCCTTTGGGCATCTCTGTTCGGACTTTCCGCAGCAAGCCTTGCCGGTTTTGTTGTTCTTCGCAAGAAAGAGCAGGAAGCCTAAGGAAAGCAGCTTTTGGTTTATAGGAAGAAATGTATTGATAAAAGCCGCTCTGCGTCAAAATCAATAAAGGCTGTATGAACGCCATCCACATAGAAAAAGGATTGTATGTTTCGCTATGAGCATACAATCCTTTTTCATTAAGAGCATACACGAGTCGGGCATGAGATAACGAGCTTAGGGGACTTCTTTCTAATCGTTGTCTTCCCTTTTCCTTCGCAATTTAAACTTTCCAACCAAGCCGTTCATTCTTTCCGACTGCTTGGAAAGTGCGGTGGATGCCAGAGCAGACTCTTCAGCTGTAGCATTGTTTTTTTGTACTACGGAGGAAATCTGCGTCAAGCCGTTACTAAGCTGTTGAATTCCATCCGCCTCTTTTTCCGAAGCATTCGAAATAGAAGAGATGATTGTATTGATTTTTTGGGTTTGCTCGGAAACAAGAGATAAGGATTCCTTTGTTTCTGTAGATATTTTGGCACCTTTATTCACAGAGCTAATCGTTTCCTGAATTAAATTTGCCGTATTTTTAGCGGCCTCTGCGGATTTTTGTGCAAGATTACCGACTTCATCCGCAACAACGGCAAACCCTTTTCCGGCTACACCGGCCCTTGCCGCTTCTATCGCGGCATTAAGGGATAGGATATTTGTTTGAAAGGCAATGTCATCTATAGTCTTAATGATTTTACTGATTTCATGAGACTTTTCCGTAATTTCCGTCATGGCTTCGGACATCTCTTCCATCTTCAAATTACTCCTTCCTACGGCCTGTTCCGCCTGATCGGACAAGGTAAGGGCGTGGATAGACCTATTTGCTGTTTCCTGGATATTGGCGGAAATTTCATCCATGGTCACACTCAATTCCTCAATAGAGGAGGCCTGGTCAGAGGCTCCGTCCGAAAGGTACTGTGCAGATTCACTTAGCTTAAAGGCGGAAGAGTTGACGGACGTGGAACTGTCTTTGATTTCTCCCATGGTATTGTTTAAATCAAGCAGTATTTCTTTGAGATTATCCAAAAGAGGGGAATACTCTCCGATATAGAGATCCGTGTTTTGAAAGTCGGTGGAAAGGTCACCCTTGGCAATTTGGGATAGCTTTTCGGATAGATCATGGATGATACTTTTTATTCGACTGACCACTCTTCCCATACTGAGGAAAATACTTCCAATCTCATCCTGATAAGCATATTGGATATCCTGAGAGAAATCTCCTACTGCCAGACGATCTCCTGCGGTCACAATGCTTTGCAATGGCTCAAGCCCTTTCCGAATAAAGAAATGACCCGCAGCGACCAGAATCAGAATTCCTAAAAGAGAGAGGGGAAGTGCAACCAGAACCATATGAGAAATGGCGGAAGTATACTCTTTTTCGGAAACGGAAATAGAAACCCACCACGTTACGCCCTCTACCTGTAAAGGCATAGCATTATATTGCAGGAGCTCCCCCTTGCTGTTTGCAATATGCGTCGAGAAAGGCTCATTTTTATCAAAGAAGGATTGCAAGGTAGACATGCTGTCGGCGGGGAGTACATCTTTTAGATTTTTTTTGTCTTCTTCGGCATCCATACTGTACATCACAAAGCCATTTGTATCGACTACACTACTGTAGAGAGTTTTAAAACGGGAATCCTCCTGCTCCACAATGCCGAAGGCTTCTGTATTCATATCCAGAATTACGACACCTTTGAATTCATTTCCATAGAAGATAGGCTCCACAACGGAAACAACATACTCGTTTGTTCCGAAGTTTTCATAGGCATTGGTCAAGACGAGTCCCTTACTTTCGCGTGCTCTCAGGTAATATTCCTGGTCTTTGTAATTGACATAGGCGGCATTGGTAACTTCTCTTTTCTGCACCTGTTCACTGGTCATATAGGGAGCATATTCGTCAATTCCTTTGTAAAAGGCATCCGGTTCCAAGAAGACACCGGCGCCCAGGAGAGACTCATTATTTTTGATGGCGGAATAAAGGGAATCCAGTATGGTGGTTTCCGCATTGTAACGACTCGCGGGAATCGTGGTATCAATGATTCTGGAGCGGAATATGGTGCCGCTCATATCTTTGGTTTCCAGTAAATTCCCGTAATCATCATAGATGGTCCAGGGATTTGCCGGAACACCACCCGACAGATCGGTCTGATCGTAAATGTAAATCATCCCGTCTTTTATGGTATTGGCGGTAGTTTCCGCCTGCGTTACCACATTGTCCAGATCTGCAATACCCAGCCGGATTTTATCGTTCATATTTCCCTGCAGGGATTTGTACAATGCATTTTTTCCCATGTAAATTATAGAGATACTGACAGCTGCCAGAATCAAAATACTGAGAAAGCCGGTAATAACGGATATGCGGGAACTTAGCTTCATCTTCTTCCAGCGGGAGCTTTTTCCCGTATTCTCTCTTGTTGCTGCTTTCTTTTTCATTTTTTTTCCTCTCGTAAGTCATTTTTGTGTTATTTCAGCTACTATTCCTTCGACGGAAAAACTTAAAAATCGAGATAGTTAAAACATAAATGTTTGAAAGGATAAGACTAAAGTATATTTAATGGGAATTGCGAGATAAAACGAAATGAAGGGCTGTGAAAGTGTGACATTTGCAACAAATATAGTGTAAACTGCATGTTACAGTATACCTGTAAAGAGAAAGGAGAAAGGAGAAAGGAGGAAAGATGAAACTGGAAGCAGGAAAAGTATTTTCCATAGAAAAGGAGAATCAGCCGCTGAAGGGCTGTACGGTGTCGAAGGAGCTTGAGGGCGGCCGTAATCCGATTCTGATTTTTTCCATGGACAG
Source organism: Oribacterium sp. oral taxon 108 str. F0425 (assembly GCF_000214455.1). Taxonomy (NCBI): domain Bacteria; kingdom Bacillati; phylum Bacillota; class Clostridia; order Lachnospirales; family Lachnospiraceae; genus Oribacterium; species Oribacterium sp. oral taxon 108. The sequence goes on along the minus strand of NZ_AFIH01000001.1, from coordinate 2,357,094 downwards.
GAATACCGATATCAGCCCGGAGATTTTTTCGGAGCATAAGTTTCTGATTCTCCATGCGGGAGACCTCGAGGTTTATGGGGGAAAATCCCAAAAGCTGCAGAATCCCACGGTCCTTTCACAAGGGGAGTCCATTCTCTGCAAGGTGGATGAGCCGGTAGGAATGCGAAGCAAACAGGGTGCAATTTATACGGAAATAAATATTAGGAGGGAAGATAAGATGAATGAAGTGATTAAGGCGGGTGAGGTTTTTCAATTAAAGGATTTACTTCCGTACGGGGAAGGAAAAATTGTGAATATGGATGTTGTTCACAATGAGAAAATGAAGTTCGTGCTGATGGCATTTGATGAGGGGACAGGCTTAAGCGAGCATGCGGCTCCCGGAGAGGCGATTTTCTTCGCGCTGGAAGGAGAGGCAATCATTAATTATGAGGGAACAGACCATACCATCCATGCCGGAGAACAGTTCCATTTTGCTAAAGGCGGACGGCACAGCGTGAAGGCTCTCGGGAAGTTTAAGATGGCACTTCTACTTACTTTGGAATAGTTTGATTCAAAGCTTGAAAATTCGAAAATACAAGAGAAGGCTTGAAATGGCACCTCCATTTCTGTACAATAGACTGTACAGAAATGGAGGTGCTTTTATGATAGCGGTAAACTATACAACAATGAGAAATAATTTGAAGGAATACTGCGATTTGGCTACGGATAATGGAGAAACGATCATCATTACTCGAAAAGAAGATAAAAATGTAGTTGTTTTAAGCCTGGAACAGTTCAATGAGATGGAAAAGGAATTACGAAATGCACGGTATTTAGATAAACTGGAGAGAGGATTTAAACAATTGCTGGACGGCAAGGGAACTGTGCACGAATTAATTGAGGATTAAGATGAGAAAGATATGGTCTGATGAAGCCTGGGAGGATTATCTGTATTGGCAGGGGCAGGATAAAAAAACATTGAAGAGGATTAATTCCTTAATAAAAGATATAGAGAGAAATGGTTTACAAGGAATCGGAAAATCTGAACCCCTAAAATATCGTGATGGCTGGAGCAGAAGAATTGATAAAGAAAATAGGCTTGTTTTTACCATTGTCTCCGGAGAGTTGCTGATTGTTTCCTGTAGAGGGCATTATGAAAAATGATGTTCCTGTGGTACTATATTTCGGAACAGCATACAAAGATTTGAAATTAAGAAGTAGTTTATTAAAGAGATTTTTGAAAAAAAGGAGGTACTTTTATGATTATCGATCATCTGGATAACATTCATTTTTATGCACCGCTTCTGCCGAACCTCGAGAAGGGCTTACAGGCGATTAGGGAGGAGAAGGAAAAGGCCGGAGGAGAGATTCCTGCAGGAAGATATGATTTTGACGGCGGATTTTTTAAAGTGGAAAGAGGCAAGACCAAGGCTTTCTCCGATGGTACATATGAAGCGCACAAGAACTTTATTGATGTGCAGATTATTGAGGAAGGTTCGGAAGAAATTGCCTGGGCAATTTTAGAAGAACTTACGGAAAGTATCCCGTACAATGCGGAAAAGGATGCTGCGCGCTATACAGGCGATTTTTCTCATCAGATGAAAATTAAGAAAGGCATGTTTTGGGCAGCCTTTCCTTGGGACGGACACAGACCCGGCGCGCATTCGAAAGAAGAGCAGAACTACACGAAGATTATCTTAAAGCTTCCATTTAAGGAGTAAGAAGGGGTTAATTTATGAATTTACAAATGATTGCAATCATTCTCTTCATTCTGATGTATGTCGTGATGATTGCAAAAACGGAGTGGAGGCTGTATGCAATCTGGAGCGTGGCCGTGCTCTTTGTCCTTTTCGGTATTTTAAAGAGAAATCCGCTCTACTGGCTTTCGATCATCAACTGGAATGTAATCATGATGATCGGGGGTACCATGGTCATCGTGTATTACTTTATTGAATCCAAGATGCCGAACCGTTTGGCGGAGATTATTTTGGAAAAATGTCCCACGGTGATGTGGGTGATTATTCTGATGTCTCTCTTTGCCGGTGCGGTTTCCGCTTTTATCGACAATGTGGCGACGGTGCTAATGATTGCGCCGGTCGGACTTGCGATATGCAAGAAGCTGAAAATCAGTCCGGTATCGATGCTCCTTGCGATTGCCGTTTCCTCTAACCTGCAGGGGGCGGCAACGCTCGTGGGGGATACGACCTCCATTATGCTCGGCGCCTATGCAAAAATGAACTTTATGCAATTCTTCTTTATGCATGGAAGGCCGGGAATATTCTGGGCAGTGGAGCTTGGGGCATTGCTCACGGTTCCGGTAATGATTTTCCTTTTCCATAAGCTGAATCAACCGGTGGAAGCGACGGAAAAAACGGAAGTGGAAGGCATATTTCCGACTGTGGCTTTATGCGGTGTTGTAGTATGTCTGATTATCGCTTCCTTTATCCCGAATACACCGAGTACGATTAACGGAATCATTTGTTGTGTGATTGCCGTGCTTTGCATGCTCATGGATTTTCGGATGAAGAGGATGCCCGAGAATCTCAAGAAGGCTGTTCTTTCCGTTGACTTTGAAACGCTCTGTATCCTGACCGGCTTATTTCTGGTGATTCAAGGCATTACCGATGTCGGCATTATTGCTATGGTGGCAAACGGCATTGCCAAGGTCGGAGGAAAGAATCTATTCCTGCTTTATACCATCATTGTCTGGGGATCCGTACTTTTTTCCGCCTTCGTGGACAATATTCCCTATGTGGCGACCATGCTTCCGATTATTACGGGAATCAGCCAACTGCTCGGGATTGAACCTTATCTGCTTTATTTCGGGCTGCTATCCGGAGCGACTCTCGGAGGAAATATTACCCCGATTGGAGCCAGTGCGAATATCACGGCGGTCGGCATGCTGAAGCAGAACGGCTATACGGTGAAGTTTTCCGATTTCATGAAAATCGGGATTCCCTTTACCTTTGTTGCCGTAATGGCGGGCTATCTCTTCATCTGGTTTACCTGGCACTGATGCTTGTCGAATAAAGTACTTTCTTTGTATCAGAAAGCTTTTCCTCTTAAAAAAGAATAGAGTGAGGGGCTGTATAAAATCAAATTTGCCATTTTTCTTGCGCTGCAGTTTCGTTGTGAGGTCAATGATTTTGTGTCTCCTATAGACCTTCGCGGCATAAGGCATTTTTGATTTTATACAGCCTCTTTTTTGTCTCCGCTATTTACAGAAGGAGTATAATATAGGGGAAAGAATGTAAGGTGGAGCTTCAATAAAGGAGGCAGAAAATGAAGAAACAGACAGCAGGCAGGGAATATCTTGGAAGGATTGCTCCGCAATTTGCAGAGTTGAACGATGATGTGCTTTTCGGCAAGGTTTGGGCGAGAGAAAAGGAACTCTCCTTGAGAGACAGAAGTATGATTACGATTGCGTCATTGCTCACCGCGGGGCAGTATCCGCAGTTAAAGAGCCATCTTGCCCTCGGAAAGGAACACGGCATTCAAAAGGAAGAGGTAGTGGAAATCATCACGCAGCTTGCATTTTACTGCGGTTGGCCGAAAGCATGGAGTGCCTTCCCTCTAATAGAAGAGATTTATGGAGAGGGACCTGCGATTTCGGAAGAAAGAACCGCCATCGCGGAACATAATAGAATTACGGATCAAAACCCGAACAGCGGAAGGAAGCGCATTACGGCAATGCCGGAGACCCTCGCACCGTTTCCCGTGGGGGAGGAGAATACGACGTATCTAGACCATTTTGTCGGGAAGAGCTACCTTGCGACACTTAGCCTTGGACAGATGAATGTTTTCCATGTGAGCTTTACTCCGGGAGCAAGAAATAACTGGCACGTGCACCGCGCGGATCGGGGCGGTGGACAACTGCTTCTCTGTACCTATGGAAGAGGCTGGTATCAGGAATGGGGAAAAGAAGCGAGAGAGTTGCATGCCGGAGATACGGTATTCATTCCTGCGCATGTAAAGCACTGGCACGGTGCGGCGTCCGACAGTTGGTTCCAGCATATTGCGGAGGAGCTGCCCGGAGAACATTGCAGTTTGGAGTGGTGTGAAGCGGTAAGTGATGAGGACTACAATCAATTACCGTAGAAAAGAGGGATAGACACAGCATGGCGCCGGAAGCAGCAGAGTGACAGACAGTCTGACGTTCCGGAAGCAGCAAATCAGTGAAAAAGAAGAATGGCCGTAGAGGAGATAGGATTGATAAATTATATTTATATATATAATAAACAAACTTGTGCATATTAAAACTTATATAATTTCCATCCTCGACGAAATCTTAGTATAGGCAAAAAAATCTACCTCTTCTAAGCCGGCAAAGGGGAGTGTGGAGTGAGGACAGGGAGGTTCTCTGAATAGGACGGATTTCTATGACCGCCAAAAATAAAAACGGTACATAGCGATCAATAAGTCGCCTAATAGGAGGAAATTTTATATGGTTATTCAACACAATATCGCTGCTAACAACGCTTACAGAAACTTATCTATGAATGCTACCGGTTCTCAGAAGAACTTAGAGAAGCTTTCTTCCGGATACAGAATCAACCGTTCTGCTGATGATGCTGCAGGTCTTGCTATTTCCGAGCAGATGCGTTCCAAGATCAATGGTCTTGATCAGGCTACACAGAACGCTCAGGATGGTATCGGTTTGATTCAGACTGCTGAAGGTGCTTTAACTGAGACTCACAACATGCTTCAGAGATTGGTTACTCTTTCCACACAGGCAGCTAACGGAACTTACAATACTACTGCTAGATCTTCCATCAAGGAAGAGGTTGAAGAGCTGAAGAAGGAAATCACCAGAATCGCTGACACAACTGATTACAACGGTGTTAAGCCGATCGCTACTGGTGCTACAAAGCCGATCACACTTCAGATTGGACCAACTTCCGGCGAAATCCTTACAGTTGCTGTAAGTGAGCTTAACGCAAGCAAGCTTGGTATCAGCGGAATCGTTGTTACCTCTGTTTCTAAGGCTAACACTGCTATCACAAAGCTGAACGCAGCTATCGATCAGGTTTCTAAGCACAGAGCTAAGCTCGGAGCTGCTCAGAACCGTCTCGAGCACACCATCAACAACTTGAAGGTTACTTCCGAGAACATGACCTCTGCTGAGTCTCGTATCCGTGATACAGATATGGCTAAGGAAATCGCAGCTTTCACTAAGAACAACATTCTTAACCAGGCTGCTCAGTCTATGCTTGCACAGGCTAACCAGCAGCCGCAGGGTGTATTATCCTTACTGAGATAATAGGCTTTCGGTTGACTAGGGACTTGCTTTGTGAAAAGAGCTGCGCTGCGTAAGCAGTGAAGCACCGGGAAGATTTTATCCGAAGTGAAAATGGAGGAGAGGGATTTTCCTGAAGCAGGTTTAACTTGTAAAATTGAAGAAGAGGCAATGCGTTAGGTAGGGACGCAGTGCCTCTTTTTTTTATTCTTAACAAGGGCGCAGGCGAAACTTGAGACATCTCGCTCATAACAAGTATCGCTCGCGTAGTGCGGTATCTCGTTTTATAAAATCGCTAAAAGCTTTTCTACATCTTCTTCTTCCGTAGACCAGCTGGTGCAGATTCGCAGGATGGAATGTTCGTCGTCCGGATCATCCCAGTGGGTCAGTTCCACGGCTTTTCCGATTCTTTCCGCCTCTTCCTTTTTCAAAAGAATAAAAATTTGGTTGGTAGGGGAAGAAACGGCCAAAGGAATCCCCTTTTTTCGTAAAGCGGAACGAATTGTATCCGCGAGTTCTATAGCGTGCTTCCCAATCTGCAGATACAGATCATCGGTAAACAAAGCATCGAACTGCACGCCGAGAGCCTTACCCTTTGCAAGCAAGGCGCCGTGCTGTTTTATCGTTGTCGGGAAGAAGGGAAAATTTCTCTTTTCGGGAATCACTACAGCTTCTCCGAATAAGGCTCCGCATTTTGTACCGCCGATATAAAAGGCATCGCAAAGTTTAGCTAGATCGGGAAGACGGACGTCATTTTCCGGGCAGGCCAAAGCGTAGGCCAAGCGGGCACCGTCAACATAAAGGGAGAGACTGTATTTATTGCAAATTTCGCGAATGTCCTTCAGCTCCTGCAAGGAGTAGAGTGTTCCGAATTCTGTGGGCTGAGAAAGGTAGACCAGCCTGGGCTGTACCATATGGGCATTGTTACCGTCTGCATGGAAATGTACCATATACTCCCGAATCTGTGCAGGATAAATCTTTCCCTCCTTATGGGGAATGGTCAGGACTTTGTGCCCGTGTACTTCGATAATGCCCGCCTCATGTGTGGCAATGTGCCCGGTGTCGGCAGAGATAACTCCCTCATAAGAACGTAAAAATGTGGAAATGACGGTGTCGTTGGTTTGTGTTCCGCCTACCAGAAAGTACACATCGCCTTCTTCCAGTTCACAGGCATTCAGGATTTTTTTCTTGGCGGCGAGGGTGAATTCATCGGTTCCGTAGCCCGGCGCTTTGATCAGATTGGTTTCGATTAAGCTTTGCAGAATCCGCTCGTGACAACCGGCCAGATAATCGGAGTTAAAATAGAGCCTTTTCTCCCCGCATTCTTTACTTTGCATAGCATTTTTCCTTCCTTTTGAAGAGAGTGTGAAAATAAAAACAAAGAGAAATAAGCAAAAAAATAATAGCTAAATTCTCCAGTGATTTGGTGCTTTATTTATTATTTTACATCAAATTAGACAAAAAAGAAACCGAATGTCCCGGTGTTCCCGGATGACATTCGGTTAAACTTTTTCTTAACTTGATTTTAAAACTATTTCTTAAACCGGGCAATATCGACATGGTAGATATGCTCTAAATCCGCCTTCGGTTCCCATCCCAGCGCTTTCAGTTTTGTGCAGTCCTGCACGATGCTTCTATGCGGTAAAAAACCGTCAGACTGTTTTGCTGCATTTTCAAAAACAATCTTGATGGAAGGATTAAATTTTTGGAAAACTCTGTCAGCGAGATCCCGTACGGTCAGGAAGGTATCCGGATTGGATGCGTTATACGCTTCTCCATTTTCCCCTTTTAACAAAACAGTGAAAATGGCACTGATGGCATCGAGGGAGTACAACATACACTTTTTGGTTAGGCCGTCGGATTTCATATGCAGGTCTTTGTTTTCCACAATGCAACGTAAAATTTCATTCACCACCCTGGGTTCCTCATAGCGCTGGAAAAGGCCGTGGATTACGGTGGGACGAATAATTCTCGTGTTTAAATGATATTCCTTGGCCGCTGCATGACAGAGAAACTCGCAGGCTTTCTTCCCTAAGGGGTAACAGCTTCTTAAGTGCAGGCTGTCGATTGCGCCGACGGTTTCTTCCGTTACAAGCGGAGCATCATCTTTCGGTAAGCCGTAGACCTCTTCCGAGGAAAGATAGAGGAGTACAGTGTCTTTTTTCTGACTGCATAAGTCGAGCAGTCTCTCCATGCCGTCCACATTTGTGCGGAAGGTTTCCAAGGGGTATTGCATGTGGTATTGATTTCCGGTCGGAGATGCTGCGTGCAAAATATAATCCGGAGCCTTGCAATACTCCGCTTCTTTTCCGTGAGGGATGTAGTGGATTTGATCACCGTCTTCTATGTAGTCCGGAACCTGCTCCGGATTTCTGGTGGAAGCATAGAGTACGGTATCCGTCTTCTTGATTTCGTTTTGCAGTAGAATCCACTTGGTGATTGCAGTACCGACCAGACCCTTTGCTCCGGTAAGTAAGATGGTCTTCCCCTTAAAATCCCGGTCAAAAGAATGGGTCTCGATATATTTCGTGAGCTCTTCTCGCTCAATGGTGGATAGTCTCATTTATTTTTCCTTTATCAGTTCTATAATGTCTTCTGTGATTTGCTCGGGGAGCAATCGATTTTCCCGCATGAATTCTTCCGGAACATAGCTGGAAGGAATGGCTTTGAAAAAGCCTTTGTTCAAGACTTTCATCTTATCCAGACTGTAGTATTGGGAAATCATGCTTCCGAAACCGCCTTGCAATATGCCGTCTTCCAAGGTAACGACCAGTCGATGCTTTTTCTTAAGCGACTCCAATAAAGTCTCATCCTTTTTATTGATGTAAAGCGGATTAATCAGGCTGGCATGGATGCCGGCTGCTTTCAGTTTTTCTCTGACTTCCGCTCCAATCTGATAAAAACTGCCCAGAGCCAGAATCGCAACTTCTTCTCCCTCTTCCGTCACCATGTATTTTACGTCGGAGTAGTCTTTTCGCACTGCTTTTTCCGCATGATAGACTCCGGTCCAGGGAATACGAATCGCAACGGTGTTTTCCTCTTGTTCGATACTCCAATCCAAGATCGCAAGATACTCTTCCAGATTTGTCGGAGCAAGATAAGTAAGATTCGGGATGGACGAGAGCAAAGCCATATCGTATAAGCCGACATGGGTATCATTGGTATGCCCCCACACGGAAGCGTGGCTAAGGAGGAGTGTCGCCGGACATTTTCCGAGACACATCTCCTGGGCAATCTGGTCATAGGCTCTTTGATAGAAGGTGCTGTTCGTGGCAAAGACGGGCTTTCCGCCGGCTTTAGCCATTGCGGCAGTCATGGTAATCGCGTTTTGTTCGGCAATGCCGACATCGATGTATTGTTTTCCCGCCTTTTTCCGATTTTCTTCATGAAAACCGATACAGAGCGGCGTGGAGGCAGCCACGACCACAACGCGCGGGTCCTCTTTCATCTTGGCCAAAAGATGCTCGGCAACCAGTGCACCGTAGTTTTCCTTCGGCACAGAGGATAAAAATTCTCCGCTTTCTATAGAAAAGGGCTTTGCCCAATGCCATTTTTCTCTGTCCTTTTCGGCAAAGGAATAGCCTTTTCCTTTTTGTGTACAGCAATGAATTACCGTGGATTTCCCGCTGTTTTTTGCGGAAGAAAAAGCTTCGGTAAGGGCATCGATATCATGGCCGTCTCGGACAAGGACATATTCCAGGCCGAGAGACTTGAAGAAGTTATTTTCGACTTCTCCGTTTTGGGCTTTCAAACGATTCAGGAGATTATGCAATCCTCCGTAATTTTCGGGGATGGACATATCGTTGTCATTGACCACAATAATCACCGGACCGTCCAGCTCCGCTACATAGTTCAGCGCTTCAAAGGCTTCTCCGCCGTCTAAGGACGCATCGCCGATTACCGCGACAATCTGTTCTTTTCCGCCCTGTAAATCCCGAACCTTGGCCATCCCTGTTGCGAGGCTGATGGCAGTGGAAGTATGTCCGATGGGAAAGAAGTCGTGTACGCTTTCCGCGGGATTGCTGTATCCCGAGACATCATGGTAATGCGCTTCCTCCAGAAAGGCTTGTTTTCTTCCGGTCAGGATTTTATGGGTGTAACATTGATGAGATACATCAAAAAGAATCTTATCCACAGGGGAATGAAAGACCTTGTGCAGGGCTACGGTTATTTCAATCATACCCAGATTCGATCCCAGATGTCCTCCGGTCTTACTGAGTTTCCGAATCAGACAGTCCCTTATTTCGGCGGAGAGGGTTTTCAATTCCTCCGAAGACAGGGCCTGTACATCTTCCGGGCTGTTTATTTTTTCTATAATCATTTTTTATCTCCAATTGGGATTCATGATGGGGGTTTGCTGAATTTCTTTTCCTTCTTCCAGGTCACGGACTTGCTGTACTCTGGGTGCATGATGTCCCCCTATGAATTCCGTATTCAAAAAGATGTCCACTCTATGTTCCACATCTTCATATCCCATGTGTTTCTGCCCGAAGGCAATCATGTTGGCGTCATTGTGCTTACGCATATACTCCGTAACAAGGTCTGCATAGCCAAGACCGCAGAGAATCCCTTTTACTTTATTGGCGGCCATAACCATCCCCGTTCCGGTGGCACATAAGAGAATCCCGTATTGACAGTCCCTGGAGGCCACCAATTTCGCTGCTTTGGCGGCAAAAACGGGGGTATCGCAGGGAATATTTTCCTCCGTGCCGACATCTACGGTTTCATGCCCGAGTTCTTTCAAATGGGCAATAATTCTTTTTTTATAATCCAGACCGTTTCGGTCACTTCCGAGTGCAATTCGCATATCTTTCCTCAATTCTATTCGCTATTTTCTAAGCCAATCCGGTCTTTCGACGGAAAGCAGGGCTGTGAAGATTTCGATATCTTCCGAAGTGGTCAACTTGATATTTTTTTCCGATCCGATGGAATGATAGAGTTTTCGACCCAATTCCACATAAAGAGAACAGGAAGCGACAGAATCGTCAATTCCCTTTTCGATGGCTTCTTTGTGCACCTCCAGGATTTCCTTCAGGAAAAAGGTCTGAGGGGTTTGCGTGATTTTCAAGTTGTCTCTGGGAACCTGATCCATGGAAGAGAGTCCATCCATGGTTTTCAGCATAACCGCAGTACAGGGAATGACCGTAATGGCATTTCCGTATTCCCGGCATACACGGATGTTGTCGGAAATGATATCCTGACTGACCATCGGACGAATGGCGTCGTGAATCAGTACGATATCATCCTCTCCCTGATAGCGCTTTGCAATATCATATAATCCTTTTCGAATGGATTTTAAACCGGTTTCGCCTCCGGTGACTACATTTTCGAGTTTGGTAATGCCGAATTGCTTTGCATAGGCACATAAGATATCCCGCCATCCTTTTAGGCAGACTACCTCGATAGCGTCGATATTGGGATGCTTTTGAAAGGCTTCCAGCGTATAGATAATGATTGGTTTATCGTTGACATTTAGAAATTGCTTCGGGATATCCTGGTGCATCCTGCTTCCGACCCCTCCGGCAATGATTAATGCGATGTTTTTCAACTCAGCCTCCTTTCTGACGTTTCACATACTATATTCATCGGAAAGAAGGCTGAATTTGATAAGAGAAAAAGCCTGTTTAAGTATATTGATTCGTTTCTTTTTTCATTTCTTCCCAGTGCCGCTCCATGTCCTTCACTAAAGCAATCTGGGTTCTTGCACGGTCCAGATTATGTCCCGGGCGCGCGGTATGGAAATAAACATCTCCCTCGAGATAATCGGTCAAAAAGCGCATACCGCATTCCAAAGTCATGATTTTAGCGCCTTCCGGAAGAGACTCAATCTCCTTTTTTGTAAGCTTTCCGCCTGCACCTTCTAAAAATCCCTTTACATAGGTGGAGAAGAGGGGAAGGGAGAGGGAAACCTTGGACAGATCTTTCTCATCTTCCTCTGCAGTATTGGCTCCGAAACGAATCGCGTCTCCGAAGTCGAAGATGGAGAGACCCGGCATGACGGTGTCCAAGTCAATGATACAGAGTGCTTTTTCCGTTTTGGCATCGAAAAGCACGTTATTTAACTTGGTATCGTTATGGCTGACCCGAAGAGGGAGCTCCTTTTTCGCAAGAAGATCCATCGCGTAGGAGAGATCCTTCTCGTGATTTAAGAAGAACTGTACTTCTTCTTCGCAGTCCTTTCTTCTTCCGAAAGCGTCTTTTTCCAGGACTTCCTTAAAGCGGGCAAAACGCTTTACGCTGTTATGGAAGTCGGGAATGGTCTCGTGAAGCTTTTCTGCAGGGAAAGAGGCAAGCAGATTTTGGAAATGCCCGAAAGCACGGGCGCTTTCATAGAAGTGCTCCGGCTTCTCCACAAGATTATAGGACTTGGTATCTTCCACAAAGAGATACATGCGGAAGAAATTCTCTTCTTGATCTTCATAGTAGCCAAGCCCCGCCTTTGTGGGGACAAGACGTAAGCCTTCTCTCTCGGGGTCACCACCCGCCTTTAGAATTTCTTTTTCCATAAAGTCGCAAACCAAGGTAACATTCTCCATGAGTTCCTTGGGGTGTTTGAAAATGTTCGTGTTCATCCTCTGCAGGATATAATCCCGATCGGCTTTTACCAGGAAAGTATCGTTGATGTGTCCCGAGCCATAGGGGGCACAGGATTTCACCTCTCCCTGAATTTGAAATTGGGAGAGGGCGTTTTCAATTTCTTTTTTACTTAATTCTTTATTCATTTTTGATTGTCCTATTTGCTTCTACTTTCTTTCTCTACCGTAATATTCTTATTGCGGTATCCTGTCCTACGTATCAAGCCGTTCCCTTAAGAACGTGCCTTAGCCCTTAACACCGCCACCGGTCACCCCTGCAATAATCCGCTCCGATAAGAAGAGGTAGAGGATGAAGGTGGGGAGGAAAACAATGATTACCGAGGCAAACATGCCGGCCCAGTCTCCGGTATATTTCATGGAGTTAATCATGGAGTAGAGTCCTACCGCAACGGAACGCACCTTGTCGGAGTTTCCGAAGATGAGGGAGATAAAGTACTCGTTCCACACATTGATAAAGTTGAAAATACTCACCGTGATAATGCCGGGCTGTGCCATCGGAAGCATGATTTTCCAGAAGGTCTTTCCGGGAGGACAGCCGTCAATCGCAGCAGCTTCCTCAAAGGCACGGGAAATATTGGCAAAAAATCCCATGAGGAAAATGGTGGTATAAGGAACATTAATACCAACATATAAGAAAATCAAGGTCAATTTATTGGCGGCCACGTGGTTTAAAATATCGAGTCCCGCAACAAGGGCAAAGAGAGGCAGGACAATCATCACGACCGGAACACCCATGGATGCCACGAAGGAGTGCTGTATAAGCTTATTTCCGATAAATTCAAAACGGGATAAGGCGTAAGCAGCCGGTGCGCAGACCAGGATGAGTAAGCTTACGGAGACCAAGGAGTAGAAAAGGGAATTGAAGAATATGGTGGACACATCGGAGTTCACCCAGGCCTTTTCATAATTCTCAAAATGGAAACCGCTGCTTAAGAGTTTGTTCGCAAAGATTTCCTTGGTGGTGGAAAAACTTGCGATAAGCACCCAACCGAGGAGAACAATCGTAAAGAAAATCCAAAGGAGGAGAAGAAGATAGCCCGGAAAAAGGCGCAGCTCCTTCTTTAAGCGGAAGGGTTCGGCATAGTTCTTTTCTTTTTTAAACAATGAAAACATAATCCCCTCCTTAAAATTCCAGCTCTTTATCCTGCAAGAGCTTATTACAAACGGTGAAAATAATGACAACACAGATACTGAGAAGTACCCCGACTGCCGCACCGATGCCGGCATTTCGTTCCGTTACACTGTTTCCGGCTCCGAAAATCTGCATATACATGTAAACCATGGGGGTAATCGTCTGGGTATCGGCCGTTACGGTCGAAAAGAGTTGCGACCAAACGAAGAAGCCTACGCTGCTGACGGACCACATGGTAATGTTCGTGTGAAACATTCCCTTTAACAGAGGAAGAGTGATGTGTTGAAATTGCTGAATTTTGTTTGCGCCGTCGAGGGTTGCCGCTTCAAAGTAATCACTACTGATGCGTTCGATTCCGCTGGAAAAAATGAGCATGTGATAGCCGACCATGCCGAAGCAGTAGGCAATGAGCAGTGCCATGAATTTATGGTCGTTACTGAGCCACTGGATAGAAGCCAGCTTCGGCAGATGGAGAAACGTGAAGAGGCTCTTCAACAAACCGAATTTCGGGCTGTAGACATATTGTAACCACATGGTTGCAAGCGCTACGGCGGAAACGATATTCGGCAGGTAAATCATGGCGCGGAAGAAACTCCGTCCTCGGATTCCTGATGTAATAATGACGGCAAAGAGCAGGGCCAGAGAGAGGACGATCAGCCCGCCGAAGAGCCAGATGCGAAAAAGATTCCACATGGAAATGCGGAAAAGGGTTGTGCCGAGAAGTTTTCCATAGTTTGCAAATCCCACAAACTGCCATTTGGAAAAACTGTCCGTTACACCTTCGATGCGAAAGAAACTCATCAAAAGAGTACGTAAAATGGGATACAAAAAGATGATGATAAAAAAGAGCGCTGCCGGACTTACAAAGGCAATCAGCATGGCGGAATTCTTTTTCACGAAAAACCTCCTAGAAAGATTTCTTTTAAAAAAGGAAGTGGAGCATTGAATCGGCGCCACCTCCTTGAGTTCACAGGATAATATTATCCTATTATTTCTTTAAATTAGCAACAAATTCTTCAGCAGTAATACTTCCGCCGCAGAGCTTCATGAAGTTCTCCTTTAAAATCGGAGTCATATCTACATTGTCTTCTGCAGAGGCTGCCCAGGGATAACGAGTCTTTAACTCTTCCATAACCGGTCTTACATTAGCCAGCTGCTTCGGCCAATCCTTATTGTCGGAGTCTGCCGGAATGCCTAAAGATTCCTGAGAAAGCTTCTCGTCGAATTTGCCCTTTGTAAAGAACTGGATTAACTTGAAAGCGTCTTCCGCCTTCTTGGACTTCTTATTGATGGCGAAAACCTGTGCACCGTAGTTGGATGCTTCCACACCGTCTTTTCCGCCCTTTACTGCAGGATAGCTGAAGCATCCCCAGCTAAAGTCTTCTCCGGTGATATCCTTAACCTCGTTCGGAAGCCAAGAACCGTTTAAGTAGATTGCGGCAGTTCCAAGAGCCAATTCCTGGTTCTGGCCTGCAGGCCATACATTGGATGCGATTTGCTCGGAGAAATAGCCCTTCTTTGCAAAATCCTCGTAAGCCTTTGCGACTTCCAAAACGGAAGGATCGTCCCATTTTCCTTCTTTTACAATTTCGGAAGCTTTCTCATAGCCGTTGATTCTGGATAAGTGATAGCCGAAATTGCTTAAGATATAAGCATCGTCACTGGTAATCGGTGTGAAGCCCGCCTCTTTAATCTTTGCACATGCTGCATCGAGCTCTTCCCAGGTCTTCGGTACTTCCGTAACACCCGCCTTGTCAAAAATTTCCTGATTGTAGAACATGGCGAAAACGTTCGGCTGGTAAGGAATGGACTTTAAAGTACCGCCGCCTACCTCACGGCAAGCATTGATTAAACCGGCATTGGCGGTCTTCTCATAATCATTTGCCTTAGCGAGCTCTTCCAGATCCAGAAGATAGTCTCCCCAGGTCTTGTTTACTCTGTCGATATCCTCGTCAAAAAGGTCGATATTGGTTCCTGCATCCAGAGCGGGCTGCAATCCCTCACGGATACCGGTTCTGCCCTTAAACTGTACATCTACAGGGATTCCCGTTTCAGCGGTAAAAGCCTCTACTGCCTCTTTTAAAACCTGACCTTGCGGCTCTGTTGCTTCCCACATGGACCAGTAAACCAATCCGTCGGAAGAAGCTTCCGTCTTTTCTGCAGCACTTGTATCTTTCTCGTCCGTCTTTTCCTGAGCGTTAGCAGGAGCTTCTGTCTTTGCCTCCTCCTTCTTTCCGCCACAAGCGAAGAGCGTTAATCCGGAAAGAATGGCTACGGCAGTTCCTAAAATTCTTCTTTTCATATATACCTCCCAATTTACTTCCTCTTTTGCGCAAAATGCTAAATAAAGAGGGTGAATTTATCGTCAGTATAGGTTGAAATAACAGAAAACTCTTTGTCTTATTGCGCAAACAATTTACACGATTGATTATTATAAAACGGCAAAAAACATAAGTTTTTAAGTTTTTAAAAGAAAGAAAAATGATTTTCTTTGTTTTTCTTGGAAAAGAAAGATTTATCTTTGTTTCTTTTATCCGATTTCATACCAAAGCATTGCGCCGGGGGCAAGATTTGCGGAATGCTTCTCTCCCTTTCCGTCATAAAAATCGGTACACTGCTTTTCCTTACTGTTGTTCACCACTGCGTAAATTCCCTTTTCCGGATAGGCATGAAGCTCGCAGGAAAGATTTGTGCATTGCCATTTCCGCATTTCTTCTTCCTTGTGCGCACTGTAGAGGAGAGCACGGAGGAGGAGACGGGTATTTTCCATATTGTAGGGAAGCCCCGCAATATAGATGCCGCGTCCCTTTCCATAATCGTGGGCAGATAAATGCACGGAGCCGTCACTGTACTCCAGAATCTCCGTTTCCTTTTCCAAGGCGTAGATGCTCTTCTGACTTTCTCCGAAGTTTAAGCTTTCCGCAGGGAAGTCCTCCAAGAGGAAATGTTCCGTTTTTGCGGTCTTAAAGTACTTGTCCGTAGAAAGACTGAAGCCCATTTCCTTGTCTACACCGAAGACATCCGCCAGCTGAAAATATTTTCCCTGGAAGGAGCAGGCGCTCGGCTCTCCGACTCCGATGAGTCCGCCGCCGTTATAGACGAAGGCACGGAGGAGGCTTAAGAGTTTTTCTTCTTTCCAGATTTCTCCGCCCGACCAGGAGGTCATGGCATCTCCGGCATTGATCAGGACATCCACATCTTTGGGAACGCCCCCCTCTAAAAGCTCGTCAAAGGAGTAGAACTCCACCTCTGTGTCCATTCCGGAGAGGGCCTCCAGGATTCCAAAGTAGCTGTAGGCCTTTTGATAGTAGAGCGCATGGGCAACCATGTAAGCCTGCCAGGAGCGAAGCTTCCCCCAGGCATTGACGATACCGA
This sequence comes from Oribacterium sp. oral taxon 108 str. F0425, assembly GCF_000214455.1. Lineage (NCBI taxonomy): Bacteria > Bacillati > Bacillota > Clostridia > Lachnospirales > Lachnospiraceae > Oribacterium > Oribacterium sp. oral taxon 108. The sequence continues at coordinate 2,340,776 of NZ_AFIH01000001.1, read as the reverse complement.
CTTTTAGCTTTGTATAGGGCTTTGTACCTTGGACTTTCTCATAAAGGTCACGGAATTCTTCCGCGACTTCCGCAATATAGTCAATAAATTTCGGGAACTTATAGGCAAGGCTTAAATAGCCGCCATAGCCGATGCGGTCCACGGGTTTCCGCATAATGGCACGACGCGCACTTACCCAGTTTTCCATGGCCTCCGGAACGGGATCATTTCCCTCGTAAAAGGTGTCCGGGAAGAAATAGGGGAGGAAGCGACCTTCGGTGTAGCGCACACCGGGAATATCGGCGATTAAGCGGAGTGTTGCACCGCCTCCGACACTGCCGACCACGCTGTCCAGCCCGATTTCCTTAAAATACTTGCCGTAGGGCTCGGTCCCAATCCAGTTGTCTCCGAGGAACATCATGGCCTCTTTTCCGGAAGCGTGCACGAGGTCTACAAGCTCTTTCGCTTCCTTTGCCACAAAGCGGGCGATAAAGTCCATGTAGTCGAGGTAAGCCTTTGTCGGAGTACGGAATGTGCTGTGGAAATAGCCCTCATCCACAAGGTCTTCCGGGCGAAGGCGGTAGCCGTATTCTTTTTCAAAGGCTTCCAAGGCCTCTACGGAAACCGTTCCGCCGTAACCGAACCAGTCTACGAACTTTTCCTTTTCTTCGTGATTAAACTGCAGAGTAAAATGATAGAAGAAGGTGGTAAAGCGCACTACATCCGTCTTCGGGTGAGCTTCCAGCCAGCGCTTTAACTCCTCCTTTGCAAAACGATTGCTGTAGGGCTTTCGAATATCAAAGGGAATATCCGCAGGTTTATCGCCCCAGTTGTTCGTGATGTGGTTATACATTTCCGTCGGATCCCAGAGCGCAAAGGCGAGGAAGCTCAAAGTATACTCATGGAAGGGAATGGCGTCCTCCAGGATAAGAAGGGCGGTTTCTCCATCTTGCAGAAAATAAGAAGGAAGTCCTGCTTCTGTTGTCTTTTCCGTAGAGCTTTTCGAGTTTTCTTTCGAAGCTACCGCTTTTTCGCCGGAGTCTTTTCCAAACTTATCAGGGGAAAGTCTCCACTTGTCCGGAGAAATCACTTCTCCCGTTGTTCTGTCGATGAGCTCCCACCACTTCTTCGGGTCATGCAGGAAGTCCGGTGTGACCTGCTTTCTGAAAAAACCGTCCATATAGGGGATTTCCAGATGAGTCGAAAATGCGGTTACCCTTTTTGACATGAGGTAGAATTGCTGACATTCTTCCATGTGTTCTTTGGCAAATTCATTGTGGCCTCTCGCCACGAAATAGGTGCTGTAAACCTTCACCGGAAGAGAAAGAGTTTCCTCATCCAGCTTGGTTCCGTCACTGTCTCGTATCGCATCCGCTCCCAGGCGTGCAATCAATTCTTCCGTTTCTTTTAGAAAATTGTTTTCGCTGGGGAGGGTCAGTCTTCCGCTTGTTTTCTTCATGTTTATCTCCTCGTATTTCGTACTGCTGTTTCCGTATTTTGCGCTGCAAAAACTTATTCATAACGAGTATCGTGCGCAAAGCGTGCGTTATCTCGTTTAGTATCTGTTCGCATTATAAAAGAAATTCAAGAGTCTAGCTATATCCATCTATTGTACGATTGCTTACTTTATTGGTACAATTGCACATAGAGGCATTGTATCATTTTTCTTTGACAAGTGGCGCAGGCGAAGCCGGAAACATCTTGTTTTACATGAGTATCGTGCGCAGAGCAGAGGTATCTCGTTCATAATGAGTATCGTGCGCGGCGTGTGCGGTATCTCATTTAATATCGGTACTATGCGTGATGTGACAGTTAATTGAGGACAGAAAATGGACTATCAAAGTGTTTGCTTAAAGGATTGCATGGAAATCAGGGAGATTGTTTCCCTACATTATTTTCAATATAGAAGTGACTTTTATTTTCCCGGGGAGACGCATCCTTTCTGGGAATTCGTTTGCGTGGATGCCGGGGAGATTACGGTAGAGGCAGGAGAAGAGACGCATCTTCTGAAAAAAGGAGATATTCTTTTTCATGCGCCAAATGAGTTTCACTCGGTGAAGGCGGATGGGAAGAGCAGCCCCAGTATCGTGGTCATCAGCTTTTATTGTAACAGTCCCGCTATCTGGCGTTTTCAGAAGAAGTGTCTGCGAATCAGCGATAAGGAGAAGAGCCTTCTTGCGAAAATCATTACCGAGGGAAAGGGCGTTTTTTCCGGAAGAATGGATCAGCCTTACCAGAAAAAACTCCTCTTTTTGGAAGAGGAAAGCTTTGGAGGGCAGCAGCTTATCCGTCAGTATCTTTCCGAGTTTTTGATTCAACTTTACCGCCGCTATTTTTCCTATCCGCTGCCGATGGAGGCGAAGGACTACTATGTGGAAAAAAGCTCCAGACAGAGTGAAAGCTATAATCGCCTGGTGGAATACTTGGAGAGCCATGTTTATGAGAAGCTCAGTATGGAACGGATCTGTAGAGACAACCTGATGGGACGTTCCTACGTGCAGAAAATTTTCCGGGAAGTCGGAAATACCGGAGTTATGGCTCTATTTTCCAAAATGAAAATGGATACAGCGAAGCGCATGATTCGGGAAGGGCAGCTCAACCTCACGCAGATTGCAGATAAGCTTGAGTTTTCTTCCATTCACTACTTTTCCCGGCAGTTTAAGAAAGAGTGTAAAATGTCTCCGTCAGAGTACAGTTCGTCGATTCGTTCGCTGTCGGAGGAACGCGAAGATTAACGGGGAATCGCTCTGCTGCTCTCGACTCCTCGGTAGTGCCATGGACAGAAAGAACAATTGCTTCCCGTGGCGGAAGAGAGAGTAAGGTAAAATCGATTCATTCCCCTACCTTATAAATCAAAAAAACTATAGATAAAAGGAATTTGTCTAAGGGACCGGCTTAACCTATCCTAAAAGCAGGAGAATTTGGTCAATATTTTAGGAGGAAATTATGGAGCTGGTTAAAGATTTACCGGAGATATTTGCAAGCTTTTCCGAGCAGAGACAAAAGTCTTTTCTTTCCGTAAAGGAGTGGAAGGACAAGGGAAAGCCGGTTGTGGGATCGTACTGTACTTATTTTCCGAAGGAAATTGCGATGGCGGCCGGGGCGGCGAGCATTTCCCTCTGTGCGACCTCCGATGAAACGATTCCGGAGGCGGAGAAGGATTTACCGAAGAATCTTTGCCCGTTGATTAAGTCCAGCTACGGCTTTGCGAAAACCGACAAGTGCCCCTTCTTTTATTTTTCCGATGTGGTGGTAGGGGAAAGCACCTGTGACGGAAAGAAGAAAATGTATGAGCTGATGAGCGAGTTTAAGGATGTCTTCTTCCTTCGCCTTCCGCACGAGCAGACGGAGAAGGCGGTTGCGCTCTACAGAGACGAGATTGTGCGCTTAAAGGACTATCTGGAACAGAAGTTTGAAGTGAAGATTACGGAAGAAATGGTGCGAGAAGCGACAAGAGTCAACAATCTTGCGAACAAAGCCTTAAAGGACTTGTATTCCGTGATGAAACATGATCCGACTCCCGTTTCCGGCTATGATATTTTTAAGGTGCTCTACGGCTCCACCTTCCGTTTTGACCGTGCAGCTCTTGCGGACGAGGTCAATGCCTTACGAGAGAAAATTGAGCGGGAATACGCCGAAGGAAAACATTTTGAAAAAAGACCGAGAATTCTCATTACGGGTTGCCCTATCGGAGGAGCCACGGAGAAGGTGATTCGTGCCGTGGAGGACAATGGAGCTGTAGTGATCGGCTACGAGAATTGCAGTGGAGAAAAGGCGGTGGGCATTCAGGTAGAGGAGAATGCGAAAGATATCTATGAGGCGCTCTCCCGGCGCTATCTGGCTATCGGCTGCTCCATTATGACGCCAAACAAGAATCGTTTTGACAGCCTTTCCGAAATGATTGACGAGTATCACGCGGACGGCGTGCTGGATATGACCTTGCAGGCCTGCCATACCTATGCGATTGAGACGAATAAAGTGCGCCGATTTGTCACGGAAGAAAAGGGCATCCCCTATATCAATGTGGAAACGGACTACTCTCAGTCGGATATCGGGCAGCTGAATACCAGAGTGGCGGCCTTTATTGAGATGCTGTAAGAGAATTTGCAAAACGAAGAGGAAAATGCGGAGATATTTTTGTGAAAATGCTTTCGGAGAAAAGGGCGTTAGCGGAAAGGAACTGAAAAATGGAGCGAAAATTTCTGGGGATTGATATCGGTTCCACAGCGGCCAAGGCGGTGGTACTCGATGAAAAGGGAGAGATTGAACAGGCATTTACCGTGCCTACCGGCTGGAGCAGCTTTGAGGCATTAAAGTCTATTGGTTCTAAACTTAGTATGCCGATGGATGAGGAGCATTATGCCTGTATCGCAACCGGCTACGGGAGAAATGCGGTAGCCTTTGCGGGAAAGACCATGACGGAAATTACCTGTCATGCAAAGGGCGCGATGACACTTTTCGGGAAAAATCCCATGAATGTGGTGGATGTCGGCGGACAGGACACGAAGGTCATCACCTGTCAGGGAAAAGCGGTGGAAGAATTCTTTATGAATGACAAATGTTCCGCCGGAACGGGAAAGTTTTTGGAAGTCATGGCAAATCGATTGAATATTTCCCTGGAAGAGCTAAATGAGCTTGCAAGAAAGCACACGGAAGAGGTGAAAATCAGTTCGATGTGCACGGTATTTGCGGAGTCGGAGGTGATTTCTCTGGTGGGACAGGGGATTGCAAGAGAAAATATTGCCTACGGCATTCTGCAGTCTGTTGCCGGAAAGGTTTCCCAGATGCTCGGAAAACTACGAAATCAGGACTTGGACGTTTATCTCACGGGCGGACTCTGTGAAGCGGAGTATTTTCAAGAACTTCTTTCGGAAGTCCTTGGAAGACCAATCCACTCCGACAGGTATGCACGCTACGCCGGCGCCCTCGGGGCGGCAGTCTTTGCCAAAGAACAGGCGGAGAAGGGACGGATTTAGAGCTTTACATGAGATAAAGAGATAAAAATACCCCGCATAGCCTGTGGAACAAAGCGTTTGGAGAGCTCGGCACTTGCAGAAAACGAGCAAAAGCGAAGTTTGATGCTTAGTGCCGTTAGCTCGGAACCGAGCGAGAGCGACTTTGTGCAATAGGCTATGCGGGGTATTTTACTATTCATTTTAAAACTCTAAATCCTATACCTTCGTCAGAACATAATCGAGATCCATTGTGCACTCTCCGTCTTCTAAGCGGAAGCAGGGAAGTCCGATACGTCCTTCATCAGCATAATCGGGTTTTTCGGCCTGTTCACGGAAGGGCTTAAAAATGTCTTCCTGTACCCAAAAGGCCAGGAAACGTTTTAAGTTGTATAAATCTCCGTTCACATCGATAAATTCGTATTCCACTCCCTTTTCCTTCAGAATTTTCTGACTCTCTACACACTTCGGGCAGAGGTGGCTACCATAGAATTGTAATTTCATAAGTACTCCTTTCTTGGTCAAGTTTGACCCTTGTGAGAATCCTTGGTTTTATGACAATAAAAATTTCCGTATATTCTCCATAATTCTAACATGAATTGCAAAGAATCTGAAGTAAGCTTTGCTGGAACTGTTTTTTTATTTTAGAGAAATATATTCAAAACAAAGTCCGAGATTACTATGTCTTTCCAAAGAGCGCAGTCCTTCTTTAATAAAATCCCAGTACTCCCTGTAGCTTGTGTTTACGGAAAAATCCGATTCGCAAAGAAATTGCAGAAATTCTCCTAGAGCATTTTTATATTTTTTAGCAAAGAGAAAAGCATTTCTCTCCTTATCCTCCGAGGAACAGTTTAAGAGATTGTGTAAGACATGGTCTAAGTTAGAAGACATATAATAGCATTGATAAGGAACGGAATCCCAAACTTGACTTTGTCTGCTCAGCTTATCCATATTTTCACTTTTTTGCTGATTTCGACTGCGAATTAAGGCGGCATCTTTACAACGAATCTCCGACAAGCTGTATTGCAAAGTTCTAAGGCTATGATCCTCTACCACATTTTTATCGGAAATAAATGCGCCATCCGTATCCATAATATGAATCACTTTCAGAAAATCGCTTTTGCTGTAGTGGTTAGACTTCGCATATTGTTTCAGTAAATCTCCAACTTTACCTACAATATTTCCACTGTGATTTCCTTTTACGCTGGTGATATCACCATGCATCACTTCCACATAAACAGCATTTTTATCGAAAGCACGGCTAAAGATTGCCCCAAGGGCTTCATCATCCGACGGGCCTTCTACTATGACAAAAACGATTTTTTTCCGCGCCATGCTACTCACCCGCCTCTCTCAAAGCCAAGGCAATCTCCGCATTGTTGGTCATCTCATAAACCGGCTCATTTTGCTCGCCGAGGACAATATCTCTGAAATAGAAATCCCGTAGATTATTGGTTGTTTTGATATTGGTAAAGCGAATGTATCGGTTCTCGGGATTCGTTGTTGTAAAGGCAATAAAGCCACGGTCTATCGTCTCCAAGGGACGCAGGTTATGTGAGGTGAATATTAATTGTCCCTTTCCCTTTTCCGAGAGGATGTGCAGGATTTCCCCAAGAAGATATTCGAATATTCCGGCATCCAACTCATCGATTGCCACTGTAATGGAGGACTGATTGTACATTCCTATTAAAAGATGCAGCACGGAGACAATCTTCTTGATTCCTTCCGATTCACAACGAAGCGGGATTTCTTTGCTGTTTTTATTGGACATAAGCTGTATGCGACGGCCCTTTTTTCCTTCTCCGTTTTCCATAAGCATAACAGCACCTAGATCCGCTACGGAGATGGTAAGGCCGGGGATGATTTGCTCCAAAACACCATTTATGTTTTGAATCAATCTCTTCGCCTCCGGAAAAAGTTCTTCCGGTAGTTCAGTCGCCTCATATAAAGACAGAAAATATTCTCCCGTTATCCCGTGTTCCTGCTTTTCCGAAGCTTTATACCGGATAGGCAGCTCTCCTAAATTAATCTTCCCCGTGCTGGACGCGCCAAGGACAAAAAGTTCGGTACGACCGTAATTTGCTAACTTAACCAAAATATCGATATGAAAGAGAAGTTCATCATTCGGAGTTTTACTCGCATTCAGCTGTTCAAAAAGCAGTTGCAAAAATGCCGCAGAAAAAAATAAAGACTGCGATTTCTGTTTTGCCATAAAACTGATGAGCTTCAACCTTTCCGCTGTTTTCTTTTTCCTTCCAAAGAGAAGTGCGTAATACTTTTTAGGAGCAATCAATTCCGTCCTTGTGCTTTGCAGAAAAGTATGCTTTTTGATCCTCTTCTCCCCATCCGTATAGGCATAACTCAGCTTTTCGCTTTTTATTTCCAATCGACGCTTCTTTTTTCCCAGGGAATTCCATAGATTCCCCTCTCTTTCCGATAAATGGGGGAACACCTCCTCCGCTACCACGGAAGTTGAAAATGATTCTTCTCTCTGCTCGTCCACCGTCAAACAAACTTCGTAATCTACATCATAATTTTCCGTTTCCGAAACATAAATCCGGAAACGATAAGAGAGATTTGCCTCCCGGGAATCCACATTAATATAGTTACCATACTCATCCGGAATCGACTTTCCGGAAAGGAGTAATTTTAAAATATGCAAGGCATCGATAAGAGCCGTCTTTCCGGTACCGTTCTGCCCATAGAGTCCAAGAACGCTGGCTTTAAATGCCTTTCTTTTATTTACAAAATTCAGTTTTCCGTTTTTTACATTTTTTAAACCGTTTATCTCTAAATCCGTAAGACGCAGATAGTAGTCCTTCATCTCTATTCTCCTCTTTGTTTCCCTCTCAAATTCACTTGTTTTTTATTATATCACAGCACAAAAATCTATCAACAACTGATATATCGAAATATTTTATATCGATTTTTGATTTTTATCGCCCATTTAACTCTTAACTGTCCAAAATTTTGCAACAATTAAAAAACTTAGAGTAAAATTTTAGTTGGCAAAAAAATAGGAAGAAGTCTTACAAGCTTTTATCTGTACAGTATGATACAATCTCCATATACATAAAAGTGGCAACTTTCTTGTATTGGTCTTGGAAAATGCGTATGCAGTGAAAGGAGAAGTAAGGATGATTAAAAAGAGCTACGAAAGAGAATTGGAAAAACTTGGAGCATTTGAAATTAGCTTTGATATGTTGAAGCTGTCAGAAAAGAATGAGAAGCATTTGAAATTTTTAAATGCCGGAAGGGGAAATCCGAATTGGATTAATTCCTTGGGCAGATTAGCTTTTGCACGACTGATGGAATTCGGCGTGGCAGAAAGCAAAAGGACTCTGGACAAGGGAGACTTGGCGGGATATGTAGACTCTAAAGAAATTGCGGAAAGGTACAATGCATTTCTAAATCATGGCGATGAGGTGGATGTATTCCTGAAAAAAATAGTGGAGTATAGCGCAGACCATCTGGGATTAGATAAGGCAGCTTTGATTACGGAACTTACAAACGGAATTATCGGAAACAATTATCCGGTACCTAGCCGTTGTCTGGAGAATACGGAGCACATCATCAATGCATTTCTCCAAAGTATTCTGTACGGGAAGACTGACTTAAGAAAGAAGACGAAGGTATTTCCGGTAGAAGGCGGTACGGCTGCAATCGTCTATATTTTTGATGCTTTAAAGCACAATGGCCTGATTAAGGAGGGGGACCGCATTGCCATCAACACGCCGGTGTTTACTCCGTATATTCAGATTCCGAGACTGTCGAATTTCGATTTAGCGGAAATCAATCTTCTTGCAACGGAAGAAAATGACTGGCAAATTCCGGATTCAGAATTTGAAAAGCTTTTGGATCCTTCCATCAAGGCATTTTTTCTGGTAAATCCGTCTAATCCGGGTTCCCGCAGTCTTACAGATGAGACTTTGGAACAGTTAAGAAAAGTAGTTGAAAAGCGCCCTGACCTTATTATTATCACAGATGATGTATATGGAACCTTTGTCAATAACTTCCGTACAGTTTATTCCGTTTGCCCGAGAAACACTATTTTAGTCTATTCGTATTCAAAGCTTTACGGGGTTACAGGATGGAGACTCGGCGTGATAGCAATAAATGAAGATAATGTTTTTGATGAACTGATTAAGAAGGTTCCGGATAAGAAGAAAAAGGAGCTGGAAAGCGATTATTCGATTGTCACACTGAATCCTTCGGAAATGAGCTTTATTGACAGGATATGCGCGGACAGCAGATCCATCGGATTGTATCATACCAGTGGGCTCTCCACTCCGCAGCAGATTATGATGGTTCTTTTGTCTATGACTCATTTGGTTCTTGAAAATGAAAAAGATCAGTATATTGAAGGCTGTAAAGAAATTGTGGCTATGCGTTACCACAATCTGATGTCTACTTTAGGTTTGCCGGAGGATAACAGTGACTGCAATGCTAAGTATTATTCCCTGCTTGATATCTACCAACTTGCCGAGAAAAGTTATGATAAGGACTTCGCAACATGGCTTAGAAATCACTTTGAGGAAATCGATTTTCTTTTGCACTTGGCAAAGGAAGATGGTGTTGTGTTGATGGAAGGAGTTGGTTTTGGAGCAACTCCGGGTACAGTCAGAGTTTCTGAAGCAAACTTAGCGGACAATGATTATAAGAAAATAGCAAATCGTATCCTGTCTCTTTTGAAGGAGTATCACGAAAAGTATGCAAAAGAGAAAAAGGATAAATAGGATAAGGGGGATTTAATATGAATATAGGATTAATCTCACATGAAGTGTTGGAAACAGCACAGCATATTACGATAACAGGTTTTTCCGATATAGCCCATTATTTGATTGCCAATCCGGTTATTTCTATCTTTGTATGTCTTGCACTAGGGTATCTTATTGGAAAGCTAAAAATCAAATCCTTTACTATAGGAGCCACTGTAGGAACTTTGCTGGTAGGACTTCTCATATCCCTGGTATTTAAGGGGGCGGGAACCTATCAGATTGACGGAACTGTGAAGACAATCTTTTTCTCACTGTTTATTTTTGCTATCGGATATGAGGTTGGACCTTCGTTTTTTGCAAGTTTAAAAAGCTCCGGTCTTAAGATTATTATCTTATCCCTTTTCTTCGCCGTGGCAGCCTTTGTCGTTTCTATAGTTTTGTTTAAGGCTTTTGGTATCGGAGCGGGAGAAGCCGGCGGAATTTTGGCCGGTAGCCTTACACAGTCTGCAATCCTGGGAACAGTGGATTCCACGATGAAGGGAATGCTTTCAGGCACAGAACTGAAAACAGCGGAAAGTCAGATGGCAATTGCCTATGCTCTTACCTATGTTTTCGGAACCGTTGGGGTAGTGGTATTTTTGAAAAACGGTGCAGCGAAGTTAATTGGTGTAAATTTGACAGATACTGTTAAGAAGAAAATAGATCAAACAAATTTCCATGAGTCTTCTTCGGAAAATACTGTTGTTGGAAATATCAAAGCACGTGCATTTTGCATAGAAAATGGTGCAGAATTTATTGGTAAAACAATAGGTTCGGTGGAAGAGCAGTACGGAGATGATCTTACAATAACGCAAATCATTCGAAAGGGTAAAAAGGTGAACCTTGCATCGGATGTGCAGCTCCTGGAAGGGGATACGGTTACGATTATCGGACTTCTTGATGCAGTATTGCATTTTGAAGCTCCGGGCATGAAGGAAACGGATGATTCGGAAGCCCTTAAGCTTGATGTGATAAAGCAGGAAATTGTTTTGACTAATCATTTCTCTTTGGATGTGATAAAGCATCTTTCAGAAAATGGAATTGTCATTTCAGAGAGGAAGAGAGACAACAATGTCCTTTCTGAAGATCAGGCGTTAAAAGCTCTCGACCACTTGACCTTGGTGGGACCGAAAGCCTTGATTGCGAAGGTTGTAAAGAAACTTGGTTATGTGAAGGATACAGGTACCGAGACAGATGTATCCTTCATCAGCATGGGGCTTGTAGTCGGTTTATTAATCGGTGCAATCAGCTTCGTAGTATCCGGAATTCCGATTACACTCGGATCCGGCGGAGGTGCCTTGATTGGAGGGCTTTTATTCGGATATTATCAGGACAAACATTCTAACTATGGACTGATGCCGAAAGCAACACGGTGGTTTTGCAAGAGTGTGGGACTAAATCTATTTATCGCCATTGTGGGGCTTACATCCGGTGCATCCTTCTTATCTGCCCTGCAATCGATGGGCGTAAAGGTACTTTTAATCGGTGTTTTGGTGACTATTTTGCCTCATATTGCTTCCGTTTACTTCGGGAGATTTGTATTAAAGCTGGATGCTGTAGATATCATTGGAGCTCTGTGTGGTGCCGGAACCTGTACCGCAGCGCTTAACGGAGTTGTGGAGGAATATGAGTCCAGTATTTTTGCAGTAGCATATACACCGGGATATGCAATGGGAAACATTCTACTGACGGTCTTAGGCCCTCTAGTTGTTGCAATGTGTATACATTAGCTGTCTCGCGTAGGTGAACCTGTGAATAAGACAGATGTTTACGAGTTACTTAAAACAAAAGGGATTGAGCACGAAATTACTGAGCATGAGGCAGTTTTCAATATGGAAGAGCTGGATGCGGTTGAACTGCCTTATCCTGATTAAGTACACTTATTTATCCCTGATAGAGAAGTGAATGAGAGAAGTGGAGAAATAACCCGCTTCTCTTTTTTATTGCAAGGAGAAGACAATGAGCTTAGAGTAAAATTTTAGTTGAAAAAAATAGGCAGAGAATGAAGCCTCTTCCTCATCATACAGAAATAACCTATTCTATGGTTGAAAAAAACACTACGGTCAGGAGCTGTATGAGGAATTCCATGTTAGAAGAAAAGGGCAACGTTTCAAGGAAATAGAGCAAGAAATCTTTGCGTGGGCTTAGTCTCTGCACGAAAAAGACGGTCGCGAGGATTCCGTTGGGAGCTGCACTCTAGCAACGAAGTCGGGCGCATGTTTGAGCCCGAAGGGCGAGTTTGCGCAGGAGCCTGAGTGAAAAAGCGAGTGCAGCGAGAAGGAAACGTAGTGTGTCTTTGAGGCAGAGCCTAAGCAAAGCAAGACATTTCTGTATGATGGAGTTGCCAACGATTATTTGACAGCAACCAGCATGATGAAGTTGACAACGATTACTTGACAGTAACGTTTGACAGCCTCTTTCTTTTTGTTTATAGTCTGATGAGATTATGAAGAGACAGACTCTTCAGAAAGAGGACAAAATGTTTGAGAATTTAGAAGAAGTAAAGAAGCATTATGAGGAAATTATGGAGAATCTCACGATTCCCGAGGTGGTTTCCGATATCAACCAATATAAGAAGCTCATTTTAGAGCAGAGTAACTTAGAGCCCATTTATAAAGCCTATATTGCTTTTCGAAAAGCGGAAGAGAGCGAGAAGGATGCCCTTTTCATTTTGGATAATGAAAAGGACAAGGACTTAATCGAGATGGCGAAGGAAGAGCTTTCTACGGCGAAAGAAGATCAGGAGCGTCTCACGAAAGAGATTCAGCTTTTGTTGCTCCCGAAGGATGAAAATGACGATAAGAATATCGTTATGGAAATTCGTGGCGGAGCAGGCGGAGAAGAGGCTGCTCTTTTTGCCGGCTCTTTATACAGAATGTATACGAGTTATGCGGAAAAACGAGGCTGGAAGACGGAGCTTGTTTCCTTCAATGAAACGGGACTCGGCGGTCTGAAGGAAGTGGTATTTATCGTAAACGGACAGGGGGCTTATTCGAGATTGAAATACGAGTCCGGCGTACATCGCGTACAGAGAGTTCCGGAAACGGAGAGCGGCGGAAGAATTCATACTTCCACCGCGACCGTAGCCGTTATGCCGGAAGTGGAAGATGTAGAGGTGGAAATCAACCCTGCCGATGTGAAGATGGAGGTTTTCCGCTCTTCCGGTGCCGGCGGACAGCATATCAATAAAACCTCATCCGCAGTGCGTCTTATCCATGTCCCCACCGGTATGGTTGCGGAGTGTCAGGAAGAGCGTTCTCAGGTACAAAACAGAGAAAAGGCGATGCGCCTTCTTCGCGCAAGACTCTATGAGATTGAACTGGAGAAGCAGCAGAAGGAAAATGCGGAGGAAAAGCGCTCGCAGCTCGGGACCGGAGACCGTTCGGAGAAGATTCGTACCTATAACTTCCCGCAGGGAAGAGTGACGGACCATCGCATTAAGCTCACTCTTTACAATATTGATGCCGTTTTGGGCGGAGACCTGGATCTTGTTATTGATCCTTTGATTACCGAAGATCAGGCGGAGAAGCTGGCCAGATTGGAGGAAAATCCGTAAATTTGCGGGAAATCGTTTAGTCGGAAGAGGATTCGTAATTTTACGGGAAATCGCTTAGTCGGAGGAGAATCCGTAAATTTGCAAAAAAACACTTTGCCTGAAGAAAATCCGTAAATTGGCAAGAAAGCCTTACGAAAGTATGGAGATTCCTGCAGAAGCCTTGTAAGGTATGAAATAAGAGATAGAATGGGAACTGTTATTTTGAACAGATTTGGCTAACAGAGTAGATTGAATGCAAAACGAGGTATCGCACGCTTTGCGCACGATACTCGTTATGAATCAAAAAAGTAGAGGGAAAATGGAGAATTTCAATACGGAAAAGCAAAGCAGGAAGAGAGGCAGAAGGGAGGGACGGAGTATCCTTCCTTTCTTTCTTATCTTTTTTATTTTTATATTGGGGATTGCCGGTTTCGGTGGCTATTATTATGTGAAAAAATATATGCCAACCAAGGAACGGGCCGATTTAAACAGTTATTTTTCCGTTTCCGGTGATAATGTCGAGCTGTACCTGAATCATGAAAAAGTGAAGGACGGGGAGCAGCTTACCATAGGACGGATGCGGGACGGAGAAGTATATTTGCCTTACGGCTTTGTCGTGCGGAATTTGAATATTCGCTTTTATTATGATGATGTGGAGAAGAACCTTCGTTATGCGCTTCCGGAAGAACTCCTTCTTTTTACAGACGGAGAAAAGGGGGAAAGCGGAAAAGCCGATTTCTTTACGGACGGGAAAAGCATTTTCATAAGCCTGTCCTTAATTGAAAAACATACCGCACTTTTAAGCCGGAGTTATACGGATACGGAGCATAAGCGTGTCTTTTTGGAAAATGAATTTACACCCGCTACAGTAGCGAGTCTCAAGAAAAAAGAGGCGGTTCGGTTGCAGGGGGGAGTAAAGAGCCCAATTCTTACGGATTTGGAGGAGGGGGCCAAAGTCATTATCCTGGAAAAAATGGAGAAGTGGTCCAAGGTGGAAACGGAGGACGGCTTTATCGGCTATCTTCGGAACAGCCGTTTAAATAAAGAAACAAGCGAAGAGCGAAGTAGTGGCTTTAAGGCTCCGGAATACAGTCATAAAAATCTGGGAGAGGGGGTAAAGCCGGTGCTGGCTTTCCACCAGATTAGCAATGTCGAGTCAAACAAGGGCTTGCAATCTTTACTCACGAATGCGACAGGAGTGAATATTCTCGCACCGACCTGGTATGCGATAAAGGATAATGAGGGAAATCTAAATTCCTACAGTGATGCGGCTTATGTTGCGCTTTCCCATAGTACGGGAAGAAAGGTATTTGCCACATTAAACAACTTTGACGCCGGAAAAATTGACTTAAAGAGCCTTCTTTCCAGCGGAACAAAGCGTAGCAAACTGATTGAAGCATTGATTCAAGATATGCAGGAAAAGGGCATAGACGGCATCAATGTGGATATTGAGTTGCTTCCGGAAAAAGCGGCAAGAGATTACCTTGAATTTATGAGGGAGCTTTCCATTGCCTGCCGAAAGAACGGGTTGTACTTAAGTGTAGACTGTTATGTTCCTTTCAACTATAACGCTTATTACAATATTAAGGAGCTGGGAACGATTTGCGACTACGTTGTGATTATGTGCTATGACGAGCATTATGCGGGATCGGAAGAGGCCGGGTCGGTATCCTCTCTTTCCTATGTGAGCCGTGGAATCGAGGAAACGGTGGCTGTCATGGATAAGGACAGAATTATCATTGCTCTCCCCTTCTACACCAGAGTCTGGATTACGGATCAGTCCGGAAAATTGCGCTCCGAAGCGCTTTCCATTAAGGCGGCGGCCGCATGGATTCAGGAGAAAAATGTTTCCCTCGAATGGCTTAGCGACATAGGGCAGAACTATGGCAGCATCCAGGACGGAAACGAGAAGAAAGAAATCTGGATGGAAGATGAGAAGTCGATGAAGGAGAAGATGAAGCTCCTTAAGGAAAATGGCATTCAGGGCGTTGCGGCTTGGAAGCTCGGACAGGAGCCGGAGGGATTTTGGTCTATCCTTACAGGGGAGTAGGATGTTCCTGTATACCCTTTCCTCTAAAGACGCTCTCGCTCGATTCCGAGCTAGCGGTACTAAACTCACACAAAAGAGAAAAAAATATTATGAACACAAGGATATTTTCGAAAAAGGATATAGAGGAAGCGGCACAGATTTTGAAAGCAGGCGGACTGGTGGCTTTTCCGACGGAGACGGTTTACGGCCTCGGGGGAAACGGACTCGATAAGGAGGCGGCACGGAAAATCTATGCGGCAAAGGGGCGTCCCTCGGATAACCCCTTAATTCTTCATGTTTCGAAAATGGAAGAAGTGTATCCCCTTGTCGAAAGTGTTCCGGAAAAGGCAAAGCTCCTGATGGAGAGCTTTTGGCCGGGCCCGCTCACACTCATTTTAAAAAAATCGAAAATCGTTCCCTTGGAAAGCACAGGGGGCTTAGATACGGTGGCACTCCGTTGCCCGGACAACGGAGTGACCTTGGAGTTGATAGAAAGGGCGGGGCTTCCTGTAGCAGGGCCATCCGCGAATCTTTCCGGAAGTCCCAGTCCGACGGAGGCCTCTCATGTCTATCATGATCTTTCCGGGCGAATCGAGGGAATTCTCGATGACGGAGCGGTCGGAATCGGAGTGGAGTCCACGATTTTGGATATGAGCACGGATAGGCCTACTTTATTAAGACCGGGCGCAATCACGTTGGAAGACCTCACGGAGGTTCTGGGAGAAAAACCGGAGATTGATCCGACTTTGCTCGGAAAAAAGATGGAAGACGGGTTTATTCCGAAAGCACCGGGAATGAAGTATCGCCATTATGCGCCAAAGGCGGAAATGATTCTATTTTGCTCTTTAGAGGAAAAGGAATCGGAAGATAAGACTTCGGAGAAAAAGGGGTCTGAAGACAGGATTTCAGAGGGAAAAGAATATGAATACAAGGTTTCGAAAAGAATAGCGGAGTACCTTGAAGAGGAAGGCAAGGGATTTCCTCGGGAGAAAATTGCCATTCTTTGTGCGGAAGAAACGAAGCATTTCTATCAAGAAATGGCGGAAAAAGAGGGAATAATCCTGAAGGTTTTGGGAAGACGGGATGAGCCCTTGTCCATGACTCACAACTTGTTTCGTACTCTTCGGGAATGTGACGAGGAGGGAATAGGACTGATTCTTTCGGAAGGCTATTCGGAGGAAGGGATAGGATTTGCCCTGATGAATCGGATGAAAAAGGCGGCAGGGCAGAAAATCATAGCTGTATAATACTCTAAGGAGAGAAAATCGCCGGAAAGGAGAGATATGAAGATTGTAGTTGTAGGCGGTGTTGCAGGCGGAGCCGGTGTTGCCGCAAGAGCAAGAAGAATCGATGAAACGGCAGAAATTGTGATGTTTGAAAGAGGAGAGCATCTTTCCTTTTCCAATTGTTGTCTACCCTTTGCCCTGAGCGGAATCGTGGACAAGAGCGATAAATTGGTGCTGATGACTCCTGAGGGATTTTGGGAAAAATATAGGATTAAGGCTCTGGTAAAACATGAGGTAACGGAGATTCTGCCGGACAAGAAGGAAGTAAAGGTAAAGAATCTTCTTACCGGGGAATGCTTTACGGAGAGCTATGATAAGCTTGCCCTTGCACCGGGGGCG
Organism: Oribacterium sp. oral taxon 108 str. F0425; assembly: GCF_000214455.1. Taxonomy (NCBI): domain Bacteria; kingdom Bacillati; phylum Bacillota; class Clostridia; order Lachnospirales; family Lachnospiraceae; genus Oribacterium; species Oribacterium sp. oral taxon 108. The sequence continues at coordinate 2,323,899 of NZ_AFIH01000001.1, read as the reverse complement.
AATGCCATTTTGCCTGCTTCTATCAAGGGAATCGATCGGGAAAATGTCTTTGTGCTAAAGAATGTCAGTGACATCAAGAAAATTGAAGCCTTTGTTTCCGAAAAGAAGGTCAAGAAGATATCGGTTGTCGGTGGCGGTTTCATCGGTCTTGAGGTAGCGGAAAACTTTCGAGCGGCCGGCAAGGAAGTGAGCCTTGTGGAAGGTCTTTCCCGGGTACTAAAGCCTCTGGATGAAGAGATGGCGCAATTTCTCCATAAGGAACTCCTGGATAATGGGATACAGCTTTATCTGGGGAAGACGGTCAGTGAGATAGGAGAAGGGGAGGTCGTTCTTTCGAGTGGAGAGCGACTTCCTGCTGAAGCCGTGATCATGGCTATCGGTGTCAGTCCTGAGACGAAGCTCGCAAAGGACTGCGGAATTGAACTGGGGCAGACGGGCGGTATTCTTGTAAATTACAATTATCAGACCAATTATCCGGACATCTATGCTGTAGGAGATGCTATTGAACTGACAAACAGACTGAGCCATGATAAAAGCAGACTTCCGCTCGCCGGACCTGCCCAAAGACAGGCAAGAGCCGCCGCTGACCATATGTTTGGAGAAACACACAGTAACAGGGGGGTTATCGGGTCGAGCTGTCTTCATCTTTTTAAGCTCAATGTGGCCAATACCGGTTTAAATGAAAAGGATTGCAAAGAGCACGGCTATCACTACGATTTTGCCTACACTCTTTCTACAGACAAGGTTGGTCTCATGCCGGATGCGCATCCACTTTTCTTTAAGCTGATTTTTGAAAAGCCGACAGGAAGGATCTTGGGAGCCCAGGCTGTCGGAAAGGGGAGTGCGGATAAGCGGATCGATGTGATTGCGGCAATGATCAGTATGAATGCCACTCTGGAGGATTTGAAGGAACTGGAACTTTGCTATTCTCCTCACTATTCCACGGCAAGAGATGTGGTGAATCAGGCAGCCCTTGTGGCCTTAAATCTTTTACATGGAAAATTCAGACAGGTTCCGGTTTATAAGGTCAGAGAACTGGTGGAGAGCAAGGCTTGTATTATCGATGTCAGAGAAGAAAAAGAATTTGCAAGAGGGCACCTCATTCATGCGGTCAATATTCCCATGTCACAATTCCGTGAGAGATTGTCCGAAATTCCGAGGGATGTTCCGGTCTATTTACATTGCCGCTCCTCGCAGCGCAGTTATAATGTAATCTGCGCCTTGCAGAAGCTTGGTTATACGAATCTTTATAATATTTCCGGATCCTTTCTTGGAATCTCTTTCTATGAGTATTATAGGGACAAGACGGAAGGCAGAAAACCGATTGTGACGGAGTATAATTTTAACTGATACGAAATTCTCTATTGCGATTTAATGTGATATTCGCTATAGAAGTTTAATGAGAAACTCCGTAAAGCGGCTGAATGTAGAATCACTTATCGAGTCCTCCAAAAACTTTTATACCCTCTTTCTCTAGGAACTCTGTATTTATAGGAGTACAATGTAGATAAGTAGGATGGCAACCTACAGAAAGGGGTGCCTATGAGAAAAGAGAAGGAGGAAAGAAACATTCATTTGAAAGAACAAATGATGTTTTCGGAATTACTGGATCGTTTAGAGAAAAGAAGCAAAACAATTTATAGAGAATATGACGGGAAAGAAGAGGCAGCTGAGGGATTTGGCAGCCTCTTTTCTGACTTACAGGAAGAAATGAAGCTTTGTGAGGAGGACAGCCCGGAAAAGCGGAATCCTCGTTTTGACCCGGAACCCTTACCGAAGGCGGGAGAACTTTTGATTGAAGGAGAGAATCTTTGCCTGCTCGGTATTTCGGAATCGGACTATCGAGGCTATATGGAAGTGGAGTATGATGCTTCCTTTTTTAAGGAGGCCTTCCGGGATGAGAGTTTTTTGAGAAAACTGTGGGAGGGATTTTTTCAACCGAATCGTGCTTACTACAGTATTTTTAACTTAAACTCCGTCTTCTTAGGCTACTGCGGAATTTTAAATTTACAGGCAAAGCCTTGGGAACTCGCGATTGCACTTAAACTGCAGTATCAGGGGCACGGCATAGGTCCGGAGAGTCTGCTCCTTCTTATGAAAGCTTTAAAGAGACGAACAGGGGAGAGAGTCTTCCGCGGAAGAGTAGATGCGGATAATGAGGCCTCTATCAGTATGATGCGAAAAATCGGCGGAAAGGCGCATGGGATCAGCGAAGTTTTTCTCCATGGAGAAGAACTGAAAGCCTATGAAAAGAAAAAGGACTATCTGGTCGATGATCGCTTAAGAGAATTGGCAAAAGAATTTCAGGTGGAGCCGCGGGAACTCTTGGGGCACGCCTTGGAATTTTGGGTAGAACTTCCGGAATAGCGTCAGAGCGAGGTGACGGAAACTTCATACAAGGATGTACATTTGGAATAAACAAGGTGTCTCAGGCAATGCCTGTGCCATTTGTCAGAAAAAGGTCTTGGAAGTTTTGCTCCAAGACCTTTTTCTATGGTATACTTCATTACAGAACAATGCACAATAATGTACAACAATGCAGAACAATGCACAACAACAATGCACAAAGGAGGGCAAAGAAATGGAACAGGAAAGCAGAATTGCAGTGATGGCAATTATTGTAGAAAACAGGGATTCCGTGGATGAGTTAAATACGCTTTTACACGAGTATGGAAATTATATTGTAGGAAGAATGGGACTGCCCTATGAGAAGAAAAACCTGCATATCGTATCCATCGCTCTGGATGCGCCCAATGATACCATTTCCGCTCTGGCAGGAAAGATAGGAAATATTTCCGGAATCAGTGTAAAAACAGCCTATGCCAACGCATAAGGAGACGGAGAAAGGGGTTTCCGAACTCTTGCAGCTTCTTTTCAAAAAGCATCACTTAAGCCTTTCCTCTTATGAGAAAATTCTTCGGGAAAGGACGAAGGAGGAAGAGGAGCTTGCAAGGAGTCTGGCAAGAGAATGCACGGAAAAGTATTACGGACGCGGCGTCTATACGAGAGGGCTGATAGAGTTTACGAACTTTTGCAAGAATAACTGCCATTATTGCGGAATCCAAAGAGACAATGGCGAGGTGGAGCGTTATCGCCTTTCCAAGGAAGAGATTCTTTCCTGTTGTGAGGAAGGGTATCGATTGGGTTTTCGGACGTTCGTGATGCAGGGGGGAGAGGATCCCTATTTTACGGATGAGCGAATCGTAGACATTGTTTCTGCGATAAGGAAAGCTTACCCCGACTGTGCAATTACCCTGTCCATCGGGGAAAAGTCCGGAGAGTCCTATAAAAAGTATTTTAAGGCGGGAGTAAATCGTTATCTTCTTCGTCATGAGACGGCGGATGAAGCGCATTATCAGTACCTGCACCCGAAGGAGCTGAGCTGGAAGAAGAGGATGCGCTGTCTGAAGGAACTAAAGGAAATCGGCTTCCAGGTGGGATGCGGCTTTATGGTGGGATCTCCCGGACAGACTGTAAAGACCCTGGCAAAGGACCTCTACTTTATCCAGGAATTTCAACCGGATATGTGCGGAATCGGGCCTTTTATTCCGCAACATGCCACAAAATTTGCAAAGGAAAAGGCGGGAAGTCTTAGGGAAACCTTGTTTCTTCTTGCACTTCTTCGTCTGATTAAGCCAAATCTCCTGCTTCCGGCTACGACGGCTCTCGGCACGATTGATGAGCATGGCAGAGAACTTGGCATTCTTTCCGGGGCGAATGTACTGATGCCGAACCTTTCGCCGAAAGAGGTCAGGAAGAAATATCTTCTTTATGACAACAAAATCTGTACGGGAGATGAGTCGGCACAGTGCAGGGCGGACTTAGAGAAGAAAATGAAAGCAATCGGAGCGGAGCTTTTAGTAGACAGGGGGGATGCGAAAAAAGAGAAAGAGAGCGAGAGTAAAAGAAACAGACGGACTTGCTGTGAGTGAGAGAAATAAAAGCAAGTGCGGAAAAATCAGTTCAAATTAGTCTATTTATCATCTGAACGGAATGTTCCTTTTTTTGAATGGAACATGTCTTTAGCGGAATAGCTCATTTTTTTTAAAATGAATCATTTCGATATTTGACGTGAGAAGCATTTGAAAAAGGATTTCGGACCGAAAGAAGGGAGTATCATGAACTACAATCCAAAATCTTTACAAGCGGAAGAATTCATTTCTCATGAGGAAATTCTTGAGACTCTTCGTTTTGCGGACGAGAAGAAGAACGACAGAGCCTACATCGAATCTATTTTAGAAAAAGCAAAACCCATTTACAATCCAAACGGAAGCTTACATTGTGGAGGACTGAACCATAGAGAAGCCTCTGTTCTTTTGGCCTGTGAAATTCCGGATTTGAATGAAAAAATGATCAAACTTGCGGAAGAAATTAAGCTGGCCTTTTATGGAAATCGTATCGTGCTCTTTGCCCCGCTCTACCTTTCCAACTACTGTGTGAACGGATGCACCTATTGCCCGTATCATGCGAAAAACAAGACCATTGCAAGAAGAAAGCTCACGCAGGAGGAAATCAGACAGGAAGTCATTGCCCTACAGGATATGGGGCATAAAAGACTGGCTCTTGAGGCAGGGGAGGACCCGGTACATAACCCGATTGAATATATTTTAGAGAGCATCAAGACCATTTACAGTATTCATCATAAAAATGGAGACATTCGCAGAGTCAATGTCAATATTGCCGCAACCACGGTGGAGAACTATAGAAAGTTAAAGGAGGCCGGAATCGGAACGTATATCCTCTTCCAGGAGACCTACCATAAGAAGGCTTATGAAGAACTTCACCCCACAGGCCCGAAACACGACTACCGTTATCACACGGAGGCAATGGACAGAGCCATGGAAGGCGGAATCGACGATGTGGGAATCGGTGTTCTTTTCGGCCTCGACAAATATCGCTATGAATTTGCAGGACTTCTCATGCATGCGGAGCACTTGGAAGCGGTGCACGGTGTTGGACCGCATACGATTTCCGTACCGAGACTGAAGAAGGCGGACGACATCGATCCGACTCAATTTGATAACGGGATTGACGATGAGATTTTCTCGAAAATTATTGCCTGCATTCGGATTGCCGTACCCTATACCGGCATGATTATTTCCACAAGAGAGTCCGAAGAAGTGCGAAAGAAAGCACTTTCTATGGGGATTTCCCAGATTTCCGGTGCGTCCAGAACCTCGGTTGGCGGCTATACGGATCAGGAAAGGCCGCATGATACGGAGCAGTTTGACGTTTCCGACCAGAGAACCTTGGATGAAGTCGTAAAGTGGCTCATGGATCTCGGCTATATTCCCTCCTTCTGCACGGCTTGCTACAGAGAGGGAAGAACCGGTGACCGCTTTATGGCACTTTGCAAATCAGGACAGATTCAAAACTGCTGTCATCCGAATGCCTTAATGACCTTGGCAGAGTACCTGACCGACTATGCAAGTCCCGAAACCGGAAAATGCGGAGAAGAGCTTATCGAGAAAGAGCTTGCGAGCATTCCGAATGCAAACCGGAGCAGAATTGCCGGGGAGCATATTAAGAGTATCTACAAATCAAACAAGAGAGACTTCTATTTTTAAGTTCAGTAGAGGAGCCATTTCAGAAAGATAATCTTTCTTATTTTTACGTGTCCCTATGTGGCAATGCAAAATGAAGAAAGTTTAACTCAATGATCTTCACTTAAGGAGGAACTATGAGCTTGCAGGATACACCGCAGAGTGAGCGAATCCATATCGGCTTCTTCGGGAGGAGAAACGCGGGAAAATCGAGCCTGATTAATGCCATTGCGGGACAGCCGGTTTCCCTCGTTTCGGAGACGCCCGGAACAACAACAGACCCTGTGCGAAAAGCCATGGAAATCTTACCCCTTGGACCGGTGCTTCTCATTGACACCCCGGGAATCGATGACGAGGGGAGTCTTGGAGAAATGCGTGTCGCGCGCAGTAAAGAGGTGATTCGGGAGACGGATATTGCACTGCTTGTTTTGTCCGCGAAGGTCTTTCTGGAGGAAAATGCCGCGTTTTTACAAAGGGGGCTTGAGAGGGGTGAGCCCCCTGTTTTTCGATTGCTTAAAGCTTTGAAAAGGGAACAGTTTCTTCTTCCGGAGCGGGAAAGAGCGCTCTTGGCCGATTTCCGGGAGGAAGATATTCCTGTTATGCTGATTTTCAGTCAGGTGGACAGGCTATCCGAAGCGGAACGGGAAGCGCTTCAGATAGTCATTAAAATTCTGCGGGAAGAAAAAACAAAGTATGGCATTTCGGAAGTCCGGTCTTCCTCCGGCCTTAATTTAGAAGGTATTGAAGAAATAAAAAGTGCACTGGGAGCCTTTCTTCCGAAACAAAAAGAGAGAAGACTTTTTTCGGATCTTGTGGAAGCGGGAGATTATATCGTTCTCGTAAGCCCGATTGATGAGTCGGCGCCGAAAGGAAGAATCATTTTACCGCAGCAAATGGCAATACGGGATCTTCTCGATTACCATGCGATTCCTGTTGTTGCGCAGCCGGAAGAATTAAAGACGATTATGGAGAGTCTGGAGGGAAAGGTAAAGCTTGTTGTGACGGATTCTCAGGCCTTTAAAGAGGTGGAGTGCATCCTGGAGAAGGCGGTTCCCTTGACCTCCTTTTCCATTCTGATGGCAAGGTACAAGGGCTTTTTGTCTTATGCTTTAGAGGGCTGTGCGGTTTTGGATTCTCTGGAAGAGGGAGATAAGATTTATATTGCGGAAGGCTGTACGCACCATAGGCAGTGCGGAGACATCGGCACGGTGAAGCTTCCCAAGATGCTGGAAAAGTACAGCGGAAAGAAGCTGGACTTTGTTTTTACGGAGGGGAAGGGCTTTCTTTCCGAAGAGAAACAGAAAGAACTAAAGCTTATGATTCATTGCGGTGCTTGTATGCTTAGCGAAAGAGAAGTACAATCCAGATATCGGGATTTTCTGGACAAGGGAATTCCTATTTGCAATTATGGTCTTGCTATGGCAAAGATGAACGGGATTTTAGACCGGGCAGTTGCGATGCTGTAGTAAGGGAGAGCAGAGTAAGGAGAGGAAAGGACTTTTCATGGTGCGTTTGATACATACGGCGGATTTACATTTGGATACTACTTTTTCGTCGCGCTTTTCCAAAGAAGAGGCGGAAGAGAGGAGACAGGGACTGCTCCTGGCATGGAATAAGCTTTTGGACTTCGGGGCGGAAAAAAGGGTACAGGCGGTACTGATTGCGGGGGACTTATTTGACAGCCCCGTAGTTTCCCGTTCCACCATGGACATTTTCCTTTCTTCTATCAGGAAAAATCCCGAAATTTCCTTTTTTTATCTAAGGGGAAACCATGATACAAAAAATACCTTCCGTTTCCAGGAGAATCTCCCGAAAAACTTGTTTCTTTTCTCCCATGAAGGGAAAAAATACCGCTTAAATGAAAAACTTGTTCTTGCGGGACAGGAATTTTACGGGAGAGGAGAGCAGGAAGAGGAAAACTACTTCTTTGATTCTGAAGAAGAGGAGGAACAGGCTTTGGAGGAGGGGATGAACTGCTTCCCGGAGAAGGAAGAGCCTGTGCAAGGCATCTGGAATTTCAAGGAAGAAGATTGTAACCTTCTTATGTTACACGGCATGCTAAGGGAGTCCTCCGTTTCCAAAGAGACGTCGGAAGAGAAGGCTAGCTCCGAGAGGACGCCGGAGACAGTGCAAACGGAAGACGGTATCTCTCTAAGGGCGCTGAGCAAATATCCGATTCACTACCTGGCACTCGGACATATCCATAAGAGGGAAGAGGGCAGATTCGGTGCACTACGCTACCTCTATCCCGGTTGCCTGCAGGGAAGAGGATTTGACGAAGAAGGAGAAAAAGGCTTTTATTATCTGGAAATTAACGAGCAGAATAAGGAAATCCGAACGGAATTTGTTCCGCTAAAGGATGGGGAGTTTCGTATTATCGAGGTACTGCTTTCCGAAGAAGACGGAAGCTTAGAGGCTCTTGAGAAAATAACGGAAAGGATTCGAGAGGAAAAAGCAGGAGAAAAGGACAGCCTCAGGATTATTTTAAAAGGAGAAAAAAGCCCTGAGGGAGAGAGGAATCTCCGCTATCTGGAGAAGCAATTAAGCGAAAATCATGCCTATGTAGAGATAAAAGAGGAGTGTCGCTTAAAGCTTCATAAAGAGGATTTTATGCATGAAAAGAGCCTGAAAGGAGAGTTTCTCCGTATGGTCAGTGACAGTGAAAGCTTGAGTGAAGAAGAAAAAGAAAAGATTATCCTTCTGGGGATAGGGCTTCTGCAGGGGGAGGAATTATGATTATCAAATCTTGTCATATTGCACAATTTGGAAAGTGGAAGGAGAAGGACTTCTCCTTTTCGGATGCGTTGAACCCTTATCTCTGGGAAAACGGGGAGGGAAAAACCACCTTGATGCATTTTTTCCATATCATGTTTTACGGTCTGTCCGGAGATAGAAAACAGGATATTCTTGAAAATGAAAGAAAGCATTTCATGCCTTTTCAGGGCGGAAATTTTGGCGGAAATATTCATTTTCAGGAGAAGGGAAAAAATTATATTTTGGAGCGAAGCTTCGGCTTAAGAAAGGCGGAAGACAGCTTTCGGCTCTTAGAGGAAGGCGGAAAAGAAAGTAAAGACTACAGTGAGAATATCGGAGAGGAAATTTTTTCGTTAGACAGCGAAGCCTTTCAGAAGGTATGTATGATCAGTCATGAGGACCTTTCCTTACGGTTTAACTCCAGTATTCACGCGAAGCTCGGCAATGTTTCGGATGACCGGGAGGATATGCAGAAGTTCCAAAAGGTACAGAATACCTTGAAGGATGCCATTAATGCACTTTCTCCCAATCGACGAACCGGCGCGATTTTTAAGAAAAAAATGGAGGAAGAAAGTCTCTCCGCATCTCTTTACAGAAAGAAAGAGGAAGAGGAAGCGGTGCTTTCTCTGGAAGAGGAAGTCCTCTCCCTGGAAGAGCAATGGAAAGAGAAAACAAAGGAAGAGGAAAGACTGGAAGAGGAGGTTCAAAAGGGAATCGTTGAAAAGGAAGCGCTGGGGAAAAAGGTAGAATACCAGAAGCTGCAGGAAGAATTGGAAAAAGCCCATTATCGTTATGAAAATGCGAAGAAATGGTACTATCAGAATCGTTTGGAGAGTTTGAGCGAGGAAGAACAGGACAGACTGTGGAAGGAAGAACTGCAGGAATTGAAATCCAAGATCAATGCTTTAAAGAAGGAGGCGGAGAAACCGAAGGAAGAAGCTTCTTTGGAGAAGGGAACAGAAGAAAGGGAAAGAAGAAATCCTTTGATTTATATTTTGTCCGTCACGGCACTGGTCTTTTTGCTTCTCTTTTTCTTTAAAATCAGCGGGGGAAACCTGCCGGTACCGGGAAGCCTTTCGCTATTAATCGCCATTCTCCTTTTTGCGATTGCTTTTGCCATTTACTATGGAGAAAGGGAGAGAAGAAACGCTTATCTGGGAAGACGCCTTGCGGAAGAAGAGAAGAGAGGAAAGGAAGAGTCGCTCCGTCTCTTGTCTTTGGAGGAACTGCTTTCCCACTATCATAAGGTAGAAGAGATGCTTTCTTTGGAAGCGGAAGAGAAGGAAAGGCAGGAGGCGCTTTCCGCCTTTTTGGCACAGGGAGAAAATAAGAAAACCGTAGAGAATTCCGCGGCTGACTTTGTTTCATTAGAAGAGGCGCAAAGCAGGCTGGAAAGACATCGAAAAGAACAGGAGCTACTGAAGGACAACATCCGGGAAAAGAGAGAAGAGAGAGAAGACAGGGTGGAGATTCTTAAGGCTCTTTCCGAACAGGAAAGAACGCTTCAAGCTGTTCGGGAAGAACGACAGGCTATGGAAGAACGAATTCATATCCTGCAGCAAACCAAGGACTATCTGGAAAAGGCAAAGGATGCCTTTGCATCAGAGTACAGAGGACCGATTCTTTCCGCTTTCACGAAATATTTCCAAGAATTAACAAAGACCAAGATGCAATTCGCCATCACAAATGACCTTGAAATTGAATTTATAGAGGGAGGAATGCGGAGAAGTTTAGCCTACCTGAGTGAGGGCTTACAGGATTTGTGCCGTTTTGCGATGAAACTTGCTATTTTTGATGCGATGTTTCCGGACGGAAAGGCTGTACTATTCCTGGATGACCCTTACAGCCATTTTGATGATGAGAAAGGAGAAAGGGGACTTGCTCTTTTAGACGGTCTTTCCGAAAAGAGACAGATTCTTTACTTTACCTGTTCCGCATCCAGAATGCCGTAACTTCGGGAAGCCGGATAGGCAGTACGTTGCCAAATCTCTGTCGGAAAAACAGAGAAAAGATTTTTATATTTATTAAAATTGTATAAAAATCATAGAATAAATAGTCAAAAAATAGTCAAACTTTAGAAGAATTTCACAAATTAGAATAGACTAATTGTTGGGTTTTCTATGATACAATCCTTTCAAATTCCAAACGAGATATCGCACGCTTTATGCAGGATACTCGTTATGAATGAAAAAAGAGATACCGCGTGCCCGGCAAGCGATACTCGTAAAGAATAAAAGCTTTTTTGGAAGCTTATGGAATTATTATTATGAAAAAGGAGATTCTATCATGGAAAAATTAGATCAATTTTATGGACTGTTTATTGACGGTGAATTTTGCGAAAGTTCGGATAAGGCCAGATTCAAGACCTATTCCCCGGCGACCGGCGAAGTTCTTGCGGAGGTTGCGGAAGCTACGAGAGAAGATGTGGACCGCGCAGTATCTTGTGCATGGAAAGCCTTTGCATCCTGGAAGAAGCTGGATAAGGTAAGCCGCTCCAAGATTCTACTGGATATTGCGGATATTATCGATGCCAATAAAGAGCATTTGGCCAGGGTGGAAAGTATGGATAACGGTAAGCCGGTAAGAGAGACCCTTGCTGTAGACGTTCCCTTGGCGGCAGACCATTTCCGCTACTTTGCCGGAGCCATTCGCACGGAAGAGGATTCTGCAACCTTCTTCGATGAAAATACCCTTTCCCTTATTATCCATGAGCCAATCGGGGTTGTGGGACAGATTGTGCCTTGGAACTTCCCCTTTTTAATGGCGGCATGGAAGCTTGCGCCGGTACTTGCGTCCGGTTGCTGTACCGTATTAAAGACCAGCTCTTCCACACCGCTGAGTGTACTGGAGCTGATGAAGCTGATTAAGGATATCGTACCGAAGGGTGTGATTAATGTCATTTCCGGCTCCGGATCTAAGTCCGGCCAGTATATGCTGGAGCATAAAGGCTTCAGAAAGCTGGCATTCACAGGCTCTACAGAGGTGGGATACAGCGTGGCAAAGGCAGCGGCAGACCGCTTGATCCCGGCAACCTTGGAGCTTGGTGGAAAGTCGGCTAATATTGTTTTCCCGGATTGCGATTTCGATATGGCAATTGACGGATTGCAGCTTGGAATCCTCTTTAACCAGGGACAGGTGTGCTGTGCGGGTTCCCGTGTATTTGTCCATGAGGATATTTACGACAAATTTGTGGAAGCGGCAGTGGAACAGTTTAACAAGGTTAAGGTTGGAAATCCATTGGAAGCGGACACGCAGATGGGTGCACAAATTAATGCAAAGCAGGTGCAGAAGATTCAGTCCTGTGTAGATATTGCGGTGCAGGACGGTGCGAAGATTGCCTGCGGCGGAAGAGTCTTTGACGAAGGGGAATTAAGTAAGGGTGCCTTCTATCGTCCGACACTTCTTATCAATGTGGACAATTCGATGCGCGCAGCCAGAGAGGAAATCTTCGGACCGGTTGCGGTGGTGATTAAGTTTAAGACCGAGGAAGAAGTGATTGCCATGGCAAACGACTCCGAGTACGGTCTTGGCGGAGCGGTTTGGACAAGAGACATCAACAGAGCAATGCGTGTGGCCAGAGGCATTGAGACGGGACGAATTTGGATCAATACTTACAATGCTATCCCAGCAGGAGCACCGTTTGGCGGTGTGAAGACCTCCGGTGTGGGAAGAGAGACGCATAAGGTTATCTTAGAGCACTACACACAGATGAAGAACATCTATATCAATCTGAAGGAAGAGCCGTCCGGATTCTATCCGAAGAAATAAGAAAAAAGGATTTGTAAAAATGTAAGTTGCAGTTTTTTATTGCCATGCAGGTCCGTGGCGGGGTTAGCGAAAACGCGCCCCGCTGCGGACCTGTTCTGCATAAGGGGGCTTTTTGGCAGCCCCTTTCTTTTTATAAAATAAGAAAAAGAATTAAGAAAATAGTCGCAGGATTTTGCCTTCTGTCTTATATAGTACTGAAAAAGAGAAAGAGAGGTTTGTTATTTTGAAAAGAAAAATATGGATGTCGATTTTAGGATTAACGATTGCTCTTGCTGCGTGCGGAAACAGTGGCGGAAAGGCGAAAGAAAGCACAGTTAGCGAAGCGACGGAAAAAGCGGAAGTGAAGGAAAGTGAGAGTGCGGAGTCTTCGGAAAAGTCTGAAAAGAGCGAAGAAACGGTAAAGGAAACAGAGAATAGTGCGGGGGCAGGGGAATCCGATGCTCCAATCAGTAAGGCCAAGCTGAAGTTGAAATACTCCAACCTCGTTGACGCGGAAACCAGAGAGCGGGTAGAGGCGGCCTTAAAGAATGCCGGACTTAAGGAGGATAAAATCAAGTCTTTTTTTGCCGCAGTGGATGAATACAATAACGCCGTGGGAAAAGAGAATCTGGTACAGGAGATGACTACGATTGATGCCGGATTTCCGAGCCTGGACAGCGATAAACTCGTAGATGCCTGGCTGGATAAGGGCGGATATGTCGGACGGAACTGCAGAATCACCGCGTTCTCCCTGATGGGAGACTTTATTACCGTAGGAAATCCGACTCCCGGGGAGACCACCATGCTCTTCTCCGACTTTGATGCCATTTCCGCGAAACAAATCTTTACAGGAGAGGCAAAGAAGAACTATGATACCGTTTTTTCCTATATCGATGTAGAAAATACACAAGACACGGCTATCTTATCGAGTGCTATTGTTCAATCCTGGAAGGAGAAAGAAATTTCCTTTCACAATGATAAGATGCATATGATTTCCGTCTTTATGACTATGGACGACGGCCTGAATAAGGTGCAGGAGTTTATCGGGCATGTCGGCGTTTTGGTACAGGACGGTGATAAGTACTTATTTATTGAGAAGCTGGCCTTTGAATTACCGTACCAGGTAGATGAGTTTTCTTCTTTACAGGAGGTAAATGATTATCTGATGGGCTACTATGATAAGGACGCGGACGGACTTACGGCCAAGCCCGTTATCTTCAAGGACGGGGAAATGATGAAGGAATACAGGGTTTTGGACTGAGCTAAATGTAGTTTTTAGACTGACCCCAATGTGGGTTTTGGACTGATAAAAAAATATTGACAAAGGGATGTTCATTCTGTATCATTAGTCTGTTGCAATAGAAGCGACACGGTTAGGAGCAATCTTAACATGCCGGCGTGGCGGAATAGGTAGACGCACAGGACTTAAAATCCTGCGGGACATAAATCTCATACCGGTTCGACCCCGGTCGCCGGCAGCAAAGGAGAATAATCGGTGAGAGATCTCGCCGGTTTTTTTATACCTTTCCTGTGCAGAATATGGAGATGTACCCAAGTGGTTGAAGGGTCCGCACTCGAAATGCGGTAGGTCGGGTAACCGGCGCGAGGGTTCAAATCCCTCCATCTCCGTGATTTTAAAACGCTAGATTTTAAGCCTTTAATGGCTTGTGGTCTAGCGTTTTTGCTTGTTTTTACTTCCTTTTTTGTAAGATGCTTTTACAACTCTCATCACTTCTCTTTGTGTGGGCTGCTCCTCAAATAAGGCGTAAGCATCTGCCCATTTACCATTTTTCTAAGCCGATACTTCCCGGAAGGAAGCTGGTCAACGCCTTTAGGAAGTTTATTCATACTTGCCTCCTATGAATTCTCGTATAGGTATTCCGGCGCTATGTCCGTTTCATCATCCCATACTACAGTTCCGTCCTCGACGTGAGCCGTAGAAAAGAAATCCTCATTTTTAAGTTTCTCGTATATCGGTTTGTGAAGTTGCGGAAGAAAGTCGAAAATTCCTTTTTTACCGTCTATAAAAGTAAGCAGAAGCTTATGGTTTTTTGCTACTTGAACATCTTTAACTATCCACTTTGGAATATGCATAGTGTTGTCCTCCTTTTATTTTAGTGGATCTATTTTGTAAAGTGGCTGCTCTGATATTGCTAAGTCCCAATTTGCAAGCAGTTCGTCCTTATGGATTTCAGCCCAAGCGCTAATTAATTTAATTTGTTTCTTTGGTATTTCACCTTCTATAAGGTCTCCGTCCAAAGTGAAAGTAGCATAGTAGCCTTGATAGCTTGCATGGAAATGGGGTGGATTGTGTTCCCCATTGTTATACATTCTGATAATGATTCCATAAAACATAGATATTGTTGGCATAGTATTAATCCCCCTATCCTCCTAATCTCTCCAGTAAAGCCTCCTGTAGTACTTGGGAAAAGTTTATACCTTGTGCTAAGGCTTTCTCATTCAGCCACACGGGGATAGTGAGGTTTTTTCGCACAGACTTATTGAAGTGTAACTTTGCATACTCATCAGCATCAACACTGATAAGATTTACAAAATAATCCGACGGCTTACCTGCCCCCAATTCTTCTGCATAGGCAACAGGATCTACTGTATCAACAGGAGAGGAGACAGGGAATGGATCGCCGTCACGTTTCAAACCAACAAGCTGTAAAGCTAAGCACTCAACAGCCATGTTCATGGCATCGTTTAAATCGTTTCCACAGGTCGCAACATCAAAATCGGGGAATAAAACGGAATATCTCCCGTCGTCTTCTTTGTAAAATATTGCCGGATATATACTTAACATGGTTAGCTCCTCTCTATTCCTGCTTGTTTGTAGATAGAACACTCGGTAAACTTAGTAAGCTCCTTAGTGTGGAAGGGGATTGTTACCTTGCCCTTTTTAATCGGGTGCTTGTACTGCCTGTGTGAGCCTTCTTGACTTACAAGGTACCAGCCGTCTTTTAATATGATTCTTTCCATTTCCTTGGCTTTCTTCGGCATAATACTTTCCCCTCTCTATTTCTTTAGGTATAGTCTATCCCAGGAACACGCATTAAGTCAATACGCATAACCCTAAGCCTGTAATCTCTCCATTAAAGCTTCCTGCAGTACCTGCGAGAAGTTTATACCTTGTGCTAAGGCCTTTTCATTTAGCCATTCCGGAATAGTGAGTGTTTTTTTACGGCTTTGTTCAAATTCTGTTTTCTGTAGATCTCTGTATCACAGGCTATAAAGTTCTGAAATTCTCCAGCCTCTAAGGGAAGTTTTTCGGAGGGTGCCGGAATAGACAAGCCTTTATCCTCATAACTAACTAAGGTCATGGCCAAGACATCTTCTGCCATATAGAGGGCATCACCTAAGTCGTCTCCACAGGTGTAGCAACTTTCCAAGTCTGGGAAGTTTACGGAAAATTGTCCATTGTCTTCAGGTGTAAATACTGCCGGATAAACGTATTTCATATATTTTCTCCTTCCGGAAGAGGGGCTATCTCAGCCCCGCATCCTTTAAAATTCTGTTTAGTGTTCCGGTTGCTATCTCTTTTGATTGGTGTCTCGGTAGTCTGAAGCTTTTCCTTGTGATTTCACTGTATCATTCATCATGTTCTTTACCATGTTCTACTAGGTAGCAACCATTTTTCTTCAAGAGTTTACTTAGTTCTGAAACTTTCATTTTCTTTCTCCTCTCTTAATACGTGTTATACACGTGCAAAATAAGTATGTCAAGACTTTTTATATGGAATGTAGATGAAGATTTGGAATGTGTACCGGTCAAGACTGATTGCGCCTACTATTAGTCTTACGGCATTCCGGTTATCCCTACACTCGGAAAGCTTGGAGTCCGGTCTTTTTGTGGATATAAACAATTTCTAAAATCCTTGACAGGGATAGGGGCGGGTGATACTCTGTAGAGGATATTAGCACTCGAACTATATGATTGCTAACAGGATTTCGAAGGGCACGAAAAAGGCACTCCGGAAGAGTTTCTCGCCGGATAGGAAAGACATGGCGGAGGGATTCTCGAGTTTCCGTTTCGCCTTTCAAAAGGATGGGTATGAAAATGAATAAATTAGTGGAAGCACTAAAGAAATGGATAGAGAAAAGAGAAGAAGGAGTAGAGAAAAAAGGAAGAATTTCCGCAATTTCCAGGGAAATTCCGAAGACCAAGGGAGAGGCCTGTTCGGAGAAGAAGAGCGGAGAAGAGGATAAAAATGCTGAACAGGCAAAGTCAAACGAAAAGACAGGGGAGGCTTTGCAAGCATTTTCCGAAGAAGAAAAAGACAGAGGAGGACAGGCTATGCGAGTAGTACCGGTTTACAACATGATGATTTTGCCCAATTCCTATATTTATTTTCAGATTGATAATTTCAGGACTTTGGCAGGAAAGACGGTAGAAGAGGGCGATAAGCTTATTTTAGCCGTTTTACATAAAAATGAGGTGGATACCAGGGCGCTTCACAAGGAAGAAGTGCATCCTATCGGTGTGGAAGGAACGATTAAAGAAATCAGTAAGGACGGTTATGCGGTAGTGGAAACCGGAAATCGAGTGCGTATTGATGCACTTTCTCAGGTGGAAGGAGAACCCCTCCTTTTGCAAACCACGCCCTTATATGATGTGGAAGATGTGGATCGAGAGGAAGCGGCTAAGAAATTACAGGAGATTAAAGAGGAGTTAAAAGGCTTGGTGGAGCGCTTCCATGCAGGGAAAGTCATGGCAGGGATGATCGACCACCATCAGGCGATACAGGAGGTGGCGTGTGTTCTGTCTCCCTGGCTAAGTCTCAACAATGAAGAAAGATATCGCGTTTTACAGGAAGACCGACTTTCCGTCCGCACGAAAATGCTGGAGCAGATAATCTATGAATATATCGAGGTGACGAAGGTTACCACCGATGCAAGAACCCAGCAGCAGGAAGATTATCAGAAGCTGTATAAGGAGCAGGCGCTCCAGAAACAGATTGATTATCTCCAGAAAGAGCTGGATGAGATGCATCCGGAGAAGGTTTCCGACCTTCGAAAGTTTGAGCTGCGTATTGCGGAAGCCGGGATGAATGAAACGGCAAAGAAGGAAGCCGGAAAGATTCTAAATCGATTGAAGAATGAGGGGACGAACGGGCAGGAAGCCGGTATGCTCTATGATTATCTGGATTTCGTGACCGGGCTTTCCTGGAAGAAGGAAGAACAGAAGGAAATTGACCTGGATGAGGCGGAGAAGATTTTATCGGAGGACCATTTCGGCTTAAAGAAGGTTAAGGAGAGAATGATTCAGCAGATTGCGGTCATGAATCTGAAGAAGCAGCAGTCCGGCTCCATTCTTCTCTTTGTGGGAGCTCCCGGTACAGGGAAAACCAGTATCGGAAAGAGCATTGCGAAAGCGCTGGGAAGAAAATATGTTCGCGTGAGTCTAGGCGGTGTACGAGACGAGGCGGACATCCGCGGGCACAGAAGAACCTATCTCGGTGCCATGCCCGGTCGAATCATGGACGGTATCCAAAAGGCAGGCGTTTCCAATCCGGTCATGGTACTGGATGAGGTGGATAAGCTTTCCGCCTCCTATAACGGTGATCCTGCTGCGGCCCTCCTTGAGGTTTTGGATCCGGAGCAGAATAATACTTTTACCGACCACTACATGAATGTGCCTTATGATTTGTCCGATGTGCTCTTTATCTGTACGGCAAATTCTCTGGACACCATACCGGCGCCGCTCTTAAATCGTATGGAAGTCATCCAGTATCAGGGCTATACCCCGAAAGAAAAGTTTGAGATTGCAAAGCGCCACCTCCTTCGAAAGTCCTTAAAGGGTGTAGGTTTACAACAGGAAAATGTGGAAATTACGGACGAAGCCCTGGAAAATATCATCTCCGATTATACGAGAGAAGCCGGCGTCAGAGGCTTAAAGAAGAGACTGGATACCTTATGCCGTATTGCGGCAGTCCATCTTGTTAAGGGGAAGGGAGAGAAGATTTCCGTAGGAAAGGGAGACCTTAGAGAATATCTGGACATGAACCCGCTGCATAGAAGAGAAGTAAAGGAAGAAGGAAAGCCGGGAATTGTTACCGGCCTTGCCTGGACCGCGGTAGGCGGAGAAATCCTCTATATCGAGAGCATGTTCACGAAGGGTGAAGGGAAGCTGAATATCACCGGACAGCTTGGCGATGTGATGAAGGAGTCCGCCCAGATTGCCATCAGCTTGGTAAAGTCCATGTTCCCCGATAAGGCGAAGCTCTTTAAGGAAAATGATTTGCATATTCACGTTCCGGACGGGGCAACGCCGAAGGACGGACCCTCAGCGGGAATTACGCTTACCATTGCCCTTGCATCTTTAGTGACGGGGCAGGCTGTCAGTCCGCGGATTGCCATGACCGGAGAGGTTTCTCTGGAAGGCTTGGTGAACCCCATCGGCGGACTTCCGGAAAAGCTCATGGCGGCGGAACGTGCCGGTGTAAAGACCGTTCTGATTCCGAAGGCAAATGAAGACGATCTTAGGGATGTGCCGGACGAGGTTAAGGAGAAGCTGCAGATTCTCCCGATTAAGACTGTGGAAGAAGGATTGGAACTTTGTGAGATAAAATACACGAAATCCGGACTGGAAGTCGTGTAAAAAAAGAGAAAATTGTTCAAAAAGATGCCTTATTCTTTATGGATTAGGCATCTTTTTTAGTGCAATAAATTTATTAAGAATAGGCAAAAAAACTATATTTTTTTTAAAAAATCTATAATTAAACTTGTTTTTTACAACTCGTTGTCTTGAGGTTTTAGGAGGAGAGACTATGTTAAGTAAAAAGGAACGAGTCCTTGCCGTACTTGAAAGAGAAGCGGTAGACAGGCCGCCGATTTCCGCATGGAGACATTTTACGGAATCGGAGCACGATGGAGTGGATCCCTTTGTGGAAGTGATGTTGAACTGGCAGGAAAAGTGGGATTTCGATTACATGAAATTACAGCCCAGAGCATCTTATTATGAAGAAGCTTTCGGAGCGGAGTTTGATTATACGAAATACGCGGGTGTTCTCCCGACCTGCATTAAAGCACCGATTGAGAAGGAATCCGATTTTGATGCACTTACGGAAGTGCCCGGGAGTCATAATATCTTTCAGGAACAGGCGGAAGTGATTCGGAAAATACGGGAAAAGGTAGGAGATGAGATTCCGATTTTCCAAACAATCATGTGTCCGACCAGTATCTTACAGAAAATCTGCAATATCAATCCAATCGGCAGATATCGGGAAGCAAGCCGCGAGGATTTGCTTGTGCAAACGATGAAAAATCATCCGGAAAAGGTGCATCATGCGCTGAAGGTGATTACAAAAACACTGCAGAATTATGCGGAAGAGCTAAAGAAAGCCGGAACCTTCGGCGTATTCTATGGGGCGACAGGATTGTCCCGTGACTCTTACCTTCATTATTCCGAGTGGGAAGAATTTGTGAAGCCCTATGATTTTGAGGTTTTCGAGGCGATGCGTCCTATGAAACTGATGGTGCATGCCTGCGGAATCTATGTGCATCCAGAGTATTTTGCACATTATCCGATTGATATTTTACACTGGCCGGAAAGTGCAATAGGAAATCCCTCTTTGGACAGCTCGAAAGAGTGGCTGGATCCGAAAATCACACCCATGGGGGGCTGTGATGAGCGTCTATTCGGGCAACATAAGGAGATAGAAATCAATCTTCGAACGAGAGACGCCGTAAAGCGAATGAAGGACATTCCCTTCTTCCTTGCACCGGATTGCTCCCTTGCACTCAATACCTACGATGAAGAACTCAAAGCTTTTATAGAGGCGGGAAAGGAGACCGTATGACTTGGCAAGCTACATTTACTTGCGTAGTATTTTTGATTACATTGATTTTACTGGTTTGGCAAAAGGTTCCCATGGTCATTCTCGGAGCCGCCATTCCGGCCGTGCTTGCCATAGCGGGGGTTATTGATCCGAAGGAAGCTTACTCGGATTTCGGAAATACCACGGTTGTATTCTTTATGGGACTCGTTGTGGTTGGTGAAGCCTTCTTTAAAACGGGTCTTGCGGAATTCCTCGGCGGAAAAATCATCGGGCTCCTCGGAAAGACGGAAAAGGGTCTAATCCTGGGAACGGGCATTGTTGCCGGCGGTCTTTCTTCTTTCTTAAATGATACAGGCTCAACTGCCTGCCTTATGCCGATTGTAGGCTCCATGGCAGACAAGGCAAATGTCAAGAAGTCCAAGCTTCTTATGGCTCTTGCCTATTTTGCATCTCTTGGCGGAACCGTTACCCTTGTCGGAACAACGCCCCATATCGTGGCAAACGGTATTTTAAAGGACAACGGACTTCGTGAATTCGGGTTTTTTGAGTATACAAAAATCGGTTTACCGCTCCTTATCATCGGTATTCTGTATATGTGCTTTTTCGGCGTAAAACTTCTTCCGGAAAAGGATGTAGAAAGTGCTGCGGTAAACAGAGTCAGTGAAAAGAATCCCGGAAAGATGCTTCTCGTGGCTGTTATCTTTATCGGTGTACTGGTTTCCATGGCCACCAATATTATTCCCATGCATATTGCCGGGGTTATCGGAGCCATTTTGGTTGTGTTGACAGGTTGCATTACCGCGGAGGAAGCCGTTAAAGCATTCCCGACTTCGACAGTCTTTATCGTAGGCGGTATTTTCCCGTTGAGTAAGGCGCTGGTCTCCACAAAGGCTGCGGAATTCATGGTTCAGGCGGTGCAGCCCGTTCTGTCTCATTTTCCGCCCATCATTTTGCTCGGAGCGATTACCTTCCTGATGATTTTCGTAACGCAGTTCCTGATGAACAGTTCGGCAACGGTACTGGTTCTGCCAATCGCCATTCTTCTTTCTCAGGCAGCAGGCATTAACCCTCTGGCATCCGCCATGGCTGTTTCCGTCTGCGCATCCGGTGCCTTTGCGACGCCTTTCGGAACGGCTCCGAATCTCCTGGTATGGGAGGCAGGCGGCTATTCCATTAAGGACTATTTCCGTTGCGGTTTCCCGATGTGCATCATCTTCGGACTGGTTGTGACCATTCTGTGCGGAATTTTCTATTTGTAAGGGGGAAAAGACTGCAGTTTTGCAAGCGGTATTCATCATTAAGTAAAATATGATTAAGTAAAATAAGAAGCCTTTGGCTTCTTATTTTTTGCTATATAACCAAAATTTTGACATTTATTTTGTGAAAATTATGCATATTGACAAAAAAATATAGAGCGGTATACTGAAATAACATACTAATGGTTGCAGTAATAGTTCAGTGAACATACCAGGAGAAAAATTGGAAGAGAAAAATCTAAAAAGCCTGATATATCAAGGTGTCTATCGGGATGTGGCAAACGGAATTTTAAAGCCGAATGAAATCATCTCTGAGAATAAAATTGCGGAAAAATATGGAGTAAGCAAATCTCCGGTCCGAGATGCAATGGTTGAGCTGTGCAAAGATGAAATACTAAAAAGCATACCCAGGATGGGGTATCAGGTTATACCGGTTAATTTAAAGGACATTTTGAATATCATAGACTTTAGAGTAGATATTGAAATAAGCGGTTTGCGAAGATATGGAAACCACTTTACAGACGAACAAATTGCAGTTTTGGAAAAAATAACGGAAAGAGGGATGGAAAACGACGCAACTGCGTCGGAAGGATGGTTTAAAAACTATGAGTTTCATACTGCCCTATATTCTTTCTATGAAAACGAATTTGCTCTAAAGTATTTATCCAAGTTGATAAGACAGGGGGCTACTTTTATCTCTCAATATTTTATTGCCGCACGAGGGAAAAATCGCGAGTTGAATGGAAGAGTTCATATGGAGATAGTGGAGGAAATCAGAAGAGGAGACATAGAGAAAGCCTGTAAGATTCTGCAGTCTGATATTGAGTCCATAAAGCAGGACATAGCGTTGCTTTACGGGTGGACTCAGCAATAGAGATTACTGCCGGATGATTGTGACCCTTCAAAAAAATCATAGGAAGTTTGCGATTTTCAATAACGATATAAGGAGGAAGAAAAGCATGGAAACAAAAAAGGAGAGAGTATTTAAGGCATTACGAAATGAAGAGGTAGTGGATGTACCTGTTGGTTTTTGGCATCATTATTTAGAGGATGAGCATGTCGATGCGCTGAAGACTCCTGCATACCATACACAGAATGTCGAAGGGGCAAAAAAATTCAAAGAGGAATTTGATCCGGATTTTGTAAAAGTTATGACAGACGGATATTTTTATTTACCGATAGAATTGGATATCTCTTCTGTAGATAAGCTTCCGAATTTTACCTTGGTGCCAATTGAGCATCCTTGGTTTCAAAAGCAGATAGAGCTTGCGAAAGAGTATAGGGAGATTTACGGAAAGGATATTGCCATCTTCCATAATCTTTTTGCCCCACTATGGCATTTTGAAGAGGCAATTCGAAAAGCATATAAGGTGGATGCGGAAGAATCTCATGAAATCATTTTGGGATATCTGAAGGAAAATCCCGAAGCGGTGGCTTCTTGCCTCGATAAGATTGCAGACAATCTTTCTCTTCTTTTGAAAGAAGTGGTCAAAGAGGGCGTTACAGACGGTATTTATCTTAGTGCACAGGATATGCACCGTTACATTCCGGATGCACTTTACAGACTATATGTTACCCCGAGCGAGAAAAAGGTTCTGGAAAATGCAAAAGCATTTTCTCCGTACAATCTTCTTCATATTTGCGGTTGGAGAGGCAATACGAATTTCCTGACGATTTATCAGGATTATCCTGCAATTGCTTTTAACTGGGCAGTGAATACGGAGTGCCTGTCTCTTAGAGAGGGAAAGAAATTTTTCCATGATAAGTGCGTAATCGGCGGATTTTTGAATACGGAGGACAGCATACTGTTTACCGGAAACAAAGGGGAGATTCAGAATTACACCCAGAAGCTTCTTAAAGACGTTGGACGTAAGGGTGTCATCATCGGTGCCGATTGTACATTGCCAAGATCGATTGACTATGAAAAAATTCAATATATAAGAGAAGCGTGCAAGGGCGATTTTCAAAAAATTGTAGGCTAAATTGAAAATTATAATCCGGTTTTAAAATTGCAGTTCGAATTAGATGTTGCACTGAGGAAATTTATTCAATCTCCACGGGTTGAATTAAGGAACTAATTTTTATCCAAACAGAATGTGCCCGAAAAGTCGGACAGCATTTCGTTTAGACAAGGAGGAAAACATGTTATTGAAGAAAATGAAGGCATCTCTTGCTGTTGCGCTGGTTGCGTCCATGTCTCTTTTGACAGCATGCGGTGGTGGCGCGGAGAAGAAGGCGGACACAACGGAAAAGAGCGGAGAGACACAAGCGGCCAAGGAAGGGAATGCTGCAGAAGGCGGCACAATCAAGCTTGGCGTGTTGGCACCGCTGACAGGAACCAATGCAGAGTATGGAAAAGGCTTCCAGATTGCTATGCAGATGGCGGTAGACAAGATTAATGCAGATGGCGGAGTAAAGGGCAAAAAGTTCGAGCTTAGTGTGAAGGATTCAAAGGGTGATCAGAAAGAATCCTCAGACCTTGCAAGACAGTTTGCGGATGATGATGAAATTATGGCAATTTTGGGAGACTTTACCTCCGGTTGCTGTATGGCGAATGCCAGCATTGTAGATGAAGCGGGCATCGTGCAACTCTCTCCGACAGCTTCGAACCCCGATTATGCTCCGATGAGTAAATATTGCTTCAGTATTATGGGATTGCAGAGTGCGGAGGCACCGTTTGCCGCCAAGTATTTACTGCAGAAATACGCAGGAGCAAAAAATGTCGGTGTTATTTATATCAATAGTGACTGGGGAACATCCGCCTTCTCCAACTTTGAAAAAGCGGCAAAGGAAATCGGCTTAAATATTGCTGCCAGCGTAAACTATGTACAGGATGAAAAGGACTTTTCCAGCTTGATTACCAAGTTGAAATCCGCTAATCCGGATCATGTTATTATCCTTGACCAGGGAGCCGTTCCGCAGATTATCAATCAGATTCGTACAAGCGGATGGGATGTTCCATTGGCAGCACTTGGACCGGGAACTTCCGAGCAGTTGATCAGCCAGACCGGAAAGAACAGCGAAGGTTTATTGATTACATCTCCTTTCTTCTTCGATCCGGAGAATAAGGAACTTACTGCATGGAAGGATGAGTTTGTATCGAAGGCGGGATTCCAGCCGACCATTCATCCGGCTTGCGCTTATGACACGGTATATCTCATTAAGACAGCTATTGAGGCGATTGATGGGGATATCACCAGAGAGGCTATTCGTGACAAGCTTGCTGAAGTGGATTACACAGGGGTAACCGGGCCGATTAAGTTTACGGAAAACGGAGATATTAACCGTCAGTACATGATTTGCGGAATTGAAAACGGACAGTATGTAATCAAGGAAGGCTTTGACTACAGTAAAGAGAACTAGAAAATCTTGAAAAAGAACATTTATAGAATGGTATCAATGTAACGTACTGATTTTGTTTTTTGGCAGAAGAAAAATTGAGGGGGATTATGGAATATTTTCTGAATCAGTTAATCAATGGTCTGTGCCAAGGGGCTATTTATGCACTTCTCGCAATCGGCTACTCTGTCATTGTGGGAGTTGTGGGAATGGTTACCTTTACTTATGGTGAGGTAATTATGATTGGAGCATATACCTCCATGTATATGTTTCAATATTTTGGAAATAACCTCTTGATGGGCATAGTGGCAAGCTTTTTGACCACTTGGATTATGGGAATAGCCATATATCATATTTGTTATGAAAGATTCAGCAATGCGCCGAGGCATATCCCCCTCCTTTGTACAATCGGTTTCAGTATTTTGGTGAAAAACCTGGCGCAGATTTTCTTCGGACCGAATCAACAGCCGATTTTAAATGTCATTAACAATACGATTTATACAATCGGTCCTGTTCAGGTACAGAAAATACAGTTAATTATCCTTTTTGTGGTGGTTGTCCTCGCTGTTATTTTAAGTTTGGTATTTAATAAAACGACTTGGGGAATCAGCCTTAGGGCTGTAAGCCAGAATAAAACAGCCGCAAGTATGGTAGGAATCAACGTGAAACGCATGTCCATGATTGGGAACTGTATCGGATGCGGTCTTGGGGGTGTCGGGGGAACTCTACTCGGACTGTATTATCAAATGGCCATTCCGACAATGGGCGGTTCCTACGGGATGAAAGCGTTCTCCGCTTCTGTTTTGGGCGGACTGACGGATATTCCTTTCTCTGCAGTAGGAGGAATGTGCCTCGGAATCATAGAGAATTTGGGAATCACCTTTTCCTCGGCGAGTTTTCGTGACATTTTCGCCTTCGGCTTCTTGATTCTGGTGCTTCTAATCAGACCGGAAGGATTTAAATCCAAGAAAGGAGAGAGAGTATGAGTAAATCCGAAGTTCCTGTTTTAGAACGATGGGATGGCTTTTACCGGAAGTATCGTATTTTTCTCTACATCCTTCTGGGGATTGTTCTCCTTATCCTGCCGGTTCTTTTTCCTAAGAATTATATTATGGGAGTACTGTGTAGAATTCTGATGTACTCCACCTTGGCCGGCGCCTTGAACAGTATTAACGGCTACAGCGGACAGACTTGTCTCGGTATTGCAGGCTTTTTCTGCATCGGAGCCTATACGGAGGCTGTACTGGCAACGAAGCTTCACCTCAGTTTTTGGCTTTTGCTTCCTGTTTCCGGTATCGTTACGGCATTGATTGGCTTGCTCATTGCTTTACCGACTTTGAAGATGAGAGGAATTTATCTTTCTATCGTTACCTTAGGGTTTTCGGAGATTGTAAGACTCATTGCATTGAACTGGACCGGCGTTACCGGAGGGGCGCTCGGGATTAAGGGTATTCCGGCACCGGAGCTTTTTGGCTATTCCATAAAAAATGCAAAATCGTATTATTACATTTTCCTCGTTATAGCTGCATTATTTTTATTTGTGACGAATAGGGTGGTTCATTCCAGAGTGGGTCGAGCTTGGATGAGTATAAGAGAGGATCAGTTGGCCTCCCGTTCCCTGGGAGTGGAAACGCCTAAATATAAAGCCATGAATTTCATGTATGGCGCCTTTTGGGCAGGCGTTGTCGGAGCAACCTACGCTCCTTATGTAAAATTTATCGATTCGACTTATTTTACCCTGGATGAAGGATGGAATGTATTATCTATGGTCATTATAGGGGGACAGGGAACCTTACTTGGCCCTATTCTCGGAGCGGGAATCGTGAACTTTATTACGGAGATACTCAGGCCGATTGGAGAGTGGAGACTTGTAGCCTTTGCCATTTTGATTATTGTCATGCTCTGGCTCAGACCGCAAGGCTTGGCAGGAGCATCAGACAGTATTCTTTCCGGGAAAAAAATCTCGCGTTCCTAAGATAGGACTTTATATAGAAGAGGGAAAAAGATGGAAACCATATTGGAAGCAAAGGGCGTTTGCAAATTCTTCGGCGGTTTGAAAGCGGTAAATCAAGTGGATATGCAGGTTGCCAAAGGCGATATTTTCGGCATTATCGGGCCGAACGGTGCCGGAAAAACGACATTTTTTAATAGCTGTTCCGGAATATATTCTCCAACTAAGGGAAAGTTTTATTTGAACGGAGAGGACATTTCCTTAATGAGCTCCGATCAAATTGCTCGAAAGGGAATGGCTCGTACTTTTCAAAATATTCAGCTGTTTAAATTTATGACTGTACGGGAAAATGTAAAAATAGGGTTTCATACGCGGACTAAGTCGGGAATCATGGATGCCATTTTCCATTCTAAAAGATTTAAAGAAGATGAGAAGTTTGTAGAAGAACAAGTAGCTCAGGTTCTGGAAAAGGTAGGTTTGTCGGATTATGCCGATACGATGGCGGGGAATTTGTCTTACGGGATTCAAAGAAAGGTGGAAATTGCTCGTGCACTCGCACTGAATCCGGAAATTCTCTTATTGGATGAACCTGCAGCAGGAATGAATCCGAACGAAACGGAGAGTTTGAGAGAATTTATTATTGCGTTAAACAAAAGCGGATATACCATAGTTGTCATTGAACATGATATGAAGTTCATCATGAATTCCTGTAATCGCATTTTGGTTTTGAATTTTGGAGAGAAAATTTGTGAAGGAGGACCGAAGGAAGTTCAGGAAAACAAGATGGTACAAGAGGCTTACTTTGGTCATGGAAAATTGATGGGAGATATGTGATATGGAAAAAGAAACCATTTTAAAAGTTTCCGATCTTTCAGTGAACTATGGTTATGTGGCAGCTGTCAGAAATGTCCATCTTCAGGTATGCAAAAATGAGATTGTTACTCTGATTGGCTCCAACGGCGCCGGGAAGACAACGACACTTATGGCAATTTCCAATCTTGTGGAAAAAACATCGGGACAGATTTTATTTGATAATGAGGATATTGGCAAGTTACCTCCGGATCAGGTTGTGAGAAAGGGTATTGCCCATGTTCCTGAAGGCAGGAAGATTTTTCCGCGCCTGAGTGTTTATGAAAATTTACTGGTCGGAAGCTTGGGAAATCCCAAACTAAAGAAGACGGAAATAGAGGAACAAATTGAATATATTTTCTCTTTGTTCCCAAGACTGAAAGAAAGAAGAAAACAGGCTGGAGGAAGCTTATCCGGAGGAGAACAGCAGATGCTTGCCATAGGCAGAGGCCTAATGATGAAGCCGGAACTGATTATGCTGGACGAGCCCTCCATGGGACTTGCCCCTATTATTGTCGAGGATATTTTTGAATTAATTTTAAAAATCCGAGACACGGGAAAGACGATTTTACTCATTGAGCAAAATGCGTCTATGGCCTTGTCTATTGCGGATAGAGCGTATGTACTGGAAACGGGAAAAATCACGATGGAAGGTAAGGGAAGTGATTTGTTAAATGATGAGAACGTAAAGAAAGTATATCTTGGAGCATAAAGATTCGATTTCAAAAAGGAGTGATTTTATGAAGAAGATAATGAACGACCCGAAAGATTTTGTAAAGGAAGAAGTGGAGGGCATTATTGCCGCCTATGGAGATAAAATCAGCTTATTAAATGATGATTTCCGTATGGTGAT
The DNA here is from genome assembly GCF_000214455.1 of Oribacterium sp. oral taxon 108 str. F0425. NCBI lineage: Bacteria > Bacillati > Bacillota > Clostridia > Lachnospirales > Lachnospiraceae > Oribacterium > Oribacterium sp. oral taxon 108. Next base: position 2,295,827 of record NZ_AFIH01000001.1, on the reverse strand, counting down.
TCGAAAAGATGCACCGGTAAAGGGAAAGGTAGGAATTGTAACCGGAGGCGGATCCGGACATTTACCCTTATTTCTGGGGTATGTAGGGGAAGGAATGCTGGATGGTTGCGCAGTAGGAAATGTTTTTGCGAGCCCTGCTTCCTCTAAAATGGCGGATTTAATTCGTGCCTGTGATGCGGGTGCAGGAGTCCTTTGTCTCTTTGGAAATTATGGCGGGGATCTCTTGAATTTCAAGATGGCGTGCGAGGACGTAGAGTTTGATGATATTAAGACGGAAATTCTTCTTGGGGCGGATGATGTAGCATCCAGTCCGGTAGAAACCAAAGAAAAGAGAAGAGGCGTGGCCGGAATTGTTTATGCTTATAAAATTGCAGGAGCCGCTGCCGATAAGATGATGAGCCTTGATGAAGTCGTTCGGGTAACGAAGAAGGCGTTGGAGAATATGTACACTATGGGCATTGCTTTGAGCCCCTGCATTGTTCCGGAGGTAGGCAAGCCGACCTTCCACATCGAAGAAGATGAGCTGGAATTCGGAATGGGAATCCATGGGGAAAAAGGAATCGAAGTGAAGAAGTTCACTACAGCGGATGAAATTGCCACAAATATGCTGGACAAGATTCTGGAAGAAGCGGACTTAAAGAGCGGAGACGAAGTGTCCGTAATGATTAACGGCCTGGGAGCGACTCCGACGGAAGAGCAGTTTATTATCTTCAGAAAGGTGAGTCAGATTCTGAAGGATAAGGGCGTGCAGATTGTCATGCCGCATATCGGAGAGTATGCCACATCCATGGAAATGGCCGGACTGTCTTTGACTGTCCTTAAACTGGATGAGGAATTAAAAGACTTGCTGCGTTATCCGGCATCGACACCTTTCTATACCAATTCCAATAAGTAAAAACTGCGGTATGATAAATATTTAGGAGGCAAGCATGATTGCTATTTCGGAAATTAAAAAAGGAATTTCGGCTATCGCGAAAGAAATGACGGAAAATCGAGATTATTTAGTGGAACTGGACCAAAGAAACGGAGACGGAGATTTGGGGATTTCCATGTCGGAAGGATTTAATGCGCTTGTAGAGGTGCTGAATAAGACGGAAGAGACGGATCTTGGGAAAGTATTTCGAGATTTGTCGAAAACCTTTAATGAGTCGGCGCCTTCCTCTCTCGGAACCATTCTGTCTTTTGGCTTAATGGGAATAGCCAAAGAGCTGAAGGGAAAGACCGAGGTTTCCAGACAGGAGCTTTCCGTAGCGCTGGAAAAAGGTCTGGACAATATCTTGGATAAGACGGGATCAAAAGTCGGAGAAAAAACGATTATTGATTCTCTTTCTCCCGGAATAGAGTCTTTACTTTCTTCCGGCTCGGAAGAGGATAAAGTGGCTTTTCAGAATGCTTATGAAGCATCGAAGGCCGGAGCTGAAAAGACGAAAGAGATGATGGCAGTCCATGGAAGAGCGGCTTATTACGGAGAGAAGAGCCTGGGCCTCGTGGATGGTGGTGCAGTTGTGGGAACCTTGATTTTCAAAGGAATGGCAACGGAATAATTTGCTTTATATATATTGATAAAAAAATCCGCTAACAATGGCGGATTTTTTTAATTTTTTATAATAATTAAATCAGATTTGTGTCTGTTAAAATAATAACTGCACAAATTCTGTTTACATAATCTCAATATAGAGGTAATATAGAACAAGAAACCGGTTACACATAGAGGAAGTATGAATATTAGGGATATAGCAAAGATAGTGGGCGTGTCGTCCACGACGGTATCGAGAGTAATCAATTGCTCAGGATATGTTAAGGAAGAGACTAAGAAGAAAATACTACAAGTAATTCAAGAAACAGGCTATGTTCCGAATGAAGTGGCAAGAAGCCTCAGTTCGAGAGAAAGCTCCGGAATTGCAGTGCTTGTTCCTGATATTACAAATGAATTCTTTTCTGCTCTGATTCGAGGAATAGGGTCTGTGGCCGAAGAGGAAGGATACAGACTGATTCTGTGTGACACGGCAGAAGACATGAACAAGGAACATAATGCTCTGTCTGAAGTAGAACGGCAATACCTATCGGGGATTATCATTGCACCGGTTTCCGAGCAGGATGCCGAGACCTATCATCGACTGGCAGAACTGGAGAAGAAAAATATTTCTGTGGTACTTGCGGACAGAGAAGTTTATGGGGGAGAACTCGATGGTGTTTTTGTGGACAATGTGAAGGGGGCTTACGAAGGGGTTCATGCACTGATTCGAGAAGGGCATAGAAAGATAGCAATCATTGCCGGACCGGAGACTTCGCTTCCCGGAAGAGAAAGATTGATTGGATATAAAGAGGCTTTACGGGATGCCGGATTGGAAGTTAAGGAAGAATATATTGTGTTTGGAGACTTCCAAATTGATAAGGCATATGAAAGAACCAGGGAATTACTGGCTTTAGAGGAGGCGCCAACAGCAATTTTTACCTCAAATAATAAAACAACTTTAGGGGCGTTAAAGTACTTTACGGAGAATCATATAAAAATCGGGCGAGATATTTCCATCCTCGGATTTGACCAAATCGATGCGTTGAAATTCATTGCTTATCCCCTTTCCACAGTGGAAAGAGATGCAGAGTTTCAGGGAAAAGAAACTATGCGGGCACTCATTTCCAAGTTAAAAAATAAAGGAAATACGGGAATTAAAAAGAAGATTCTTGTTCCTCATAAAGTTATATTAAGGGGATCGGAAAAATGTAAAAAGCTCCATGAGATATAAGAAGTGGATTTAAGAGAATATTTTATAAAAGAGTATTACTCGCAAAGAGTGAGATACTTGTTTAAGGACAAATAAGTAACCGGTTACATTGTTGAAAAACCGAAGATATAAAGGAGAAATATGTATGGGAAAAGTTCTTGTTTTTGGAAGTTTCGTTGTGGACTTAATGAGTAGGACTCCGCATCTGCCGGTTCCCGGAGAGACGGTAAAGGGGAGTGTGTTTAAAATGGGACCGGGCGGTAAAGGCTTCAATCAGGGGGTGGCGGCGCATAAAGCCGGAGCGGATCTGGTCATGGTTACCAAGCTCGGAAAGGACACCTTTGGCAATGTAGCTCTGGAAACCATGAAGAATCTGAAAATGAATGCAGATTATATTTTTCAGACTGATGAAGCGGAAACCGGTGCAGCCCTCATCATGGTAGATGAGAATACCAGCCAAAATGAAATTGTGGTTGTTCTCGGATCATGCAACCAGATTACGGATCAGGAAGTGGATAGCCTTTCCCCGGTATTAGAAGAGTCTGAATACCTTCTTACCCAGTTGGAGACGAATGTTTCTGCGGTGGAAGGAATCGTTGCATTGGCAGAAAAGAAGGGTGTTAAAGTTATTTTGAATCCGGCACCCGTTCAAAAGATTAGTGATATGGTACTCTCGAAAATAGACATTATCACACCGAACGAGGTGGAAGCCGAGATTTTGACCGGCATTCCGGTTACCGATGAGGAAAATGCAAAAAAAGCGGCAGATTGGTTTATGGATAAGGGAGTCAAGTCAGTCATTATTACCCTAGGGGGCAGAGGGGTTTATGTGGCCTCGGAAGAACAACGAAAGTTAATTCCCGCGTTTAAGGTCAATGCAATTGATACCACCGGGGCGGGAGATGCCTTTAATGGAGGCTTGGTTACGGCTCTGGCGGAGGGAAAGGATCTTCTCGAAGCGTCAAGATTTGCAAACGCACTCGCGGCATTGTCGGTACAGAAGATTGGCACCACTCCGTCTATGCCGATTCGTTCTGAAATAGAAGCATTTTTAGAGAATAATAAGGAGGCCTGATATGATAAAGCAGGGTATTTTTCATCCACAACTTCTTCGAGTTATGGGAGAGCTGAGACATAGAGACACATTGGTAATAGGTGATGCAGGGCTTCCGATTCCAAATGGGGTAGAAAGAATAGACCTCGGATGGAAAGCCGGTAGCCCGGGGTATTTGGAAGTTTTGGAGGAAATATTAAAATATCTTGTGGTGGAGCAGGCGACTTTTGCAGAAGAGGCAAAGACGGTCTCTCCGGAATTCCATAAAAAGGCGCTTTCCTTACTTCCGGAAAATCTTCCGCTTCGTTATATTCCGCATACAGAGCTGAAGAAAGAGAGCGAATCGGCGAAGGCAATCATTTTAACAGGTGAATTTACCGGCTATACCAATGTAATTCTGACTTGTGGCTGTGCTTATTGATTGGAGAAATAGTGATGGATGATTGTGTATTGCGAATTGAATCAGTGACGAAGAAGTTCCCCGGCGTCATTGCACTGAAGGATGCACATCTTCAAATTAAAAGGGGAGAAGTTCATGCCGTATGTGGGGAAAACGGTGCGGGAAAGTCTACTTTGATGAAGATTATTGCCGGTGCACAAGGCTATACTTCGGGACATATTTATTTGGATGGAGAAGAGGTATTTTTCCATTCCACAAAGGAGGCGGAAAAACACGGGATTGCAATGATATATCAGGAATTTAACATGGTTCCTGAACTGAGCGTCGCTGAAAACATGTACTTGGGCCGTTTACCGATGAAGGGCGGAGGCAGAGTTGATTTCGGAAAGCTCTACAAGGATGCGGAGGAAATCATCAATAGACTGAAGCTTCATATTAATATTCGCACAAAGGTGAAGCACCTAAGTGTTGCTGAAGCGCAGATGACGGAGATTGCAAAGTGTCTCACAATCGGAGCAAAAATCATCATTATGGATGAGCCGACAGCGGCTCTTACGGATGAAGAAATCAAAGTGCTTTTTGAAATTATTGAGGATTTAAAGAAAAAAGGAATATCCATTCTTTACATCTCCCACCGTATGGATGAAATATTTCAGATTGCGGATCGACTGACGGTGTTCCGTGACGGATCGTATATTGAGACAAAGGAAATCAAGGATACCAATTATGCGGAAGTGGTTTCTTTGATGGTGGGTAGAAGTTTGGAAAGTTTATATCCTGAAAGAGATTATCAAGGAAGTGAAGTTGTTTTCGAAGCTAAGGATATTCATGGAAAAGGAGTTAACGGCGTAAGCATAGAGCTCCGTAAAGGGGAGATACTCGGCATTGCAGGTTTGTTGGGCTCAGGGACAATTGAACTTTCAAAAATGATTTACGGGGCAATCCCGATGAAGTCCGGAGAAATTCTCGTTCATGGAAAAAGGATTGATAATTCCAGTCCAAATAAAGCGATTCAAGCGGGAATAGGTTTTGTTTCAGATGACAGAAAGAATGAAGGGCTTGTCCTGAATAGAAGTATCAAGGAAAACATTGTTCTTTCTTCCCTAAAGAAGTTTTCTTCCGGATTCCGGATTAATAAACGGAAGGAACAAAACGCGGTACAAAATGAAGTAGAACGATTGAATATTAAACTAAGCAGTCCTATGCAACTTGCAGGAAGACTTAGCGGAGGGAATCAGCAAAAGGTTGTTTTCGCCAAAGTTTTGGAAGCGGACACGGATATCCTTATTTTAGACGAGCCGACACGAGGAGTAGATGTCGGTGCCAAGGCTGAAATTTACAATATCATGGATCAAATGACAAAAGAGGGGAAAAGTATAATTTTGATTTCCACAGATCTTCCGGAAGTAATTGGAATGAGCGATAGAGTGGTGATTATGAGAGAAGGCTATCGTGTTCTGGAGTTAAGTAAGGAAGAGTTAAGTCAAGAGAAGATATTGGCTTATGAATCGGGAGGAATTGAATCATGAAAAAAGTAAATAAGGGAGTACTGGTTGCACAAGTCAATATTTATCGTTCGGTACTGATTCTGTTATTAATCTGTATTGTAGCCAGTATTTTGTCCAAGAACTTCTTGAGCCTCAGTAACTTATTCAATGTTATACGACAAGTTGCTGTTGGCGGCTTAGTTGCTGCGGGAATGACTTTTGTGATTTTAACGGGAGGAATTGATCTGTCCGTAGGCTCAATAGTCGGACTGACGGGAGCTCTTTGTGCAGGCATTTTAAAGAGCACGGATAATATGATGCTGGCTATCCTAGTAGCGATTACGGTAGGCGTGCTATGCGGCTGTATCAATGGTTTTTTTGTCGCGTATTGTGAAATTCCTGCTTTCATAGCTACCCTTGGAATGATGACATTGCTTAGAGGCTGCGTGTTGGTTTATACCCAAGGTTCTCCTATTGCAATTAAGAACGCAGGTTATAAATTTATAGGAAAAGGAAATCTTTTGGGGATTCCACTCCCGATTCTGTTTGTTGTTTTCTTCTTTTTGCTGGGGCATTACATTCTGACCAAGACGGCGTATGGAAGAGCGGTGTATGCTCTGGGCGGAAGTAGAGAAGCGGCAAGGCTTTCCGGTATTCGTACGAAATTGGTAGAGTGGATGGTTTATGTTATCAACGGCTTTATGTGTGCTATGGCCGGAATTGTCTTAACATCCCGTCTGGCATCCGCACAATCTACCGGTGGAGAAGGAATAGAAATGGATGCTATAGCGGCGGTTATTCTGGGCGGTACCAGTTTGAGCGGTGGAAGCGGCTTTATTCTACCTACAGTCGTCGGCGCTATCATAATGGGTATTATTGATAATCTTCTAACTTTGATGAAAATCGATCCTCATGCAACGAACATAGTAAAAGGTGCTGTTATTTTGTTGGCAGTGCTCGTGGACAAGAAGGTAAATGAACTTTCGGATCGTTAAAAGTATGTGAATATAAGAGGAAGAGATTTGTTGCTCTTTTCTCTTAAAAGGAAAATAGGAGGAAAAAAGATGAAAAAAAGATTTATGGCAACAGTGGCAATGCTTTCCGTGTTAGCGTTGGTTGGCTGTAGTACAGGAGCCAAAACGGAGACAACAAAGGCTGCAGAAACGAAAGTGGAAGAAAAAGCTACAGAAGCTGCAGCGTCTGAAGACAAGAAGGATGGCGTAATGATTGGGCTTTCCATGAATACGCAGACTAATCCTTTCTTTGTGTCTGTACAGCAGGGTGTAAAAGATGCTGCGGCGAAGTATGGGATTGAAATTGTAGCCACCGACGCACAGGACGATCCTGCCATCCAGGCAAAAGATATTGAAAATTTAATTTCTATGAAGCCTGCTGCAATTATTGTGGACACTTGCGATTCGGATGCCATTGTTCCGGCTATTGAGTCCTGTAATGAAGCGGGAATTCCGGTATTCACTATGGATAGAAAGGCCAACGGCGGAGAGGTGGTTTCTCACATCGGCTACGATGCAATCAAATCCGGCGCCATGGCTGCGGATTATTTAGCTAAGGCTCTTTCCGAAAAAGGTAAAGTTGTTGAATTGCAGGGTATCATGGGAAGCAATGTGGCACAGGACAGACACCAGGGATTTACGGATGAAATTAAGAAGTATCCCAATATTGAAGTTGTTCAGTCTGAAGTGGCTAACTTTGACAGAGCTACAGCAATGAGCGTAATGGAAAACATTTTATCCGCAAATCCGGAAATTGACGGTCTTTATGCAGCAAATGATGAGATGGCACTTGGTGCGGTAGAAGCAATTGAAGCAGCAGGAAGACTGGATAAAATTACCATTATCGGATGCGATTGCATTGACGACACTATTGATGCAATGAAGGAAGGTAAGATTGAAGCTTCCATTTCCGAGCCACCTTACGGACTTGGAGTTTCCATTTTAGAAGCGGCTCATACCTATCTTGACGGCGGCAAAGTTCCCAAGCAGGTTGTTTTAGGAAATCAGGTTCTGGAAGCCAAGGATGCGGCAAACTATAACTCTAAGAGAGATGTAGAGATTGTAAGTCAGGAGTAACCATACCGATGCTATAGCCGATTCTTAAACGGATTAGAATCAAGTCGAAAATAAAGAGCTTTATTTCTCGAGAGTATGAAAAAAGTCTGTAAATAAATAATCATAAGGTCTTCTATGATACAATGAAAAATCATGGAGGGCCTTTAATTATGGCAAAGAGAGAAAGAAAACCGGTACATCACGTTCAAATGACAGATGGCAAACGTGCAATCATCCAGCAACTTTTGCAAGAATACGATATTCAGGATGCATTAAAGGATTTATTGGGTGGAACCATCAAAGAAATGATGGAAGCGGAAATGAATCACCATCTTGGATATGAAAAATCTGAACATACTGATTCAACGGATGAGGTACGAGACTACCGAAATAACTATAAGACCAAGCAAGTTAATTCCAGCTTTGGAAGCATGGATATTGAGGTTCCTCAAGATCGTTTGTCTGAGTTTGAACCTCAAGTAGTAAAGAAACGTCAGAAAGATATTTCTGATATCGACCGAAAGATTATTTCCATGTATGCAAAGGGATTAAGCACAAAGTAAATTTCATAGAAGGTCATCATTTACAGAAAAAATTTCATACTCTCCCATCTTGTGGTTAGATGCTCCACGTAGATACGTATAACGGCTAACAGAATTAGTGGAGAATAGCTCCTCAAGCTTTTTTCAGAGCACCTGCTAATTTCAGAGTGAAAAAAACCCTCTAAAAATGCTATAATATACTGATAAAATTTGTGAAAAGAGGGGGTATTATGCAGCTTTTAGATATAAAAAGAATGGCTCATAACATTCTTGAAAATCAATACATAGAGAGCAGCTTTATCGAATATAAAAAGTCGGCAAATTTTAAAGATAAAATACTAAAAACCGCTTGTGCCTTCGCTAATAACTATATGAACAATGAGATAGGATTGTTATTTGTTGGTATTGAAGAAGTTGATGATAAAGCTACGGGAGAAAAAGCAATTCCTAAAAGACCAATTGAAGGGATAAAAGAAGCAAAATTAGAGGGAATTGAAAATGAAATTAAATCGCTCCTTTCTAATATCTATCCTAAAATAAATTACCATATTATTACGGACAAAATTGATGATGAATATTATATCGTAGTTGCGGTAGAGAGTGGTAGTAATGGACCGTTTCAAACAAGTGAAAGGGCGGAAAGAGATAAAGATATTAAGCTAAAGGCAGGAAGATATATCAGAGTCGGCAGAGATTCAAGACTTCCAAATCCAATCGAAGAATTTGAACTTTTAAAGAAATTTGCAAACTTTTCTTTTAGTTCCAATCTCAATGATAGAGCTACCATAGATGATTTAAGCTATGAATATATGAAAGAATATCTGCTTCAGACGGGAGCAAAGAAAGATATTAGAGAAATGTCTAAGTTGGATATGGCAAAGAGTATGGGACTTGTCAGTGAAAGTGAGTATGGCGGTTATAGAGCTAAAAATTTTGCTGTGCTGATGTTTTCCGAAACACCAAATAAATTTATTCCAAATGCCCATGTTGAAATCATAAGAGAAATTGACGGAACGGATAAAATGGAATCAAAAAGATTTGATGGGCCGGTTTGGATACAGGCAAAACAAGTCAGTAAATATTTTGAAGACAATATTATGGCTTCATATACCATAAGGGAAGCAGATAAAATCGAGCATAAGATTATCTATAACTATCCTCTTACAGCATTTGAAGAGCTTGCTACGAATGCCATTTTGCATAAGGAATACGATACGCCTGAATACGTAGGAATCTACATTTACAAGGATAGAATCTCTTTTGTAAATCATAATAGACCACTCCCTCCTGTGACAATTGAAGCTCTTAACAAGGACAGAAGCTTTGACAGAAGGCAGTATCTTAACAAAGAACTTAAAGATATGTTCTTTTCCCTTAACTTAATAGAGTCTTACGGTTCAGGTATAAGGCGTGCAAAGGATGCACTATCTGAAAATGGTTCTCCTGAGCTTAAGTTTTACCCGGATAATGAAGAAGATAACTATACAAATGCAGTTATAGGTATAAATGCAGAGTTTTTGGAAGAGTTTAATGGTAGTACTACCCAAGAAACTACCCAAGAAACTACCCAAGAAATAAAAATTGAGAAATCCGTACCGAATAGAATTATTGAATTGATGATGATGGAGCCAAATATTACAGCAAAACAAATTGCGGAACATTTAAATGTTTCTTTTGACGGAGTTCGTTATCACATAAAGAAATTAAGAGCAGACGGTAAGATTAAAAGAGAAGGCTCTACTAAGTCAGGAAAATGGATAGTAATGAAATAGAAAGTAAATGGTAAATAACATGTCCCTTAAAATAACACCCCCGCAGCAGATTTCTGCCACGGGGGTGTTGCCATTCCGGACAAACATAAAGAGGCATGATTTTGAAATACAAATCTTATGCCTCTTTTTTACTTGTTTTCTATTTCCCAAACTTAGTAGGTATAATTATCGACTTCAACCTTATCTACTTCCTGATAGGGGGCAAGGGTGGAAATCATTTTTACCGGCTCGTCATAGTTGTTAACAACATAGTGTACTTCGCCCGGTTCGATATGAATCATTTGTCCCGGTGAAAGATGGTTCACAACACCGTCAACAATCACATCGATTTTTCCTTCCAGAATATAGAAATTCTCTTCCATGACATTGTGATAATGTGCCTTGAAATCCTTTCCGGGCTGGAACTGAACCAGCGCAAAATTCATTCTCGGTCCTTTCATTAAGTATTTCGGCCCATTCAAATTTTCATTTCGGTACTCATAATCCTTCTCATCAACTACGTACATTTTTTCCCTCCTATTTTCTAATGATTTATTGATTAAGAAATGCCCGGTGCAATCCACATATTCTTGGTCAATTTTCTGTCGCAAAGCTCTAATTGTGCTTTGTAAACTTCTCTCCAAACGGGATACATCTTTTGATATACCGCGTGATTTTCGGCATTCGGTGTATAAACTTTATCCCACTTCACACATTCTTTTGCAGCGCTTGCAATATCTTTGTAAATTCCGACTCCGTATCCTGCGAGAATGGCGGCGCCGAGTGCGGTCGCCTCTTTTACAACCGGGACTCTTACCTCCAGATTTAATACATCGGCAAGAATCTGGCACCAGAGAGGACACTTGCTGGCTCCTCCGGCAAAAACAACATGACTTGGCGCCTTACCTGTGGAGGCCTGAACCAGCTCCATGTGCCCCTTCGTTACCAGTGCCGCATTTTCCAGAATGGCACGGTAAAAGGTGTAACGATTAAATTTCTCCGCATCCAACTCAAAATTCAAGAAAGAAGGAGCGGCGTGCTTCCATTGGATGAAATTCATCACATCGGAGAAGGTACACATCATGCCGTAACAACCTGCGGGAATTTTTTCCGCTTCTTTGTTCATCAAGTTGTAGGGGTCATGGTCATCTCCACTTTGTTTCGCGAGTTCCTTCTCCTGCTGGCAGAAGGCGTCTCTATACCAGCGCATAACGAGTCCCGGTTTAAAGGCGAGTGCTTCGAACTGCCAAAGATTCGGTACAGCGTGGCAGTTTACACGGACTCTGCATTCCGGATCGGTTTGTCCGCTTTCCGTATTATATTCATACTGCCAGAAGCTTCCGCCAAAGATGGTCGCATCTCCCGGGTTCACGGCCCCGACGCCGATGCATCCCAGTTGGCAGTCTCCACCGCCTACAATGACAGGGGTTCCTGCGGCAAGGCCGGTTTCCGCTGCGGCACTTTCCGTGACATAACCTGCCTTAGTACCGCATTCCTGTACCGGCGGGAAAATGTCATCTCTTAATCCGCATTGCTTGGCAATTTCAGGATTCCAGGAACGCTTCTTTAAATCAAAGATTCCGGTTGTGGAACCGTTGCTCGGCTCTACTGCCAGCACGCCGGTAAGCTTATGAATCAGCCAGTCGTTAAACATACCCAGCACAGCGGTTTCCTCATAAATATGAGGTAATTTGTTTTTGATCCAAAGAAGGCGGGGGAGTGCGCCGAGTGCATAGGTCTGTCCGGATTCGCTGTACAGGACTTTCTCTAAAGCGGGATTCTGCCGAATCAACTCGGCAACTTCATCGACACTGCGGCCGTCAACATTTGCACATGCCCAGATTTCTTTTCCTTCTTTATTATAAAGAACAATGCCCTCTCTCATGCAAGTAGTGGATATACCGGCAATATCTTTATTGTCAATCTTTGTTTTCTCAATGAGTCTTTTTATGCAGCTCGATGCCAAGTTCCAGTTGAAAGTCCAATCGAAGTCCATACTTCCCGGCCAGCGAGGATCTTCGTGGTGTTCCCATTCCTCCTGTACACAGTCAATCTGTCGACCGCTTGTGTCAAACAATACGGCTCTGATACTGCCTGTTCCGGCATCAATTGCAAGCAAATATTGTTGATTCATAAATGTGCTCCTTTACCCAATTTTATTTTTAGATTAATGAGTTTGCGGTTCCCTCATCGGTAATCAATACATCCAGATAACGTCCGTTTAAGGCGGAACGAATGGCATTCACTTTTTCCTGACCGGCAGCTACACCGATGACATTTTCCAGCTGCTTAACCACATCCAAAGAGGTGCTGATGGTTCGCCCTTCCAAAGAGGAATTCACGACATCCCCATTTTTATCAATAAAATGACTTAGTACATCCCCCACGGCGCCGTTGTTTTCCAAAATCAGAAATTCGTTCTGACTTAAAATACCGGACTGCAAAATGGTGGCTTTCGGATTCATGGCACCGATTCCGACGACGGAAAGGTGAGAAGAAGGAATCAATTGCTCTATCTCTTTCACGGATTTTTCCGCCTTTATTGCGCTTGCCATCTCTTTGGTTGAAGTAATTAAAGGAGAAGGAATCAGGTATAACCTGGAGTTAAAGGTGGAAGAACTGGCGTTAGGCAAATAATAGCTGACTCCTCCGGTTAAGGAGACAAATGACGGCGTATATTCGGTGTTGATAGCCAGATGATTCAGAATTCTCCCTGTGGTGTCTCCGTATCCTATATTGATAAAGGTGTCGGCATTGATTCGGTTCGAGATATACATTGCGGCGGCTCTGGCAACATTTTCGTTTACGGCCAAAGTCTGAACGGAATCGGGAACAATAAAACAGTCCTTTAAATCGAATTTTTCAATCAGATTTTGTTCCAGCTGCATTCTCTTATCAATATTGGAACGGATTCGAAACTGGATAATTCCGCTTTGCTTTGCCTTTTCCAAAAGCTTAATGACACGCATACGGCTTATCCCGAGAACTTCAGAAATATTTTGCTGCGTCATATTCTCGGAATAGTAGTACCAAGCGGTTTTAGCCATCAGGCTTTCTTCATAATCATAGATTTCCATAATTCCTTCTTATATAAATGTTTGAAAACAAAACAAATGTTAACAGTTGAAGTATAGCAATCAAAGAATCCTCTGTCAATAAACTATTGCAAGAATGCGGCAAAATACTTCTTATTAAAAAGAGGCGGAAAACTCCGAATTTAATGGCTCGTACTCTTGAATAAGGATATATTGCGAGAGTGGCGGGTTAAGGTTTTGGGAAGACAAAAATCAGTTGACAATGCAGGGGAAATCCAGTATCATACTGCTAAGAACAAAAGTTATACTCATAAACAAATGATGCAATAAGGGTATGAAAATGAAAGAGACAACTGTAATGGATCATGAGAAAGACCAAGCTGTACCGGGATTGTCGAATAGCTTACTGTCCGTAAAAGGAATCTGTAAGACCTTTGGCAGCAATGCGGTATTGAAAGGAATTGACTTAGATCTTCGCTCGGGGGAAGTGATTGCTCTGATCGGAGGAAATGGTGCCGGTAAGAGTACCTTGATGAAGATCATCATGGGAATTTATCAGGCGGATTCGGGAGAAATTTACGTTGCCGGAGAAAAGACGGAACTGGTCAATCCTTCGGTTGCGTTGTCCAAAGGGATTTATATGGTTCCACAGGAACCGATGCTGTTTCCGAACATGACGGTAGAAGAGAATGTTCTGATGGGATTTTCTGAGAGCTCTTCCGAATTAAAGAAGCGCCTTTCGGAAAAGGTAGAGGAACTCAACTGGAATGTCAATTTACAGCGGAAAGCGAGCACGCTTTCCATTGCGGAACAGCAGCTGGTAGAAATTTTAAGAGGTATGATGCGAGAGGCGAGAATTTTGATTCTGGATGAGCCTACGAGTGCCTTGACCTTTGATGAAGTGCAGTCTCTCTTCAAAGTAATCCGTAACTTCGGAAAGAAGGGAATCGGAATCATTTACATCACACACCGCCTGAACGAGGTCTTTGAGATTACGACGCACGTTTCCATTATGAAAGACGGCATGATCACCGTGAACGGTCCTGTTTCGGACTTTACGAAGGAAGATCTTGTGAACGGTTTATTGCCTCCGAATCTGGAGAAGAAGACCGAGGAACGACAAGAAGAAGAGGCGTTCGAACGCGGAAAGCTGGATCCGGTGCTGGTGGTTGACGATCTTAGCGGCTATGGCTTCAGTCATATCAACTTTTCTTTATATCCGGGAGAAATCCTGGGCATTGCCGGCCTTGTCGGGGCGGGCAGAACGGAGCTTGTAAGTACCATTTACGGACGGGATCAGGTACTGTCCGGAACGGTGAAGCTCAGTGGTAAGGATATTACAGGGCTTTCTACTCGAAAGGTGCTGGAAGCCGGAATCAATTATGTGCCGGAAGACAGACACTACCAGGGTTTGTTTAAAATCAGCTCTATCTCCGCCAATACAAGTTCGGCACTCCTGAATGGTCCGAAACTGGGACGCTTTTTCCTGAATCGGAAAAAGGAAGATGAGATTGCCAAGAGCTATGCGGATGACTTCAGGACCAAAATAGTAGGTTTGAATGATGAAATCGGAAGCCTTTCCGGCGGAAATCAGCAAAAGGTCATTATTGCAAGATCTCTTTCTACAAGTCCCAAAGTGGTTATTCTGGACGAGCCGACAAGAGGAATCGATGCGGCGGCAAGAGGAGATGTTTACAACATTATTCACCGTTTGAAGCGAAGCGGAGTTGCGGTGTTGCTTGTATCGTCCGATATGGAGGAAATAGAGGAACTCGCAGACCGCGCCATCATCATGTTCCAGGGAAGAATTACGGGAACATTTTCACGGGAAGAGCTGACGCAGGATAGATTAACCTCGGCCTCCTTCGGCTTTAAGGGAGAAAAGGAGGTGTCCGAGTGAAGTATTTAAATGAATTAAAGAAAGCGAGATGGCTGTCCAGCTTCCTCTTTCTTATCGCCTTATTCCTTGTTACGGGAATGGTTAATCCGGACTTTTTGACCTACTCCAATATTGTTACTTCTTTTAACGGATCTGTCGTATTTACCTTACTGGCAATCGGAATTGCCTTTGTGATTATGACCGGAGAAATCGATGTATCTATCGGTGCGGTGATGGGGCTTACGGCGACAATAGCCGGACAGATTGCGAAAAGAAACGGAAGTATACTGGAAATGCTGGTATTTGCGGTGCTTATCGGGATGCTTGTCGGGGCCATGAACGGAATCGGAGTTTCGTTTTTCCATGTGCCTTCTCTGATTTTTACCTTGGGCATAAACGGAGCCTTAAGAGGCCTCATCTATGTTGTATCCGGCGGAAAAACAACGGAAAACTTTGCCGGAGCCTTTACGAAAATCGGAAATCAGGTTTTGTTTGCGGAAGTGACGATTTATCTTGCAATCATAGTCGTGATTATTGCGGTGATTCATTTGCTGCTTACGAAAACGAAAAAGGGAAAGTACTTTATTGCGGTAGGAGATAATCCGAACGGTGCGACGCTGGTCGGGATTTCTGTGATGAAGACCAAAATGCTCGCCTATATTATCTGCGGCATTTTTGCGGGAGTTGCAGGAGTTGTTTTTGCTTCCAAATACGGACAAGTCAATATCGTGGCCGGAACCGGCTATGAGATGTCCGCCATTGCGGCTTGTGTGCTGGGAGGAATTTCTCTCTCCGGAGGACTTGGAAATATACTGGGTGCTGCCTTCGGCGCAGTGATTATGTCTTCGGTAAGCCGTATGCTTGTATTTATCCATCTTCCCTCCAATTTTAATAACACGCTGACGGGAGTCATGCTTTTGATTATTGTTGTGGCGGATGCTCTGGTACAGAGACATGCTGTGGAATCTGCCAGAAGAAAAAGATTGTTGTCCAGAACGGCAGCTATGGATGCTAAAGTGGGAGGTACAAAGAAATGAAAACAATAAAAGGCCTACTGAAGCATTGGGAATTTATTCTCTTATTGCTGTTTGTGTTGGAGATAGGTATTTTCGGTGTAGCGAATCCGGCAAAATTCTTCCGGGCAAGTTCCATTTTGGCGAGTGTAACAAATTATATCAGTGTTTGTATTATTGCTTTGTTTGTTACTTTTGTTATGATTACCGGAGGAATTGATATTCAGGCAAGTGCCTTAATCGGTCTGACGTCTATTTGTATCGGTGTTTTGTGGAGTGATGTGGGATTAAATATCTGGACTGCCGTACTGCTTGCGATGCTTCTGTCCACGCTTTGCGGAGCCTTGTCGGGATACTTTATCGCATACTGTGGAGTACAGCCGATGGTTGTAACCTTGGGCGGAAGCTTACTGTACTCCGGTCTGGCACTGCTCATTTCCGGCCTTTCCAAGACGCCTGCTTATCAGGGAATCAGCGGATTTCCGGCAAAGGCTGCGAACGGTAGCTTCACAGGTTTCCGTTTCCTCGGAAAAGGGATGCTCTTCGGAACCATACCTGTGCCGGTTGCGATTTATGCGGTTTTGATTTTGCTTTGTTTTATCCTTCTACATAAAACAAAATACGGCAGAAAAGTATTTCTTATCGGTGTGAATCCTGAAGCTGCGGAGTATTCGGGAATTAACAGTAAATTAATCGTGATGAGTACTTATATTTTGACCAGTATCGGTGCATCGATTGCGGGCGTACTCTTAACGGCAAATATTGATTCGGCTAAATATGATTTGGGATCAACTTTTACCCTGTCTATCATTACGGCGGTAGTGCTTGGCGGAACCTTGTCTACCGGAGGAAAGGGAAGTATTCTCGGAACGGTATTGGCATCTTTGATGATTTGCATTATGCGATACGGCTTACCGCTTTGCTTCGGAATCAAGACGCAGTCCTTGGACCTGCCGATTGGAATCATGCTCCTGATTGTCGTAATAGGAAGAGAATTGGCGAAAAATAAACTCGTTCTTCAGCTCTTTAAGAGAAGAAAATAAAAAGGTAAAAAATGAGGGAGAAATCCCCATAATTTTTCTATAAGAAAGGAAGGTTTATTATGAAAAAACTGTTGTCAGCTGTATTAACAGCAAGTATGGTGATGTCCTTAGTTGGATGTGCCGGCGGAGGAAACACATCGGGAGGAGCATCTACCGAGACAACCAAGGCAGAGGCTAAAACAGAGGCCGCTGCAGAAGCTAAGCCTGATCAGGCGTCCGGTGACATTAAGTCTATCGAGGGAAAGACGGTAGCTTTTATTCCGAAGCTTACAGGAAACTCATTCTTTGAGGCTGCAAATAACGGCGCACAGAAGTATGCTAAGGAATGGGGAATCACAGTTGACTATATGGGAAGCGCTAACGCAACCGTAACAGATCAGCTTGAAGTTATCCAGCAGGCTATTGATGCCGGCGTAGATGCCATTGCCATTTCCTCTGTAGATGCTACAGCATTGGATGAGAAGTTGAAAGAGGCAAAGGATGCAGGAATCGTAGTTTGTACTTGGGACTCCGATGTATCTCCGGATGCAAGATCTATGATGGTTTCTCAGGGTACTGCCGATGTTTTAGGACCAATGCTTGTAGATATGGGTGTTGAAGCTCTTAAGAACCGCGGTGTTGATCCTGAGGGAGAAGTTAAGTACGCTTGGCACTATTCTCAGGCTGCAGTAGCAGACCAGAACTCCTGGTATGTTGCAGGTGAGAAGTATATCAAGGAAAAGTATCCGAAGTGGGTTGCTGTACATGATCCGTACTATTCCGAGCAGGATTCTCAGAAGTCTGTAACCATCGGTGAGGCTGTTCTGGATGATAACCCCGATATCGATTTGATTATCTGTAATGACTCCACAGCACTTCCCGGTCAGTGCCAGGCTGCACAGAACAAGGGATTAACCATGAAGGACGTAACCATTACCGGTTTCTGTACACCTTCCGGAATGACTGCATATCTTGATGCAGGAATCTTGGAGAGATGGGGACTTTGGGATTGTGGTGTTCAGGGTGCTTTAGGATGCTATTTCGCAGCATATCTTGCAGCAGGAAATACAATTAAGGCAGGAGATACCATTGATGTTCCCGGTATCGGCGCTGTAAAGACTGTACCGAACAGCGAGCTCGTACCCGGAACAGAGACAGCTCCGGAGAACAACGGTGTAGTACTTCTTCCGGAAAGAGTTGTATTTACTAAAGAGAACGTAAAAGATTATAATTTCTAAGTTATAGTGAAGGATAACAGTTTGCATATTGGCAAATCAGGGTAAGAGGGAGATAAAGAATGGCGGATTTAGATGAATTAAAAGTCGCGAAAAACTATTATGTGGATGTTCCGTTTGCAAATCAGGGGGATTTCCAGGTAAAAGGATGTAATGGTCTGGATTGGGGCATGAAGAAGCACTTGTCCAATATCTTTAATCCGAAGACCGGTAAAACAGTGATGTTTGCATTTGACCATGGTTATTTCATGGGATCAACAGCAGGCTTGGAGCGTTTGGATCTTAAGATTCCGCCTTTGGCACCTTATGTAGATGTCTGGATGGCTACGAGAGGCGCTCTCAGAACCTGTATTCCTGCAAACTTGAAAAACGGCGTTGCACTTCGTGTTACTTCCGGATCATCCATGGTACAAGAGGATCTTAGCCAGGAAGTCGTAGCGGTGGACATCGAAGATGCAATTCGTATGAATGCGGACTGTATGGCAGTGCAGACCTTTATCGGTGCAGATGGTCAGCTTTCCAGCTTGGATAACCTTTCCAAGGTTGTCAATGCCGGCTTCCGGTACAGCATTCCGACAATGGGTGTTGTAGCTGTCGGAAAACAAATGGAGAGAACAGACAGATTCTTTAAGCTTGCGACAAGAATCGTTGCGGAATTAGGTTGCCAGATTGTAAAGACCTACTACTGCGATAACTTTGAAGAAGTGGTTTCCGCTTGCCCTGTTCCCATTGTGGTTGCAGGCGGCAAGAAGCTTACGGAGAAGGATGCTCTGGAAATGACCTATAAGTGCATCCAGGGCGGTGCAGCCGGTGTAGATATGGGAAGAAATATTTTCCAGAGTACTCATCCGGTTCAGATGGCACACGCTGTGCATGAGGTCGTTCACAACGGTCTCACCGGTGCGGAAGGATATGAACTCTTCCAGACATTGGTTAGCGAAAGTAAATAGGATTGAAGCAATAGAATGATAACAGTCGCAGGCGGGATTGAAATCCTTCCTGCGGCTGTTTTTTGCTTGTTAATGGACAAGGATATTTACTGGTTAAGAAAAGGGAGGAACAAGACTCTATTTTTCCATTTTCTTTACTGGAGAAACAGCCTATAAGACTCCTTGTTCCCCAAGCGAGTAAAGATTTTCTTAGTTGATAAAAAAATAACTATTTTTCTTTAATAATTTATAGACTATTGGAGACGCCTTAATATAATGATTAAAGTGAGAAGGAATATTTTTCTATTTCGAATCAGCTATAATGAAAAGAAAGGAGTTATTATGGGAAAAAATATTGTTGTAATAGGGAGCATGAATCAAGATATTATTATGAAAATAAGTCGAATGCCCGATTTGGGTGAATCCATGATGGTGGATGAATGCATTTTGGCGGCTGGGGGGAAAGGCTCTAATCAGGCTGTTCAAGCAGCTAAGCTGGGAGCTAATGTGTCTATGATTGGATCTGTAGGAAAAGATACAATGGGAGAGTTTCTCTTAACTGAAGCAGAGAAATTCCATGTGGATGTCACGCATGTAAAAAGGTCCAATGCCCCTACCGGAATGGCGGATGCCCATGTATTACCGGATGGCCATTTGTTTTGTACGGTTGTAAAAGGGGCAAATTTTGAATTGAAAATAGAAGATGTTACTATGGCGGAATCTTTATTGAAAAGTGCAGATATAGTCATTCTGCAAAATGAGATTCCGAGAGAGGTAGATTATTATGTGGTAGATAAGGCGGAAGAATTTGGGTACAAAGTTATTTATAATGCTGCACCGGCTAGAGAGATGAGCCGACATTAC
This sequence comes from Oribacterium sp. oral taxon 108 str. F0425, assembly GCF_000214455.1. Classification (NCBI taxonomy): domain Bacteria; kingdom Bacillati; phylum Bacillota; class Clostridia; order Lachnospirales; family Lachnospiraceae; genus Oribacterium; species Oribacterium sp. oral taxon 108. The sequence goes on along the minus strand of NZ_AFIH01000001.1, from coordinate 2,275,821 downwards.
ATTGCCAAGTGTGATATTGTGGTAGTGAATGAGGTTGAGGCCGGATTTTATTGTGGGACAAAAATTGATTCTGTAGAAGAAGCAAAAGTTGAAGCATTAAAAATGAGTATGGAAATGGGAAATGATTGGATTATTACGCTTGGTGCAACAGGATCGGTTGTTGCAAGTAATAAGGAAGTCATCTTTATTCCCTCCTACAGAGTAAATGCAATTGAGTCATTGGGGGCAGGAGATTCCTATATTGGAGCCTTAGCTTACGCACTTTTAAGCGGAATGAGTCTGTTTGAAGGCTGTAGGTTTGCGACTGCCTGCAGTGCATTAACGGTAATGAAGTGTGGCGCACAAATTGCCATGCCTACAAAGATAGAGGTAGAAGAGTTTAGAAAGTCTCATTCAGGTAGCCGGTCCTCAAATTAAGCAGCGGATGGAAACGATGAGTAGGAAGAGAGAAGAAGGGTAAATACAGATAATAAAAATTGGAAACCATCCTAATCGACCGCATAAAAATATATGTAATAAAAACAATAAATAGAGTAAAGATTTTGTCAGTTGATAAAGAAATAAAAAGAGAGAAATCATTAACCCTTTGATACAATTGTTTCGGGAAATTTGCTGCTTGTAAAGTGCTAGAGTGCTGGGTGTGATAGGGTTGTAGAATCCCAAGAACGGAGGCGAAATGACAACAAACAAAGATATTATTGAGACAGGAAAGGCGATACTTGGAATTGAGCTAGGTTCCACAAGAATTAAAGCGGTGCTGCTGGGAGAAAATCATCAGACGATTGCTATTGGAGGACACGGTTGGGAAAATCACTATGAAAAAGGTATTTGGACCTATTCTTTAGAGGAGATTTGGTCCGGACTTCAAGACTGCTATCAAAATTTAGCAGAAAATATTGAAAAAGAATATCAGACCAAGCTTCGTAAAGTGGCCGCAATTGGATTTTCAGGGATGATGCATGGCTATATGGCATTTGACCAAAATGGGGATTTGCTTACTCCCTTTCGGACTTGGAGAAATAACTCAGCAAATCAGGCTGCAAAGGAATTAAGCTCTTTGTTTCAATATAATATTCCGGAGCGTTGGAGTATTGCACATTTGTACCAGGCGATTTTAAATGGAGAAGAGCATGTGAAAGAGCTTTCCTATATCACCACCCTTTCCGGTTATATCCATTGGAAAATGACCGGGAAACGCATCTTGGGCGTTGGAGATGCTTCGGGAATGTTTCCGATTGATTCTTCGACGAAAGATTACTATAGCAAGATGGTAGCGAGCTTTGATGAGAAGATTTCAGGGAAATATCCTTGGAAGCTTTTGGATCTTATGCCTAAGGTTATGGTGGCAGGAGAGGAAGCGGGAAGACTTACGGAAGAGGGAGCAAGACTTTTGGATCCAACAGGATCTTTGGAAGCGGGGTGCCCTGTTGCGCCTCCTGAAGGAGATGCAGGAACAGGGATGGTGGCTACCAATAGTGTTGGGGTAAGAACCGGAAATGTATCTGCGGGAACCTCCATTTTTGGTATGTTTGTTTTAGAGCATAACTTGAAAAAATTTCATCCGGAAATTGATATGGTGACGACGCCTGCAGGTCATACGGTGGCTATGGTGCATGCCAACAACTGCACTTCCGACATTGATGCTTGGGTAAGTTTGTTTGAAGAGTTTGCACAAGCAGTGGGAAGCTCAGTGGATAAGAATACTTTGTACCGTACACTTTTCCAAAAAGCCTTGGAAGGAGACGTGAACTGCGGCGGTCTTTTATCCTATGCCTATATTTCCGGAGAATTTATTACAGCTTGTGAAGCTGGACGTCCTCTTTTTGTGAGAAAGCCGGATAGTAAGATGAACTTGGCTAATTTTATGAGAGCCCAGCTGTATTCTGCCTTAGCAACTTTGAAAATTGGCATGGATATTCTTAAGCATGAGGAAGATGTTCGTATTGATAGTATCTTTGGGCATGGAGGATATTTTAAGACTCCCGGCGTGGGACAGAAGTTCCTTGCAGCAGCAGTGGAAGCTCCTGTTTCCGTTATGGATAGTGCAGGTGAGGGAGGCCCTTGGGGTATGGCTATACTTACTGCCTTTATGTTAGAAAGAGAGGAAGGGGAGGAGCTACAGGACTTCCTTTCCAAGAAAATATATGCAGACAGCCATGTGAATACCATTTTGCCTGATTCGAAAGAAGTGGAAGGCTTTAAAAGCTTTATGGAGTCCTTTAAGGCCGGACTGGAAATAGAAAGACTGGCAGGAAAGTTATAAGCTTAGAAGTTGATTCTCTGTAAGATAATATAGGAATAGCCGGAAAGGCTGGAGAAAAACTTTTAGCAAAGAAGAAAAGAGATTGAAAAATATTTGAATTATTTTTGCGTATCATTTCTGAATAAAAAATGTCCGAACGATCCCAAGCGTTTTATACGTCAGAATCACTGTACTTCTGAGGGCGAGATTGCAGATAAAATGATCCCTTCGATAGATGAAGATGTTGCCACAGAAGAGGAACGTTATGACGGTTTCTATGCCGTATGCACAAACCTGGAAGATGATGTGGAAACGATTATAAGTATGAATCAAAAGCGATGGCAGATTGAAGAATGTTTCCGGATTATGCAAAGTGAATTTCAAGCCAGACCGGTATATCTCAGTAGAAAAGATCGAATCACGACACATTTGGTTTTAGAACGGATTACGAGATTGTATCTCAAAGAGAAATAAAAAAGATTTTAACCGCAACGAGAAAGTAGAAATATTACTAGAATTCAAAAAGAAAACACGAGCCCATAAATGGTGTAATTACGCCGTTTATGGGCTCTTGACTCTTTCGCAACTGTCAAAGACGGGGCTCGATAACTGACAGTAAGTTTACCCCCATCAATATTTAGCGTAGGACTTTCTATATTATTTTTATTATGATAAAATATAGTGAATATTTAGATGGATAAGGATATAAAAATAGTGAAATTCACTAACTATATATTGAGGGGCAAGTTTGAACCATGTTAGTAATAGTGAAAATAGTAGTATGGTATGGAAGAATGTAGTATTTTTGATTCAAAAGAGAGGAGAGCACATTCCATGACAGCGAAGGAAAGATATGAATATGCAAAAGAGAAATATGCCCAAATAGCTGTGGACATAGATGCGGCAATAAATAAAACATCGGAAATCCGTGTTTCCATGCATTGTTGGCAGGGAGACGATGTCGCCGGATTTGATCGAAAAGGAACCCTCAGCGGGGGAATTCAGACGACAGGAAATTATCCGTATAAGGCAAAGACACCAGAGCAATTAATGAGCGATATTGAGAAAGTCTTTTCCTATGTTCCTGGGAAACATAAGCTGAACTTGCATGCCAGTTATGCGATTTTTAATGAAGGCGAGTGGGTGGACAGAGATAGGTTGGAACCCAGACATTTTAGAAAATGGATTGATTTTGCAAAGAAAAATGGCATTGGTTTGGACTTTAACCCGACAATGTTTGCCCATCCAAAAGCAGAAAATGGAACACTTTCCTCGGAAGACTCGGAAGTTCGTCAATTTTGGATTGATCACTGTATCGCTTGTATCCGTATTTCGGAGTATTTTGCAGAGGAGACAGGTATTCCATGTTTAATGAATATCTGGATTCCCGACGGACTGAAAGATGTTCCTATGGACCGCCGAGGACCTAGAGCAAGACTGAAGGACTCTTTAGATCGGATTTTGGCAGCAGGATACGACAAAGACAAGGTCTATATTGCAGTAGAGTCAAAAGTGTTTGGAATCGGCGTAGAATCCTACACCGTTGGATCGCACGAATTCTATATGAATTATGCTGCGCAGAATGATTTAATGTGTTTGATTGATACTGGGCATTTTCATCCAACGGAAAATGTTGCAGATAAAATTTCTTCGATGCTGCTGTTTTTTGACAAAATGGCATTGCATCTTTCAAGACCTGTTCGCTGGGATTCGGATCATGTCATTATCTTTAATGATGATTTACGAGAAATTGCCCAGGAAATTGTCAAGAATGATGCCAAAAAGCTGCTTATCGCGACGGACTACTTTGATGCGTCGATTAATCGAATAGCTGCATGGACAAATGGAATGCGTAGTCTAGAAAAGGCATTGCTCTATGCTAACTTACAGCCTAATACCGAGCTTGCAAAGTTACAGGAAGCAAGAGATTTTACAAGTGCAATGTCGCTGAGCGAAGCATCTAAAATGATGCCATTTGGGGATGTTTGGGACTATTATTGTGAGCAACATGGGGTTTTACCGGAAATGCAGTGGTACGATGATTGCAAAAGATATGAGAAGGAAGTTCTTTCTGTTCGGTAAAGATGATTTATCTTCATTGCAGGCAGGAAAAATGCTTGTATAGAATGGAAAAAGGGAGGCAATATGAAAGTAATCGATGCAGGTTTTACAAAGTCCTTCATCAGAATGTGTTCTGATGGATTTACAATGGGTTGGCATGAAAGAAATGGTGGCAACCTAAGTTATAGAGTTAGGGAGGAAGAACTTGCTTCCGTAAAGGACGATTTAGATGAAAATGCAGTCTGGCATGACTTGGGGACTACAGTGCCGGAGCTTGCCGGGGAGTACTTCATGGTCACAGGATCCGGCAAGTATTTTCGAAATGTGGAAATTGATCCTCCGGCAAATATCGGATTAGTAAAACTCGATGATAGCGGCAGTAAGTATAGAATCGAATGGGGACTAAAAGGAAATGCAAGACCTACATCTGAATTTCCGACCCATGTTATGAATCTGGAAGTTTGTAAAAAGCGTGATCCGGAAATTCGTGTCGTTTACCATTGTCATCCGACAAATGTCATTGCACTGACCTTTATACTCCCCCTTGACGGAAAGATTTTCACGAGGGAACTATGGGAGATGGCAACGGAGTGTCCCGTGGTTTTTCCGGAAGGCATAGGTGTCATTGAATGGATGGTTTGTGGCGGGAGAGAAATCGGCATCAAGACATCAGAAATTATGAAGAAGCAAGACATTGCCATTTGGGCGCACCATGGCGTGTTTGTTTGCGGAAGAGATTTTGACGAATCTTTCGGATTGATGCATACAGTAGAGAAGTCCGCAGAAATTCTAATTAAGGTGATGTCTGTTACAAACAAAAAACGACAGACTATCACACCGGAGAATTTCCGGGCATTGAAGGCACCCTTTGGAGTGGATATCAAGGAAGATTTTCTTTATGAGAAAAAGAGTGGCTTAATCGGAGAGTATTAGGATGGGTGTGAAATATTATCTTGCGGTGGATATTGGGGCATCGTCCGGTAGACATATGCTTGCACACATGGAGGACGGGAAGATTTGCTTGGAAGAGCTGTATCGCTTTGAAAATGCAATGGATAAGCGAGATGGACACAAGGTTTGGAATACGGAGCGTCTCTTTAGTGAAATTATTACAGGCATGAAAAAATGTGCTGAAAAGAGGAAAATCCCTTATAGCATGGGTGTAGATACATGGGGCGTGGATTATGTTCTACTGGATGCGGCCGGGAAACAGCTGGGAGAGTGTTATGCCTATCGAGATAAACGTCTAAATGGCATGGACGATATGGTGTATAAGTTTATCTCTGAATCAGATCTTTATAAAAGAACCGGAATACAGAAAGCCATATTCAATACAATTTATCAGCTGATGGCGGATAAAGAGCAGGAGCCCAAAAAGCTTGCAGCCGCAAGTAAAATTTTGATGATGCCGGACTATATGCATTATCTTTTGTGTGGAGATGCCCGCCAAGAATACTGTAATGCAACGACAGGACAGCTGATTAGTCCAAAGACGAATACTTGGGATATGGAACTCATTAAAATGCTTGGGTACCCGGAGAGAATATTTCCGGACCTTGTGCTTCCCGGTTCAGTAGCAGGGCAATTAACGAAGGAAGTTCAGCAGATGGTAGGATTTAACTGTAAGGTTGTCAGACCGGCCACTCATGATACAGCATCAGCAGTAATGAGTGTGCCTTCCGATAGTGATGATTGCATGTATCTTTCTTCCGGCACATGGTCACTGATGGGATGTGAGTTGCCAAATGCCAATTGTTCCAAAGAAGCGAGGGAGGCTAATTTGACCAATGAAGGAGGCTATGATTACCGCTATCGTTTTTTGAAGAATATTATGGGCTTATGGATGATTCAATCCGTAAAAAAAGAGCTGGAAGCTGGGTATCCTTTCCCGGGGAAAACAGGAGAGGAGGATTTGTCTTTTTCCGGACTATGCGAAATGGCGGCGAAAGAACACATAGAATCCATAGTAGATGCAAATGATGTGTGCTTTCTGTCGCCGGATTCGATGATTGAAGCCGTTCAGAAGGCCTGTAGAGATCGAGGAAGCCAGGTCCCGCTAACACCAGGGGAACTTGCCAGGGTTATTTACCGTTCTCTTGCGCATTGCTATAAAAGAACAATAGAGGAAATTGAGCGTGTAACAGGGAAAACATTTTCCTCTATCCATATTGTAGGAGGAGGTTCCCGAGCAGACTATCTAAACAGGCTTACTGCGAAGGAAACCGGACGCACGGTTTATGCAGGACCTATCGAGGCAAGCGCAATTGGGAACATCGGGGCACAAATGATAGCAGACGGAGTTTTTAAGGATTTGAAAGCATTTCGAAGATGCGTGTTCAGATCGTTTGGAGTAAAAACTTATGAGCCGGTATGATGCTTACCGGCGGATATGGCCCGAAAGCTATCTGCTTGTAAGGGATAAACGGAGGTAGCTATGCATTATTATATCGGGCTGGATAACGGTGGAACAACTACTAAGGCAGCCCTCTTCGATACAAACGGAAAGGAGATTGGCGTGGCAGGGATGTCTACTGCTTCTATAACGCCAAGGCCTGACTTTGTGGAACGTGACATGGAAGAAATGTGGGATGCAAATTGTCAGGTTATCAAGGAACTCCTGCAAAAAACAGGAGTCTCAGCGGCGGACATAGCCGGTATTGGTGTTTGTGGTCATGGAAAGGGACTATACCTTTGGGGAAAGGATGGCCAACCCGTTCGTAACGGAATCATCTCCTCAGATAATCGTGCATATCGTTATTCCAAAAAATGGAAGGCAGACGGAACGGAAGATAAGGTGTTTGAATACAGTTGCCAGCATATTATGCCTTGTCAGCCTGTAGCACTTCTGGCATGGCTAAAAGATAATGAGCCGGAAAATTACAAGAATATTCAATATGTTTTTGAGTGTAAGGACTATGTTCGTTTTCGTCTGACCGGTGAAGCCAGGGCGGAGATGACGGACTATTCCGGAGCGAATCTTATGAACTTAAAGACCGGAGAGTATGATCAGAGGATTTTGGAGCTCTTTGGGATACCGGAGATACAGAAGGCTCTTCCTCCTCTCTGTCGTGCGGATGAAGTTTGTGGACATATTTCTTCGGAGGCTGCTGCCAAAACTGGTTTGAGTGAAGGAACACCTGTGATTGGAGGCTTTTTTGATATCAACGCCGGTGCCATTGCTTCAGGGGTGCTGGATCCTTCCTTGATTTGTATGATTGCAGGAACCTGGTCCATTAATGAATATATTCGGAAAGAACCTGTACTGGACGGTAAGGTACAGATGAATTCTCTTTTTGCTTTACCGGAATACTATCTGATAGAAGAGTCTAGTGCAACCAGTGCAGGGAATAATGAATGGTTTGTAAGAGAACTATTGCCGGAGCTGAAATTACAAGCGAAGCAGGAAGGACGGAATGTATATGACATGATGGATGAATGGGTGGAGTCTATAGCGCCATCAGAGTTTGTGCCTATATTCCTTCCTTTCACTATGGCATCGAACGTCCATCCGAATGCAAAAGGGAGCTTTATCGGCATCAGTTACAGTCATAAGAGAAAACATCTTGTGCGAAGCGTATTTGAAGGAATTACCTTTAGTCACCGTTATCATTTGGAAAAGCTTTTGGCAACAAGAGAGGAGCCAGCGAAAGCGATTCGTCTTTCGGGAGGAGCTGCCAAAGCCAAAGTATGGGTGCAGATGTTTGCGGACGTAATGCAGTTGCCGGTGGAAACGCTAAGTGCGAATGAAAACGGGGCATTGGGCTGTGCCATTGCGGCAGCAAAGGCAACAGGAGAATATAAGGATTTGAGTGAGGCCGTTAGCCACATGAGTAGGATATCTGATGCGGTAATGCCTAATCCTGCGATGAAAGATATTTATGACAGGAAGTATAGATTGTATGTTCGTGCTATTGAGTCACTGGATTCTTTTTGGGATGAGATGCAGTCGCTCATCGAATCCTCCGATTGTGAAAAAGATTACCCTTAAATGTAAATTTATGTGGTAGAATAAGAAGGTACCTTAAGAAAATAATAGGAAATTGTATCGTCAAGGATAAGGGAGGCTGAATTTTTCAGCCAAAGGGTAAAAGTATGTCGGAAAAGTTTTTGGAGCTTTTAAATATCAGCAAAACATTTCCGGGGGTTAAGGCTCTGGATCATGTTAAGTTTGATATCTATCCGGGAGAGGTTCATGCTCTGGTAGGTGAAAACGGAGCCGGAAAATCCACTCTGATTAAAATTCTCTCCGGAGTTCAACCGCCGGATGAGGGGGGAAGAATCATTATCGAGGGAAAGGAAGTCCATTTAAAAGGTCCCATGGATGCAATAAAAAGGGGAATTTCCGTTATTTATCAGGACTTTAGTTTGTTTTCAAATCTCACTGTTGCCGAGAATATTGGAATCAATGAAATGATTGAAAAGAATCAAAGGATTCTTCCTTGGAAAGAGGTCAATAGAAAGGCGAAAGAGGCGCTTGCTTTCCTGAAAACAGACATTAATCCGCAGGATATGGTGGGGCATCTTTCGGTTGCAAAACAACAGATGGTTGCTATTGCGGCATCTGTGGCACAGAAAGCCAAAATGATCATCATGGATGAGCCTACCTCAGCCCTTTCTAGATCAGAAGTTGAACGCCTGTATGAGATTATTGAAGATCTAAAAAAACAAAATATAGCCATTATGTTTGTGGGTCACAAAATGGATGAGCTCTATCATGTGGCTGATCGTTTTACGGTATTCCGTGACGGCCAGTATGTAAATACGGTAGATGCTAAACAGACAGCTGAATCGGAGTTGATTTCCATGATGGTTGGCCGAAAAATTGAAGTACAGAGTTATTTGGGAGAGGCTAAGGGAGAAAAGAAAGCGGTATTAAGAGTCGAAAATCTGTGTAAGAGCGGAAATTTCAAGGATGTTACCTTTGAAGCACGAGCAGGAGAAATACTAGGAGTTACCGGCTTGGTTGGTGCAGGGAGAAGTGAGACCATGCAGGCAATCTTCGGCATTAACACGGCGGATTCGGGAAAGATAATCCTCGATGGTCAGGAGGTTCATATCCACTCGCCGAAGGAAGCACTGGACCATGGCATTGCCTATATTCCTGAAAGCAGACAAACTCAGGGACTCATATTGAAGAAGACGATTCGAGATAATATTCTTCTGCCTCAGCTATCCAAGTATGCCAATGCCTTTGGAATATTGAATAATGCCAAGATGCGGGATGCGGCGAATCAGTGGATTGAGATGTTGGATGTTCGTCCCGGTGATCCGAATAATCTTGCTATGCAGTTATCCGGCGGTAATCAGCAAAAAGTAGTTTTGGCAAAATGGATATCTACCAATGCCCGTGTGTTGATTGTGGATGAACCTACCAATGGCGTTGATATCGGTGCCAAGGATGAAATCCATAAGATACTTCGTGACATAGCCAATCAGGGAACAGCAGTGATTATGGTTTCCTCTGAACTGGTGGAGGTATTGGCTTGCAGCGACAGAGTTATGGTCATGCGTAGAGGGCGGGTTGCCGGTATTTTGGACAATAAGGACCTTACACAGGAACAGATCATGAATCAGTCTGTATCATAAGGAGGAATGACTACTACATGTCTAAGTTGATAAGTCTTCTAAAACGAAAAAAGAATTTGTAATTCTCGCAATCATTATTGTCCTCTCCATTTTGATTACGTTTGTCAATCCGGTGTTCATTACTTTGAACAACATTTTGGATTTCATTCGTAGCAATGCGGTTTATGGCATTATGGCATTTGGTATGTTGCCGGTTCTGATTACAGGGGGAATTGATTTGTCGATCTCTTCGACCATTGCGCTTTGTGCAGTCATTTCAGGTAATTTTATGCTTGCAAATCCCGGCTCCAACATCTTTGTAGTCATGCTTTTGTCTATGTTGGTGGGATCCTTAGTAGGTGCTTTTAACGGATTTCTTATTACAAAGATTAAGATTCCGCCCATCGTGGCAACCATTGGAACACAAACCATTACCCTGGCAGCAGTTCTTCTCTATTCCGGAGGAATATGGATTTCCGGGCTTCCGGAATGGTTTTCCACTTTTGGTTCTTTCGAGCTGGGACAAATAGAGAGTGCCGGTAATATCACAGGTATATATAGCCAAATCATACTCCTGATAATTACAGGAGTACTGACTTCCTTTATCCTTCGCAATACATTAACCGGACGTGGTATTTATGCGGTAGGCGGTAATATGCAGTCTGCACTGAGGGTCGGATATAAACCGGATAGAATTCTTATGTTTGCATATATGTTTTCCGGAGCAATGGCAGGACTGGCGGCCATCGCCCATATCAGTATCGTAGGACAGGTGGATCCGAATACCTATCTAAACTATGAGATGGATGTTATTGCCATCATCGTGTTGGGAGGAGCCTCTTTGTCAGGAGGTATAGGAAATGTCTTTGGAACAACGCTGGGCATCATTTTGATGGCAATCATAAAGAATGGTCTGGTATTGGTGCGTGTATCAACCTATTATCAGAAGGTCGTTATGGGAGCGATTATCGTTGCAACGATTATGATGGATGCCATCAATACACGGTTAACGGAGAAAAATGCTATCAAGGTAGATGTTGATGTGTAAGGGGGAAGGAATATGTTTTTTAAGGGAATAAGAGAGAAGCGCCGTAACGAGATGGTGCTGTTCCTGATCTTCATCATCTTATTTGTTTTAATGTCGGTGCTTTCACCAAATAAGTTTTTGTCATCGACAAACCTACAGAATATGTGTTTTCAAATGCCGGAATTTGGTTTGATGGCACTTGCCATGATGGCGGCAGTTTTGACAGGTGGAATGAATTTGTCCATCATTACCGGCTCTATGCTGTCGGCTATTGTTGCAGGGTTTTTCATGTCATCAGAATTTTCTAAGGCTAACCCTGTTGCCGGTACAATACTTGGAATTCTGATTATTATGGGGATTTCCCTTTTAACAGGAATTGTCAACGGATATCTTATTGGATATGTCGGTTGTGTTGCTATGCTAATTACATTGGGAACACGAATGATTTTTGAAGGAATAGGACTCCGTTTGACAAAGGGAGGGTCTGTATCGGGATTTCCTGAGCAGTTTAGCAGTATCGGTTCTGCCACTATCGGATGGCTTCCCGTGACGATTCTGATTTACCTGTTGATGGTCATAGTGACTTATTTCCTGCTTGAGCGCAGCAGATTTGGGCATGAAGTCTATATGCTTGGATCTAACGAAGTTGCTACTCGCTTTTCCGGTGTTAATACACGTAGGGTAATCTTTTTGGTATATGTTTTTTCCAGCTTCTGTTACGGGCTTTCCGGGGTTCTCATCAGCGCACATTACGTTAGTGCCAAGGTGGACTACGGTTCGTCCTATCTTATGCAGGCTGTTACAGCAGTAGTGCTTGGCGGCACAAGCATTAATGGCGGAGAGGGAACGGTTGCAGGAACAGTCATTGCCGTGATGATTATGCAGACTATTTCCACCGGATTAAATATCTTTGGTACGGACAGATATATCATTAATATCATCACCGGAGGCATCTTAATAGCAGTACTGGCTATTCGACACATTACTGGGATTCTTTCAGATTGTAGAAAGATTGCAGCACGTAAAGAAAAGTCTTCGGCTACATAAAGATACAAAAGTTTATTCTTCATGATAAAGGCATGATAGAATATACATACAAACCATTCATACAGAAGGAGGAAAGTAAATGAAAAAGAAAGTGATTAGTGCACTGTTGGTTGGTTCCATGGCCTTGTCCCTCATGGCCTGCGGAGGAGGGAATAAAGCAACTACAACAGAAAGCTCTAAAGCAGCTGCAGCAGGGGATACAGCAAGTAGCGGCGAAAAGAATGTTGTGTTTATGCCAAAGCTGGTTGGTATTCCGTATTTCACAACCTGTAATGAAGGTGCACAGGAAGCTGCAAAAGAACTGGGCATTACCTGTACATACAACGGTCCTACTACCGCAGATGCCGCACAGCAGGTAACTATGTTGGAAGACTATATTGCACAGGGTGTTGATGCAATTGCAGTTGCTCCCAATGACCCTGCAGCGATGACATCCGTTCTGAAGAAAGCGAAGGATGCTGGTATTTTGGTTATGGACTGGGATACACAGGCCGATCCCTCTCTGACCAAAGTTTCTGTTTGTCAGGTAAATGACCAGAAATTTGGAGAGCACATGGTTGACAAGCTTATTGAGTATATGGGAACCGATTCTGGACAGATTGCGCTGGTTACCGGTGGTCTTTCTGCGGCAAATCTGAACGCATGGATTAAAGCATCCAAGGATTATCTTGCAAAAAAATATCCTAACATTGAGATTGTAAACAATGGTGACCCATATCCAACAGATGAGAAGCAGGACGTTGCATATTCCACCACAAAGGACATTATGAAAGCATATCCGAATGTTATCGGAATTCTTGGATATTCCACACCTTCAGCACCCGGCTGTGGTGAAGCAATTAGAGATCTTGGTCTTCAGGATAAGGTAACATTGGTAGCAAACGGTGTTGAAGCTGATATTCAGGACGTTCTTTCCGATGGATCTCTGGACTGCGGTAATCTGTGGAACACACAGGATCTTGGCAGAATTACAATGGCTGTTGCAAGCTATCTTCTGCAGGGAAATGAGTTAAAGAACGGTGAGAAGATTCCGGGATGGGATCAGCCGATTATTCTTAGTGAAGATGGACATAATGTTTATATGACAGAGAGCGGAACGGATTACGAAAAGAAATAAATTGTAAATCACGAGGGGGATGCTATAAGCATCCCCCTTGTGATTTACAATTGCTACATCTCTAAGGTTATCTTTAGATTTGTTCTCAGTGAGAGGAAATCAGCGGACACGATATGGATCTCCGCAGGTACTATCGTAAAGTGGAATATTAAACCATCAAAAAAATAAGAGGCAAATTGTATGCCTCTTATTTTTTCTTATGTTCCTTTTCGTCATTTTTTGATTCAATTTTAATTTTCATAAAAGAAAACGAAAAATAGCTAAAGTAATGGAGAAAGTGACGATATACATCATAACGTTAAGTTCGTGACATTTTTAACAAGAGAAGTCGCGGCACGTCTATTTATAGCGAGTAGCGGGAGAAAAGCAGGAGTTCTCTCGCTTGAACCATGAGTCATGACGATTGTTGCGGGAATGCAGTATGTGACAATCACATAGTATCCGGGACTAAAGGAGAGGAAGTTATGCATTTATCATTGAAGAAGAGGATTATTCTGTTTTTTTACTGGCGATGATGCTGATGGTTGGATTTTTCGCGCTGTATTTTTACCAGTCGACAAGAGATTTAATGGCACAGTCCGAGAGAAGCCTGGAAGCCATTGTCAGTAAATCCATTGAAAAGGAAATTGCGGACAATCTGGATTTTACGGAAGCAAATGTAAAGGCAGTGGTGGAGAATCAAAAAGTGCAGGAGCTTTTTGCAAAACGGGATAGAGAAGGTCTGTACGAATATATGCTGCCTACGTATAAGAGTATGAAGGAAGAGTTTCCGCAGGCTCATTTTCATCTTCCGGATTCCGTGTCTTTTCTTCGTATGAACAAGCCTGAGAAATTCGGCGACAGCCTGAAAGATTTCCGTTTTACGGTAAATGAGGCGAACAGTACTAAAAAGACGGTAAAGGGAATAGAGGCCGGTGTATCGGGATTCGGATTCAGAGTGGTTATGCCGGTTTTCTACGAAGGAACGCACATCGGAAGCTTCGAATACGGAAGAGAGTTGGAGCATAGTTTCTTAGAGACTCTGAAAGAGTCTTATAACGGGGATTTTCTCCTGTATAAGCTGGAGGATGGAGAAGCAAAGTATATTTCTTCTACCATTTCAGAGGATGAAATTGCATTTCCTTATCCGGAGAAGTTGGATGCCATTCAAAATGGAGAAGTTGTTTTTATGACTTCCGAGGATGAGACACAAAACTATTATTGTCTGCCCTTGAAGTCCTTTGACGGAAAAACCTTGGGATTTTTAGAGTTTGTGGATGACCGCACGGACCTTGTGATGCAGGAGAAGGAAACCTTCCGTAAATTGGGAATGGTAGTGCTTGCCATGTTGATTATCATTCCTATCCTTGCCATGCTCTTCTTAACCATTGCATTTCGCCCGCTTCATGCCTTGGTAAAGGATGCGGAAGTGATTGCACAGGGAGATTTTACTAAGCACTTTGCAACGAACCGCAAGGATGAAATCGGTATGATCAGTAAGTCTTTGGATCACATTTCCGGCGGGTTGAAGGAGATGTTCCATGTCATTGGAGATATGTCCTATAAGGTGGTCAATAATTCGGAAGAGATTTCCGTTACCGGAGAGAAGCTTTCCGCTTCCAACCGGGAGGTATTTCAAAATGTAGTGGATGCGAGCACATTGGCTTCCGAACAGCATGTTTCCGTAGAGCATGCTAAGTCGGATGTCCAGTTTATGGCGGATCGGATTTCTGCACTAAATGAAAGCGTAAAGCTGATTAATCAGTCTATTGACACTGTGATTACTTCTACAAATGAAGGAACAGACGCTTCGGCAAGAATCGAGGAGAGTATTCTGGATTTGCAGGAAACCTCTGAGAATAACAATGTTAAAATTGAGAAACTGAATGCAGGATCGGTTAAGATTGAAGAAATTGTTCATACTATCCGCCGTATTGCGGATGAGACCAACATTCTGGCACTCAATGCTTCTACAGAAGCTGCACGTGCGGGAGAGGCGGGAAGAGGCCTTGCGGTTGTGGCAAGCGAGGTGAGTAAGCTGGCTGACCAGTCAAAGACTTCCACGAACTCCATTGCGACACTTATCCGGGAAATTCGCGGATATATTGACAGCGTAGTGGTTTCCAGTAAGGAAAATAATGAAAAATTGATAGAAGGAGTATCCGTTGTACAGGAATCCAAGGCAACCTTCGGTGCAATCAGCACGGAGGTGCAGATGGTGGTTTCCCAGATTACGGATATCACGAAGATGGTAGAACAGATCTACGAAAAGATTGAAACTTTGCAGACCAGCTTCAGGGATATTGTGGAGAAGTCCGACAATACCATGAATAATATCGAGAGTGTCAAGCAGATTTCCGAGTCTCAGACGGCGGCGATGAGTGAAATTACAAACTCTACGACAATGCTTGCGGAGATGTCTGCGGAACTTCGACAGGCTGTTTCCAAGTTTAAATATGAATAAATGCGTTGTTTGCACTTGGAATGCTTACCATTCTCCCTCTATAAATTCTTTGGTTTCCGGTCTCTTTGGATGAGTGAAAAACTCCTCCTTTGTGCCGCTTTCCCAAAGTTCTCCTTCGTGAAAGAAGAGGATCTGGTCGCCGATACGCTTCGCCTCGGAGAGGTTATGGGTCACGATAATCATGCTGTATCTTTCTTTGAGATTCTGAAGGAGCTCTTCTATTTTTAAGGTGGAAAGTCGGTCTAAAGAAGAACAGGGCTCATCCAGAAGGAGGATTTTCGGCTCTATGCAAAGGGCGCGGGCAATACAAAGTCTTTGGGCCTGCCCTCCGGAAAGGCTTAGGGCGGAGCGATGGAGATCCCCGGAAATCTCCTCCCAAAGTCCTACGTCTTTAAGCTTTTGCAGGATTAATTTCTTCTGCTCGGCTTTGTTCTTGATACCGTAGTACTCCAAGGCATAAGTCATATTTTTATAAATAGAAAAAGGAAAAGGACTGGGGTTTTGAAAGACCATGGCAATCTGCTCCAGTCGCTTTTCTTTTTTGTTTGTCAGATTTTCACCGGAAAGAAAGATTTCCCCTTCCATTGAGGCTTCTTTATTTTCCAAAAGAAGACCATTTAGACTATTTAAGAGGGTGGACTTTCCGCAGCCGGAGCTTCCCAGAAAAACCGTGATGCTCTTCTCCGGAATTTGAAAATGCAGATTCCGGAGGATTTGTCTTTTGCCGTAGGAAAGGCTCAGATTTTTCACTTCCAAAATGGGATTTGTAGATAAAATGGGATTTGTAGATTCGGTAGACATTTTATTCTCCTGAAATAGCTTTTTTTAATCTTTCGGATATTTCTTATTCCATTCGATTTTGCGATTTATGGATATCCGACATAGTTCTTGTTCATTTTTATGGTTGTTGTTTTTTATGTCAGTTACTTTTATCTTCTCTGTTTCCTGTGGTAGTAGCCGGTGAGCATGCTTGCTATCTTTTCCATTTTCTGTGGCAGTAAGCGGTCAGAAGGCTGGCTATTCCGTTTCCAATCAGTAAAAGGAAGAGCATCACCAAAGCGGTTCCATAGGCTCTGGATAAGGAGGATCCACCTTGCACGAGCAGCAGATATAGATGCAGGGGAAGCGCCATGGCCGGGGACAGTAAGGAGGTAGGACTTTTCGCAAAGGCGACTCCTCCGGTAAATAAAATCGGCGGTGTGGCACCGAGAGCAAAGCAAAAGGCCAGAAGCATGGTGGAAAGAAGTTCCGGCAAAGTATAGGGAAGTACAAGCTTTCTCAAGGTATAGCCTTTGGAGCAGCCCAGACTTTCGGAAGAATGGAGGTAGCTTTTCGGCACTTCTTCAAATATCTTTTCCATACGGATTTCCATGAAGGGGAAAATCATAATCGCCAGAGCGATGGCGCCGGAGAGTACCGAGCGTCCCAGCTTTAGCTGGTATACAAATAAGCTGTAGGAAAAGAGTCCCAACACAATGGAAGGAACGCCGGAGAGCAGGTGAATAAAGAAATGCAGGCTCTCTTTTTTTCTGCCTTCCTTTGCATAAAAGACCATGAAAAGGGCGGTAAAAAGGCTTGGCAGTCCCGAAAGCACTAAAGCGGTAAGGGAAAAGGCCAAAGAACCGGTGATGGCGGGGAAGATACCGCCCTCTTCTCCCAAGACCATTCCCTTTGGCGTGTCCAAAAGAAAGCTTGGGGAGATGACCTTGTTTCCCTTATAAAAAATATAAAGAAAGAAAAACAGCAGGGCGGAAAAAATCAGCAGGAAAGAAAGAAAGCTGTACAGGAAGAGGAGGATAGCGGAAAAAGACCGGGACGCCTTTGCCCTCTTCCCGGTAGCAAGTAGACGAGGCGCTACTTTTTCCCTATTTTCCGGGGAATGCACAGAAGGAGACTCCGCAGTGACCGTATCCGTATCGACTGCGTGGGATGACTTGGATGCGTTCCGAGAAATCCCATCTTGCAAAGCGTTCTTCTTGCCGAATCGGAAAATGTGAAGCAGCACGCCCGGTTTTTCTCCCATTTTCACCAGCAAATGAAGCAGCGCGACCAGCAGTAAAAGCACGAGTCCGGAGGCATAGAGCGCATGGTAGTGGAGAGAATGATGCTCCGCACTGCCCATTTCCAGCGCAATGAGTGAAGCGATGGTTTCGCCCTTGGAGAGGAGCTTCGGAAAAAGGTTGGCATTGCCTACCACCATCATCACCGCCATGGTCTCTCCCAGCGCTCTTCCGCTACCCAGCAGGAAGGCCATAAAAATGCTTCGAAGGGAAGAGGGTAGAATTAGTCTCAGGATAATGTAGGCGGGAGAAAGTCCCAGAGCCCTTGCCTCTAAAAAGTATTTCGCCTTTAATTTCACCATACTGTCCGTGATGGAATCCACCATAAAGGGGAAAATCAAAATGGAAAGCAGGACAGCAGCCAGTAAGATACAGGAGCCTGTACTCACGCCCATTTTCAAAAAGAGAGGCTTTCCTACCGTTAAACCGATAAAGCCGTAAACCACGGAAGGAATGCCGGAAAGCAAGTCCAAAAGTGGGTAGAGGATGCGTCTTCCCTTCTCCCAAAAATAAAAAGCAAAAAAGATACTGCAACCCAGAGACAAAAGGGTGGAGAACAAGAGGGCGAGGAAGGAAACGGAAATAGAGCCCATCAGAAAGTGGAAAATGCCGAAGGAGGCCGTTCCGGTAAATGCCATGGGGTTCCATTTTGCACTAAACAAAAAAGAGGGAAGGGAAACACTTTCAAAGAGGGGTAAGGATTCCTTAGCCAGAAAAAGAAAGAAAAAACTCAGAATACCGGTGGAGAGAAACAAAAAAGCGTAAACGAAAAAAAGAAAGAGAGAGTTTTCCAGCTTTCTGCTTTTAAGATTCCGCATTTTTTCTTTCCTTTCTAAACCATAGTTTCTGCCTTCTATGCAGTATAGCTTTGAAAAGGGGGCAATCAAAGCGCCCCCCGATTTCAAAGCTATACGCATGGAAAGCTTTTTTGTAATTTTTCAGCTCTGTTTTTACGAATTCTTACTTGGTGAAAGCAGGAATATAACCATTTGCCACAACCGCATCATACCCTGTCTCGGAGAAAACGTAATCAATAAAGGCCTGTTCATTCTTTGTGATTTTCTTTCCGGTAACGAACATAACCGGTCTTTGAATCTTGTAGTCACCGCTTAAGATCTTCTCTTCGGAAGCTTCTACGCCGTCAACCTTGATTTCTTTCAAAACAGTGCTTTCTTTGTTTGCTTTGTTAAATGCACCGAATCCTACATAGCCGATACCGTTCGGATCGTTTGCCACATTGGTAGCCAGCTCTGTCATGGAAGCGGACTGGGTAGCGGAAGGGGTGATTTCCTTGTCGCCCATAACTGCCTTCTGGAAAACTTCATAAGCGCCGCCGGAAAGGTCGCGGATGTACACATGAATCTCATCATCGGAGAGAGAGGAATCCACTTGACTCCATTTGGTATATTCTCCGTCGAAAATCTTCTGTAAGGTTTCCGTATCCAGATTTTCCAGCTTATCCGCATTGGGGTTCTTGCTGCTGACCGACACGGTTAAAGCATCCTTTGCCACTTCAAAGCTCTTATAGTCCTTGCCAAGGCTCTCTACTTCTTTATCCTTAATGTCTCTTGCCAGCATACCGAAGTCTGCAGTGCCGTCAACAGCAGCCTTTACGCCTACGCCGGATCCGCCCGGAGCCACATAGATGGAGATATTCTCCTTCGGGAAAGAAGCATCTACCTTGTCCCAGGTCTCATACTTCTCGGTAAAGGAAGAAGCTAAAGAGGACATAATGGGGTACAAAGAGGTGGAACCGCAGAATAGAATCTGTGCCTTAAAATCGGAACTATCGGAAGAAGCTTCTGCCTTGCTTTCTCCCTCTTTTGCAGTATTGCTTTCTGCCGCAGTTTCCTTGTCACTTGCCGCCGCAGTGGTGGAAGCTGTGCTTCCCTTTGCACCGCAGGCTACCAGAGAAGAAGCCAGAAGAAGGCCGCCGAGTAATAAAGATAGTTGTTTTTTCATCATTTTCCTCCCATGGAATTGCATAAATGAATCTTCTCTGCACGAATCAGAAGTTTTCATGCTTTTCGTATCAAAGAAGATATCGTAGAAACAGTCCTATTATGGGGAAGATTAAGAAGCGGGTCAAGAGGGAAAAAGCTTGACCGGGAATAAGAGCAGGATTGACCGGAAATAAGGTGAGTACGGAATGCAAGTCATGGAATAATGGAAAAACATTCGGCAATATGGTACCATGGAGCCATCTTTAGTGAAGGAGGAACTCACATGCCTAAGGGAAACAAAGACACGATTGAAGCAAAGGGTTTTACTATTCAAATTTATACTGAAGACTTTAAAAATGACTATATAAGTCTAACGGATATTGCAAGATATAAAAACGCGCATGAACCTAAAGATGTTGTTAAAAACTGGTTAAGAGTAAGAGATACAATTGAATTTCTTGGACTCTGGGAGACTATTCATAATCCTAGTTTTAAAGGGGTCGAATTCGACTCCTTTAGAAAGGAAGCAGGAACAAATGCATTTACATTATCGCCTCAGAGATGGATTGAAAATACAAATGCAATCGGTATTCTTTCTAAATCCGGGAGAGGTGGGGGAACATTCGCTCATCCTGATATAGCAATGGAATTTGCTTCATGGATTTCAGCAGAGTTTAAGCTCTATCTAATCCAAGATTACAAAAGACTTAAGTCAGATGAAAATTCAAAATTATCATTAGGTTGGAATCTTAATCGAGAAATTTCTAAGATTAACTATAAAATTCATACAGATGCAATCAAAGAATATCTCTTAAAGGATCTTACCAACGAGCAGTTATCTTATCAATACGCAAGTGAAGCGGATATGCTCAATGTTGCCTTATTTAACAAAAGAGCAAAACAGTGGCGTGAAGAAAATCCGGACCTAAAAGGGAATATGAGAGACTATGCGAGTTTAAATGAATTATTGGTTCTTGCCAATATGGAAAGCTATAATGCAATTCTTATTGGAAAAGGTATGGATCAAAAAGAAAGAATGATAGAACTGAGAAAGCTTGCAAGAACTCAGCTGCTGTCAATTGAAAAGTTGAACAATACTGGAATTAAGAGTTTAGAGGATAAGTCAAAGCAATAGATTAGATATCTATAAAAATTCCGGTAGATCCATGGTTATACTTTTAGAACAATGAGAAGATACAATCCCCTACTTCCATTTCATATTCATTTTATAAATGCCCTGTATTCTGTTTAGAGAAACACTATATTGGAAAAGGAATTTTTTCTTTTTTCGAGAGAGATAGCTTAAGAATTAGGGCGTATAATGATAAAGTGATTGAAGGAGGAAGATTCATGGTTAAGACTCAATTTAAGGGAGCATTTCTTGTACTTGGCTTATGCGTAAGCTTAAGCTTTACGGCATGTCAAAATAAGGGAGCTGCAGAGCCAACTTCGACGGAAACGAAGTCGGCAGAGGAAAAAGCTACAGGAGAGCAAGGACTTGTGGTCAGTCCGGAAGACGCGGGAGTATCGGTAAATAAGGACAGTAATGGAGACAGCTTTAAACCGGCAGACTATACGCTTCCTGTAAAAGACGAGTATGTTTATGAGTATTTGGGACTGCAATTCAGTCTTTCTGAAAAAATAAAAGAAGCGATGAAGACAAAAGACATCGTAATGCTCGATGACCAAAGTCCCATCGACCAGGACTTAAAGTATGGACTGCTTAGCTTTAGTAAACTGACAGAAGAGCAGAAAAATGCGGAAGTCGGTAAGATGGGAGACGGCTACGAAAAGTGGCAGGAGAGTCTGGAAAGAATCGGTACCATCGGGATGTTTGAAAAGAGTCTTTCCGAGGAAGAAATCGGGAAGATTACAAAATGCGACAGCCGTACGAAACTGGGAGAGTCCAAAGACGGAAAATACAGCTATTATCTTAGTGTAAATAGCACAGCGGATGTAGAGACGATAGAGGAATTAAAACAGACGACCGTAGAGATTACGGAGAAAAAAGAACGTCCGGACAATGGCTTTGTTTTGTCCGAAAAGTCCGATTTGGAGGGGGATATGGCTTTTTCCGCCGATTCCCAAAACGCAGTTACGGACTTAAGTAATCTGCAGACCAAGGACATTGACGGAAAAGAGTTTAGCAGTAAAGATTTTGCCAATTACGACCTTACCATGGTGAATGTTTTTGCCACCTGGTGCAGTCCCTGTGTGCAGGAAATTCCGGACCTTGCGGAAATTCAGAAGGAAATGAAGGACAAGGGGGTCAATATCGTTGGGGTAGTAACGGATACGGTGGATCAGACCGGAGAAAACCGGGAGGCGTTGGAGAAGGCGAAGCTGATTCGGGAAAGGAGCAAGGCGGAGTATCCCTTCCTGATTCCGGATCAGAGTAATTTTAACGGCAGACTCAGCGGGATTCAGGCCTTTCCGGAGACCTTCTTTGTGGATAAGAAGGGACAGATTGTGGGCGAGACCTATTCCGGCTCTCGCAATAAGAAGGCTTGGATGGAAATCATAGAGAAGGAGCTGGCTAAAGTGAAGTAGACTGGCTAAAGTAAAGCAGACTGGCTAAAGTAAAGTGGACTGGCTAAAGTAAAGCGGAAGGACTAAAGTAAAGCAGACTGACTAAAGTAAAACAGTAAAGAGGGAATATGAAACAGAATATTTTAAAGTCCCGGTTGACCTCCCTGGTTCTCCTATGTATGGGCATCGCCATGATGTACATAGGAGTCCATCGGGGAGAGGCACTGGTAGTAATGAATAAGGCAATCAGAGTGTGCATGGAGTGTATAGGCATTGGATAAGTTAAAAGAATTCATCAACGGAAAAACGAAAAAAGATAAGTACAAGGCCAGAAATAACATAAGACATTTATTTCAATCCTTTTGGTTTTTAGTGACCAATTCCTTTTTTGAGGGATTTAAAACCGGAAAAATTTATAGTGGAGAATTGAAGCAGCTTTGCGTTCCCGGCATGAATTGCTATTCCTGCCCGGGAGCAAAGGGCTCCTGTCCTATAGGAGCTTTACAGGCGGTCATAGGAAGTCCGAAATATAAGTTCAGCTACTATGTGGTGGGCTTTCTCTTTTTCGTGGGAGCGCTGATAGGAAGAGGTGTTTGCGGATACCTTTGTCCCTTTGGACTGGTACAGGATTTACTGCATAAGATTCCCTTTGTGAAGAAGATAGAGACCTTTAAGTGGGATAAGCCTTTACGAAAGGCAAAGTATCTTATTTTACTTGTTTTCGTGATTCTTCTTCCTCTCTTTTTGGTGGATATTATAGGACAGGGGGCGCCCTATTTTTGTAAACTGATTTGTCCTGTGGGAATGCTGGAGGGAGGGATTCCTCTGGTGTGGATGAACACCAGTATGCGGGGAGCCGTAGGCTTTCTTTATGCATGGAAGGGCTTGATTTTGCTTTTAACCATCCTCCTTTCCGTAATCATTTACAGACCCTTCTGTAAGTATATCTGTCCCTTGGGCGCGATTTATTCTCTCTTTAATTCCGTGTCCTTTTTCCGTTATACTTTGGACCATCAGAAGTGTATTCACTGCGGAAGATGTAAGGCGGTTTGCGAGATGCAATGTGATCCGGTACAAAACTGCAATGATTTGGAGTGTATCCGTTGCGGAAAATGTAAAAACGCCTGCCCGGTGGATGCCATTGCCTGCGGGGTAACAAGACCGAAAGAACAGGCCGGGGCGGCAGAAGTGAAAGTGAAGGCCTAGCATGAACATCCTTGTAGTGGAAGACGATCAAAGGATCAGAGAGGGAATCGCCGCCTTTCTGTCGGAATTTGGCTATACCATACTGGAAGCGAAAGACGGCCGAGAGGCCCTTTCAAAATTCAACAAAGAGATTCATCTTGTCATTTTGGATATTCAAATTCCCTTTGTAAACGGTCTCGAGGTCTTAAAGGAGATTCGGAGGCAGAGTAAGCTCCCTGTTTTAATTCTTACCGCCTTTAGTGATGAGGAATATAAGATTGATGCTTTCACACATCTTGCAGACGGCTATATGGAAAAGCCCTTTTCCCTGCCGCTTTTAAAGGCGAGAATCGATTCTTTAATCCAAAAGAGTTACGGGCAGACGGATAAGTTTCTTTATAAAAATGTAGAGGTGGACTTTTCCGGCTACACCGCTAAATTGGATGGAAAGCCTGTGGACATGAATGCCAAGGAAGTGGAGATTTTAAAGTATCTTTCCGAAAATGAAGGTCGGGCACTCAGCAGGACGCAAATACTGGACCATGTGTGGAAGGAAATGGAAGAAATCCCCTTCGACAGGGTGATTGATGTGTATATCAAGGAGCTAAGAAGAAAACTCAAGCTGGACTGCATTTTTACCATCAGAAATGTGGGCTATAAGTTGGAGAAAGAATGAAAAATTTAAAGCTATTTCCGAAAATGTTCATACAGCTTTTTTCTATTCTTGGAATCATTATTCTCTTGATTCATCTCTTGGTCTTTTTCTTCTTTCCCGTAAGCTATCTTGAACAGAGGAAGGAAGCCATTACGAATCGGGCAAATGAAGTTTCCGCCGGCATGGAGGGAAAGTCCCTTACAGACATAGAGAATACTTTGGCTCTTTACTCTAAAAGCAGCGATATTCAGGCTTTCGTGAAGAAAGGTGCGGAGAGCCGATCGATTCCCGTTGACGCGAATATTCCCATAGATGATACGGTGCCTATTGATTTTGACAGTAAGACCAATTCTATGATTATCGAAGAAAGGGAGATTCAAACGGATAGGGGGAATAAGCTTATTTTACAGTTTATTTCCACCGCAGATATGCAAAAGGAAGCAAAGGAACTGAGCTTGCAATTTCTGCCCTATTCTTTGGCCATTTCTCTTTTGTTTTCCATAGTGGTTTCCTTAGTGTATGCGAAAGCGATTAAGAACAATATTTCGGAAATTAAAAACGAGACGGACAAGATGATTGCGTTAAATAAAGAGGCGTGTTTGCCGGTTGACACCAAAGACGAAGTTGGTGAGTTAAAGGAGCAAATCAATACCCTCTATCGAAGCCTCTTACAATCCATTGAAAATGTAGAAACAAAAAATCAGGAGATTTTAAAGCTGGAAAAACTGAAATATGACTTCTTAAAGGGGGCTTCCCATGAGCTGAAAACCCCTCTTGCGAGTCTGAAAATCATTCTGGAAAATATGCAGTACAATATCGGAAAGTATAAGGATAGAGACCTCTATATCGGAGAATGTATAGCCACTGTAGACAGCCTTAGCCAAAGTATTTCCCGGATTTTATCCGTGTCTTCTTTGGAAAATTTAAAAGAGGATGAAGAAAGTCTGGAGATTCAGCCTGTACTGCTTAGCGTTTTAGAAAAATACGAGGTTTTACTGCAGCAGAAAAAACTGCATTTACAAAATCGCTTAGCGGGTGAAAAGCTCTATATCGGAAGGCCGGCTCTAAAGATTATTTTATCCAACTTATTGAGCAATGCGGTAAAATATACGGAAGAAGGGGGAACTATAGAGATTTATGCGAAAGAAGGCCTGCTCTATGTGGAGAACAGCATTCATCCTTCTTATGGACGGAAGCAGGAAAAACGCTACTTTGAAAAAAAGGAAGGAAGCAGGGAACATAGCAAGGGAACAGCTATTGATACGGAAAAACTATGTATTATGAATTTTGATTTAAATAAGGAAAACAGCAACGGTCTGGGCTTATATATTGTGAGCACTTTACTGAAGAACTACAAGATTCCCTATGAGGCCTCGGAAAGAGACGGAAAATTTATCTTTTGCATAAAGTTATCAAGATAGAGAAGCTTAAAGGAGGAAATATGTTCATCTTAGAATTAAACCAAGAGGGCATGGAAACGGAAATCGCCGTATTCCGTACTATCGAAGAGGGAAGAGCCTTTATTTCTCAAGTGGACGGCTACCGCTGCGAGGAAGAAGAGGGCTTTCTCTATGAAAGCTTGGACATCAGGAAGCTTCCGAAGTATTTGGAGCTGCATTACAATGGCAACATCGTTCCTTTTAGCAAGTTCATGTTTACCGAAGAGGGGGATATAGACATTTTCTGGAAAGAAATACCGGATTTGAGTTCTCCCGGAGACGGCATGGTGGAAGGCTGTACTCGAGTGGATGCTTATGCGATTCCCAATGAAGAAGTGAAAGATTATATCGAAAAGAGGGAGTTTCAGTACAAAAAATAAAAGGGCTCTTAGAGGAAAAGGGCTATGAGGCGGACAGAGCCTACTTCGGTTCGGAAGATGGAGAAGCCGTGCTTTACAGAAAAAAGGGAACGGAAGACTGGCATTTTCTTGCCCACATGGATCCGGGCTTTATAGAGGATGAACTGGAAGATATCTTAGAGGATTTGGAGAGATTACCGGATGATTTGCTTTAGGACACGATTTTAAGGATTAGTAAGGCGTAGGATGTACCTAAGGGAGGCTTTTTTTCAATTGGGCAATATACACAAAAAATAAGAACAATGACTTGGAAAATAATGCACAATAAACTTGTACTCCGATATGAAATCGTATAATATACTAGTTGCAATTAGAAATATATCCATCATAAAAATCATCAAAAAGGTAATAAAACAATTGATGAAGAAACATTTTTAGGACAATTCAAAAATGGGAGGGGTAAAATGAAGAAAAAGCTAATTGGTGTAACGTTGTGCATGTCTATGATGGCGGTAGCCCTTGCGGGTTGCGGCAGCTCTTCTTCGACAGCCGGCTCAAAAGCAACAGAGGCCGCTAAGGCGGATGTTGCCAAAGAAGGTGCAAGTGATTTTACTGGAACGATTCGTTGGCTCAACTATAAACCGGAGATTGCCGATCAGCTGGTTGAAGTTGCAAAGGCCTATACGGATGAGACAGGAGTTAACGTACAGATTGAGACGGCGGCATCCAATACCTATGAGCAGACGTTGACGGCAAGAATGGATAGCTCGGATGCTCCGACGATTTTCGTTTGCGATAGCATGAAGATGTTGAATGAGTGGCAGGATTACTGTGCGGATCTCACGAATACAAAACTGAACGGTTTTGTTTCCGATCAGACCTACACACTCAAGAAGGATGATAAAGTTTACGGTATCTCTTATGCATTGGAAGGGTGGGGAATCATTGTCAACAAGGCCATCACGGATGATTACTTTGCCTCTCCCAATAAGAAGACGGAATATACCTCTCTGGATGATTTATACACCTTTGATGCACTGAAAGCCGTTGTGGAGGATATGCAGTCCATGAAGGATGAGCTCGGCATCGAGGGAGTCTTCGGTTCGACGTCTTTGAAAGCCGGAGATGACTGGAGATATCAGACACATCTGATGAACCAGCCGCTGTATTGGGAGTGGGGCGGAAACGATAAGATCGATTTAAATGGACTGATTCCGGAATTCAAGTTTGAATACAATAAAAATTTCAAGGATATCCTGGATCTGTATCTGAATAACAGTGTCATTGACAAGAGTCTGGTAGGTACAAAGACAGTTGATGATTCCATGGCGGAGTTTGCACTGGGCAAGTGCGCTATGATTCAGAATGGAGACTGGGCATGGAGCACAATTGCCGGAACGGACGGAAAGAAAGTGAATGACAAGGATGTTTGCTTCATTCCCATTACCTGCGGCGTGGAAGGCGAGAAGGACATGGGTCTGAACGTTGGTGCATCTCAGTATATGTGCATCAACAGCCAGCTGGACCAGAAAGATCAGGATGCAGCGCTTGCATTTCTTGAGTGGCTTTTCAGTTCTGATACCGGTAAACAGCTTGTTGCGCAAAAGCTCCAGCTTGTCACACCTTTCACGACAATGGCGGATGCGGAATACACGAATCCGTTATTCGAAAGTGAAAATGATATCGCAGGAAAAGGGAAGAAAGCTTATTGCTGGGCTGCAAATTTGATTCCGGATGACCAGTGGAAGAATGATTACGGTGCAAGTCTTCTGCAGTATGCGCAGGGACAAAAGGACTGGGATGCGGTTGTTTCCGACGCGGTTACTGAGTGGGAGACGGAAAGAAAAATTACAAACGAAGCAGCTAAATAATAGCAGATGTCCTGACGGGGCACTCTGAAATGGATGTGCCTTGCCGGATAAAATCCGACAAGGCGCATTTTCTATTCATAACGAGTATCGCTTGCAAAGCTTGTGATTTCTCGTTTCTTAACAAGCGATGCAGGCGAAGCCTGAGACATCTTGTTTGTAACGAGTATCGTACGGGTTTCTTGCGCTATCTCGTATACTCTAAAAAGATTATGGTATTCGTATAGGAGAAAGGATCACCGGAAATTATGGAGAAAACATATAAGAAGTATTATGGGTGGTTTGTAATACCAACTCTTATTGCATACGGTATTGCTTTTGTTTGGCCTTTTGTTATGGGGGTAGGATTATCCTTCTGCAAATTCAAGACTTTAAAGAATGCCAAATTTGTCGGTCTTTCCAACTACATCTATGCGTTGACAGATAGCAAGGGATTTCTTTCGGCACTGTGGTTTACGGTAAAGTTTGCTGTAGTTGGTGTTATCAGTGCAAATCTTATTGCATTCGCACTTGCTTTGGTTCTTTCCAAAAACCGAAGAGGAACGAATGCTTACCGCACCATCATTTTTATGCCTAATCTCATCGGGGGAATCATTCTCGGTTACATTTGGCAATTGTTGCTGAACGGTATTCTGATTAGACTGACGGGAAACGATATTACGTTTGACGCAAAGTATGGCTATTGGGGGCTTATTATTTTGTACAACTGGCAGAAAATAGGCTACTTGATGATTATTTATATTGCAGGAATCCAGGCGATTCCCGGAGACCTTATTGAAGCGGCAAGAATCGACGGTGCAAATGCCAAACAGATCCTTAGGCGGATTATTGTTCCGCTGGTTTCCGGTTCCGTCACAATCTGTATGTTCTTGTCTTTGACGGATTGCTTTAAAATGTACGACCAGAACCTCGCGTTAACCGGAGGAGCCCCTGCTAACCAGACCACTATGCTGGCACTGAATATATTCAATACGTATTACAATCGAAAAGGCTTTGCTGGCATCGGGCAAGCTGAGGCGGTAATCTTTACAATCATCGTGCTTGCCATATCTATCATTCAGCTGAGAGTTTCGAGATCGAGGGAGGTGAAGGAGGTATGAAAGAAACGAGAAATATTACATCGGTACTGTTCTACATCATCATGACGCTTTTAGCGGTTTTTTTCATCTTCCCGATTGCACTTGTTGTGATGAATTCTTTCAAGAACAAGCTGTATATCTCTACCACGCCGTTTGCATTCCCGGATGCGGAAAGCTATGTCAATATTAAAAATTATGTTGACGGTCTTGCGAAAATCCATTTTCTGTCCAGCATAGGCTACTCGGTCTTTATTACAGTCATTTCCGTTGTTCTTATCGTGCTGTTCTGCTCGATGACATCTTGGATGATTTCACGGGTAAAAGGGAAACTTTCATCGTCCTTATATTATCTGTTTATTATCAGTATGGTTATACCGTTTCAGATGGTAATGTACACGATGACGAAGGTTGCCAATACACTACACCTGGATAACTTTGTCGGAATTTGTGTTTTGTACTTGGGATTCGGTGCCGGAATGGCGGTATTCATGTTTTGCGGTTTTATAAGCGGCATTCCTATCGAGCTGGAGGAAGCCTCTTTGATTGACGGATGCAATCCTTTCCAGACATTCTTCAAGATTGTGTTACCCGTCATGAAGCCTATCACAATCACGGTTGGCATTCTGAACGCCATGTGGATCTGGAATGACTTTTTGCTTCCGTACCTGGTGATTGGAACAAAGTACAAGACCATTCCGGTTGCCATACAATATTTAAAGAGCGGATATGGTTCGGTGGACTATGGCCATCTTATGTCGGTCATTGTAATTGCCTTGATTCCCATTGTTGTCTTCTATTTTGCCTGCCAAAAGTACATTATTGAAGGTGTAACGGCAGGTGCCGTGAAAGGATAAAAAATGGCACATTTTACCTGTAATTTTCTATCATATACTCTTAATAGGGCAATCAATATTGATGTCATTATACCCGGTGTTACGTCCACTGAAGCGGGAGAACGCGATGTTACTCACCGGATGAAATACAAATATCCCGTCCTCTACTTACTGCACGGTTATTGCAATGATTACAGTACCTGGGAACGCTATACCTCTATTGAACGTTATGCGGAAGAACGTCGAATTGCAATCGTGACATTCTCTGCTGAAAACAGCATGTATGTCAATGTTGGAAAATTCACGGGCTGTGAAGACCCTTCAGGGTGGATCGTTGCGGCTGATTATGAAAAACTTCTTTTAGAGGAGATTCCCGACTTTGTGACCAGCATGTTTCCGGTGACGGAGAATCCAAAGGATACTTACATTGCCGGACTTTCCATGGGAGGATATGGAGCCATGTGTAATGGCTTTCGGAATCCTGAGCGCTTTTGTGCAATCGGTGCTTTTTCCCCACTCACAACCATAGGAACTCTTGGCGAGGATGGGAAGGAAGAAAATCCTGTCGTTCCTGAAAATCTGTACAATTATGAACCGGAACTGCTTATGCGAAAGGCTGTCTTGGCAAAAGAGAAGGGGAAGATTAAGAGCGTTCCTTCTCTTTACTACTGCTACGGGACAGAAGATTTCCTTAAGAAAAAGCAAGACTGGTTTTCCGAACTCTTGCAGAAAGAGTTTTCCGGAAAACTGAAAATCGAGCAGGAGATTCTCTCCGGATACGGTCATGAATGGGCATTCTGGGATCTTGAAGTACGGAAGTTCCTCGACTGGATACCGAGAACGGATGAATATTATTTGGAGCAGCCGATTAGGAGAATCTGAGCAGGAGGAATGCGATATGTCTACCAAGGTTGATTACAATGAACAGACCGGAAAGAGAAGAAGCTTATATCCGGCCTCAGAGGATTATATTTTAAAAGCGATTCATGCGGATGATTCTCAAAAAGAAAAAGGGGAAATCAGCTTTCTCCTTTTGACTGCAAATGGAAATAATGCCTGTTTGAAGCTTCGTTTCCTGTCCAAAAAAATCGTGAAACTTCATCTATTTCTTTCGGATTCGAAGGGGCAAGCACTCTTTCCTATCAGAAGTACAAAACAGGTTTTCACTTTTTCGAAAAATGGCGATGTCCCTGTGACATTCCGGGATGGGGACAATGCATGGATTGCGGAAACAGGGGATGTAACACTCAGATTCAGAAAAGATTACTGGAAGATGGAAGCCTTTGTTCAGAATGAGAAGATTCTGGAAGAAGGGGTCACGGATGCGAATGTGGACAATCGATGGAAGATGCTGCCTCTTGGTTTCACCTTGGAAGACGGAAAAGCCGTAGCGGTTCGGGAAAATTTTTCGCTCGGAAGCGATGAGGCAATTTGGGGGCTCGGGGAAAAGTACACATCCATGAATCGAAGAGGGCATGTTTATCAGATCCGTCAAGTTGATGCGCTCAGTACGGATTCGGAAAAGGCTTATCTCGGAGAACCGTTTTATCTTTCGAGTAAAGGCTATGGTCTTTTTTGTAACAGTTTTTCGGAGAGTATGTTTGATGTCGGGGCCTCCTCCACGTTAAGTCTTCAGATTGGAGTAAAAGATGCAGACCTGGATCTTGTTCTGATATTGGAAGGCAAGGAAAAATATCGAGAAATCATAGAGGATTATATAGAACTGACGGGAGAAGTGCCTCTTATTCCCAAGTGGGCACTGGGGTACTGGCAGTCTAAGTGTACTTATCATACACAGGATGAAGTGATGGCTATCGCTGAGCGGGCTGATAAGCTGCATCTTCCTCTTGATGTTATCCATATCGATGACTGGCAGGGAGCAATCAATGCCGGCACGTTAAAGTGGGATAAGACGGCGTTTCCGAACCCGGTGGGAATGATTCATGCACTGCATGAGAAGCATATTCATCTCAGTGTCTGGACCTTTCCTTATGTGAATGATAACTGTCCGGAATTTTGCAAACTCGAAGAGCAGGGATTTTTTGTACGGAATACCCGGGGAGAGACTGCACTTTTCTATGCGACTGCAGATTCAAAGAATAAAGTGGCTTGTTATGACTTTACGAATTCCGCCTTTGTTGCTTGGTATCGTGAGCGTATCTTTGCTATTCTACGAGACGGGGTAGATGTTATTAAGACGGATTTCTCCGAGGCGCTTCCCGAAGATGTGATCTTATTTGACGGCAGTACCGGCACGGAAGCGCATAACAAGATTCCATTTCTGTATACGAATCTAATCTACGATACGATGAGGGAAGCTTTCAAAGGCACAGAGAAAATCCCTCTCATCTGGAGTCGGAGCGGGTATCTTGGAGCACATCGCATTCCGGCAATTTGGGCAGGGGATTCTTCCTCCGAGAGTGCAGGACTTTCGGCACTGATTCATGGAGGCTTGGGACTTTCTGCGTGTGGAACACCTTACTGGGGCTATGATCTTGGCGGCTTTTTTCTTACCGGATTGGATGGAAATGAATGTCTTCCGTCAGAGGAGCAGTATTTGCGCTCCTTCGTGACCGGGATGTTTCTGCCGCTTGCAAGAGCTCATGGGAAGACGGCGAGAGAGCCCTGGAATATTTCCGAGAATGCGCTGGAGGTTGCCAGAAAATATGATGTATTTCGCCATCGCTTGATTCCGTATCTTTGGCATACGGCGATAGAAGCGCATCTTACCGGTATTCCCATGTTGAGGCCTCTCTATTTCGAATATCCCGGTGACCGGCAGGCTGTGCGGGAAGACCTTGAATATATGTTGGGGGATTCCCTCTTGGTTTGTCCACCCTTTGAGAGAAGTAGTTATCGGGTATACCTGCCCAAGGGAAGATGGACGAACTTATTTACAGGAGAGGTTCTGCAGGGAGGAACAGATGTGGAAGTTCATCCGAAAATAGACGAAATTCCGGTTTTTGTGCGAGATGGTTCGGTTTTGGAAATGCTTCCGGAAGAATCAAACGGGGTATGGCATGTATCCGCTGGAGAAGCGGAAAAGACGGAACTTCTCGTCTTTACAGGACGCGCTATGGAAAAGACATTGTACGATGCGGTGAACCGTGACGGTAAAGTGCTCACGATGAAAAAGCAAATAGTTGTCCTGCAAAGAGAAGATGGAAGCCTGTATATTCCGGAAGAAATCGGCAAACAGTATCGCTATGTTAAAATACTGTAAAGCAAATTATGCTTGCGAAAGTCCGGGCTGTCTAAATCTCTTTCCCCTTTTCTTTTTTTATGGTAGAATTTTGCAAGGCTTAGTATTGTAAAAGACGATAGGAGGGCTTATATGGAAGACGAGAAGAACATTCAAATAGAGGGAAATAAAAGTTTGGGGGATGTGGTGATTGCCAATGAGGTGCTTGCCATTATTGCCGGGATTGCGGCAACCGAGGTAGAGGGCGTACATTCTATGGATGGCGGTTGGTCAGGGGAGTTTATCTCCAAGCTTGGAATCAAGGATCTCGCAAGAGGGGTCAAGGTACAGGTGAAAGAGGGAGAGGTCAAGGTAGATTTAAGCCTTAATATGGAATACGGCTATGCTATCCCGAAGGTTTCCGACCTTGTGCAGGATAAGGTTTCCGCAAGTATCAACAATATGACGGGACTCAATGTTTCCGAGGTCAACATCAGGATTTCCGGAGTGGTAGATAAAGAGAATGAATAAGAGAGAAGAAAGAAGTCATAAGTTTAAGCTCTTATTTTCCACCCTCTTTTATGAGGGGGAGGAGAAGGAAGAGCAAATCAGTCACTATTCCTTTGAGAAAGAGGAAGATGATGAGGACGTCATTGCCTTTGATTGTCTTCCCGATGAGGAAAAAGCGTATTTAGAGGCTGAGGTGCTGAAGATTCTGGAACGGCTTCCCGAGCTCGACAGCATGATTAATGCGGATACGGAAGGATGGACCACAAAGAGAATGAGTAAGACTGATCTTACGGTGCTTCGTCTTTCTCTTTATGAGCTGAAATTCCAAGAGGAAATTCCGAAGAAGGTTGTCCTGAATGAGGCGGTGGAAATTGCAAAGAAGTACGGAGGCGCGGATTCCGGCTCTTTTGTGAACGGCGTGCTTGCGCGGATTCTTCCGAAGCTTTCTCCGGAACTTTCCGACTCTACTGAAAAGAAAGAAAAGAAGAGCGAAAAGAAGGGAAAGAAAGAGCAGAAAAATTCTTCTTTCCACATCGTTCTGAACAAGAAAGATTAATTTATGGAAAGAACTTCCAAGAAGGAATATACGGTCTCGCAGGTCAGTCGCTATCTTTCGCGAATGATGCAGGAGGATTTCTTTCTTTCTCACCTTACGGTGTCCGGAGAGATTTCCAACTTGAAAATGCACCCGTCGGGACATATTTATTTTACGCTTAAGGATCAAGCTTCGCAGCTTTCGGGCATCATGTTTGCCGGAAAGAGGGCGGGGCTTGGTTTTCGTTTGGAAAATGGTATGAAAGTGCTCTGTACGGGAAGAATCGGCCTCTACGAGCAGGGGGGAATCTATCAGATTTATGCGGATTCCTTCCAACTTGCGGGACAGGGTGACCTCCATCTTCGCTTTGAAGCGCTGAAGAAGGAGCTCATGGAAATGGGGCTTTTCGATCCCATGTATAAGAAGCCGATTCCGAAGTATGCAAGGCGCATCGGCGTGGTTACGGCAAGCTCCGGCGCGGCGGTGAGGGATATCGTGCAGATTGCAAGACGGAGAAATCCCTTTGTGGAAATTACGCTATTCCCGGCTCTTGTGCAAGGAGAGGGTGCGGTGGCTTCGATTGTGCGGGGAATAGAGAGACTGGATAAGCTTGGTCTGGACGCTCTCATTGTGGGGCGAGGAGGCGGATCGATAGAAGACCTTTGGGCCTTCAATGAAGAGGCGGTGGCAAAGGCAATCTTTGATGCGGAGAC
This sequence comes from Oribacterium sp. oral taxon 108 str. F0425, assembly GCF_000214455.1. Classification (NCBI taxonomy): domain Bacteria; kingdom Bacillati; phylum Bacillota; class Clostridia; order Lachnospirales; family Lachnospiraceae; genus Oribacterium; species Oribacterium sp. oral taxon 108. The sequence continues at coordinate 2,241,430 of NZ_AFIH01000001.1, read as the reverse complement.
ACCTATTATTTCTGCAGTCGGACATGAGACAGACACGACTATTGCGGATTTTGTCGCGGATTTACGCGCGCCGACACCGTCTGCCGCTGCAGAGCTTGCGGTCTTTGACTATATGCAGTTCGTAGATGATTTAAGCTCCTATACCTATAGCTTTCACGAGCGAATCGAGAAGAAAATCCTTTTCCTTAGGCAAAGACTGAAGGAGAAGGAATTGAAATTCTCTGTTCTGCATCCCAAAGCCATTTTACAGGGAAAACAGCATCGGCTCTTGGATTTACAGAATCGCTTGCAAAATCAGATGAGGAAGTCCCTGCAGAGCGCCAAGGAAAATTTGCAAGATTATGGCAATTTTGCAAAGCTTATGGAGAGGAGACTCAGTGAAGATAAGGCGCGTCTCAGTCGCTATCAGAGCTTTCCGCACCTTATGGAGGAAAAACTCTTAAAGGCAAGGCACAGACTTATCAACTATCAGGATTTTCCTCACTTTATGGAGGAGAAGCTGGCAGAAAGCAGACATCGAATGCAGCTTCTTTCGGAGCAGTTTGATGCGCTTTCCCCCCTTCGTCTCCTTTCTAACGGTTACTCTTATGTGCGAGACGAGGAAGGGCGCAGGGTAAGCAGCGCAGAAAAGCTTCAAAAGGGTGAACTTTTGGAACTGCATTTCTCAGACGGCTCTGCAAAAGCCAGGGTGGAAGAGATTAGCAATAAAAAGTCTCGGTAAAGATGAAGATGCATGGATTTACGAAAGCCGATTTTAGTAGAAGATAAGAAAAATAGGTCAAAAAACTAAGAATTACTACGGAATAAAATAACAAATAAGAGGAGAGCTTAGGCTATGATAGAGGGAAATGAAGAGAAGAAAGCAGTAGTGGAGGATGGGCAAGTGGTGTTCACTCCGGATACAAAGGTGGATAAGGCAGACAATGCAAAAAAAGCGGAGAAGAAAAAGGATTTAAGCGAGATTTTTACGGACTTGGACGGCCTTTTGCAAAAGATGGAGGGCGAGGAAAGTCTGGAAAAGAGCTTTGCGATCTATGAAAAGGCGGTGGCCCTTTTAAAGGAAGCGAATTCCAGTATTGACCGAATCGAAAAGCAAGTCCGTATTTTAGACGGTGAAGAGGGAAAATAATGAGTATCAAAGAGGCACTCGGGAAAAAGAAAGAAGCTGTGGAAGCCATTTTACAGAGATTCTTAGCGGAAGAAAAAGGCTTTGACCGAACCGGCAGAGAGGCGATGAACTATAGCCTTATGGCACCGGGAAAGAGGATTCGCCCGATCTTAGTGGAGGAAGCATTTTTTCTCTGCTGCAAAGAGGAAGAGAAGGAAGTGCTTCTTCCGATTTTACATTCCTTTATGGCTGCCATCGAAATGATTCACAGCTTTTCCCTTTGCCATGATGACCTGCCTGCTATGGACAATGACCGCGTGAGAAGAGGGCAGGACTCCACCTGGGCACATTTTTCGGAGGCGCAGGGAATCCTTGCGGGAGACGCCCTCTCGCTCTATGCTTTTCAGGCGGTTTTGGAAACTTTTCAGAAAGAAAAGAGAAAGAATCCCCTGCTTTCCCGCTATGAAGGAAGAGTGCTTTCGGCACTTCTTGTGCTCTCGAGAGAGTCCGGCATAGACGGCATGGTGGGCGGACAGGTCGTGGATCTTGAAAAAGAGGGACAGCCTCTTTCCGAAGAGGAGCTCTTCTTTATTATGGAGAAGAAGACGGCGGCACTACTTCGGGCATCTCTTCTTATGGGGGCTATTTTAGGCGGCGCAGAGGAAAAAGTGCAGGAGAAGATTGCTTTTTACGGGGAAAACCTCGGTCTCGCCTTTCAGATTCGGGATGATATTTTAGACGAAATCTCTACGACGGAGGAACTCGGAAAGCCGGTACATTCCGATAAGGAGGAAGGGAAGATAACGGCTTATTCCCTCTACGGGAGAGAAAAGGCGGAAGAGAAGGTAGAAGAGTATACGGAAAAGGCCATTTCCGCGCTGGAGAATTTGCATAGAGAACGTTTAGCTGAGATATGTCAAGCCGATGTAGATGGAGATAACGCTTACCTTTTCCTAAAGGAACTTGCGCTTTACCTTGCGAGTAGGAAAAATAAAGTTATGAAGTTCTCATTTTTGGGAATGATTTAAACTTCCGCGGGCTGTCTTAGGCAGACCGAATAGAGAAAAAACAATAAAAAGGGTTTATTTATGTTACTGGAGAATATCAGCGGGGCGGAGGATGTACGAAAGCTGTCCCTGAAAGAGCAAAAAATCTTAGCGAAGGAAGTCCGTCGCTTTATCATAGAAAAAATGGCAGACAATGGAGGGCATCTCGCCTCAAATCTTGGCGTGGTGGAACTGACCATTGCCTTATTTCATACGCTGAATCTCCCGAAGGACAAAATCGTCTGGGATGTGGGGCACCAGTGCTATACTCATAAAATTCTTTCTGGAAGACGGGATGACTTTGCACTCCTTCGAAAATTCAAGGGAATCAGCGGCTTTCCGAAACGGGAGGAGAGCCCATACGACTGCTTTAATACAGGACACAGCTCGACCTCCATTTCCGCAGCCCTCGGGATTGCGGAGGGGCGAGATCTTTTGGGAGAGGACTATACTGTTCTTGCCGTAATCGGAGACGGGGCACTTACCGGCGGTATGGCATATGAAGCCTTGAATAATGCCTCCAAGATGAAGAAAAATTTCATCATTATTTTAAATGATAACGAGATGTCGATTGCGAAAAATGTGGGCGGAATGTCCACATATCTGAACGGTATCCGTTCCCATAAGGGCTATACACGGTTTAAGGAAAATCTGGCGAGCAGTCTTGGGAAAATTCCGGTGATCGGAGATCGACTGGTGGAGCGTCTGAAAAACACGAAGAACTCCATTAAACAGCTCCTTGTGCCCGGAATGCTTTTTGAAAATATGGGTCTAACGTATCTCGGGCCGGTGGATGGGCACAATCTTCATGCTTTGGAGCAGGTTATCCATGAGGCAAAACGCATAGATCATGCGGTCCTTGTGCATGTGGTTACGAAAAAAGGAAAGGGTTATGTTCCGGCGGAGCAAAATCCCAGTGTATTTCATGGCGTCGGGCCCTTTGACATTGCTACGGGAAAAAGTAAAAAAGAAAGTACGGAGAAGAGTTACACGGATATTTTTGCGGAAAGTCTGATTAAAGAGGGAAAGGAAGATGCGAGAATTGTAGCGATTACGGCGGCCATGCCGGACGGAACGGGTCTTACTAAGTTCGAAAAGGCCTTTCCGAAGCGTTTCTTTGATGTGGGGATTGCCGAAGCCCATGCGGTAACCTCTGCAGCAGGTCTTGCCAGCGCGGGATTAAAGCCGGTTTTTGCGGTATACTCAAGCTTCTTGCAAAGAGCCTACGACCAAATGGTGCATGATGTCTGCCTGCAGAAGCTCCCGGTTGTCTTTGCGATTGACAGAGCCGGCCTGGTAGGGGCGGACGGAGAAACACATCAGGGGATTTTTGACATTTCCTACTTAAGAAGTATTCCGAATATGACGGTTATGGCACCGAAGAATGCGAGGGAGCTTACAGAAATGCTGCATTTTGCCTTGCAGTTTCAGGGTCCGATTGCGATTCGCTACCCGAGAGGGACAGCCTACCAAGGTTTTTCCGAAAAACAGGAGCCGATAGAGTATGGGAAGGCGGAGATATTAATTGAGGAGCAGACGGGAAAAATAGCGCTTCTGGCTCTTGGGTCCATGGTTTCAACCGGAGAGCATATTGTGGAGAAAATGGCAAAAAAAGGCGTGAACTTAAGTCTCGTGAATGCCCGATTTGCCAAGCCGATTGATACGGAAATGCTGGATAAACTTTCCGAAAAAGGCTATAGAAAGATTCTCACATTGGAAGAGGGCGTACGCTCCGGTGGTTTTGGAGAGGCGGTACTCTCCTACATGGAGACGCATCACAAAGAGGTAGCTGTGGAAAATATCACCCTCCCCGACGCCTATGTGGAGCACGGCGATGTTTCCACCCTTAGGAAAATGCTAAAGATTGATTCGGACAGCATTATAGAAGGGCTGGAGGAGAAGGGATTTTTCAAGTAAAATATTATGGCTACAGAAGGATATTTTCTGCAGTTGCAGGTCTGAAATTGGGGCACGCTCCCGCTAACCTCGCCCGACTGAGCAGTGGTTTTGTTACTCACTGCTCACTTTGCTTCGCAAAGCAACTTCCTTCGGAAGTTGGTCTGTTACAGGAAGACTTTTCTGATGAAAAGTCTGTCCTTGCAGTACTAAGCTTCAAGCATCGTTTACACTCGCTTTCAGCAAGTACTGACGGGCTCAGATTGCCCCATATTTAGACCTGCAACTGCATGAAAAAGTAGCTTCTACAGTCCTAAAATGAATACGCTAAAAAATAGGACGTCTAAACAGTACGTTCATATCTATGCTATACTGAGTATAAGAAGTTAAAAAATATCTATTTGAAAAAGGTGGTGGAGATGAAACTTTTTCATGGAAGTAATGTTATCGTGAATACACCTCGAATACTAACTAAACTTCGAGCTTTGGATTTTGGCGCAGGCTTTTATCTGACTTCCAGCAAAGAACAGGCGAGGAAATGGGCGAAAGCTGTCACAAGAAGAAGGGGAGAAGGAGATAGTATAGTAAATATCTATGAATTAGAGGATGAGTTTTACTCTAAACTGTCTGTTTTGGAATTTCCAACAGCAAATGCGGAATGGTTGGATTTTGTGGTACAGAACAGGAAAGAAAAGCGTGCGTGTTCTTACGATTTAGTGATTGGACCTGTGGCAAATGACTCCACACTTCCGGTTATTGACGATTATATGGATGGAAAATATGATAAGGAAGAGGCCGTGAAGCGATTGTTGCCACAAAAACTGACAGACCAGTATGCATTTTTGACAGAAAAAGCGATTCGTTTTTTGACTTTTGAAGGGAGTGAAAAGGGGTGACCGAAGTTAATGCCAGAACAAGAGATTTTTTTGATCGGCAGGTAATCTATTTAATAAAAGCGAAATATGGCATGGAAGATATGAAAGCAATTCGCTCTTTTTTGTTTTCAGAAACATATCAAATGCTCTTGGACCCTTTGACCGAGGTGTATAGCTTCAGTCCGCAGATTGTTTTTGAAATGTGGGAAAGTGAGATGATTACGGGTGATCCGCGCAATTCGCAATATATACGAGGTGAAGAAAATGAGTAAAGAGGGAGAATTTTTTATTTACCTCTTGGAGCGGTATGCTGATTTCAAGAAGGAAAAGGCAAGTGAGATTCTTAAGCTTTGGGATCGGATTGGTCTTACAAATTTAATTTATGATTTATACGAAATCTATCATGTAGAACGATTGGAAAATGCATTTGAGGATATTGATAAGCTTTTACAGAAAAAACTGGCGCAAGCATAAAACATTTTTCTCAAAACGCTCGAATAGTGCAATTCGAGTACTTTTGGCTATTTATAACAAGTATTGCTCGGAAAGCGTGCGATATCTCGTTGATTGAAATGAAAAATAAACGGGCCCTTTTCAACATGGATTGTAACAACAAGATAAGGCAGCAAAGAGAGAGCTTTAATAGAAGGGAAGTAAATGGGAGAGAAGAAAGAACGCCTGGATGTGCTTTTAGTGGAGAAAGGACATTTTGACAGTAGGGAGAAAGCAAAGCGTGCCATCATGGCCGGTCTTGTTTTTGTTAATGGGGAAAAGGAAGACAAGGCAGGAACGACCTTTCCTCTTACTGCGGAAATCTTAGTCAAAGGAAATCCCCTTCCCTATGTTTCCCGAGGGGGTCTAAAGCTGGAAAAGGCATTGAAGAGTTTTCCGATAGAGCTGAAAGACCGGATTTGTATGGATATCGGGGCTTCTACCGGCGGCTTCACCGATTGCATGTTGCAAAATGGGGCAAAGGAGGTCTATGCCGTGGATGTAGGACACGGACAGCTGGATTGGAAGCTTAGAAATGACGAGCGGGTGCACTGCATGGAAAAGTGCAATATTCGTTTCGTGGAAGAGACGGATCTGGGAGAAAAACCGAGTTTTTTCTCCATTGATGTTTCCTTTATCAGTTTAAAGCTCGTGCTTCCGGTGGTAAAAAAGCTCGCAAGTCTCCCCGGAGAGGTGGTCTGTCTGATTAAACCACAGTTTGAAGCCGGAAGAGAGCAGGTTGGAAAGAAAGGCGTAGTTCGAGATCCGAAGGTGCATGAAGAGGTGATTCGTACGGTACTCGAGTTTGCGGCAAGCATCGGATTTTCCATAGAAGGCCTTAGCTTCTCTCCGATTAAAGGACCGGAGGGAAATATTGAATATCTGGCCTATCTACGCTATGAAGGAGAAGAGAGCCGAAGCTTTCCGGAGGGCATGGAGGAGAAGATTCATGCCATTACGGAAGAGTCACATAGAGCGCTGTAGCTTCAGCACATCTTCCATACGGAAGCACTTATTTTTAACGAGTATGGATAGCGTAGTGTGCGGCATCTCGTTGAGTGTTGCAAAGTATTAAAATTTTTTCCGAAAATTGGAGGTTAAAATATTTCTCAAACCCCCTTGACAGAACGACGGATATGGTGTTTGATGAAGGCGTAATTCGAACTAATTCCCACGAATAAATCACGAGAGAAAGTGTATCTAGGGTTCCGGTCAAGCTGGTCCGAGCGATACACATACTGCTTGGCAGTATGACACCTTAGGGATAAAAGCCCCGGAGGTAGGTTTCACTTGAAGCCTACTTCCGAGGCTTCATTTATTTCTTGGAGAACCATTTCAGTGAGTTTAAGGAGGAAATTATGCAGAAGATTTACACCGGAAAAACGAAGGATGTTTTTAAACTGGAAGACGGCAATCTGGTTTTAAAGTTTAAAGACGATGTCACCGGAGAGAATGGAGTATTTGATCCGGGGGCAAATGCCGTTGCCCTGACCATTGAGGGCGTTGGAAAAGAGGATTTGAAGTGCAGTAAGTACTTTTTTGAGCTCTTAAGAAAGAACGGCGTGAAGACACATTATGTGGATGCAAACGTAGCGGAAAATACCATGACCGTGCTGCCCTGTGAGGTTTTTGGAAAGGGGCTGGAAGTGATTGCCCGCTTTATTGCAACAGGGTCTTTCATCCGCAGGTACGGGGCATACATTCAGGACAAAACCGTGCTTCCCGGGACTTTCGTAGAAGTTACCTTAAAGGATGATCAAAGAAATGACCCGCCGATTTCTGAGGATGCTTTGGATATGCTCGGGATTCTTACGAAGGAAGAATACAAAGAGCTGAAAGAAAAGACCAAAGAGATTACCGGAATCATCAAAGAGGATCTGGCGAAGAAGGGGCTGACGCTCTACGACATTAAGCTGGAATTCGGACGGCATAATGGAGAAGTGATTTTAATCGATGAACTATCCGGCGGAAATATGCGTGTTTTTGACGGAGACAGCTATGTAGAGCCCTTAAAGATATATTCGTATTTAGAAAAAGGAACTGTATAAAAGAGGAAATGAAGGAACAGTTTTCCCCTGTACAGGTCAATATCGGGAGTCCTTCCCGAGAAGGCCTGTACAAAGGACTGTCCTAGCCCTCTTTTTACAGTTCTTTTCTTGTTTCTAAAGAGTATTATTCCTGATGAGTTTAGCCGGCAAGGCGCGGGGGAGCTCGCTCTGAACCGGTGCTGTATGTGAATCTGTAGATATCTTATTTATGAAAGTGATTGTGTAATTGTGTTCGCTAATCCCTTTTGAAAGGAGAAGTATGAAAGTCGCTTTGATTATGGGAAGTATTTCCGATGAGGAAATTGTAAAAAAGTCTGCTGCTGTTTTGAAGGATTTTTCCGTGGAATATGACTGCCGTGTGATTTCTGCCCATCGTTCTTTGAATCTTGTTTTGGATTACGTAGAGAGCATGGAGCAGAATAAGATTGATATTATCATTGCCTTTGCCGGAAAGGCGGCACACCTTGCCGGCGTACTGGCCGGACTATCTATCAAACCCGTGATTGGCGTACCGATCCAGTCCTCCTGCCTGGACGGTATGGATGCGTTACTTAGTACGGTACAGATGCCGAAAGGCGTTCCGGTTGCCACCGTTGCCATCAATGGGGCGGAAAATGCAGCCATTCTTGCTATAGAGATGCTGGCGCTCTCCAACCCGGATTTAAAAGAGAAGCTTAGACAATACAAGGAAAAAATGAAGCAGTCCGTTCAGGAGATGAATGAGCGGATTTCTCTCTAGGAGGTACAGTGTGAGTGGATTATGCGGCATTTTTTCTTTTGATAAAAAGAACGATATTACCGACCTTCTGGAGGTGGGACTCTATGCCTTACAGCACAGAGGACAGGAGGGATTCGGGATTACCACCATGGAGGGGCAGAGAGTCTGTGAATTAAAGCGGAAGGGCATGCTTTCAGAGGTACTGAACCAACAGATTATTGAGGATATCTGCGGATCGGCCGGCATCGGTTTTGTGAAATATCTTTTTTCCCACAATACCAAATATGAGCCGATGATGCCCTTTGTGTATCAAACAGACCATGGCAACTCCATGATTGCCCTGGACGGTACAATCTTAAATCGGAATTTTAATTTCTGTGAGCTTGTGAATAAGATAAACGGCCCCCTGGAGAGCTTTCAGGACTATATGGAAAGTTTAAAGGGCACCTATAACCTCATCTACATTGATGAGGGGAAAATGCTGATTGCCAGAGATCCTTATGGCGTGAAGCCCCTGTGTCTCGGGAAGTTGAAGGATACCTTTATTGCCGTTTCCGAAAGCTGTGCCTTAGATGCCATGAATGCGGAATTTCTACAGGACGTGGAGCCGGGAGAGTTGATTCTCGTGGAGAAGGGGGAGTATTCCGTTCATCGATTCGCGCAAAAACCACACCATCTCTGCCTCTTTGAGATGATTTATATTGCACGCCATGATTCCATTATCGATGGGGTGAGCGTTTATCAGGCGCGCTATAAGACGGGAGAGCGGCTCTATGAGGAGTGCCCCACAGAGGCGGATATCGTGATCGGCTCTCCGGATTCCGGTTTGATTGCCGCGAAAGGCTATGCGAAGGCATCGGGGATTCCCTTTGTGGACGGCATTTTAAAGAATCGTTACATTCAAAGAACCTTCATTAAACCCACCCAGGAGGAAAGAGTCAGCAGTGTCAATATCAAGTTAAATGCGATCAAAGAAAACCTGCAGGATAAACGGGTGATTCTGGTGGATGATTCCATCGTTCGTGGGACGACCATGAAGAGAATCATTAAAATTTTAAAGGATGCCGGGGCGAAAGAAGTCCATATCCGGGTTGCCAGCCCCAAGGTGGTTTCCAACGATATCTATGCGATTGATATTCCAAAAAACGAACAGCTTATCGGCTACAACAAGACGGTAGAAGAGGTTCGCGACTATATCGGCTGTGACAGTCTCTATTATCTGAGTCTGGAGGGGCTGGAAGATTGCTGTGGCAATAAGGGCTATTATGAAAAATATTTTACAGGAGTGGATATTTTCCAAGAGGAGGCAGTATGTCACTAAGCTATAAGGAGGCGGGAGTAGACAAGGAGCAGGGCTATAAAGAGGTAGGACTCATCAAGAAGTTCATCAAAGAGACCTATACTTCCGGCGTTTTATCGGATTTGGGGGGCTTTTCAGGCCTGTTTTCCTTGGAACAGGAAAAGATTTCCCATCCTGTTCTGGTATCCGGTACAGATGGTGTGGGAACGAAAGTGGTACTGGCGCAGAAGCTGGATAGACACAAAACCATCGGCATTGACTGTGTGGCAATGTGCGTGAATGACATCCTTTGTCAGGGAGCAAAACCCTTATTTTTCTTAGATTATATTGCCTGCGGAAAACTCCATGCCGAGAAGATGGCAGGGATTGTGGAAGGAGTTGCGGAAGGTTGTAAAAGAGCAGGAGCGGCATTAATCGGAGGGGAGACCGCGGAGATGCCCGGGGTGTACCGGGAAGAGGACTATGACCTTGCCGGATTTGCTGTGGGAATTGTTGACCGGGAGAAGATTATTGACGGAAAGAAGAAGGTGGAAGAAGGAGACCTGATCTTGGCACTTCCCTCTTCCGGAATCCACAGCAACGGGTTTTCTCTGGTTCGGAAAATCATTTTTGACAAGATGCACTTGGATTTGGAAAAGGAGCAGATTTCCGGTGAGTCTTTGGCAGATATTTTACTCACCCCCACTCGTATCTATGTTCGGGAAGTGCTTCACGTTCTCCATGCGGTGGATGTGCATGCCATGGCCCACATTACCGGAGGAGGCTTGCCGGAGAATCTGCCCCGGGTATTACCGGAAGGACTTTCTGTGCTTATCGACGAAAGCGCTTTGCCCCGCCTTCCTATTTTCACTAAATTACAGGAGTGGGGAGAATTAAGTCGGGAGGAAATGTTCGGCACCTTCAATATGGGGGTAGGCTTTACCCTTTTTGTAAGGAAAGAGGAGGAGAAGAAAGTTTTATCCATGCTTCCGGAGGCACGGCGAATCGGAGAAGTGGTGAGAGGAAAGGGAGAAGTGACCATTCAGTAGCCGCCGAAGAAGTGAGCATTTAGTAGCCGCAGGAAAAGTGAACATTCGGTAGGCACCGAAGAAGTGACAATTGAATAGACGCCGGAGGACTTCCGGCACTTAACATGTGGGAAAAGGTGGACTATGGATAAACGTATTTTTGTACGAAAGAGAGAGCAGTACCGGCAGGAAGAGGAAAAACTGGTAGGGGAATTGTTCCGCGGCCTTTCTATCCCTGTGAAAAGCGCGGCCATTTACCAAATCTATGATGTGTATTCTATTGAAGAAGAAGTATTGAAACGGGCGGAGCAGTCCGTGTTTTCCGAGGTAATGGTGAACGAAGTTTTCGAAGAGCTGCCCCTTCAGGAAAGCTTTTATTTTGCCTATGAAACCTTGCCGGCACAGTTTGACCAGCGGGCAGACAGTGCGATGCAGTGTATTCGCCTCTTGGATGCGGAAAGTAAGGCATTTGTGCGCTCCGGAACTTTACTTGTGTTTGACCGAAGCCTCAGCCCTTCGGAAATGGAGAAGATTTCCAAATATCTGGTGAATCCCATTGAGTCCCGGGAGAAGGACATGTCAGTTCTTTCTTTCTCGCCGGATGCAGAAAGAAAAGAAATGCGGGATATGAGCGGTTTCCGGAGGCTCAGCACAGAAGCGCTGGCTGCTTTAAAGACGGAGATGAATCTTTCTCTTCTGATGGAAGACCTCCTCTTTATTCAGGAATTTTACAGAGGAGAAGAAAGAGACCCAAGCGAAACGGAGCTTTACGTTCTGGATTGCTACTGGAGTGATCATTGTCGGCACACCACCTTTGAGACGGTGCTGGATAAGATTTCCGTGGAGTCTGAGCATTTTCAGAAGGAAATGGAAGAGGCTATGCAGGAATATCTCAGCCTTCGAAAGGAGCTTGGGACGGAGAAACCGATTACCCTTATGGATATGGCGACCATTGTAGGTAAGTATCATCGAATCATTCTAAAGGATCAGACCGTGGAAGTCAGTTCCGAGAACAATGCCTGTTCTTTCTTTACGACCGTCCGGCACGATGGAAAGGATGAGCAGTGGCTCATTCAGTTTAAAAATGAAACCCATAACCATCCGACGGAAATCGAGCCTTTTGGGGGAGCCAGTACCTGTATAGGCGGCGCCATTCGAGATCCCTTGTCCGGACGGAGCTTTGTCTATCAGGCGATGCGTTTAAGCGGTGCGGGAAATGTGCTGGAAGGGCGGGAAAAGACTCTTCCCAACAAGCTTCCCCAGGCGGAGATTTCGAAAAAAGCCATGCAGGGCTATTCCTCTTACGGAAATCAAATCGGCCTAGCCACGAGCTTTGTACGGGAATTGTACGATGATTCCTATGTAGCGAAGCACATGGAGGTGGGTGCGGTAGTGGGGGCGAGTCCGGTTGAAAATGTGCGAAGAGAGCTTCCCGCGCCGGGAGATCTTGTGGTGTTAATCGGCGGTCGAACCGGTCGGGACGGCATCCAGGGTGCATCCGGCTCCAGTGTGGTGCATACCAGTGCCTCTCTTCACACCATGGCTTCCCAGGTACAGAAGGGAAATGCCCCGGAAGAGCGGAAGATTCAAAGACTTTTCCGTCGTCCGGAAGTTTCCCGTCTGATTAAAAAATGTAATGACTTCGGTGCCGGCGGGGTAGCCGTTGCTATCGGAGAAATCAGTCCCGGAATGGAGATTCATCTGGACAAGGTGCTTCTCAAGTATCAGGGCTTAAATGCCACGGAAATTGCCATTAGTGAATCTCAGGAAAGAATGGCGGTGGTGGTTTCGGAAAAGGACTACGCTTCATTCGTCAAAGCCTGCGAAGAGGAAAATATCGAATATGCCCATGTTGCCACTGTAACCGGTCGAAATCGACTGGAAATGTTTATGGGAAAGGAAAGGGTGGTGGATTTAAAGGCCTCTTTCTTAGAAACCTCCGGGGTACGGCAGCATAGAGAGGCTGTTTTAACGGATCACCCTGAGGAGAATCCATTCCTCCATCATGGCTTTCATAAAGACGACGCTGTAAAAGAACTTTCAGAGAAAAATGTGGCGTCTCAGAAGGGACTTGCTACGAACTTTGACAGCAGTATCGGGGCAACAACGGTGTTGATGCCTTTTACGGGAAAAGAAGAATTAACGCCGACGCAGGCTTCCGTACAGGCGCTTCCCACTTTAGGATTTGATAGTGACATTGCGACTGTTTTAACCTATGGCTTTATTCCGAGGATTTCCCACTATTCTCCCTTTTTATCCGCGCTTTATTCGGTTCTTCTCTCCATTGCCAAGGTCTATGCGGTAGGAGGGGACAGAAAGACCCTCTATCTTTCCTGTCAGGAGTACTTCGAGAAGCTGGGAACAGATAAAAAGAAGTGGGGCATGGCAACGGAAGCGTTGCTGGGAGCATTGCACGCCGAGAGAGCCTTGGGGATCTCCGCCATCGGGGGAAAGGACAGTATGTCCGGTACCTTTAATGATCTCCATGTGGTAGAAACCCTGATTTCCTTTGCTTGCAGTACGGTGAAGGTGGATCAGGTGCTTACACCGGAGCTGAAAAACTGCGGGAATACCCTTTATTTCCTGCCGGTCGTAAAGGATGAGAGAGGATTTCCGAATATAGCGGAGACGGTAGCGGAGTATGATCTCCTGCACCGCTATATTTCGGAGAAAAAGGTTTGTTCCGTCTATGTTTTAGAGGAAGGCTCCGCCTTTTCCGCCCTTTACAAGATGGCAGTAGGAAATGCCTTAGGTTTTCACGTTACGATGGAAGAGCTTTCAGACTTTCAGCCGGGCTCCATGGTTATTGAAGCCAGGGTCACCGACCTTCCTTTCCGTAAGATCGGAACGGTTGAAGAGGACATTCTTACGAATGGTGAGCCATTGGATAAGGAGAACTTACGGAGAGCCTATACCGGCACCTTTGAAAAGCTTTATCCGGAGTATGTGAATTTGGAGAAGGAAAACTGCGAGAACTTGTCTACAGAAATGGAAAGAGAGTTTTTCTCTCCGGAAAAGGTGGAGCAGGTAAAAGTCCTGATTCCTGTCTTCCCGGGAACGAATTGCGAGTATGACAGTGTCCGCGCCTTCCAAAAAGAGGGAGCGGAGGTGGAAACGGTTATTATCCGGAATAAAAGAGAGCATGATTTAAAGGAAAGCATGGAAGAGTTCGTGGAGAAGTTAAATGGCGCCCATATCCTGATGTTTGTGGGCGGCTTTTCCAGCGGAGATGAGCCGGACGGCTCTGCCAAGTTTATTGTGAATTTCCTGAGAAATGAGAAGGTGAAAGAGGCGGTTCATAGCCATTTAAAGAAAAAGCGCCTCATCCTTGGAATCTGTAACGGTTTCCAGGCCCTCTTAAAATCCGGCTTACTTCCCTATGGAGAGATTCGGGATTTAACTGAGGAGGATTTAACGCTGTATCACAATGACTGTATGCACCATGTATCCACTACCGCCTTTACCAGGGTGGCCAATACGAACAGTGCATGGACACGGCATTTCCGCTTAGGGGAAATGCATGACGTGGTATTTTCCCATGGCGAAGGGAAGCTTGTAGGAAAATCCATTGAGAAATGGAAGCATCTTGCGGCGTTCCAGTATGCGGACTTTGACGGAAATGCAAGCCTGAACGGAAAGTTCAACCCCAACGGCTCTTTGTACGGTATCGAGGGCATGGTTTCGGAAGACGGCTTGATCCTCGGAAAAATGGGACACAGCGAACGCTATGGCGAGGGACTGTATCGGAATCGTCGAATTCCAAATCCCCAGAATCTGTTTTATAGCGGGGTACAGTATTTTAAGGGAGCAAAATGAAGAAAATAGCAGTGTTTATTTCGGGAGGGGGAACGGACTTACAGTCCCTTATTGACAATGTGCATGAAAAGAGCGGCGTAATCAGCCTTGTGGTTTCCAGTCGGGAGGATGCCTATGGACTGGAAAGAGCGAAGCAAAAGGGGATAGAGACTATGGTGCTTCCGAAAGGGGACTACGACAGCGCGCTTTTGGAAGAGCTGAAAAAGAGAGAAGTGGAGTGGATTGTGCTCGCCGGCTTTTTGAAGATACTCACACCGGCGTTTATCCGCCATTTTCCCCGGCATATTGTAAATATTCATCCCTCTTTGATTCCGGCATTCTCCGGTCCCGGATTTTACGGGATGCGGGTGCATGAAGCGGTGTATCGTGCCGGAGTGAAATGGAGCGGCGCGACGGTGCATTTTGTCAGTGAAGTAGTGGATGGCGGGGCAATCCTACTACAGGAGGTGGTTCCCGTTTTGGAAGCAGACGGTCCGGAAGAGATTGCCGGAAAGGTCTTGGAAGTGGAACATCGCATTCTACCGGCTGCAGTGAAAGCGTGTTTGGAAGATCGGGTGTTTTGGCAGGGAGAACGTGCCTTTATTCGGGAGGAAAAAGTATGAAAACTGCATTAATCAGTGTGTTTGACAAGAACGGCATTGTGGAATTTTGTAAAGGCTTAAAGGATTTAGGCTTTCAGCTGATTTCCACGGGAGGGACCTATCAATTATTGAAAAAAGAAGTGGAAGTGAAAGAGGTTTCCGAACTGACCGGTTTTCCGGAAATTTTAGATGGGAGGGTGAAGACTTTGCATCCCCGCATCCATGCCGGAATCCTGTATCGAAGAGAAAGTGCATTGCATCAAAAAACCGTGGAAGAACTGGGAATCGACTCCATTGACCTTGTGGTAAACAATCTTTATCCCTTTGAAAAGGTACTTAAGAAGGAAGGGGTGAGTGAGGAAGAGCAGGTAGAAAATATCGATATCGGCGGACCTTCCATGATTCGCGCCGCAGCAAAGAATTTTCAGGATGTTCTGGTGGTCACGGATGCGGGAGATTATGAAGAGGTGCTTCTTCGCCTTCGGGAGGGAAGAAATGACCTTTCCTATCGGGAGCAAATGGCGGCGAAAGCCTTCCGCTATACCGCCTATTATGATGCGTTGATTTCCGAGTACTTTAGTAATCGACTCTCTGTAGCCAATCCGGAGTACCTAAGCCTGAGCTATCGCCTGGGCACAAGCCTTCGCTATGGAGAGAATCCCCATCAGAATGCCGCATTTTACGAGAAGGTATATGAGGAGAATCCGGCAGAGTGGAAGCAGCTTCACGGAAAGGAGCTGTCCTACAACAATTATACGGATATGTACAATGCGGTTCGCTTTGTAAAGGAATTTTCCGAGCCGGCAGTGGTGGGCACCAAGCATAACAATCCGGCCGGAATAGGAATCGGGGAAACGATTGATGAAGCCTTCGATAAGGCCTATGCCTGTGATGCAACTTCTCTCTTCGGAGGAATTTTTGCCTTGAATCGACCGGTGACCAAGCATATCGCAGAGGTTTTGCATTCCTTCTTTATGGAAATTGTGATCGCACCGGATTATGAGGAAGAGGCCCTTTCCATTCTGGAAGAAAAGAAGAACCTGCGGGTGATTGTGATGCCGAACTTGTCCACCTTCTCCCTGCCGAAGAAGACGGTGAAAGAAGTGCTTGGAGGCATTTTGGTACAGGATTATGATAATGCGAATCTTACGGAAGAAATGGAAGTGGTCAGTGCGCGGAAGCCCACAGAGGAGGAAATGCGGAATTTGCTTTTTGGCTTTAAGGCGGTAAAAATGGTTGCTTCCAATGGGGCGGTTCTGGTAAAGGACGGCGCAACTCTCGGCATCGGACAGGGGCAGGTGCGACGTACCTGGGCAGTAGAGGATGCCCTTTCCCATGGAGAAGGGAAACATTCCGGGGCGGTTCTTGCTTCCGACGGCTTCTTCTTTGCCGATACGGTGGAGCTTTTGCAGAAACACGGCATCCGTGCGGCAATCCAGCCGGGGGGCTCCGTGAAGGATCCGGAAGTGATTGAACTCTGCGATCAGTACGGGATTGCTTTGGTGATGACTCATATTCGGCATTTCAGACACTAAAAGGTATGAAATCTATCGGAGCATCGAGGCTCTATAGGACGAGAAAAAAACCTATCGGAGTATCAAGGTTCTATAGGACTTGGATTTTAAGAAGCTAAGATATCGAGGAACAAAGAGTTCATATCATAAAAATGAAAGGGGCTGTGCTATGCGTGTATTAGTTGTGGGAAATGGCGGTCGGGAGGATGCACTCTGCAAAAAATTACAGGAAAGTCCGCTCTGCGAAAAGCTGTATTGCTGTCCGGGAAATGGGGGAACAGCCCGCTATGCAGAGAATCTTTCCCTAGGGAGTAACGAGGAAATAGTAAGATTTGCAAAGGAGCACGTGGACTTTGTTGTTGTGGGCCCGGAAAAGCCCTTGTGCGAGGGCCTTGTAGATGAACTGGAAGGGGTAGGAGTAAAAGCATTTGGCCCGAAAAAGAAGGCGGCTCAATTAGAGGGAAGCAAAGATTTTACGAAGCACTTCCTGGAGAAATATGACTTACCCACTGCCCGGTACAAAACGGTATTTTCTTATGAAGAAGCGGTGGAGGCGTTGCAGGACTTTTCCTATCCCCTTGTGATTAAGGCGGACGGCCTCTGCGCCGGAAAGGGTGTTGGGATTTTTCAGGAGGCAGCGCAAGCAAAGCAGTATTTAGAGGATCTTTTTGTGAAGAAAATTTTTGGAGAAGAAGCGAAGAAGGTGGTCATAGAGGAATTTCTGGATGGAAAAGAGGCATCCCTTCTTTGCGTAGTTTCCGGAAACCGGCTATTTCCTTTGGAATCAGCGAGGGACTATAAACGAATCTATGACGGAGACCTGGGGGACAATACCGGCGGGGTAGGCTGTTATTCTCCCAACGAGCTGTTTAATGCGGAATTAAAGGAGAAGATTGAAAAGGTTCTTAAGAAGATATCCTACGGACTGGAGCAGGAAGGACTTCAGTACAGCGGCATTCTTTTTATCGGTTTTATGATAATGAGGGGAGAGCCGAAGATTCTGGAATTTAACGTCCGTTTTGGAGATCCGGAGACGGAGGTAATCTTGCCAAGGCTTCAAAGCGATTTACTGCTTCTTATGGACAAGGCGATTTCCCACAGCCTTCGGGTGGAAGACTTTCAGTGGTCGGAGGAAGCTTGCATGACGGTGGTGATGACCTCCAAGGGCTATCCCCATGCCTATGAAAAGCATAAGCGGATTACAGGAGAAATTACCGATCCGACTATCTTTGTTTACCATAACAATACTGTCCTGGAAGAGGGCGCAGCGTATTCCGACGGAGGAAGAGTGCTCTCCGTCACCACCATGGGAGACAGCCTTTCCGCCTGCCGGGAGAAGATTTACGCCCACATCGGAGAAATTCATTTTGAGGGAGCCTGTTATCGAAAGGACATCGGAATTCCGGTGGAATAGGGACAGGAGCTTACTGTCAAGTAATCGTTGGCAACTCCATCATATAGACTTATGAATATCTTGCTTCGGTTTAGGCTCTGCCTCAAAGACACACTGCGTTTCCTACTCGCTGCACTCGCTTTTTTACTCAGGCTCCTGCGCAAACTCGCCCTTCGGGCTCAAACATGCGCCCGCCTTCGTTGCTAGAGCGCAGCTCCCTACGGAAGCCTCGTGACCGTCTTTTTCGTGCATAGCCTAATCCCTCGCAAAGATTCCTTAATCCTCCGCCATAATAGAGTAAAGATTTTGTCAGTTGATAAAGAAATAAAAAGAGAGTAATCAATGATCTTTTGATACAATGGTTTCGACTAAAAAACTATGCAAAGGAGATTACTCTCATGGATATTGTATCACTATTAGAAGTTTTGGTAAAAGGCTTACTCCATCACATCTGTCTCCAGAGTTGCAAAAGCTTTGGAGGCTATTTCAAAAAAACAATTGCCATGTCATGGCATTACAGATAATTAAGAAACTATACGTTACGGGTTTATGGAGGGGCTATGGAACCGCTATTGGAATGGGAATCCTTCCTCTCGCTTTAATTTCTTTCCCAATGTGGATAGGCAATTCCTTTGAAAATAAAAGCATAGAACGCTTGAATTTTTTTGGAGTAAATACAAGTAAAATGTTCGTAGGTGATGTACTGGCTCATTTCATACTGGCAATGATAAGCATGGCTATTAATATATTAGTTGCTTTTTTGTTTTGGAGACTAAAATTTCCGTCCATAGGTCATTTTCTTTCTTTTATTATACAATATTTCATAGCTATTGTTATAGCTATGATTATTGGTGGCATATTTGCCTATGTATTTAAAAATCCGCAGATTTTAATGACTCTAGGGCTAGTCGTAATGTTTGTTTTATATATGTTCTGTGGCGTGTTCATATCTATCGATCAAATACCACAGTTATTCCGAAATATATCTTCATATTTGCCAATAAAGTATGCAATGAATGACTTCTTTGACATTTGGAATATGGAGAAATTCTGGGACAAGGATTTTTTACTAATATCTGCAGTGTACTTGGTAATAAGCACTATAGTTTTGTGCATCTGTATTATTAGAGAAAATAAAAGATTTATTTACAGTGGAGGGAAAAACAATGAAAAATAAGCAAGGGCTACGTATCATCTTAGAATTAGTTGCAGGAATGGTATTCTCGGTAATTTTGTGTTGCATTTTAATCTTTTTAGGCTACTCGACTTTCTATAAGGATAATTTTAATGAATACACCGTGAATATCTTTGGCCTACCAATATATGAGATAGTTATGCAAAGTGGGAAAGGACAGGGAACAGCATTTAACCAGAACATGTTTCTTGTCAACATAATCTGCTCAATCATCACGGTAATAGCGGTTGAAACAACTATTTTTATAAAAAACAAGAATAAACCGGAAATTACTGAAAAATAATCCTGAGGGGAGATACGATGGAAACAAAATTTACTGAGAAGGGGTTTTTCAATCAGCATTTAAAAGTACAGATGGATAATTCCAATATAAATAATGGAAGAAATGCCGATGTATTTAGCCAAATACTTGTTGGCAATGTAAAGTCCAGTCTGATGGACTGTCTATTGAATATTGGATATATTGAATATTCCGGTGCGGCGGAGCTGCTATTCCGGAAAAGTGGAAACCGCCTGTCCTGCCCGACGACCAAGATGTTTTTAATGCTCTTGTAGCTGGGCGATGCTGTATAGGTGAGAGCCTTTTCACAGGCTGCTTCGAGCCTGTCGACGGAATATTTATCCGCCAGTTTCAATAATCCCATACAGCTTCGATAGGACTGCTGTTCCGCTCGTTTGGAGGTCAGGAGTGCATTTATGACCGTGTTTGTATTATAACCGATTCGTGCAGCCCAGCTGCGGAAACGATCGCTGTTCCATTCCAGATACTTCTGGTGGTCTTCCGGCATATGATCCGTGACGGTGCTGTCCTGCCCTTTGCGGCCGCGCAGGCGACGGTGGGAGGCAATGCAGTTTTTGTTGTAAAAAATTTCAATAGTTGTTTTGGTTACCCGCACCACCTTCGTTTATTATAAAATTTTGACATGACATAAAAATGATAATAAGATAATTGAAAAGTTGAGGACCTTTATCAAGGCGTATTTTTGAAGCTCGCTAACTGACAGTAAGTTTACTCCATCCCCCGCCATGATTTTTCTTGTATAGAAAAATTATTTTTGATAAAATGCAGGCAGATTTTCAGGCGAATTTTGACCTGTAATAGAGTAGGGTGTCTCTTTTGGGGGAAAATATGAAATATAGTGAATTGATTCAGCAAATGACTTTGACGGAGAAATGCGCTATTTTAAGCGGAAAGGACGAGTGGAGCACTAGAGAGGTAAAGCGGCTCAACATCCCGTTCATGACCTGTTCGGATGGCCCCCACGGTATTCGTAGACAGGCAGGAGCGGGAGATCATTTGGGATTAAACGCCTCTCTTCCGGCAACCTGTTTTCCCACAGCGGCATCTATCGCCAACAGCTGGGACGTGAATTTGGGAGAAGCGGTCGGAAAGGCTCTTGGAGAAGAAGCCAAGGTGCAGGACGTAAATGTGCTTTTAGGCCCGGGATTAAATATCAAGAGAAGTCCTCTTTGCGGAAGAAATTTTGAGTATTTTTCGGAAGATCCTTACCTTGCCGGAAAGATGGCGGCTTCCTATGCCAGAGGAATCCAGAGTGAGGGGGTCTATTCCTGCGTAAAGCACTTTGCCGTGAACAGCCAGGAGACCAGAAGAATGGCCATGAGCGCGGTTTTGGATGAGCGGACCCTTCGGGAAATCTATCTCACCGGCTTTGAGATTGCGGTAAAAGAGGGAAAAGCCAAGGCGATTATGACCAGTTATAATCGGGTGAACGGCATTTATGCCAATGAAAATGAGCACCTCTTAAAGGACATTTTACGGGGAGATTGGGAATTTCCGGGTATCGTGATTACGGACTGGGGCGGATCCAACGATCACACCGCGGGAGTAAAGGCCGGCTCCAATCTGGAAATGCCAAATCCCGGACTGGACTCTGCAAGAATCCTTTTTCGTGCCGTGAAGAAGGGAGAAATCACGGAAGCGGAGATTGATGAGAGGGTAGACGAACTGCTTTCCGCAATTTTTGAGACCAAAGAGTCTGCAAAGGATAAGAAGGCGGAATTTGATATCGAAGCACATCATAGCCTGGCCAGAAAGGCGGCTTTGGAAACTGCGGTGCTTTTAAAGAATGAAGAGCATACCCTTCCTTTGAAAAAAGGAGCTAAGGTAGCCATTATCGGAGACTTTGCCTTTACCCCAAGATATCAGGGCGCAGGCTCCTCCGTGGTAAATACTACAAAGCTGGAAATCGGTGCAGAACTGCACGCAGAGTATCCGGAGATTGAAGTGGTAGGCATGGCCAAGGGCTTCCTCCGTCATGGGGGAGAGGACCTTGCGCTGGAAAAAGAAGCCCTGGACCTTGCGAAAAGTGCGGAGCTTGTCCTGTTCTTCTTCGGTTTGGATGAAATGAGTGAGTCGGAAGGCCTGGATAGAGAGCACATGGAAATCAACAATAACCAGATTGCTCTGCTTTCCCGTTTGCAGACCGTGAATCCCAACATTGTGGGAATTTTAAGTTCCGGTGCCGCCGTAACCATGGGGCATACCGTACATTTGAAGGCACTGCTGCACAGTTACTTAGGAGGACAGGCAGGGGCAGGTGCTATTTTTGACCTTTTAACAGGAAGAGCCAACCCCTCCGGAAAGCTTGCGGAAACCTATCCGATTCGTGGAGAGGACGGGCCGGAATACCATTATTATCCGGCAAAGGAGAAGGCTTCCGAATATCGGGAAGGGATCTTTGTGGGCTATCGCTACTACGATACCACGGACACCAAGGTGCATTTCCCCTTCGGCTATGGACTTTCCTACACGGAATTTCAGTACAGCGACCTGGAAGTAACGGAAGAAGGCGTTTGTTTCCGGATTACAAATACCGGAGAGCGGGACGGGGCGGAAATCGCACAGCTTTATATCGGCCTTCCGGATTCCAAGATTTTCCGGGCAAAGAAGGAGTTAAAGGGCTTTAGCAAGGTTTTCCTGAAAGCCGGAGAGACGAAGGCGGTGGAGATTCCCTTTGATGATAAGAGCTTCCGCTACTGGAACAATGTAACGAAGCGCTTTGAAGTAGAGGGCGGAGTATACCGGATTATGGTAGGGGCTTCTCTTACGGATATCCGTTTGGAGGGAAGCATCGAAAAGGCTGCCAGTACGGACAAGCTTCCCTATCAGGAGGGGGGATTGGAGCCTTACTTTAGCGGAAAAGTCACCGATATTTCCGATGCATGCTTCGAAAAGCTGCTGGGACATCCGATTCCGGACAGCAGCTGGAGCGGAGAATTGGATGAAAATGATGCCATTTGCCAGATGTATTATGCGAAAAGCGGATTGGCAAGGCTGTTATTTAAATTTTTAGAGGGAAAAAAGAAAGAGGCGGAGCGTAAAGGCAAACCGGATTTAAATATTCTTTTCATTTACAATATGCCCTTCCGTGCCATTGCCAAAATGAGCGCCGGAAATGTCAGCATGGAAATGGCACGGGCCATGCTTAAGGTGGTAAACGGCCATTTCTTTAAAGGAATCGGCGGACTTATCGGCGGATGGTTTAGAAACCGCAAGGAGAATAAGGCCTATGAACAAGCCTTGGAAGGAGGAAAAGAATGGACGCCATAAAAAAATGGATTGCTGCCCATCCGAATCTTTGGGAATTTATCCTCTTTAACCTGCTTTCCAACTGCGCTACCGTAACCAATTTCATCATGATGTGGCTGTGCACGGGGGTGATTTTTACAGCTTGGAAGACGACACCCTTTCGCTTTCTTGTCTTCGATTACACAAGCCCCGAGAGCCTGATGCTTTGCGGATTTTTAAGCTTTCTTTTGGCAACGGCATTGGCCCAGACGGTAAATTTCTTCGTGCAGAAGAATCTGGTCTTTAAGTCCGATGCGGCCTTCGAAAAGGCCATCCCGAAGTATGTGATCTTTGCTATTTTCCTTGTGCTGGTTTCTGCGGCATTGCCGGGTTACAGCCAAAGTCTTTTCATTAAGATGGGGATTTCGGCTGCCCTTGCGCCGACTTTGGCCAATATCGTGAATATTGTTGTGCAGGTACTTTTAAGTTACCCTACGATGAAGTTCTGGATTATGCCGAAAGGAAAATGAGATACCGCACGCTACGCGAGCGATACTCGTTAAGAATAATGGCTTGTGCGAGCTTTGCATAAGCCAAGGAGTAGAAAGGAGTATGAATGGTTGATTTTCTCTTAAAAACAGTGGGGCCGTTTTTCTTCGGCCTGGGGGTAAGTGAGGCGGATTTAAAGTCTTACATTACCACCCTGCAGGGCTACATCTTAGCGGTTTTGATTGCCCTCATTTTAATGCTTGTGATCTTGATTTTGGCAAGCGTAATTAAAAAGCAGCATAAGCGCTTTGTGCGGCTTCAGGCAGTGCTGAACTTCTTCCTGGTGCTGGTGTTCGTTGTGAATCTGGTGGCTTATGGCCCGATGCACAGTAATATCTCCGGATTTTTAAATGCTTCCAAGGTGACGATTCCGGAAGAAACCAGGAACCATAGTAAAGAAGTGGTAAAGAAGGTGGGAGAAGAGGGCTTTGTGCTTCTGAAAAATGACGACTCCCTGCTTCCTCTGCAAGACGAAAAGAACTTAAATGTCTTCGGCTGGGCATCCACCGCACCGATTTACGGCGGAACAGGTTCCGGTTCTTCCGATACCACGAACAATGAAGGAATCTTGGATTCTCTTAAGAATGCAGGCTACGAATTAAATTCCGACCTTACGGAGATGTATAAGAAGTATCAGGACGGCAGAGTTTCCAAGGGTCTGAACATGAAAGAGCAGGATTGGAGTCTTCCCGAGCCCACAGCGGATTACTATACGGATGATCTGATGAATAAGGCGAAGAGCTTCTCCGATGTGGCCGTAGTAGTACTGGGCAGATCCGGCGGAGAGGGCGCAGACCTTCCCATGGATATGCGCGCCATTATCGACGGTAAGTACAATATTGCCAAGGAAGTATCGGCGAATCCGGATAAGTACGGTTATTTCGGTGCTTCCTATAAGAACAACGGTTCCACGCCGGACTTTGAGGAAGGACAGTCCTATCTGGAGCTTTCCAAGCCGGAAAAGGATATGCTGGATACGGTTTGTAAAAATTTCGATAAGGTAGTTTTGATTGTCAATGCCAACAACCCCATGGAGCTGGGCTTTGCGGATGACTATAATCAGATTAAGTCCATGATTTGGGCTCCCGGTGCGGGTGTAACAGGATTTTCCGCTCTGGGCGAGATTTTGAAGGGAGATGTGAATCCCTCCGGAAGAACCGTGGATACCTTTGTGAAGGATTTGCAGCAGACTCCCTACATTAACAACATCGGAAACCATTCCTATTCCAACGTGGATGACCTCAAGAAGGCGATTGTGGCGGCAGACGAATCTGCGGAAGGAAACATTTCCTTTGTAAATTATGCGGAAGGCATTTACACAGGCTACAAGTTCTATGAAACGGCAGCGGAAGAAGGCTTCTTAAATTACGAAGATACTGTGCAATATCCCTTCGGCTACGGTCTTTCCTACACCAGCTTTACCCAGTCCATGGAGAACTTTAAGGATAATGGAAATCAGCTGAGCTTTGATGTAGAGGTGAAAAATACCGGTAAGGTAGCCGGAAAAGATGTGGTAGAGGTATATTTTACCCCTCCCTACTATAACGGCGGCATCGAGAAATCCGCAGTCAATTTCATTGATTTTGGAAAAACGAAGCTTCTTAATCCCGGTGAGTCGGAGAAATTATCCTTTACCATTAACAAAGAAGACCTTGCTTCCTATGATTCGGAGGGCATCAAGGTAAAGGGCGGCGGATATATCCTGGAAGCGGGAGAGTATAAGATTTCCATTCGGGAAAATTCCCATAAGGAAATCGCATCGGAAAGCTTCACGGTAGCGGAGGATATCGACTACTCGAAGAATAAGAGAGAAAGTGACAAGGTTGCGGCAGTCAATCTTTTTGAAGATTACACCAGAGGAAAGTTCACCGTTCTTTCCCGTAAGGATCATTTTGCCAATTACAAGGAGGCCTGCGGTCCTCTTTCCGAGGATGCCTATGTGATGGACGATGCCACCCGTAAGGCAGTGGAAGAGCAGTCCTTTGCCTACTATGATCCGACAAAGTATGACAATGCTTCGGACACCATGCCGAATATGGAGCAAAAGAACGGTCTGAAGCTCTATGACCTCGTGGGAGCCTCCTACGATGACGAAAAGTGGGACAAGCTTTTGGACCAGATGAGCTTTGACGATATGGGCGCCTTAATCAATGTGGGCGGCTGGCAGACTGCAGCCATTAAGTCCATCAGTAAGCCGGCAACGGTGGAGTGTGACGGTCCTGCGGGACTGAACAACTTCATCACCCAGGTTTACGGGACCTCCTTCCCGGGAGAAATCCTGATGGCGCAGAGCTTTAATAGAGAGCTTTTGGGCGAGATAGGAGAAGCCATTGCGGCAGAATTTAAGGCTGCAGGCTACTACGGCTGGTACGGCCCTGCGGCAAATACCCACAGAAGTGCCTTTGCCGGACGAAATTTTGAGTATTACTCCGAAGACGGCGTGCTTTCCGGCCATCTTGCGTCAGCGGAAATGAACGGGGCGATTAAGTATAAAGTCTATCCGTATTTGAAGCATTTTGCCTTGAACGATCAGGAAACCAACCGTTGTGCCTTCCTTTTGACTTTCGCAACGGAGCAGACGATTCGTGAGAATTATCTGAAGGGCTTTGAAATCGGATTGAAGAACTATGAGGGAAATATTCAGGCCATGATGTCCTCCTTCAACTTCATCGGTACCGTTGCAGGCAGTGCGAACCCCGAGCTTTTGAACGATGTGCTTCGTAAGGAGTGGGGCTTCCAAGGTATGGTAATCACCGACTATGACGGCTCCTACGGCTATATGATCTCCGATAAGTCCGTGCGAAACGGAAATGACCTGATGCTGGGCTTTGCTATGGCAGACTCCAACAAGTTTACAGACAAGAGCGCAACTGCCGCTCTTGCTATGAGAAAGGCATGTAAGAACATTCTTTATACGGTAGCCAATAGCGGCGTCTATGACAACGGAGACCCCACCGGCAAGATGAGCAATATGGATAAAATCTTCTTAGGAGTAGATATCCTCTTTGCAGTGCTTTACCTCCTTTGCCAGTTCCTCCTCTTTAAAGGCTGGAAAAAGAAGAAGGAAGCGCTGAAGCTTGCAGCAGCAAATCCGGCGGCAGAAGTAACTACGGAAGTCATCAAGACGGAAGTGATTAAAACGGAAGAAATTAAAGAAGAAATCAAGCCGGATGAACCGAAAGAATAAAGGCTTACACTAAAATATAAAACTGAGGCTGTAAAAATCAAAATAATTTTCTAAGCAATATAGGTCTGAATTAGGGGCACGCTCTCGCTAGCTTCGCCTCGTATCGGATACTAAGCGAAAAACTGCGTTTCTCTTGTTTTTCGCAAGTACCGACGGGCTCAGACTACCCCTGCATTCAGACCTATATTGCCGAAAATTGCTTTTATTTTGATTTTACAGCCTCATTTTTTGTATGAGGAATAGAGCAGGGGTTCACTACATCCTTGATTTTCCGGTAATGCTGAATATAAAGTGGAAAAAAGAAGTAAAAAATAGCGGTTTTTTATTGTTAAGAGGTAAAAACTTTTAAAAACAAGGAAGTTTTTCTACATTGTTGTGGTATAATATCAGCTAAAAGAAAGTCTTATAAGGAGCTGAGAACGGTATGGAAGAGCGGAATAGAATAGAGCGTCCTGAATATTTGCAGACACTTAAGCAGTATAGGGATATGCCTTTGGTGAAAATCCTGGCAGGAATTCGGCGCTGCGGAAAATCCACCATATTGGAAATGTTCAAGGAAGAGCTGATTCGGAGCGGAATTTCGGAGGATCATATTATTAGCCTGCGTTATACCTCGGAAGAGTTGGAAGAGGGCATGAGTAGTAAGGAAATGTATCGGGGGATAAAGCGGTTAATGCGGGATAAAGACCGCTATTATCTTCTGCTGGACGAGGTGCAGGAAGTGACAGGCTGGGAAAAGGCGATAAACAGTCTTTTGGAGGACGCAAACACCGACATTTATGTGACGGGCTCCAATTCCAAGCTGATGTCCGGAGAGATTTCCGACTATTTAACAGGGCGGTATATTTCCATTCCTGTTTACACCCTGTCTTTTTCCGAGTATTTACGCTTTAAGGAAGGAGACCTCCGTTCTAAAAAGGAGCTCTTGCAGGACTATATTCGTATGGGGGGCTTTCCCATTGTGGCCCGCAGCAATTTTGATGAACGCTCCGCCTATCAGATTGTGGAAGGAATCTATAATTCCGTCATTAACAGTGACATTACCGGGCGGTACAAGATTGTAAACCTGGATTTGTTTCAGCGTGTGGTTAAATTTGTGGTGGAAAATGTAGGAAAAACCTTTTCCGCCAATGCCATAGCTAAGTTTCTGAAAAGCGAGGGGCGTTCCCTTTCCATTGAATCCATATACAACTACTTAAGCTATCTGGAGAAAGCCTTCGTGATTTACCGCTGTCCCCGATATGATTTACAGGGAAAGTCTGTCCTGAAAACACAGGAAAAATTCTATCTGGCGGACTCTTCCTTAAAGTATTGTATGATGGGCTTCAACCCAAAGTCCGTTGCGTCCATGCTGGAAAACCTTGTGTACTTTGAGCTGAAACGAAGAGGTTATGAGGTTTATATCGGGAAAAATGAGACGAAGGAGATTGATTTTGTGGCGGTTCGGCGGGATGAGCGAATCTATGTACAGGTCTGCCGGAATCTTCCGGAGGATTCGGACCGGGAGCTAACGAATCTTTTGGAGCTTAAGGATCATTATCCGAAGTACGTGGTGACACTGGATGACTTGGCAGGGGGAAATGTGAATGGGGTAAAGCTTGTGCACATGGCGGATTTTCTGATTAGTCAGGAGTACTAGGATGTCGCAGAACGTGAAAGCTGAAGAAAATTTCACCTTCCGGTCTTTCCGGGTTTAAGAATATTGTTTTTCCAAAAAGCCTATGCTATAGTACTGAAAAAATATTTTTCTGTGGGTTCATCTGGCTAAAGAAAAGAGGCGAAATATGGCAAAAATCATTGGAGAAGGTATTACATTTGATGATGTACTTCTGGTTCCGCATTATTCCGATATTATTCCGAATGAAGTGGACTTAAGTACCAATTTGACCAAGAATATCCGATTGAATATTCCTTTTATTTCCGCAGGAATGGATACCGTAACAGAGCATCAGATGGCGATTGCGATGGCCAGATGCGGAGGAATCGGCATTATCCATAAGAATATGTCTATTTCCGAACAGGCGGAAGAGGTAGATATGGTAAAGCGTTCGGAAAATGGCGTAATTACCGACCCCTTTTCCCTTACCAAGGATCACAGTCTGAAGGATGCCAATGATTTAATGGCAAAGTTTAGGATTTCCGGCGTTCCCATTACGGAAGGCAAGAAGTTGATCGGAATTATCACCAATCGTGATTTGGTGTTTGAAGAAGACTATAATCGTCCGATTTCCGCCTGCATGACCTCTGAAAATCTGGTTACGGCAAAGGAAGGTACAACCCTGGAGGAGGCAAAATCCATACTGGCCCGTGCCAAGGTGGAAAAGCTCCCCATTGTGGATGAGGAGGGAAATTTAAAGGGCTTAATCACCATCAAAGATATTGAGAAGCAGATCAAATATCCCAATGCGGCAAAGGATAAGCAGGGAAGACTTCTTTGCGGAGCGGCTATCGGGATTACCATGGACGTCTTGGACAGAGCACAAGAGCTGATTAATGCGCATGTGGATGCTATTGTACTGGATTCAGCGCATGGCCATTCCAAAAATGTAATTACTTGCGTTCGCAGCTTGAAGGAAAAATTCCCGGATCTTCCGGTGATTGCCGGAAATGTGGCAACCAAAGAGGCAACCAAGGCATTGATTGAAGCCGGTGCGGATTGCATTAAAATCGGTATCGGACCGGGCTCCATCTGTACAACCAGAGTGGTTGCCGGAATCGGTGTACCGCAGATTTCTGCAGTAATGGATGCCTATGCCGTAGCTAAAGAATACGGAATCCCCATTATTGCAGACGGCGGAATTCAGTATTCCGGAGATGTGACGAAGGCCCTTGCTGCCGGAGGTTCCTCGGTTATGATGGGCTCAGTATTTGCAGGCTGCGATGAAGCACCCGGTGAGTTCGAACTTTTCCAGGGAAGAAAATATAAGGTTTATCGCGGAATGGGGTCCATTGGCGCCATGAAGCAGAAGAACGGTTCTTCTGACCGTTACTTCCAGGCTGGAGCGAAGAAGCTGGTTCCGGAAGGCGTGGAAGGAAGAGTCGCCTATAAGGGTAAGGTGGAGGATACCATTTTCCAGTATATTGGAGGACTACGCGCCGGTATGGGCTACTGCGGAGCAAAGGATATTCCGACCTTGCAGGAAACTTCCGAGTTTGTAAAGATTTCCTCCGCATCCTTAAAGGAATCTCACCCGCACGATATTCATATCACGAAAGAGGCACCGAACTATTCTTCGGATTCCATCTAATTAAGGCGGAAACAAGAAGATATCTTTTCGAAAAAAAAGTAAGAACTTAAGAGTCAAGAGAAAAATACCGTTTTAGGAAAGAGAATAGGAAAACAGCTCTTGCGCCTTTCTCTTTTCTGTGGTATCGTATCTTGGCTAAAGCGGATTTTGCTTTATGAAAACCAAGTAATCCGATTGCGGATAGACGAATGCGCATGGTTGGAAACCATGCAGAAAGAGGGAAAAAATGAGAGAAGACATTCATCCAAGCTACTACCAGGCAACCGTAACCTGCAACTGTGGAAACACCTTCGTGACAGGTTCCACAAAGCCGGAAATTCACGTGGAAATTTGTTCCAAGTGTCATCCGTTCTACACAGGAAACCAGAAGGCAGCAGCTGCTAAGGGTAGAATTGATAAGTTCAATAAGCGTTTTGGAATTCAGCAGTAAGATGAAAAGAGCAGAGCTTTGGCTCTGCTTTTTTGTTCACTTCTTTTTCATAATCGTTATATAGTATTGTTTAATGCCATATAGTATTGTTTAACACCATACAGTATTGCTTAAGTCTATTGTACGGAAGAAGAAGTATAGTTAGAATGATAAGAACCGATAGAACAAAATGCATAAGAATTTGTACACGGATATTCAATGTATATTGCGTTCAGGCAGAACTGCAAAAAATAGATTTATAAAAGTGTAAGTAGAAAAGAGGATAAGATTGAGTAAACAGAGATATAGCGGTATTGGCGGGCAAGCCGTCATTGAAGGGATTATGATGAAGAATGGGGAAAAATATTCCGTGGCGGTACGAAAGCCTAACGGCGAAATCGATGTCATGGAGAGCGAATACCTTTCCCTGACGGACAAATATCCCTTTTTGAAGCTTCCCTTCTTGAGGGGAATTGTTTCCTTTTATGATTCTATGGCACTCGGTATGAAGTGCTTAAGTCATAGCGCAAGCTTTTATGAGGACGATGAGGGGTCTGAACCCGGAGCATTGGAGAAAGCTTTAACAAAGCTCTTCGGGGATAAGGTGGAGCAGGTTTTATCGGCCCTTGTTATGGTCTTTTCTTTTGCCGCCGCCCTCTTTATTTTTGTGGCACTGCCGACCATTCTCCTGAATTTTTTGAAAACAAGATTATCCATTTCGTCCTCCATGCTTGCCTTTTTAGAGGGCGTTCTTCGTATTCTGATTTTTGTTCTGTATATCAAGCTGATTTCTCGGGCGAAGGACATTCGAAGAACCTTCGAGTACCATGGAGCGGAGCACAAGTGCATTAACTGTGTGGAGCATGGTCTGGATTTAACTGTGGAAAATGTTCTCGCTTCCTCTAAGGAGCATAAGCGTTGCGGAACCAGTTTTATCGTCTATGTCATGATGATTTCCATTTTCCTCTTTATGTTCCTGCAATTTGACAGCCTGTGGCTGAAAGTACTTTCCCGGCTTCTTCTGATTCCGGTCATTGCGGGAATCAGCTATGAAGTCCTGCGTCTCGTGGGACTCTTTGACAATCCTCTCACACACATTCTTTTTATTCCGGGAATGTGGATGCAGGGCTTAACTACTAAAGAGCCTGACGCCGAGGAAGTGGAGGTCGCCATTGCCGCTGTGGAGAAGGTCTTTGATTGGAGAGCCTTTCAGAAAGAGCATTTTTCGGAGAATGTTCATGCCGGAAATCAAACATCTTAGAAAATAATCGTAAAATGAATTTAGAAAATAATTGTAAAGTTAGTTCAGAAAATAATCGTAAACTTAATGCGGAGAAAAATGATAACGTGAATGCAGGAAACAAGCATGAAGCCAATCCAACAGGAGGGGCTTCTTCCCTTAAAAAATGCTTTTGGGATAGCCTTTCAAAGGAGAGTATATCGAAAGAGGATTTTTCCCTGCAGGATATAGAGCGATTTTCACTTCCTCTTTTAGAAGAAGCGGGGATTCCGGAGGCGGAACTGGATTTACGCCTTCTTATGCAAGAAGCCTTTTCTTTGGAGACAAAAGACTACCTTTTATGGAAGAGGGAGGCACTTTCTGCTTTCTACCGGCAGAGAGAAGCACATTCTGTTTTCAATCAGAAAAGCGCTCCGGGGGAGTCGGCGGATTCTCTACTTTGCTTTTCGGGAGCATTGGATTCTGCGCTCACTTGTTTTTTCTCTTTTCTGGAGAAGCGCTTAGAACGCGTTCCTCTTTCTCAAATTCTCGGAAGGCAGGAATTCTTCGGGCTTTCCTTTTTAGTGAATGAAAATGTATTAAGCCCCAGGCAGGATACGGAATGCATAGTGGAGCGGATTCTTCAGGAGGAGAAAGAGAAGGGGAAAAGAAGTGAAAAGAGTAAAGGCATTCCCGGCAGTTCCGCTTTTCCATTCGCAGATGATGCAAATACAAACGAAAAGCAACTTTCCGTTTTGGATCTCTGTACCGGTTCGGGCTGCATCGGTCTTACCTTGTTAAAGTACTTAAACTGTAAAACCATGCTGCTTCTTGATAAGTCGGATAAGGCTCTGGAAGTTGCAAAGGAAAATTACAGGCGACTCTTCTTGGAAGAGGAAGAAAGGATAGCAAACGTAGAGAGGGAGCATTTAAGGGAACAAAAGAATCGAGTTTCCGTGTATTTTCCGGAATCGGATCTGTTTTCCGCCCTTCCTCCCTTTATGGAAGAGAAGGGGATTTCCGGTTTTGATGTTTTGGTTTCGAATCCGCCTTATATCAGGTCTTCCGTAGTTCCCGGCTTAGATGAAGAGGTGGCTCTTCATGAGCCGAGGATGGCCCTGGACGGCGGTACTGACGGCCTTGATTTTTATCGGAGAATTGCGAAGGAAGGGAAGTGTTTTCTACTTCCGGGAGGCAGAGTCTATCTGGAAATCGGCTATGATCAGGGTGAAAGCGTGAAAAGTATTTTCCAAAAAGAAGGCTATCGGGAAGTGGAGGTTTTTCAGGATTATGAAGGTCGAGACAGAGGGCTTTATGCCGTCAGTCCAACTTGACACAAATAAGACAATCCATTACTATTAGTAAGGTTATTTTATGCGTGAGAGGAAGCAGTTTTCTAAGGCATAGAGACCGACTTTTTAAGGCGTTATCACCTTAAAATAAAAGGACAATGTGTTTTATGCAAAGGATTTGCATAAGAAAGAGAGGGTATAATGAGCTACTTAGAGATTGAAAAGGTCCTTGGAAGAGAAATTATTGACTCCAGAGGAAATCCGACTGTTGAGGCAGAGGTTATTTTGTCCGATGGAACAGTGGGAAGAGGAACGGCACCTTCCGGCGCATCCACAGGAGAATTTGAAGCATTAGAGTTAAGAGATGGGGACAAGTCTCGCTACGGCGGAAAGGGCGTTTCCCAGGCTGTTGAAAATATTAACACGGTAATCAATGACATTTTAATCGGTATGGATCCGATGGACATCTATGCAGTGGATCGCGCTATGATCGAGGCTGACGGAACGAAGGATAAGTCCAAGCTCGGTGCCAATGCAATCCTTGCTGTTTCCATTGCTACCTGCAAGGCTGCAGCAAATGCCTTAGATATTCCTCTTTATCGTTTCCTCGGCGGTGCAAACGGAAATCGTCTTCCGGTTCCGATGATGAACATCTTAAACGGCGGTGCACACGCTACCAACTCCGTAGATACACAGGAATTTATGA
Source organism: Oribacterium sp. oral taxon 108 str. F0425 (assembly GCF_000214455.1). NCBI lineage: Bacteria > Bacillati > Bacillota > Clostridia > Lachnospirales > Lachnospiraceae > Oribacterium > Oribacterium sp. oral taxon 108. The sequence goes on along the minus strand of NZ_AFIH01000001.1, from coordinate 2,208,302 downwards.
TTATGCCTGCCGGCGCTCCTTCCTTCCGTGAGGGTCTTCGTTGGTGTACTGAGGTTTTCCATGCGCTGCAGAAGATTTTAAAGGATGAGGGAAATACTACTGCAGTAGGAGACGAGGGCGGTTTCGCACCGAACTTGGCTTCCGATGAGGATACCATTGAGCACATCTTAAAGGCTATCAAGGCAGCAGGCTATGAGCCGGGCAAAGACTTCGTTCTGGCTATGGATGCCGCTTCCTCCGAGTGGAAGAGCGAAAAGGGTAAGGGCTTCTATCATCAGCCGAAGTCCGGAAAGGACTTCACTTCCGATGAGCTCATTGCACACTGGAAGTCTTTGGTTGAGAAGTACCCGATTTACTCCATCGAGGATGGCCTGGATGAGGAAGACTGGGAAGGTTGGGAGAAGATGACCAAGGAGCTTGGCGACAAGGTGCAGCTCGTTGGTGATGACCTCTTTGTAACCAATACCGAGCGTCTTTCCAAGGGAATCAAGAATGGTTCCGCTAACTCCATTCTGATTAAGTTGAACCAGATCGGTTCCGTTTCCGAGACCTTAGAGGCTATCAAGATGGCACATAAGGCCGGTTATACCGCAATCGCTTCTCATCGTTCCGGTGAGACGGAGGATACCACCATTGCTGACTTGGCTGTTGCTTTAAATACCTGCCAGATTAAGACCGGTGCTCCTTCCCGTTCCGAGAGAGTGGCAAAGTACAACCAGCTTCTTCGCATCGAAGAGGAGCTTGGTGAGGCAGCTTACTATCCGGGATTTGGCGCATTCAACAGAAAGTAATTTGTCGTAGCGTGCTTTGGAAGAGATTGTCCGGAGACATTTGCTTTCGATGCATTGAGCGGAAAATGAATTAAAAAAGATAAGAAACAGTCTGCATGGAGTTTCAGAGAGCTCTGTGCAGACTGTTTTATATTCATAACGAGTGTTACAGACGAAGCCTGCGGCATCCCATTCTTAACGAGTATTGCTTGTGCAGCCTGCGGTATCTCGTTTGTGAAGGATTCTTAAAAGATTAAAGAGAGAAAGAATGTCTCAGATGGATTTTCAGATTAAAAATATTTTATTAAATATTTAATATTTCTGCATGGACTTAATGGAAATATAGCGTAAAATACAAAGTTGGAGTAAAGTACTTCGAGTTTTCAGGCTTACAGGAGGTGCAGATGAAAAGAAGCAGAATAGTATTCGCGGCATGTATGGGCATAGTACTCTCTTTTATGGCAGGGAAGATGAGCGTTTATGCAGAAGAAGGGAGAGAACTTAGATCCAGCTCTTCAAATATTTCTTCCTTGCATGGAACTCAATTTTTTTCTGCCGGAGCTAACTATGGATATTTTGGCGAGACTCCGCCTGCAGGAAAGATTGTCATTGACGAGATTCAACTTCGTGAACAAATAAATGATTTGATGCCTGATTTGATGCCTAATACACCGAGAGATGGGATGCGGGTACAAGAGCTTGATCTCAGAGGAAAGAACTTGAAGCTGAAGATTCATCAGAAGGGGGATGCCCCGAATCAGTTCATCAATGTAGACGATATCTACATTTCCTCTCCTATCTATTATAACAAGATGACCGGGGAAAGTGATTATGAGCGGTACACGGAAAGAACATTTACTCCCGGAGACTATTTTTACGGGATTGAACTGACTACAACAAACAAGAATTACTGGTTTGAGAATGATTTACGGAATAGTTTTTCTCTGGAAACCGTTTATGGGCAAGCAACAATTAGAGTCCATCATACCTATTCTTTCTATTTTGCGGGAGAAGAAGAGAGTGCAAACAAACTCGTTCTTTATTTTTCTGAAGGGTCTATGAGTAAAGTAGAAGAGGATTATCCGTTTAAAGAAATCAGGATGTTTCTTCCGGAGAAAGATTTACAGTATGGAAAATTAGGAGACGAGGTACCCTATACCACATGGAGTAAAATGGGAGATGGACTGCTTGATGGAAATGGAGAGGAAACAGAGACGGAAGTCTCCATTCCGCATAAGGGCGAAAATAAAGTAAGATGCGAATATGCGTTAGAGGATGTTTCGAGGGGCGGATACTATGGAAGCGGATCGAAGATCACAAGACCGGGAACTTATCGCCGTGTGCTTCGCAACTTTATACTGAAGATGAATTCAATCAGTCATTATCGACTCACCTTCGGTGGAGTAGATGGCAGTCTTGTAACCAGGTTTTACATCAATGATAAAGAATGGCAGATTGATCCGAGAACAAGTTCTTTGGATTCAATCGATCCGGTGACGGGAAGCCTGAAAGTTACCTTGTATGACCCGGACTATATCACTCTAACGGGTGCAGGTGGAAATTCCGGCGGCGGTTCTTCTCATGGCGGCGGTTCCGGTAGCTCCTCCGGCGGTAGCAGTGGTGGCAGTTCCTTGGGTGGCGGCTCATATAGCGGCGGAAGCTCCTCCGGTGGAGGGGCATTCAGTGGCGGCGGCTCCGGCGGAAGTAGCGGCGGCTCCGGGGGTGGTTCTTCTGCAATCTTTAGTGGAAGTCCTGCCGGGCAAGTTTTAGGAGTAGATCGTTCTCTTTCCAATGGAGAATGGGTGAAGGATGAAAAAGGCTGGTGGTACAAGAGAAAAGACGGAAGCTATCCAAAGAATACCTGGGGTTATGAAGCCTACAATGGAAAGTCCTACTGGTATTATTTTCTAGACAGCGGATACATGGCAACAGGATGGGTAGACTTGAATGGCAGTAAATACTATCTCTTCTCTGGCTCCGACGGTTGGATGGGAAGAATGTTGACAGGCTGGCAGTGGATTGACGGATATTGCTATTACTTCGGAGCGGACAGCGGAAACAACGAAGGGCATCTCTATCGAAATGAAAAAACACCGGATGGTTATCAAGTGGATAACGAGGGCAGATGGGTAAAGAACGGTGTGGTACAAGTAAAGAAATAGAATTGTGTTTGTCTTGTGAAAATGATAAAATGAAAAAAATAATGTAAAAGGAGGCAGATTATGGGATTTTTTGATGAATTGGGAAAGAAGATTTCAGACGCAAGTCAGGATGTTATGCAGAAGGGGAAGGAAATGGCAGATACTGCCAAGTTCAACTCCATGATTCATGATGAAGAAAAGAAGATTACCGCGGTTTACAGCAAGATCGGTAAGAAGTACTTTGAAGATTTTAAGAATGCACCTGCTGAAGGCTTTAAGGAATTCGTGGATGAAATCCATGCCGCTCAGGCTAAGATTGCGGAAATTCAGGAGAAGTTGAATGCTTTAAAGAATGAAGGCAAGGCTGCGGTTGAAGCCGCTGCAACAGAAGCGAAGGAAACGTTGAATCACGCTGCAGACGCTGCTAAAAGTGCTGCAGAAGGCGCTGCCGATGCTGCTAAAAGTACTGCGGAAGGTGCTGCTGATGCTGCTGCTCAGGCGGTAAACAAAGCGGAAGCTGCGGTAGAAAATGCAGTAAATGAGAATCAGTCCACAGGACAGTAAGACAGCTTGGCAAGGGGGAATGAAAAGATGAAAACAAAATTAGGAGTATCTGCCGTTTTAGTTGCTGCAGGAGTTTATATTCTTGCAATAGTGGGAAACTATACCGCAATATTGTTGGCGGCCGGTTATATTTTTCTTGTGGAAGACAATGATTGGCTTAAGAAGTCTGCATTGAAGGCTGTAGCAACCATGCTGTTTTTCAGCTTCCTGCTGAGCGTGCTCGGTCTGGTTCCGGATGTTGTAAAATGGATAGGAACCTGCTTTACCGTAATCAGCCTTGATGTGAGCACCTATGCGTTTACTTCATTTTGGTCTTTGATTACCCAGGCTATAGAAATTTTCAGAACCTGTCTATTCCTTGCTCTGGCATTTAAGGCATTGAATCAGGCAAGCATAACGGTTCCGTTTGTGGACGAGTTACTTAATAAGCATTTTACGGAATAAGCTTGGCTTTTCCGAAAAAATGAAATAAGGGAAGAGTTTTGCAGAGAGTGGTGTTTCTATAAGGAAACACCACTTTTTGCATTCATACAACTTGTTGACTAGTTAAAAATCTATGCTAGACTAGAAACGTTCTTAATAATTTGTCGGGATGCTTAGTTCGTAAAGGAGAGTCCATGGAAAGAAAACCATATTATATTACCACGGCGATTGCCTATGCTTCAGGGAAGCCTCATATCGGGAATACTTATGAAATTATTCTTGCAGATGCGATGGCTCGTTTTAAGCGCTATGAGGGATATGATGTATTCTTTATGACCGGAACCGACGAGCACGGGCAGAAGATAGAGGGTAAGGCGAAGGATGCTGGAAAGACTCCGAAGGAGTTTGTAGACGAGGTAGTGGGAGAGATTCGAAGTATTTTTGACTTAATGGATACTTCCTACGATAAGTTCATGCGTACAACGGAGCCCTATCATGAGAAACAGGTTCAGAAAATGTTCCGAAAGATGTATGAAAAAGGGGACATTTATAAAGGAAAATATGAGGGCTGGTATTGCACGCCCTGTGAGTCTTTCTGGACAGATTCGCAGCTTGTGGACGGAAAGTGTCCGGACTGCGGACGTCCTGTGGAGAAGGCCAGTGAGGATGCATACTTTTTCAAGATGTCCAAGTATGCCGACCGTTTAATGGAGCATATTGAGTCCCATCCCGAGTTCATTCAGCCTGTTTCCCGTAAAAACGAGATGGTGAACAACTTCTTAAAGCCGGGTCTGCAGGATCTTTGCGTTTCTCGTTCTTCTTTTACCTGGGGCATTCCTGTAGATTTTGATGAGAAGAACGTGGTTTATGTATGGCTTGATGCACTTACCAACTATATTACCGGCATTGGCTATGATGTGGATGGGGAGCATGGCGAGAATTATCGAAAATATTGGCCGGCGGATCTTCACTTAATCGGAAAGGATATCGTCCGTTTCCATACGATTTACTGGCCCATTTTCCTGATGAGCCTGGATATTCCGCTTCCGAAACAGGTATTCGGACATCCCTGGCTCCTTACTGCGGTAGGAAAGGCCGATGAGGGCACGAAGATGTCCAAGTCCAGAGGAAATGTAATTTATGCGGACGATTTGGTTCGCCTCTTTGGAGTCGATGCGGTTCGCTTCTTTGTTCTGCATGAAATGCCCTTTGAAAATGACGGTGTCATTTCCTGGGAACTGATGGTAGAGCGCTATAATTCTCAGCTTGCAAATATCTTAGGAAATCTGGTAAAGCGTACCATTGCGATGAGCAATAAGTATTTTGATGGAATCGTGGAGAAAACCGATGCAGTAGAGCCCGTAGATGCGGATTTAAAGAATACGGTGATTTCTCAGGCGAAGCTTGCGATTGAAAAGATGGAAGAGCACAGGGTTGCCGATGCACTGACCGCTATTTTTGAGATATTCAGACGTTCCAACAAATATATTGATGAGACGGAACCATGGGTTTTGGCAAGAGAAGAGGAGCTTGCGCCTCGCTTAAAGAATGTTCTTTACAATTTAACGGAATCCATCGTGATTGGAGCTTCTCTTCTGGAAAGCTTTATGCCGAACACGGCAAAGACGATTTTGGAGGAACTTTCCACAGAAAAAAGAGAGTTTACAAAGCTGGATCAGTTTGGTCTGTACCCGTCCGGGACCAAGGTTTCCGAGAATCCTTCTACCTTATTTGACAGAAAAGACTGGAAAGAAATTGAGAAGGAAGTAGAAAAGATAACGGAAGAGCAGATTCGAAAGGCCTCCTTGGAAGAAGAAAAGCTGGAGAAGAAAGATGGAAATAAGGATGCTGCAGATGAATCTCCGGTAGAAGGGGATGCACCGAGGGACAGGAATCCCGTAGTGCTTCCTTATAAAGACGAGGTAAGCTATGAGGACTTTGAAAAGCTGGATTTCCGTATCGGAAAGATTCTACATGCGGAGGAAGTGAAGAAGTCCAAGAAGCTTTTGCTCTTTAAAGTACAAATCGGAGAAGAAGTTCGTCAGATTCTTTCCGGCATCAAGTCTGCCTATAAACCGGAAGATTTAGTGGGGAAGAAGGTTATGGTACTCGTGAACTTAAAGCCCAGAATGATTGCCGGCTATGAGTCTCAGGGTATGCTTCTGTCTGCAGCTTTTGAAGAGGACGGAGAAGAAATTTTATCGCTTATGACCTCTTTGCGGGATATGCCTGCAGGAGCGGATATCGCATAATATGACCGGGTTAAATGCACTGGATACAAAAAAGAAAGGGGGAGGAGTTTCAGCGGATTTGCTGAAGCTTCTTGCCCTTGTTTCCATGACGATAGACCACTATGCCGCCATTGTAATTTACAATGGAAATTTATACGGCTTTGATCCGGAATACTACCAAATGGCTATAGCAACGGAAAAAGGCATGCAACTGATGCGGATTTATCATATTTTCCGTACCTTAGGAAGATTGGCTTTTCCGATTTTTGCCTTTCTGCTAACAGAGGGCTTTATACACACGAAGGACAGAAAAAAATATTTTCTTCGAGTTCTGTTTATGGGACTTTGTGCGGAGATTCCTTTTGACTTATGCCTTTTCAATCAATGGTTCGACTTTTCGGCACAAAATATCGGCTTTACCCTAGCGCTCGGCATTGCAACCATGTTCCTGATGAAAAAATATCGCAGAAAGCCCTTCCTGAAATGGACTTCGGTACTGGGCTGTGCCGCTCTTTCGGAACTTTTACACTTTGATTACGGAGCATTGGGCATTCTTTTGATTGCCGTTTTGTATAATTTTCGTAAGGAAAAGGCACTTCGAATCGCTTCGGGAGCCTTTCTTTCCGTGCTGTTGTCTCTTGGGAACTTCGGTGCAGCCGCATGCAGCTTTCTTCCTATTTTCTTCTATAATGGAGAGAAAGGAAGACTTCCGCTGGGGAGAGTTTTGTACTTTTATTATCCCTTACATTTGATATTTTTCTATTTGCTGATTTATTTGGGAGCGAAAATCACAGCTTAAAGGGGGAAGAAGATGATATTTGATACACATTGTCATTACAATGATGAAAGCTTTGATCAAGATAGAGAAGAACTATTGCGTAGTCTTCCGGAGAAGGGTGTAGATCGAATTTGTGAAATCGGATATACCCCGGAAAGCTCTGAAAAGGCTATTCAACTTGCGAAAGCTTACGTGGACAGTTCTCTTTCCATTCATAGCGTAGTCGGTATTCATCCCGAACATGCTGCAGTATGGAGTCCCGAAGCGACGGCAAAAATAGAAGCGTTAAGCAAGGAAAAGGAAGTCGTTGCCATCGGAGAAATCGGTTTGGATTATTTTCGCCTCGATAAACGTTCTAAAGTACAAAAAGAGCGGGATGAGGAAAAGAAGAGGAGAGGGGAAGAGGTCCAGGAATGTTTTAATCCGGAACCGACAGTGCAAAAAAGCTGTTTCATCGAGATGCTGGATCTCGCCAAGAGAAGAGACCTCCCTGTCGTGATTCATTCCCGGGATGCCGCATTAGATACTTTCCGAATCATTCGGGATCAGAAGGGTTTTGTAAACGGAGGGATTGTGCACTGCTTTTCTTATCCGCTTGAAGTGGCAAAGGACTTCGTTTCCCTCGGGATGATGCTGGGTATCGGCGGTGTTTTAACCTTTACGAATGCAAAAAAATTAAAGCAGGTAGCCGTGGAAATTCCTTTGGAACACATTGTTTTGGAGACGGACTGCCCCTATATGGCTCCGGTTCCTGTCCGGGGAACAAGAAATCATTCCGGAAACTTGCAGTATGTAGCAAAACTGTTAGCGGAACTGAAGGGAATCTCCGTGGAAGACGTGATTCGGAAGACGGCGGAAAACGGAAAGCGGGTATACAGAATAAAATAAGATATTGAGGCTTTTCCCGTGTGGTGATCAAAGGCTATCCCGAAGAACTTTCGATACTTGTTGGAAATAAAAAAACTTCGGAGACTCCACCCAGGATTACCCACGGCACATGAAAGGTTTACCTTAGTGCTGCTATGTTCCCATCCTGACACGGTTCGGTATCTTCCATTGCGTGGGGCCCAAGCTTCATTGCCCCCGAAGCAGTAGAAGTATAACGGATTTTAGGAGGCTTTGCAAGTTTTTATATGAAGCTTGAGAATTCGAGGCAGCGCCGCTAAGACATGAGACAAAGTACTAAGACATAAGACGGAGTACTAAGGCATAAGATAGAGTAGCTAAGTAAGACAGAGTAGCTAAGTAAGACAGAGTAGCTAAGATATAAGACAGAGTAAGAGGGAAGTATGCAATTTTCGGAAATGATATTTGTCGGGGGATTTCTTCCGCTGTTCCTTATCTTTTCGTTTTTAAGAAGAGATATAAAGGGAAAGAATATGGTCTTTCTCTTTTTTTCTCTTCTCTTTCTTTTGTTTCAGGGCCTCATTTCTCTGTCTATTCTTGCGTTACTTAGCTATTACAGCTTTTTTATCGGAAAGCGAATGGAGAAGGAGAGCCGGACGTTCTTCGCCTTTTCCATTTTTGTCCTGCTCCTGCCGCTCCTTTTCTTTAAGTATAGTATCTATTTGTCGGCTTTACCTCTTTGGCTAAAAGGGTTTATGCCTTTTGGAATCTCCTTTTATACTTTTCGACTGATTACCTATCTTGCGGATTGCAGAAAGGGAGAAAAAGCGGAGGAGAATTTTTTCCATTTTGCAATGTATGCCTTTGCCTTTCCGGTTCTTTCGCAGGGACCTATCCTTCGCTATAAGGAAATGCGGGAGGAGATAGAAGACAGAGAATGGGATTTTGACAAACTTTCTCGCGGTTTATATCGCTTTTCCTTCGGACTTTGGAAGAAGCTTCTTCTGGCAGATTCTATGGGAAAACTTTCCAATTCTTTTCTTCCCTTGGAACTTGCAAAAGGTTTATCAGGCAGTGGAAATACCCTGCCGTCTTTTACGGCGGTTTTTTTGTCTTCGCTTTCCTTTATGTTACAGATTTACTTGGATTTTTCCGCTTATACGGATATGGCAATAGGAATCGGAGAAATGGTGGGCTTCACTATTCCGGAAAACTTTCACTATCCTTATGAAGCAAAAAACGTTCGAGATTTCTGGAGACGTTGGCACATTTCCTTATCTCTTTTTTTTAGAGATTATATTTATATCCCGTTGGGCGGAAACCGACTTTCCTTTCCGAGAAGAGTACTGAATCTTTTCTTGATTTGGATTTTAACGGGAATGTGGCATGGAGCAAGTTTCAATTTTATTCTCTGGGGACTATATTTCTTTGTCTTGATCGTGTTGGAACTTATGGGAAGAAAAGCCCTGCATCGTTTGGAAACCTTACGTCCGGAGTGGAAGGAAAAAATGACTTCCTCTCGTTTAAAAGTTTTGAAAGAGCCGGTTTTACACATTTATACCCTCTTTGCAGTTTATCTTTCCTGGATTCTTTTCCGGTATCAGGATTTTCAGGCGTTAAAAAATGTCCTTAAGGCACATTTTTTTCTAAATACGGAAGCATTTACCGATGAAAAGACTTTGCTTTTACTGCGAAATCACATCTTTTTGTTTATCCTGGCCATACTCTTCTCCACGAGTTTCTTTAAGAAAATGGATGAAGCCTGGGGAGAACTTATGATGCGCGGAAGACTTCGAAAAGAACGGAAAGTTAAGCGGGAAAGGGAAGGCTTTTACGGTATGGAGGATAATGACGACGCAGAAGAAGAGGGTGAGGTTGTGCGTGAAGCGAGTGGACCTGCATTCTGCGAGCCTGCGACCGGAGATACGGAGTACTTAGCCGATACGGAACGGACAACGGATACGGAAACAGCTTTTGTGCGGACGGAAAAGCCGGAGGAAACGGAAATTGCGGAAGAGGTAAAGCCGGAGGAAACGGAAATTGCGGAAGAGGTAAAGCCGGAGGAAACGGAAATCGCCGAAGAGGTAAAACCGGAGGAAACGGAAATTGCCGAAGAGGGCCTGTCGGAGGAAGCGCATAGGCGCCACCTTCTGGCTCTAAGAAAGATTCAAATCAAAACAAAATGGAAAATCTTTCTTTTGGATTATGGTGAAAAAATTTATTATTTTGTAAAGCTTGCACTGGCTCTATCGGCATTGGCACTTTCCTTTGCGGCTATGGCAGGGCAAAGCTATACTCCCTTCTTGTATAACCAGTTCTGATGGTAGAGAGAAGAACGTGGAGCGGATAAAATTTTCTTTTACAGCCCAAACAGTAAAAGAATGGATATAGTTAGTGTTTCAAGTCAGCGGTTCAAGCTAATGATTGAAGTCAGCGGTTTAAGACAGCGGTTCAAGCTAATGATTCAAGTCAGCGGTTCAATAGAGAAAGTCGGGGAAGAGGAGTTATGAAGTGGAATAAAAAGAAAGGAAGTCTATATGAGGCGGCATCGGCAGTTGTCCTGTTTCTCTTTCTTTTTGTGCTATGCATCATCGGCATGATGCTCCCCTTACGGAAGCGGTATTCTAACGAGGAAAAACGAGAGCTGAAGGCCTTTCCGAAATTTTCTTTAGGAGCAGTGTTGAAAGGAAGTTATTTTCAGGATATTTCTGAATGGTACCAGGACAGTTATCCCGGAAAAGAAGGATGGCTCAGCCTGGAAGCCAAGGTCGAGGGACTCTACGGCTTTCAGGGAGAAGCGTTGTACGGTGAGGGGAAAAATGTAAAAGAGAGCATTCCGACAGAAGGGGAACTTGCAGAAACATTTTCCTTAGAAAAGGATGAGGAAAAGAGTTCTAAGGAGAAAGTTCCTGTTGAAGAGACACTTTCTGCTGCGGATTCCGAGAATCAGAATGCAGAAACGCTTAAGAAAGTGGAAAAAACGGGAGAAGAGAGCAAAGAATCCGAAAAAAATCAACATTTTGAGACGGATGCAGAAGGAAATCTAGAAATCAAGAAGGCAGATGCCAATGTGGAATTACAGGGAGAGACTGCGGGAAGTATCTATCTGAGCGGAAAAGAAGCATTTGAACTGTATTATTTCAGTGAAAAGGGAGTACGAAGCTATGCATCCCTTTTGAATACTGTGAACAGTCTTTATCCCAATTTGGAGATTACTGCCATGATGGTGCCGAATTCGTTCGGTGTTCTCTTGGATCCCAAAACGCAGGAGAAGCTGGCTTCCTCGGGGATGGATCAGGCGATTTCCTACACCTACAGTCTGATGGATAAGCGCATCCATACGATAGATGTATTTTCTTCTCTTTATCGTCATAGGTCGGAATACATTTATTTCAGGACGGATCACCACTGGACACAGCTTGGTGCGTATTATGCTTACGTGGAATATTGTAAGGTAAGGGGAATCAAAGCCTTAGCTCTGGAGAGTTTTTCGAAGGCGGAATATGACGGCTTTTACGGTACGTTTTATTTCTATATGAACCGTCCGGAGGCTTTGAAGGCGAATCCGGACAGTGTAATCGCCTATACCGGAGCCGTAAATGATATGCATTTTCAAAGTGCGGACGGAAAAGAAGGTGATGCCAAACTGATCAATGATGCATCCAATATGCTGCCGGGGAATAAATATAATTGTTTCATGTTGGGGGATCATCCTTATGTTGAAGTGCATAATGAAAAGGGAAACGGAAATCTTCTGGTGATTAAAGATTCCTATGCCAATGCTTTTGTTCCCTTTTTGGCACAAGATTACCGGAATATTTATGTGGTTGACTACCGTCATTATGAGAAAAAGCTTCCGGAGCTTATACGGGATAAGGAAATCGGAGAAATTGTTTTTGTCAATAATGTGATGGGAATCGGAGAAAGCCAGTCCAAGAAAATGCTCTCGTTATTTCAAGGCTAGACAATTGTTGACACAAGTTTTCGGATACCTTAGAATAAATACGTTAAAATGATGAATATGGAATCTGAAATTTCGCAAGAAAATAATTGCTTCGCATATTTGTACATTAACAAACGAATATTAAGGGAGGTATAAACAGTGGACCCATTAGGAATAGCCCTTGTGGTTATTGTGGCGCTTATCGTGGGGGTCATCATGTTTATCCTTGGACAAAATAAACAGCGGTCTATCTATGCTAAAACGGTGGGAAGTGCTGAGCAAAAGTCCAGAGAAATTATTGATGATGCCATCCGAACAGCAGAAAGCAAAAAGAGAGAATCCTTATTGGAAGCGAAAGAAGAGGCTTTAAAGGCCAAAAATGAGCTGGATAAGGAGATGAAAGACAGAAGAAAAGAAGTTAATGAGCTGGAAAGAAGAATTTTAAAGAGAGAGGAGAGCTCGGAGAAGAAGGCGGCGAGCTTAGAGCGAAAGGAAGCGGAACTCCTGCACAAGGAGGAAGTTTTACAGGAAAAAGAGGGAGAGGTTGAGCAGCTGCAGGCACAGAAGCTTGTTGAATTGGAACGGGTATCAGGGCTGACCAAAGAGCAGGCAAGGCAGGAACTGCTTCATTCCGTGGAAGACAGTATTAAGCACGACACTGCTTTAATCATCAGAGAGTATGACGCAAGAGCCAAGGAGGAGGCGGAGAGGACAGCCAGGGAATATATTGTTGAGGCGATTCAGCGTTGTGCGGCGGATCAGGTAACAGAGTCTACCGTATCCGTTGTTCAGCTTCCCAATGATGAAATGAAGGGAAGAATCATCGGACGCGAGGGTAGAAACATTCGGACTTTAGAGCAACTTACGGGAGTGGAACTCATTATTGACGATACGCCGGAAGCGGTGGTGCTTTCCGGGTTTGATCCTATTCGAAGAGAAGTAGCCAGAATTGCTTTGGAGAAGCTGATTGTAGATGGACGGATTCATCCTGCAAGAATTGAAGAAGTGGTTGAAAAGAGCAGGAAAGAAGTAAATGATACCATTAAGGAAGAAGGAGAGTCGGCGACTTTAGAGCTGGGGATTCACGGCATTCATCCGGAGCTTGTTATGCTTTTGGGAAGAATGAAATTTCGTACTTCCTTTGGGCAGAATGCATTACAGCATTCCATGGAAGTGGCTCAGATATCCGGTCTTTTGGCGCAGGAGTTGGGCTTGGATACCCGTATGGCAAAGCGTGCCGGTTTGTTACATGATATCGGAAAAGCCATCGATCATGAGGTGGAAGGAAGTCACGTCGATTTGGGAATCGAACTTTGCCAGAAATATCATGAGCCGGAAGTGGTCATCAATGCGGTCGCATCACACCACGGAGGTACGGAACCGACTTCCCTGATTTCCTTTATAGTAGCGGCGGCGGATGCCATTTCCGCAGCAAGACCGGGGGCGAGAAGAAAGTCCTTGGAGACCTACACCAATCGTTTGAAGGAACTGGAAGAAATTGCCAATTCCTATAAGGGCGTAGAGAAGTCCTTTGCTGTGCAGGCGGGTAGAGAAGTTCGTATTATGGTTGTTCCGGATGAAGTCAGCGATGACGATATGACCATTATGGCTAGAAACATCTCCCAGCAGATTCAAGACCAGATGCAATATCCGGGCGTAATCAAGGTAAATATTATTCGAGAGTCCAGAGCAGTGGACTATGCAAAGTAGGAAGGTCTTTATGTCCGGACTTTTAGCATGAGAGTGTCGGTATCGGCGCAAGGCCCATAGGGGCTTTGTGCCGTATTTTATAAGGGGTAATGCATGAGAGAAGAGAATGGAAGGGATAGAGGCAGAGGAAAAAGAAAGCGGAAGTCGATTTTACGCTTCTTTGGAAAAGTTTTCTTGTTTTTAACAGGGCTGTTAGCCCTCATGACCCTTTTGGGATTCTTTATTTTTATTCGTCCGGAATTGAACAGACTGCGAACCATTGCCTATGACAAATTGGCGAGCGGAAATCTGAAAGATTTGACCAAGCGTTCGGACACCATAGTCTTGGATTATGCGGGAAATACCCTGGGAACCGTTAATGCCGGGCATTTCGTTTATGTGACGATAGATCAGATTTCTCCCAACCTGCAAAATGCCTATATTGCACAGGAAGACCGCAAGTTCAGAAGCCACCACGGAGTAGACTACATGGCGACGCTACGTGCTGTTGTGCAATTGGTTAAAAATAGGGGGAAAATCAAACAGGGCGGTTCTACCATTACCCAACAGGTAGTCAAGAATACCTATCTCAGTTCTGAGAGAACCTATACCAGAAAAATTGTGGAAATGATTTTGGCGCAAGAACTGGAAAAAAGATATACCAAAGCGGATATCATGGAGATTTACTGTAATACGAATTTCTATGGAAATAACTGCTACGGTGTTGAGGCGGCAAGCCAATTCTATTTTGATAAAGCGGCAAAGGATTTAACTGTGGAAGAAGCAGCTACTCTGGCAGGAATCTCCAATGCGCCTTCCCGTTATGAACCGGTTCGTCATCCGGATCTTGCTTTAAAGAAGAGAAATCAGGTCTTAAAATCCATGGAGACGGTTGGGTATCTTACGGAAGAGGATTATGAGGCTGCAGTTGCATCGCCCTTAACGATTTCCGGAAACAGTCAAAAGGGAACAGACGAAGATTACTTAAATTCGTTTGCACTTTATGCGGCAACACTTCGGATGATGGAAGTGAATCAATTTCCTTTTACCTATCATTTTTCCACTAGGGAGGAAAAAGAAAATTATCAGGAACAATATGAAGAGAGTTATGCCTATTACAATAGAGAACTTCGGGCAGGCGGATACACCATTTATACATCTTTGAACCCGGAAATTCAGGCAAAGGCGCAGACACTCTTGGATGAGGGACTTGCCAAGTTTAAAGAAGTGCAGGAGAACGGTAAGTTTTCCATGCAGGGGGCGGCAGTTATTATAGATAATAAGACGGGCTACGTTGTGGCTACAATCGGGGGAAGAGGTACGGAGGATAAGTATAATCGTGCTTATTTGAGTTATCGTCAACCGGGTTCTTCCATTAAACCCTTACTGGATTATGCACCTGCCTTGGATATGGGAATTTACAATGCAGCAAGTCTTGTAGATGATCACAAGTGGGAGGACGGACCCTCCAATTCCGGAGGAAATTATTTCGGAGAAGTGACTTTGAGAGAGGCTTTGAATCGCTCTTTAAACACGGTGGCGTGGCAGATTCTGGACAGTGTCGGAATATCCGACGGTTTGGAGTATCTGGAAAAAATGCATTTTCTGGGAATCAGTTTAAAGGATTATACAGCGCCTGCGGTATCCATCGGAGGGTTTACAAACGGCCTTCGAATTGTCGATATGGCACGAGGCTATTCTACGTTGGCCAATGGAGGAATTTACGAGGATAAGACCTGTATCGTGAAGATTACGTCGGAAAAGGACGGCGTGGTCGCAGACGAAAACAGCTTAAAAAAGACGCAGGTATATACTGAAGATACAGCCTTTATTATGACGGATATTCTGAAAGGGACCATGACTACAGAATATGGGACCGGAAGAGGACTGAAGTTAAAAAATAAGATGCCGGCAGCGGGAAAAACGGGAACCAGTAACGGTTCCAAAGACACCTGGTTTTGCGGTTACACGAAATACTACAGCATGGCTGTTTGGGTAGGACATGACATTCCCGTAGAAATGCCAGGCATTTATGGGGCGACTTATGCGGGTAAAATTTGGAAAAATGTTATGGATGTTTTGCATGAAGGCTTGGATCCCGAGGATTGGGAAGTTCCTTCTACCGTTGAGAAAGAAACGGATCAAGACTCGGGGATTACAGACTATGTTTCTCGAACTGCAATGAGAAAAGGAGAAGAGGAACGCAAGAAGAGGGCGGAAAAAGAGAATAAGCAAACCGTGATTCGGCAATTGGAAGAGTACAAGAATCTGCATGTTGATACGGTAGAGGATATTTTTACCGCAAGGACTCTTTTTGAAGAGACTCGTGACCTTTTAAATGATATTCCGGATGAAAAATTCAAAAAAGAATACCAAGAAAAACTTTTTGCCAGACAAAAGGATTTTTTGAAGATTGAAGAACAATGGAAAGTGGAAATAGAAGCATATCTTCAGAAAAAAGAAGAAGAATCCCGGCTTGCCGAGTCTCTGGAGGAAAGTAAAGCAAAGGAGGAAGAGGAAAAGAACAGTGCGAACAGAGAGGCTTTTCTATCCTATTTAAGTTCTTTACAAAGTTTGGAATATCGGGATGGAGACACGGAAGCCTTAATTGCAGATGCAACAGACAGTCTGCATGAATTGGCAGGGGCTGAGGATTATGCTTCCCTTAGCCAACAGCTGGAGAAAGCGATTACAAGAGTACGGAAGCTCCCGTTAAAAGAAGAGGATAGCGGTGGTCCCGGAGGAAGCAGCAACTTCTATGACGGTCCCGGAGCAGGCAATTATTTAGGAGAAAGGGATAGTGAAAACGGTCCCGGAGTCAGCCCCTAGAAAGAATGGAGGAGGAAAATCTAAGGATGGGTATATATTTGATGGAGGCCGCCACTAAAGACTATCTTTGGGGAGGAGAGCGCCTGCGGGAAGAGTATCATGTAAGCAGTGAAAAAAGTCCTTTGGCGGAGGCGTGGCTTTTGTCGTGTCATAAGGATGGGGAGAGCAAGATTTTGCTCTCCAATTCTGTCAGACTTCCTCTTTCTTCTTTCTTGCAAGAGAATCCGAAAAGCGAAGGAGATATGGGAAAAGAATTTCCCGTATTTCCTATGCTTATTAAATTGATTGATGCAAAGCTGCCTCTCTCAGTCCAAGTTCATCCGGACGATAAGTATGCGGCTTTAGAGGAAAGAAGCCTTGGCAAGACGGAGCTCTGGGTGGTTTTAGAGAGAGAAGAAGGGGCATTCCTATATTACGGATTTAAGAGTGAATACAGTAAGGATGAAATACGAAAAGCAATAGAGGGGCATTTCCTGACGGAATACTTGAATAAGATTCCCGTAGAGAAAGGGGATGTTTTCTTTATTCCGGCAGGCACTGTTCATGCAATCGGGGCCGGGATTTGTATTGCGGAGATTCAAGAGAACTCAAATTTAACCTACCGGGTTTATGATTATGGAAGAAAAGATAAGGATGGAAGGGAAAGGGAATTACATATAGAAAAGGCCCTTTCCGTTATGAACTGTAAAAAAACGGAAATCAGGGACTTAACTTCTTCCGGACCCGTCCTTCCGGAAAACGGTGCAGAGCGTCTTGCCTCCTGCCCCTATTTTACGGTAGAGCGTTGTTCTCTGAAAGAAGGAGAAATCCATAAGAGAGTGGTGGGAAAAGAAAGCTTTCTTTCCGCGATTCTAATAGACGGAAAAGGGAAAATTGTCCAAAAAACAGTGAGGAAGAGAACAGAGGAAGAAGGAGCCTCTTTGGAGGAGAGCAGACAGGAGATGATTGCAGAGAAGGGAAATAGCTTCTTTATTCCGGCAGGAAGCGGAGAAGTGGAGTTTTCCGGAGCGGGAAATTGGCTGTTTAGTTTTTTGGAAAAGTAATGAATTAGGGATTAAAAGGATAAGGCTATGAGAAAATTAAAAATACAAGAACTTGTTTTGGCGGCACTTATGACGGCTGTTTTAGCAATATTATCTCCTATTTCGATACCCATCGGACCGGTGCCGATTTCTTTGGGAACCTTTGCAGTCTGTCTTTCGGTAACGATTCTCGGCAAGAATTTAGGGACAGTTTCGTACTTGACCTATCTTTTACTGGGATTAGCAGGTCTGCCTGTATTTTCTAATTATGAAGGTGGTCTTGCTAAGTTAATGGGGCCAACGGGAGGCTATCTCATCGGAATGCTTTTCTTAAGTCTCTTGGGCGGTTTTGGGGTGGATCGTTTTGCAAAGAAGCCGATACTGCAGTACCTGTTCTTTCTTCTGGGGATTCTTCTTTGTTATATCATGGGAACGTTGTGGCTTTCCAAGGTGCTTTACTTGGGCTTTATGAAGGCATTATCGATTGGTGTTCTTCCCTTCATTGGACCGGATTGCATTAAAGTTTTCTTGGCTTTAGTTCTGGGACGAAAGGTGAAAGCGATATTGAAGAAACGGAGTGGAGAATGCTAGAACAATTTTCAAGAACCGAACTTCTCCTGGGAAGGGATGCAATAGAAAAGTTGAGCCGTGCCAAGGTGATTGTGTTTGGAGTAGGCGGTGTGGGAGGATATGCAGTAGAAGCCTTGGCAAGATCCGGTGTGGGCAGGATAGATTTGGTCGATAAAGATACCGTGAGTCTTTCCAATTTAAACAGACAGCTGATTGCCACAAGGGATACGGTAGGAAGAGAAAAAGTTGAGGTTATGGCGGAAAGAATCCATAGCATTAATCCGGATTGTGAAGTTCATTCCTATTGTTGCTTTTACCTTCCCGACACAAAAGAGCAGTTTGATTTTTCATCGTATGATTACATCATTGATGCGGTTGATACGGTTACGGCGAAGCTCTCGTTAATCTGTGAAGCGGAACGGGCAGGGACTCCCGTTATCAGTGCCATGGGAGCCGGAAACAAGCTGAATCCCGCAGCGTTTAAGGTTTCCGATATTTATCAAACCAGAGTATGCCCTTTGGCCAGAGTGATGAGGAGAGAGTGCAAAAAGAGGGGAATCAACAAACTGAAAGTGGTTTACTCGGAAGAAAATCCTCAGAAACCGCAGATAGATAGAGGGGTGCCCGGGTCGGTACCCTTTGTTCCCCCTGTTGCCGGGCTCATTTTGGCTTCGGAAGTGGTGCGGGATTTGCTTATGTTTTTATAAATTTTGGACGAAATTTCTAATGGTAACTTGGACTAGCAAGAATAGGTAATAGTGATGGAGCACGAACAAAATCAGGGACGGCCAAAAAAAGGAATTCGTAAATTTCCTCGTTCACAACAAGATAAGATAGATTTTAGCCGCTTGGAATTAGAGCAATATATTGAGTCTCATATAGAAGAAGCGATTGAAAAGAGATGGATTAAAGTTTATCTACAAGTAAATATTCGGGGCTTATCGAGGAGAGTGTGCGGCGCAGAGGCACTCTCTCGTTGGGTTGACCCTAAGTATGGGATGATTTACCCGGGTGACTTTATTCCCGTCTTGGAAAAAAGCCTTAAGATTCATCTCTTGGATTTTTTTGTTTTTGAAGAGGTCTGTCGGAATATTGCCAAGAGGAGAAACAGAGGAGAGGCGGTATTTCCGATTTCCCTGAATTTCTCAAGACTTGATTTTGATGTGGAAAGATTCCTAGACAAGTTGGATGATCTTGTGGCTTTGTATAAAATTCCGAAATCCATTTTACATGTTGAAATTACGGAATCCGTAGTCATGCATAATGAGGAGTATATGAAGTTTGCCGTTCGACAACTTCGAGAGCAGGGCTATAAGGTTTGGATGGATGACTTCGGTTCAGGCTACTCCTCCTTGAATCTTTTAAAGGAATTTGAATTTGATACCTTTAAAATCGATATGCGCTTTTTAAGCGATATGGGAAAGAAATCTTTAATTATTATTTCTTCTATACTCTATATGGCGAAGGAAATCGGCATTCATACTGTTGCGGAAGGTGTTGAGACGGAGGAGCAATATCAGTTTTTGAAGGCTGCAGGCTGTGAACGTATGCAGGGCTATTGTTTTGGAAGACCGGAGCCTATAGAGAACTGGCTGGCGGAACGGATAGAGGAGAATGGAGTAGAAAGCGGAGAGGATACCTTTCTTTATGATCGGGTCGGCTTAGTCAATATTTTAAGTCCTACACCCTTTGTATTTGATCGTTTAGATGAGACTCCCACCATATATGGTTTTGATACGGTTTTAGCAATGGCTTTGGTTTCGGAAAAGGCGGGAAAAATCAAACACTTGAATTGGACAAAACCTTATAAAAAGACGATTGAAGACTTGGGCTATGAAGATATCGAAGAATTTCAGGGCATCTTAAATGATGAAAAGTCCCTGGTGGTGGAGAGAATCAGGGATACGATCAGCTTGGCAAAGGATTCTCTGGGAATTGAAACGACCGACTTTATTTCTCGGGGACAGTATTGTCAAATACAGGTCAGAAGAGTAACCAGTAAGGGAAACAGTTATATTTATCTTCTGCGAATAGATATTTTGACGAATAATGATTCCTTTCAGAAATCAAATAACTTGGATAATAGCTTAAGGCCTTTGTATTCCATGTATGACACCGTTGTTCTTCTGGATTTGCAGAATAACACACTGCTTCCGATTTACAGAACGAATGCAGCGGAAAAGATAGAGAGAAGTAACGATTTAACAAACGATTTGGATAAATATCTCCATAAATATATTCATCCGGATGACTTCGCCCGTTGTCGGGAATTTTTCAATCCCTCGGATATGTGGGAAAGGCTTGGAAGCAATGGAGAAGGCTTTGTATTGTCTTATTTTCGGGCAAAAAACAAGGAGAAAAAGTATGTTTGGAAGCGCTATATCTTAATACGCTCTGAGGAGGCTCAGGACGAGAGGAGGGTGATTTTCGGTATTCATACTTTAAACATGGAAAAGCTGTCGTTCATCAAAGATGAGGCGCAGATGTTTTTTATGGAAAACCATGAGGAACAGCTCGGTGATGCGGAAATGTTTCAGTAAGAGAAAGGAAGAAAGAACGTTTCCGGAAGTCAGAGCATTTACTTGTCGTTAAGACTTTTACTTTTTTCTTTTTCAGAGTTAAAGAAGACGGGAAGGAAATCCAAAATGCCATAAAGCAAGATGGCAACTTCGATAAGAATAATGCAGGGAAGAACCTCTATCAGGGTTGTCTTGCCCTTCCAACCGTAAAGTATTATGGGAAATAAAATCATGATAAGGAGACAGAGAAGAATTTTTTTCTTGTTTCTAAGAACTTGCTTTAGTGAGGAGAAACGGGGAGGGGCCCATTTCTCCTTTTTTTTCTCGTTTTTCTCGATTTCCTCGGAAAAAGGAGGAGTCAAATCCGAAGTGCCGGAAAAAGGGATGGAACTTTCTGATTTTTCTTGTTGCTTTCCCATATATTCCGAATAGCTGCAGCTTGACAAATCCAACTCCTGCACAGAAAGCGCTTTAGTGGCATCCGGATTTTTTTCAGACTTCGGATCGGCTTTGCTTACGGAATTGGCGGGTGATTTTTCGGTTTCTTCGGAAGCCGGCTTTCCGTAGGGGGGCTTTCCGGAAGAAGTCGCATTGGGATCCGGGGAAGACGAGAAAGGAACACCGAGCCTTCCTTCCTTATTCACGGTGCAATGTAAAATTTGCAGGATGCGGGGAAGTTGTAAATGGTCCTTCTTCTTTTCCTGTTGAAGAAAATAGGCGGATAAAATTGCGCGCTCATCTGCTTCATCCACATGGTTAAAAACATAATCAATCAGTTTTTTCAGCTCGTCCTCCAATACGTTTTTTGCGGAAGGAATCAGTGGAAAGAGAAAAGCGGAATTTTCCGCATCATAAATAATTTCTTCTACATCGAGTCCCAGGATTTCCGGAGAAAGAAGAAATTCTTCCAGATGGAAAAGTGCGAAACGAATAGACTCGAATAAAGAAAGAATATGATTTAGATTCATTTTTTTATCCGAAAAATAGTCCAGCATTCGTTCATAGGGTGAAAAATTATACTGAAAAATGTCTTCCTGTTCTTCTTGAATCAGACGAAAGGGAAGTGTTCCCGGAATGCTGCATTGTTGAATGATTTTTTGCTCATGGCTATTCTCTTTCCAGACTTTTCCGTAAAGATAGAGGTAGCTGTGAGTAAGATCTTTTTCTACTCTTAGAGAACTATGAGACATGGTGATTCCTTTCTGATTCGAACTTGAACTTTATGCAAGGCTTATGGTTCGGGATTCACTTTGCTTTCCGCTTCTTCTTTTCGCAGGAGATCTTCCACGACAGATACGAAGCGGGTATAGCATTCCACCTTATAAAAATCCTTATCTTTACCTAGTCTATGACTTTCTATTTCACGACTGTATTCTTTTTCGCTTCTTTCCTTTACGGTACTGTGTAGGAAAATACAGCATTGCAGGAGCAATACGATACAGACAAAGCTTAGGAAAAGGATTAGGCTTGTTTCAATACTATGCATAAGACTTCCTTTCGGTTTAAGTACGGGGAGTAAATAATAAAACAAAGAAATAAACTCCGGCAGGAATAAAACAGGGAATAAAGGGAAAAGACAAATTTTTCCAATTCTTTTTCATTTTTAGAGAGAAGAGAAAGAGGAGTATGGAAACCAGTGCCGAGCAGATTAGTCCGGATAAGAAAAGAAACAGAAAACTTTTATAGTTTAAATAGAAGGCACAACAAAGAAGAAATAATCCGTCTCCGCACCCCAAGGCACCTTTTGAACATTTGGCGAAAAGGAAGAGAAGAAAGGAAAAAAGAAACGGATAAAAACTGTAAAGGAAGGGAAGAGAAAGTTGAAAGGGACCTTGAAAGAAATCCTGCCAAAGAGAGAAAAGAAAAAAAGGGACTCCGACTAGGGAATAAAAGAGAAGGAGCAATTTAGGGAGAGACTTTTTTCGAAAATCCCAGAGAACGGAAAAGAGAAAAAAAGAGTAAAATAAAATGGTTTTTAAAAGAAAAAGAAAGAAGAGTATTGACATGAGGACTCCTTAATCCGGGACTTTTAGTTTCCGCATCTTGGACAGGGATGCCGTCCCTCGGAAAGGGCTTGACTGAGTGGAATTTCATGTATGGAAGAACGCATGGCAGGACAGTCGGGACTGCTGTGATATCGTCTTCCCGCAACGGTATAATATACAATTGCACTGTTTAAGGAAGGTTTGCAAGCTTTACAGGGACAGAATTTTCCGCCGTATTTTGCACTACTGCCATCAATCATTCTGGGACTACAACTTAAAAAGTCATTAGAGATATAGCTGCAATCCCTGCTCTTATGATAGACAAGGGAAGGCCCGTTGATTACATAAACCATTTCTTTCGGAGGCGTAGTTTCTTCCTCATCCTTTTCCCACCGTGCACCTTTTACACCTATCCAGGCTCTTCTGTGAGCTACGATTTCCTGGTAGATGGATTTTTTATTGATGATGGAGAGCGGAATCAGTTCTTCATATTCCAAGTCAAGAAGAATGTCCTCTTTTGTAATATGGGATTTCCAAGCCCTTATATTTGTCATGCCTTCCATTTCCACTTCGACGGGAAGTGCCAAGTCCTCCAAGGCGGTTTCTCCGACGGTCAGAATTTCATCAATGTGCGGAACATCATTTATCTCCGTCTTTAAAAGACCGTAATGTTCCAGGTACTTATACATGCTGACACAACGTGCATTTTTCTCCAAAATAGAGGAAATTTTGATACTCCGGTTTAGAATAAGGAGCGGAGTCATCAGCATGACCATTGAAAGAATAAAAATGCTCAAGGAGAGAGAGGCCTCTATCGTCATGGAGGCGGAATATGATTTCATAGGGGCTCCTTTAATGGCTCAGATTTTTGTATTTATAGTCAGAATGTAAGACCGTTTGGTATCTTTCCTCTCCTGTATTTACGCCAATCATCTCCAGGAAGCCCTTATGATACAGGCTGTGCCTGGAAAAAATTTCCGCATCCGTAGAGAGATAATAGAGACATTTATCCATTCGGAAGGAAGGCTCTTTATCCCGGATACTCGTCTGTATGTCTTTTTCCATACAGTAAAGCATGGAGTCGTTTATTTTTGCTTGAGACAGTAATCCTTTTGTGAATAAGGAGATACGAAGATAGTCTTCGTAAGACAAGCCTATATTTTCTCTTGGGATTTCTTCACCGGAAAGATAGGAGAGAAAATCTAAAAGATGGTTCAGTGAAAGACTCCACGACTCTAAACTGTGCATTAGGGGAATACGTTGGTCATTTAAGAGTTCCTTTACATCAAGGAGAGACTGGGCAAAAGCCCATATCCCGATTACAAATGCGCTAAAAACCGCAATTACAACAGGGTTTGCAGTGATTGCCAGAAAGCTTGTAACAAATTCTTCAACAGCTTCCAGTTTTTCAGGATCGGACATGATATGGATAAAATTCATAGACTCTCTAAAGGCTAGAAGAGAGGTGACTTGTGCAGACAGGTTTTCATAGTCGCTTTTCTTTCCGTGCAGCAGGTATTCCACCTCCAAGCCTTTTGCATTGCTGTAAGGAGTGGTATGGGCGGATTCTTCCTTATGATAGGAATGAAAGAAACGGAGGGAATATTCCCCGAGCAGTCCGACTTGTATGGGATTTGCAGCGGACTCGGTAGAGAAGAGAGCGGAGGAAAAAGATTCCTCGGCAGAGGGGCATTCTTTTCCGCTTGGGAGGAGAAGCTCCAAGAGCTTCTTTTTTCCGATATCGTGAATACTTTCGAGGATTCTTTTGTTTTTCTTATTGATTTGCGTGACGGCTTCTCCGTATACGGGCATGGTAAGGGCTTGCCATGTGGAGATGGTGTCATTGTAAAAGTTGTCAATTTCTGCTTGCAGTCCGTTATCTTCATCATAATCTTCCTCCTCTTTTTTTCTCTTTCTGCGCCTTTCCCTCTCTTCTTCAATATATTCTTGAAAGCGCCGGACATTCTCCTCGATTCCTTCTATTGCAGAGTCTAAATTCTCGCATTGCGCGGGAAATCCATCAATCTTTTGCCGGACTCTTCCGCCATCATCCAGGTAGTTATCATAACTTTTCAATTGTGTTTCAATGGCGGCGATACCGTCTTCCTCCAAATTTTCCTTTTCTGCGGAGAAGTCATTCCATAGGGCTTCCACCTTGGACTTTAAAAGGTCAGCGCGAGCATCATAAGAGTTCACTGTATTTTTCAGGCTGTTTAATGTAGCTTTCAGAGAAGACGAATAGCTGAAGAAAAGGGAAGCATCATGAGCTTGTAAAGAATAAAGAGCATAGTGCTTTAAGGTCTCCGTTTTTTTACAAAAGCGGTCAATGTTGTTAATGCAGTCTTCAAGATACTCCACATCGTAATGATTTAAGGCATATTTTTCCTGTAATCTTTGTATGCTGTCGGCTTCCTTTTCTTTTTTGGAAGCCTCTTCCAGAATAGAGGGAATATCTGTACCGCTTTTCTTTTCTCCCAAAAACTCTATACAGTCTTTTGCCAGAAGAGCAGGCATATACTCCAATATTTCTTCTTCAAAATAATGACTTTCAGACAACAGTCCCCTGCCGGTAAAGGAGAAACCGTCTTTTTCTATTTTTGCCGGAAATAGATTCCTCGCATCGGAATAAGGTTTGATGAAGCTTTGCAGTTCTTCTTTCAGTAAATTATCATCTCTGAATTCCAAGGCATAAATACGGTAGTTTTCCCAGAGAGGCCTGTGAAATTCTGAAAACAGAGATTCCATGGCGCTATTCAGGGCGGTTTGCATATAATACTTCTGTGCGATTGTCCTGGCTGATTCGGTAATGGTCAGAATGAGTGCAGCAATCAACACAAAGCTTAGGGAAAGGAATACCGTAATGGAGGCGGAATAATTCTTTTTCATGATTTTTCCTTTTGCCGGCGGGGCGGATGAATGAGGTACTATACGTTTTTCGCGTTGCTTTCAATCTTTTTTAAGATATCATTTAAAACTTTCTGAATTCTGTCTCGGAAGATGACGACCAGAGAAATAAGCACCACAATAATTAAGACCAGCTCAATTGTGCCTAGGGCGTCATTTCCGTGCAGCAGTTCTTTTCGCTTTTTCTTACACTGCTCCCAGCGGGAAAGGAGAAAAGCATCTAAGGAATATTGCAGTTCTGTCAAGTTTTGTAGTAGCATAAGGACCTCCTTTAAATGGGGCAAATATTGCCGTTATTGTTTTGCGTATATTTTACGCAGGTGTATTACAAGGCGAAGAAGAATCGCTGTTTACCGAAGTCTTCCTCGCTGTAATGCTTCTTTAAAGAATAAAAATAAGAACGGGAAGTGCTTTAATCTATAAAGTAGATCAAGACTTTTTAGAATAAAGTAATTAAAGGCTTTTTAGGATAAAGAAGTCATGGCGGGATAAAGAATCATCATCATGATGATAAAGAGTTGCATAAAGAGGGGGAGTAGGAGTTTGGTTCCTGCTTCTTCGCCCAATCTTTTTGCAGTTGCTTTTCTCATTTCAAAGGCTTCCTGCATTTCTACCTGCAATTGCAGACGTAGGTGTTTGCTTCCGTTTTTTCGATTTTGTTCGATTACACTGATCAATTTATTGTAGGGACGAAGAGAAATTCGGCCGGAAAAGGCGAGATAGGCATTTCCCTCACCGATATTACTTTTTAATTGATTTAAGAGAGTGTGCAGCTCATCGTAGAGAGGATGATTTTCAAGACCGCAGGACTCTACAAGATACTCATATTGCTTGCTGATTTCCGTGAAGGCATTACGAAGAGAGAGACCGGCACCGAGATATACAACCAATTTGGAAACCAGTTCAGAATAGTCGAGTTCCAGAGAGTTTGCTCGTTTTTTCAAGTTTTCTTTTTTCTCTTCTTTGTCTTTTAGGGGGAGCAGAAATGCTGCAAAGAGTCCAAGAAGTGGAATGTAGAGATAAGCACGACTTTTCTCTTCCGAAAAATGAATTCTATGTCCTTCTATTTCTTGAGGAAGGTGGAGCTCTTCCGTTCCTCTTTCTTCTTGGTTCAGTATGGATATTTTTTGAATCAAAAGATCTCTTAGGGTTTCCAGGGAGTTTTTTTCTTCGGGAAGAATGCGAATTGGAAAAATATAACGAGGAGAGTAATAAAGATAATCCTCCGAATCTCGAACATAGTTTTCTAAATCGGCATTGGTCTTCTCCTCTTTCGGGGGTAAGATAATCGTACTGAGTTTAAGCTCGAGTTCTCCTTCTAAAATCTGATTTTGAGCAAGCATTTCATGATGGATTTTTCCTCTTTCTTCCAAAATAGAGCGATAGCCCAAAATCAAATCCAGATTATTTTCCGTGGTGAGCTTTTCTTTTCCGTTGATTAAAGCTGTTGGGGAAAAAGACCAAGAGGCCTTGACATTTTCCTTCGGGAAAAAAGAGCTTAATTGGAGAGAGGTTTTTATACCGTCCAGGCTTTCTTCTTCCGGGAGAATGAGACTCTCCATTCTGTCATGAAGCTCGGAAAAAAGTTTATCCGCTTCTTCCTTGGTATAAATTCTGGGCGAGACGGTAATATTCAGATTTTCTTTTCTCTGCGGATTCAGACCTTGAACTTGCAAGGGGAGACTGTATTCCGAGCCTCCTATCCCCTCTCGCTTTAAAGTATAGCCGGACTGTATATGGCTTTCTTCCTGCGTCTTAAGAAAGACGACGGAAGAAAGTAGAAGAGAAAGAATAATAAGGAGAGATTGTTTCTTTAATATTGCCTCCTCTTTCGGACTGAAGGATTGTAGAAATTGATGCAAATATTGAAATAGTACATTGTTTTTCATGGGTTCACCTTAAGAAGCAGGATTCAACGCCTTTTAATATTTCTGCGGCTGAATTTATTGCATTTATATTCCTTGTGGACGGATTTTTGGGTATTCCTGTGACCAAGTTTAAATGGGAATATTGATGATTTTTTGAGAGAGGTAAATCGCAAGGAGGTAGATAAAAAGAGCGACAGTCATGACGATTCTTCCCATAATAGAGTGATACAGAATATGAAAAAAATCCGGAGAAGATGCATTTAAATACAGAATGATAAAGAAGGGAATGCAATTCATGATTTTCTGCTCAAAACGTTTTGCAGCACTGAGGGTCAATATTTCCTCATGGATACTCAGTTTGTCGTGAATGATGGAACTACTGTGTTGAATAATTTCCGAGAGTTCTCCTCCGGAACGTTTTGCGACGAGAAAAATCTCCGAGAAGTTATGAATATCATCTAATCCCGAACGCAGGGCAAAATTCGAAAGAGGCTCTTCCAGAGGACGATTCATAGCCAGACTTCGTTTAACTTGTTTCAGTTCTTCGACCATATAACTGTTTTCTCCAAGTAGAGCGGATAAGTCGGGAATGGCGGCAATCAATGCATTCTCAATAGAGTAACCGGCACTTAAAAATGAATTTAAAATAGAAAGCATTTCTTTAAACTGGATAAGCAGAAGCTCTTGTCTCTTTTTTCGCAGTGTCTGACGAAAGAAAAACGGAATCAGGAGGCCAAAGGGAATTAAAATGAAAAAAAGTAAAAAAGAATGATAGAAGGCATAAGAAAAGGCAAGAAGAATACCAAGAATTTTCACAAGGATATAGAGATATTCTCCTAAAGAGATTTCATACTGCCTATAATCTACGGAGGAGTTTTTCTTCACGAGACAGATTCGACAATTTTTCCAGAACTTCCCCATTGTATTGATATAAGGTCTTAAGCTGAATTTCTCCATTCTCCACTCCTGTCACTTCGCTGATTTCCAAGACTCGCCGTTTGTGATCTTTGCTTCTCCCCAGATGCACCATGATTTCGATTGCAGAGGCAATCATGTTTCGAATAGAACTTAAGGGTAGATCCGCCCCTTGTAAAACCATCGTTTCCATTCGGCGCAACATGTCCCTGCTTGTGTTGCCGTGTCCTGTAGAGATACTGCCGTCGTGCCCGGTATTCATGGCGTTCAGCATATCCAGACATTCTTTTCCGCGGACTTCTCCGACGATAATTCGGTTCGGACTCATTCGAAGAGAAGCCTTTATCAGATCGGAAATGCTGACTGCCCCTTCGCCTTCGGCATTGGCATTTCTGGTCTCCAGAGAAACCAGATTCTCCACCTCCTGAATTTGTAATTCCGCACTGTCTTCTATCGTAATAATTCTTTCTCTCTTGGGAATATACTGTGATAATGCATTTAAAAATGTTGTCTTTCCGCTATTTGTTCCTCCGGAAATAAAGATGTTATAGGAGGCCTTCACCAGGGACTCCAGAAATAAAGCGGCGTCTTCGGTAAGACTCCCAAGCTGAATCAGTTTTGCCATGGTTATGGGCTCCGGGAATTTTCGAATGGTCACGGTCGGTCCCTTCAGTGCAATCGGAGGAAGGACCACATGAACACGCGACCCATCCTCCAATCTGGCATCAACGATGGGACTTTTTGTATTGACTGCACGGTTTATTCTGGAAACGATTTGCTGGATTAGCTCAAAGAGTTGTTCTTCGCTTTGAAAAGAGCGGTTCCACTTTTCCATCTTTCCTTTTTTTCTACGAATATTTCCTTTGGACCGTTAATCATAATTTCTGTCACATTTTTGTCGTCTAACAGTTCGGATAAAAGATCCAAGCGACGAAAGCTGTCAAATACGGCGGTTCTTAAATACAGCTTTTCCTGTAAACCGATGTCCCGTCTGTTTAGTAAGGCGCTGTCGATTTGTTGGTAGAGGTGAGAATCGGACATTTGCCTTTCTTCAAGATCGGTCAGCAATTCTCTTTTGATTTCCTGTTTAATATTGTCTAAGGCCAACATGTTTCCTCCTAGAGAATCATTTTTCTATATTGCTCCTTTTCTTTATCTTCCTCCTCATAGATATAGCGAAGCAGGAGGGATTCGGTATAATCCTTTAGGGAAGAGGACCGCAAATACTCTACTTTTCCCTGTGCAGGATGGATGTATTCCGAGGATTCTATGGCTGAGGGGATTTCACATTGAACAAACTTTTCCAGAATCTCTTCCGCAAGATTTTTTTTCAGATAGTTCCGGAAGAAGGCTAATTTTTCTTTGGAAATTATATCGGGGAGTATGGGCATAAAGATTTTTTTACACTGGGGAAAACAATCCAGGTATTTACTTAAGGAGCAGTCTGTATCCAGAATCAAGGCGGAAACCCCTGCATCCTCTGCCAGTTTATCCAGAAAAAGAGCAAGCTCACGAGAACTCATACTCTGGATATCTTCCGGAGAACGGACGGGGAGAATGGTGGAATAGCTTCCTCTGTCGTAGCTTAATGCTTTGATAATTAAGGGGCTTAAGGTATTTTCTTTAAAGTGATAAAGAGCCTCGGTTAAGCACTCCCTTTCTTTTGCTTCATTACTTTTAATACTTGAAATGCCGGGAGAATTGGACGACTGTTTATAGGCAGAACCTGACTCGGAAAGGGAAAGAAACAGCGTTTGTCTGTTTTTTCCCAAAACTTGCGCTATTTCATAGGCTAAGGCGGTCTTTCCCGACCGTCCCAAGGGACTGTAAATCATAAAAATATCTGCTCTTCCCTGCCCATTGCTCTCTAAGAGGGCGAGTTCACCGTATTGTAAAAGAATTTCTCTCATAATCCGATCTGCAGATTGGTATTTATAAATTGAGTTCTCTTTTTTCTTTTTGGAAAGAGGACTCTCCTCTGTTAAATAAAGCGTCCTTCCGGACTTAGGGGAAAAATGCAAGGACTTTGCATTCTTTTCCGATAGGAGAAGGAGATCCGAGTTTTTCTTTTTAAGAAACTCCTCCAGGCGTTCAGGAGTACTCATGGGATAAATTTGAAAGGGAAGTTTTGTATTTTGTCGTAGGTAGAGACTTAATCTTTTACAATACAGCTCGTCTTCATCATAAATAGTTAAAATTTTTTCCATAGAACTTCCTTTCCTATAGACGGATGAGAAATCGGTTTCGTTTAGCTTAACAGGGGAATGGCTGCCAAGAATAAGGCGAAGGCAAAGGGAATGTCTTCTTTGAGATAATAAAAGAGCAATAAGGAAAAAATACAGGAAAGAAACAAGAGGGAAATACTTAGATTAATCGGGAGCAGGGAGAGAAGGAGAGAGAATAATTTCCAGTCTCCTCCTCCGCTTCCGGTAAAATAAAAGAGGGGATAGCTTAGCAGAAGAATCAGAAAAAGAAGAATCGGGAAAAGAAGAATAGAGTGTTTAGAAGAGTCGCTTTGCAAAAGACAGAAGAAGCATAGAAAAAAGCAAAGAAAGAATTGCTTGGGGATTCTTCTCTCCAGGATGTCTTTTAAGGCGGCATAGAGTAGGAAAAGTAAGAGGACTTCGTAATGAGAATGAAGCATGGCTACCTCCTCTTCGGAAGAGTGTTTTTATCCCTTCCTGTACTGGATTCAGTATAAAGCCGGCATTTCGGAATGCCTATACTCGATATTCGGATATTATTTCTTCATGGATATTATCCTTAAACGGATAATGCGGAAAAGAGAAATAATGATATGATTTCCGGAAGGGAGATTGCTTTTTGAAAGAGAATAATGTATATAAAACAAAAAACTGTGCTCCATTCACAAATTCAGATAGAAAAAATTGTATAGTTTTTTTAAAAGGGCGAGTGATATAATAGAAATTTACTATGTTATGAAAAGTAGGGGGCAATAAGGAGTAAAGAATGCAAATTCGTTTGGCAAGACAGGAGGATATTCCGGAGATTTGTCGTATCTATGAGTTGGCAAGAGAGCATATGCGGGCTGAAGGGAATACAAGTCAATGGAAAAAGTACCCGAATGAAACAAATGCGTTAGAGGATCTTGCAAAGCAAGCCTTGTATGTTCTGGAAGAAGATGGCATTCTGGGAGCCTTCAGCTTTTTTACAGGAGAAGAGAAAAACTATCGAAAGATTGAAGGTGGAGCTTGGAGAAAGGCGGAGCCTTACGGTACTATACATCGGGTAGCTTCTTCGGGGAAGAGGAGAGGGATTACGAAAGCCTGTTTTTCTTTTTGCCTCGATAAGATTCCTTATCTTCGTATTGATACACATGAAAACAATCTTTCCATGCAAGCGGCTTTAAGAAATTTCGGTTTTCATTACTGCGGAATTGTTTATGTGGAGGACGGAAGCAGCCGTCTCGCCTTTGATTTTATAAAAGGAGAACCATGTTATTCATAAAAAGCCTTTTATTGGGAGTGGGACTGTCTATGGATGCAGTGGCGGTTTCCATGGCAAATGGTTTAAAGAATCCGCAAATGAAGGAAGAGAGAAAGTTGTCGATTGCCTTTTCCTTTGGCTTCTTTCAGTTTTTTATGCCGATTTTGGGTTTCTTTTTGGTAAAAAGTTTTGCCGGATTTGCACCGATTGTGATGAAATATGTTTCGGTGATTTCTACGCTTATTCTTTGCTATCTCGGGGCGCGAATGATTTTAAGCGGATACCGGAAGAAAAAGAATAAAGAAACGGAAGAAACAGAGGGGAATCTGCTTTTTCAAGCTGTGGGGACCTCGGTCGATGCCTTATCTTTGGGCTTTACCTTTTCGCAAGATTCTATCCCGAGAGTATTTCTTTCCGCCCTGATAATAGGTTTGGTCACCTTTATCTTATCTTACTGCGCCATACTTGTCGGGAAAAAGTTCGGCACGGTTTATGCCGGAAATGCGGATATCCTGGGAGGAATTGTACTCTTGGCTGTAGCTGTTTTATTGTAAAGAGGAGACAGGAAGAATGGAGTTTTCAGGGGAGCTCTTAAGCTGGTTTAGGGAAAATGGAAGAGTTTTACCCTGGCGGGGAAAGAAAAATGCATATTATACTTGGCTTTCTGAAATCATGCTACAGCAAACCCGAGTGGAGGCGGTAAAGGGATACTTTTTCCGCTTTATTGAGCGTTTTCCCGACATACAAAGCCTTGCCTTCGCGGAGGAGGAAGAGGTTTTAAAGCTCTGGGAGGGGCTGGGATATTATTCCCGTGCAAGGAATCTTCACAAGGGGGCAAAGCTTCTCGTAGAGAAATTTGACGGAAAAATGCCGAAAAACTATGCGGATATTCGTTCTATTCCGGGAATCGGAGAATATACGGCGGCGGCGATTTCCTCCATCGTTTTCGGTGAGAAGAGGCCGGCGGTAGACGGAAATCTTCTCCGGATTTTTTCCCGTTGCGAGCTTTACGAAGGAGATATTCTTTCCAAAGAAGCAAAATTTGCCGCTTTTCAATATTTTCAGGAGAAAATGAGGGATTTTCCGGGAGATTTTAATGAGGCACTCATGGATTTAGGGGCAACAGTTTGCCTACCGAAGGGGAAAATAGATTGTGCTTCTTGTCCGATATCCTCTTTTTGCAAAGCGCATCGTGGGGGAAATCCGGAGGACTATCCGAAACGGCGGACAAAAAAACCCAGGAAAATAGAAAAATACAGTATTTTTGTCTTCCGAGAGGGAGATAGAATCGCGCTTGTAAAGCGCCCTAAAAAAGGTGTTCTTGCGGGGCTTTACGCCTTTTATCAAGTGGCAGGCCATGTAAGCAAAAAGGAGGCTCTTGAAGAAGCAAGGAAACTTGGCTTTTCTGCCTTAAAACTACGGGAACTGGGAGCGACAAGACATATCTTTACCCATAAAGAATGGGACATGATTGGCTACGAAATAGATTTAGGGGAATTTCCGGAAGCGGTGGTGAAGGAGGAAGGATTCCGATTTTATACGAGGGAAGAAATAAAAAACAACTTGAGTATCCCTTCCGCATACGGGTTTTACAAGAGTTTTGTGCTATCTTAAAAGGAGTAGTCCATGGAGAAGCAATTCAAATACATCCGACTGTATAAAGAAATCCGAAGAGATATTGTGGAGGGACGCTATCGTTTTCAGGAAAAAATGCCTTCAAAGCGTATTCTTTCGGATACCATGGGAGTATCGCTCCTAACCGTGGAACACTGTTATGCTCTTCTGGAAGAGGAAGGCTATATCGAGGGGAGAGAAAGAAGTGGCTATTTTGTAAGCTACCAGGACGGTTTACTTTTTCCGGTAGAAGAGAAAGAGGATCCGGTTCAGGCTCTTTCGGAAATACCGGGGCAGGGCAAGGAGGAAATGAGCTTCTCGATTATCAGTAAAATGATACGAAAGGTACTCGGGAAGTATGGAGAAGAATTGCTGCGCCGTTCTGAAGCGCAAGGAAAGTATTTTCTTCGTACAGCATTAAAGGATTACTTAAGGAGGGCAAGAGGGATTTTTGTAACGGAGGAGCAAATTCTCATCGGCTCCGGAGCAGAGCATCTCTACTCTCTTTTAGCGCAAATTTTAGGAAGAGGACAAAGCTTTGCAGTGGAGTCCCCCTCTTATGAGAAGATGCAGAAAATATACGAAGCAAACGGAATCGAACTGGAATTTTTGGAAATGGGGAAAAAGGGAATTCACAGTGAGGCTTTACGTAAGGCGAAAAGCCGGATTCTGCATGTAACTCCGTTTCACAGCTATCCGAGCGGTGTTACCGCTACTGCGGGAAAAAGGCGGGAGTATCTGGACTATGCCAGACGAAAAAACGGATTTATCATAGAGGATGACTATGACTCGGAGTTCTCAGCTCTGGGAAAGCCGGAAGACAGTCTTTTTTCGATGGATGAGAGAAATTCCGTGTACTATATCAACAGCTTTTCTAGGACGATAGGACCCGCTTTCAGAATGGCTTACTTACTCCTTCCGAAGGAGAGAGTAGAAGAAGACCTTCAAAAAATCTCTATTTACAGCTGTTCGGTTCCGGTTTTAGAGCAATGCTTGCTTACGGAGCTTTTACAGGGAGGAGAGTTTGAAAGGCATATTAATCGAATTAAAAGACGGAGGAGAAACAGTGCGACATTTTAAAATTGATTGGATATGGTACCTTCCCAAAGGTTTTGTACAACTCACTTGCCTTAGTGCGGCTGTTTTTTCTTTGGATCAAAT
Source organism: Oribacterium sp. oral taxon 108 str. F0425 (assembly GCF_000214455.1). Classification (NCBI taxonomy): domain Bacteria; kingdom Bacillati; phylum Bacillota; class Clostridia; order Lachnospirales; family Lachnospiraceae; genus Oribacterium; species Oribacterium sp. oral taxon 108. Next base: position 2,174,083 of record NZ_AFIH01000001.1, on the reverse strand, counting down.
TTGGAAAAAGAAAATTAATCGGGAGAAGGAAGAAAATTTTCCGAAGAAATTAAGAGGCACGAGAGGAATGATAGAAATTCGAAAAGCACATAATCCCGGATTCTCTATGGGTAAACTGGAGAAATATCCGAAGTTTGTGGGATTTGTTTCCATTTTTGCAACCGGCTTCCTTTTTTTTAGTTTACCTTATTTCAGCTATACCGTTGGAGATAACTTCTTGCTACAAAAAATCGGAACGGCCCTCATCTTGGGCGGTGCCGGTTCCAATACTCTTGACCGGATAAGAGACGGTAAAGTGACGGATTATATTTATATTCGGATAGGAGTACTAAAAAAAGCAATCGTTAATCTGGCAGATATAGCTATTTTTTTGGGTTCTCTCCTCTATCTTCTGGGTTTTTTGTGGAAGGCTTGGAAAAAAATCACATAATTTATAGAAAAAAATTTCTTTTTTTAAATAAATAGTAGAAAAATACATGTTCGTTTGGTATTATGAGGAAACAACAGGAGAAGTGACAGTATTTTCATCAATGAGGGAGGAAAAATGAATAGTTTATTTTTCGCGATACCTGTTTTGGGTATTCTGGGTCTTTTGTTCGCGCTTTTTCAAGGACAGAAGATTCTGAAAGAGGATTCCGGAAATGAAAGAATGAAAGAAATTGCAAAGGCCATCGCAGAAGGTGCAGAAGCATTTCTTTTTGCAGAATATCGGATTCTTCTTTTTTTGTTTGCAGCTTATTTTTGTGCATCGGATTCGGAACAAGAAGCTGGCTTAGTGCGGTAGCTTTTGTTTTTGGAGCACTGCTTTCCACTTTGGCAGGCTACTTCGGTATGCGTTCCGCAACAGCTGCCAATGTTCGTACTGCTGAGGCGGCAAGACAGTCCGGAATGAAAAAGGCTCTTTCGGTAGCTTTTTCCGGCGGTTCCGTTATGGGAATGTGTGTTTCCGGCTTCGGTATTTTCGGAGTTGGAATTTTTTACCTTGTTACGAAGGATGTCGGCGTCCTTTCCGGTTTTTCCCTTGGGGCTTCCAGTATTGCTCTTTTTGCTCGAGTAGGCGGAGGAATTTATACCAAGGCGGCTGACGTCGGGGCGGACCTGGTTGGAAAGGTTGAGGCCGGAATCCCGGAGGATGATCCGAGAAACCCTGCAGTCATTGCCGATAACGTAGGAGATAATGTAGGTGACGTTGCCGGTATGGGAGCTGACCTCTTTGAGTCTTATGTCGGTGCACTGGTTTCTGCTATGACCCTTGGAGCCTTGCTGGAGGCAAAGTCCGTTGAGGGTGTTGCATTTCCGCTTCTTTTAGCGGGGCTGTCCTTACTTGCCTGCGTTTTGGGCAGTATTTTGGTGCTTTCTCTCGGAGGAGAAAATCCGAGTAAGGTTTTGAAAATGGCAAGCTATTCTTCGGCGCTGGCTGTACTGGTTTTTGCCTTTGGGCTTTCTCAATATTTCTTTGGAAATTTCCATGCGGCTCTGGCTGTGACGGCCGGTTTAGTTGCGGGTCTTGCGATCGGTGCTATTACGGAGTATTACACTTCGTCCGCTTACAATCCGGTAAAAGACATTGCGAAGCAGTCCGAAACCGGGCCGGCAACGAATATTATTTCCGGTATGGCAATCGGTATGCGTTCGACTGCCGTTCCGATTTTACTGATTTGTGCGGCAATCTTTGTCTCCTATCATGTATTGGGACTTTACGGGATTGCGCTTGCCGCAGTAGGAATGTTATCTACCACTGCAATTACCGTTGCGGTAGATGCTTACGGTCCGATTGCGGATAATGCGGGAGGTATTGCGGAGATGGCAGGTCTCCCCGAGGAAGTAAGAAATATCACGGATCAGCTGGACGCTGTGGGAAATACTACGGCTGCTATGGGAAAGGGCTTTGCCATCGGTTCTGCGGCACTTACCGCACTCGCTCTTTTTGCTTCCTATGCGAATGCAGTGGGCTTACAAAACATCAATGTATTGGACAGCCGTGTATGTATCGGGCTTTTTGTCGGTGCTATGCTCCCCTTCCTCTTCTCTGCATTTACCATGAGTTCGGTGAGTAAGGCTGCCTTCTCCATGATTTCCGAGGTAAGAAGACAGTTTAGAGAAAAACCGGGTATCATGGAAGGTACGGAGAAGCCGGATTACAGAACTTGTGTGAGTATTTCCACTCATGCAGCGCTACGAGAGATGATTATTCCCGGTGTTCTGGCTGTACTTGCTCCACTTGTAATCGGTCTTTTACTGGGGGCAGAGTCTTTGGGCGGCCTTCTTGCGGGAGCTCTGGTGTCCGGAGTTATGATGGCTATCTTCATGTCCAATTCCGGCGGCGCTTGGGATAATGCGAAAAAGTACGTTGAGGAGGGACATCACGGCGGAAAGGGATCGGAAACCCACAAGGCGGCAGTAGTGGGTGATACGGTTGGGGATCCCTTTAAAGATACATCCGGACCTTCTATCAATATTCTCATCAAGTTGATGACGGTTATTGCTCTGGTGTTTGCTCCGCTCATTGTGGCAGTTGGTGGAATATTATAGAAAAAGCTTAACAAAGCAAAATATATAGGATATAATATACAAAGAAGAGATATTTTACTTGTATATTTTTAATAAAAATCCCCGGGTAGAAGTCTCTGCTCGGGGATTTTTGTATAAAGCTTGGCGAAAAGCTGTGCCATATCCCTTGGGAGGAGGAATGGAAATGAAAAGAAAACTAGGTTTGGTACCAAAACTCATTATCGCAATTATTCTCGGTATTTTAATCGGGCAATATGCACCACTCGGACTTTGTAGTCTGATTGTGACCTTGTCCGGAATTTTCAGTAATTTTTTAAAGTTTGTAATTCCTTTAATGATTTTGGCCTATGTCAGTATGGGAATTGCGGATCTTTCTCAGGGTGCGGGAAAACTTCTGCTATTTACGGTGATTCTGGCATATGGCTCCACATTGATTGGCGGAACGATTTCTTATTTGGTCTCTATTAATTTGTTTCCAAGCTTTATGTCGGCAGATGCAATGAAGCAGATTCAGGCGACGGCAGATCAATCTGTGGCATCTTTTTTCAGCATCAGTATCCCGCCGATGTTTGATACTTTGTCGGCGGTAGTACTGGCTTTTATCATGGGGCTGTGTCTGTCTACGATGCGCGGGAAGGAAATCGGGTCTACACTTTATGACGCAATGAAGGACTTCTCCGGTATCATCGATAGGGTTTTACACAAAGTGATTATTCCTCTGCTTCCGCTGTATATTTTGGGAACCTTTGTGGACATGACCCGTTCCGGAAAGACCTTTGCTATTTTGTCTATTCTTTGGAAGGTATTTATTGTTGTAATTATCATGCACCTTTGCTATCTCTTTGTGCAGTTTATTGTAGCCGGTACGATTTCAAAGAAAAATCCGTTAACTTTGATGAAAAATCAGATTCCGGGTTATACTACTGCGCTGGGAACACAGTCCTCCGCGGCGACAATCCCGGTTAACTTGGAATGTGCAAAGCATGACGGCATTTCCGAACAAATTCGAAACTTCGTCGTTCCCCTTTGTGCCAATATCCATATGTGCGGTTCCATGATTACGATTACGGCTTGTGCAACGGCAGTTTGCCTTATGAATCGGATTCCCATCAGTTTGTCCACGGTAGTCCCGTTTATTATGACTCTGGGTATTGCGATGGTTGCTTCTCCGGGTGCACCGGGCGGTTCTATCATGACGGCGCTCCCCTTCCTTTATATGATTTTTGGGAAAGAAGCGGGAGATCCGAACGGACCGATTTGCGCAATCATGGTTGCCCTTTACATCACGCAGGATTCCTTTGGAACGGCTTGTAATGTGTCCGGGGATAATGCAATTGGAGTAGTGGTCAACGAGTTCTATACAAGAATGATTGCCAAAGAAAAGAAGTAAATAAAGCAGAATTAAAGAATTCCGCATATGCGGCAAGAATGGAAAAGGGGTTGTGAAAAGGATGGATTTCAGGTAAAAATTATAATCTGTTCTTTTTTGCAACCCCTGTTTAAGAAAAGAGGTATACAGTGAATGTTTTTAATATTATCGGACCGATTATGATAGGACCTTCCAGTTCTCATACGGCCGGAGCGGTAAGACTCGGCAGAGTTGTAAATAAGCTCGCGGAGGGAGGAGAATTCAAAGAGGTAGATATTGAATTGTCCGGCTCCTTTGCCAGAACCTACAGAGGACATGGTACGGATAGGGCATTATTAGCCGGCATTATGGGCTACCATAGTTACAACGAGGAAATCCGAGATGCTTTGCAGATTGCAAAGGACAGAGGGATAGATTATCGTTTTATAGAAAATGATATTCCGGGAGCGCATCCCAATACGGCGAGAATCCATTACACCCTGGATAACGGACAAAGCGGAGTTGTAGAAGGTGCCAGCATCGGAGGAGGAAATATTCGGGTGGATTCCGTAAACGGCATGCGTGTCGATTTTACGGGAGAGAATAATACCATCCTGGTCCTGCATAGGGATAAACCGGGGGTGATTGCCGAAGTTACCCATATTATGTATGAAAAGTATAAGGAACTGAATATTGGAAACTTCCGGCTAAGTCGTCCTGAAAAAGGGGGAACGGCTCTAATGACTATTGAAATTGATCAGTTACCTCCGGAGGATCTGATGAAGGATATCAATCAATTACCGAATGTGGAAAATGCCATTTTGATAAGGGCAATATAACGGTTTTGGGCTTAGTAACAGTTTTAGGATTAGTAACAGTTTTGGGCTTGGAAAAGCAGGAAAGTAGAAAGCCGGGAGAAAAAATGATTAAATATACGAGTATCAAAGAACTCTGCGATACGGCAGAGAGGCAGGGAATCAAAATCAGTGAGCTTTGTCTAAAAGATCAGGCGGAACAGATGCAGAAGTCGGAGGAGGAAATCTACTCCATCATGGAAAGAAATTTTGAGGTGATGTTGGAGTCCGTCAGCAAGGGAAATGATCCGAACCTTCGTTCCACCTCCGGTCTGACCGGGGGAGAAGGAAATAAGATGTTAAACTATGCCGAAAAGACAAACGGAGGTCTTTCGGGAAAGTTTTTAACCAAGGCCATAGGAAGAGCCATGTGTGTTTCCAACTGTAATGCCGCGATGGGAAGAATCGTGGCTACCCCCACGGCAGGTTCTTGCGGTATCCTTCCGGGATGCTTGGTATCCATGTATGAGGATAGAGGATTTGCTAAGAGGGATATAGTGATGTCTATTTTTACGGCAGGAGCCTTCGGGATGGTGATTGCGCAAACCGCTTCCATTTCCGGGGCGGAGGGAGGATGCCAGGCGGAATGCGGTTCCGCATCGGGCATGGCTGCAGCGGCCCTCGTGGAGCTTATGGGTGGAAGCCCGAGTGCCTGTGGAGATGCTTTGGGGATGGCTATTATCAATCAAATGGGACTGGTCTGTGATCCGGTAGCCGGACTCGTGGAGATTCCCTGCGTGAAAAGAAACGTCTCGGGCGTGATGATTGCCTTTTCCAGTGCGGATATGGCGCTCTCCGGAATAGATTTAAAGATTCCGGTAGATGAGTGCATTGCTGCCATGAAATCGGTAGGGGACAACATGTCTTCCAGTCTGAAAGAAACTGCGCAGGGAGGACTGGCAGCCAGTCCTACAGGTTTGGCTTTAAGAAAAAAGGTGTTTGGGGCTTAAGACAAATTTTAATATTTTGACTACTCAAAGATAGGCGGACAGTGTAGAATAGGGGGAAAATACTTTTGGAGGAATACATGAAGAAGATTAAACTGTTTTTGAGTGCATTGCTGCTTAGCGTGCTTTTACCGATGTCTGCCTATGCCTTGGATCGGTTTGTTATGGGAACGTACGGAAACGGGATTCCCCTTTCCGAAAAGACTGTAGAGGAGGCTAAGTCCTATCTGGAAGGAGAATACAGCCGAAATTATGTTTTATATATTAAGGGAAGAGATAAGGTAGAGGAAATCAAAGGATCCGATATCGGCTATCAGCTTTCCGCGGCAACGAATTTAGAGGAAATCCTGAAAAGAGAAGAGAAAGAAGGCTTGGAACCCAAAGCGGACGGTCGTTATGATTTTTCCTTAGAAGGCAGTTCCGCAAAATTTGATGAGGCAAAGCTAAAAGAAAGGATTGCACAGCTTTCCGTTTTAAAGTACAGCAAGAAAACCGCGAATGCTTATATCCAAAAAGACGGTACATACAGTATTGTTCCCGAAGTAGAGGGAGATTCTTTGGACGAGGCAAAGTTCTATGCGAATTTGTACTCCGCTCTGCAGAGGGGAGAAAATACTCTTGACTTAACGCAAAGAGGGATTTACGACACGGTGACAGTGCATAAGAGCGATCTCGAACCGAAGCTGGAGGCCGTTAGACGTCTGGAGTCCGTAGAAATCGTGACCAATATTTTAGGGAACAAGGAAGTTCTTTCCGGAGATACCTTAAGTGATATGGTTTTGGGAATCAATGGAAACGGAGTTATCTTTGATGAGGCAAAGGTTTTGGCCTATGCCAATTACTTGGAGGGAAAGTACGGAAACCCGGGAAATACGGTTTCTTTTCATTCGGCCAGCGGGAAGGACATTGCCATGCTGACTCCTTATGCTCTTCATATCAATGTACAGGGAGAAAAGGAAGCCTTAAAACAGGCTATTTCCGCCTTTAAGACGATGGAAAGAGAACCGGTTTACAGCTATAGACCTGCCCAGTATGCACAACCTCAATTCGGAACGACTTTTGTGGAAATAGATTTAAGCTTACAGCATGTTTATTACTATGAAGGCGGTAACCTGGTTTGGGAAAGTCCTACGGTAACCGGAATGTTGAGCGGAGACAGAGCGACGCCGTCGGGGATTTTTTTCTTGAAAGGCAAAGAAACGAATAGAACGCTCCGTGGCAAACTGGTTAACGGGAAACCGGAGTATGAAGCCCACGTAGACTATTGGATGCCGTTTAATGGGGGAATCGGCTTACATGACGCATCCTGGCGTTCCAAGTTTGGGGGAAATATCTATGTCAGAGGCGGCTCCCACGGTTGCATTAATTTGCCGAGAAATAAGGCGGCAGAGTTGTATAATCGGATTCAGAAGGGATGCCCGATTGTGGTTCATGAGTAGTGATAGTCGCGTTCCGGGAAGCAATCATTTAGTGAGCGGGTGAAAAATGAAAAATAATAGAGTATTGCTTAAACGACATGCAAGCATGGTGCTCGGGGTATTTATTATTTCCATCGGGATAGCTCTGTTTAAAGAGTCTCATCTCGGAAATGATCCGATTTCCGCCTTGAATATGCGCATAGCGGAGATATTCGGCATTCCCTATGGTTTTCAAAATCTGTTATGCAATATTCTGTTCTTCCTGATTCAGTTTATTTTTGGAAGAAAATACATTGGAGCGGGGACTTTTGTGAATGGAATTTTACTTGGTTATATCGTAAGCTTTTTCTATGCTATTCTGCTCCGAAACTTTGGGGCGGCTGAGGAACACGGTCTCATTGTACAGATTGTTTGGGCTGCAGTTGCCGTGGTGGTAACTTCTTTGGGAGTATCTCTTTACCAGACGGCTGACCTCGGGATTGCACCGTATGACTATCTTTCCCTGGGGCTTCGAGATAAGACGAAGAAACATTATTTTGCCTGTAGAATGTTTACGGATGGAATCTGTGCTCTGGGAACGTTCCTTACCGGAGGATTGGTCGGCATAGGAACCTTGATATCCGCATTCGGTCTCGGACCGGTAGTACATTTCTTTGATACCCATGTATCTGAAAAATTAATCGGCTATACACCGGAAGGGGAAAAGGAAGAAGAAGCGAGAGACGCATTAAAAGGTTAAAAGAGAAGCTCTTCGGCAAACTCTTAATTTTGATTATAAAAAAGCTTAAAATGTCATAAAATTGTAAAAAACACGGTATGAAAGCGTTAAAAAAACAGTTTCTTTCGTAAGAAAGCGTTAGCGAATCTTCATACTGTGTTTTTATTTTCGCCATAAGTTCTCCCTAGAATGATAGCGTATTACGATATTCGGGCTTTCTTTTTGCCCGGAGAAAAGAGCAAAGGAGATTTTATGCAGAAGTGGAATGCTAGTTTGTGCACAGCAGGGGAAGAACCCAAGCACTTTGAACGGAAAGGAAGACATTCTGTATTGCAAAGGACAAAAAAAGGAATCCTTGCACTGGGAATTGCAGTATTTGCTTTTTCTTCCGTACCTTCTCTGTCCGCCCTGGCGGCACCTTCGGAGCAAGATGATATTTTGGTTTTCAGTGAAGACGGAGGGATGGTTTCTGAGGAAGAACAGACAGTTGAAATAGTTGTAGAGGATAATTTAAAAGGAGACAGCCGCGCCAAAGGACAGCAGGTTGTAGACTATGCTTCGCAGTTTATCGGACGTCCATACCGATATGGCGGTTTGAGTCTTCTTCACGGGTCGGACTGTTCCGGCTTTTTAGTAGGCGTATTCGGGCATTTCGGGGTTTCCCTTCCGCATTCTTCCGGAGCAATTCGTTCCGTTGGTACGAGTGTAGGCTCTTTGGAAAATGCGCTTCCCGGTGATATATTGGCTTATTCCGGTCATGTCGGCATTTACCTCGGGGAAGGAAGAATGCTTTCCGCACTGAATTCTCGTTCCGGTGTGACGATTGAGTCGGCTACCTATAAACCGATTAAATCAATCAGGAGATTGTTTTAAATTATTTTTTTAAAATATAGGGCAAATAATTTATACTAATTCGCTTTTTGCCGATACAGTATATATACTGAGTAAGTATCCCTTCGGGGTAAGTGTGTGAGATATAAAGAGAAGAAGTGAGCTTGCTTATGTTCTTCTATGTGACAAGAGGCTTCGGTATCCTGAAAACATTGGGATGCCGAAGTTTTTTGTTATAGGCCTATCTTTCTATGTGGGACTTATTGTTTCATAAAGCATATTTTGTCCTATAGCTCTATTTTGCGGCCTCGAAAGCTTCTTTTTATTCGCTAAGTCCTTACTCTTTTCTGAATATCTCTTACGGTTCTTCCCCCGCTATTGCCATTTTTCTTTTTCGCCGATAGTCTTAGAGGAATAAGAAGTGGAGGAGTAGGAATAAAATGGTTTTTCAAAAAGCGAATGAGCGGTTTTGCACAAGAATGCCCATAAAAATAACGAAGCTTTGTTTTACATCTATTTGCATGATTATGCTGAGCTGTCTTTCGCCAAGTTGTGCATTTGCCGTTGGACCGGGAGATTTAATCGGAAAGACGGAACCTGCGGTGAGTACGGATGTTGTGGAAAATACGGTAACGGATGAATATGCCGGGTGGTACGGCTATACCAATCAGGACGGTTCCGATTTTCTATATTTGGAGAAGGGAACGGAGGTTTCCAGGTTTCAAAATGAGAACGGTCCCATAGACTGGAATGCGGCAAAGAAGGACGGACTCGACTTTGTTATGATTCGGCTTGCCTACGGGACAAAGGAGGATGCTTATTTTGATGCGAACGTAAAAGGGGCGCAGAAGGCCGGTATCAAAGTCGGCGTTTATCTTTGTTCGACCGCAAAAAATATGAACGATGCGATGGCGGAAGCCGATTTGACCTTAAAAAAATAAAACCCTATAAACTGGAGTATCCGGTTGCTTATGACCTGGAAGTGGCATCCATGCTGTCTGAGGGATTGAGTAAGGACGATTTGACGGATATGATCAATGCATATTGCAAGAAGGTGGAGGACGCAGGTTTTATTCCTATGGTCTATGCAAACCGTACCTGGCTTACAAAATACATGAATCTGTCCAAGATTTCTTATGACGTTTGGTTTGCGGCTTATCCGGAAAATCGGGTCTATGTACCGGTAGGAGGGAGTAAGACGACGATCTGGCAGTCCAGTGAAAAGGGTGTGGTAAAGGGAATCAAAGGACAGGTCACCACTGAATTTTCCTGGAAGGTATATGGGGGAGGAAACCCTTCCCAGAAAAATGCGGGAAAAAGAAGTAGCGGGTCGAATTCCGTGTCCACTTCTTCAGGCACTTCACAAAAGACATCCGGAAATACGGAGAAAACTTCTACTACGGGAAGCGGAAACGGTGTTGATGGTACAGTTGTTTCCGGTGAGGGACCCGGAAAGGAAGCGGCAAGTATAGAAAACGGCTGGGTACAGACTGTGCCCGGACAATGGAAATACATGGAAAACGGTAAGGCGACTACCGGTTGGAAACAGGTAAACGGCCTGTGGTATTTTATGGATGCACGGGGAATCATGCAGACTGGATGGTTATTCCAAAATAATCTTTGGTATTATCTGAAGGATTCCGGCGCAATGGCAGTGAATTGGCAGAATGTTAACGGAAAATGGTACTGGTTAAATCAGGACGGAGCCATGAGAACAGGATGGAAATTCATTAACAATCTGTGGTATTATATGGAAGAATCCGGTGCAATGCTGGAAAATACAAGCCGTACAATTAACGGGGTGGAATACCGCTTCGATGCAAACGGAGCATGGATGCCGTAAGGCGTTTCAAAAATATAAAAAAACAGAAACATAAGGAGAATTATGATGAAGAAAAGAATCATCTTGGTTACCGCACTTTTATCGGGAATCTTTGCGCTTCCTGCTTTTGCGGAGCAATTGGTAGGAAGGGTGCAGGTGGACATCAGCCCCAATGAGGATTTAGAGCTGGAAGCCGGTGCAACGTATTCCAAGCCGGATGCAAGAGCGATGGATAGCGGATACGAGGTCAGCAGTTTCTCTGTGGACGGAAAGTACAATACTCCCAAAAAACCCTATACCTATACGATAACCGTGAAGGCGGACGAGGGACAATTCTTTGATTCTTCTACCGTGGTGGAGGTACGCGGCGCGTATGAAATGGCGGTAACCGAGAAGGGAAAGAATACGATTAAAATAAAGGCAAATGCTTACCCCTACTATGTTTTGAAGGAACCGACAAACTTTAGTTCTGATGAAAAATCCTATACCTGGGAAAAGGTTAATTATGCAACAGGCTATGATGTCCTGGTATTCTACAATACAGCAAACGGAGATGAAAAAATTGTAAAAAAGCACAGCAATTCTCCCAAGTTCAATTTTTCTTCTTATACCCAAAGCGGAAAAGAGTTCGATCATATCGCGGTTCGTGCCGTATATGATAAAAGGGATGATATGGCACAGTATTTTGCGGATTCCCTGTATGTGGATTCTTCAGGAAGCGTAGAAGATCCGGACGGAGATAGCGGAGAGTATTTCTTTAATTTGATTACGTTAAAGGCTACCGGTATCTCAAAGGGAAGCTTCAAAGAATACAGTGCAAAAAAGAAGAAAAAAACCAAGGCTGAGCGGGAGAAGGATAATAAGAAGAGAGCTTCCGAGAAGTATAATGGACAGCAAAATCAGGAAAATCCCGATGCAAACGGCCCCGGAGAGGCAGCTTCAGGCTGGCGTCAGAACGGTGCGGATTGGTACTATGAAGCAAACGGAAGATTGGCCAAAGGCTGGACCAAAGTGAAAGATTATTGGTTCTATTTTGATGAGCAGGGAAAGATGCTTTCCGGTTGGCAGAAGATAGGGGAGCACTGGTACTATATGAACGGTGACGGCGTAATGCTTTCCGGCTGGCAGGAAGTAGGCGGAAAATGGTATTACTTTGATACGGAAGGCGGAGCTGCGGGACAGATGGCGACATCCTGGCGACAGCTGAATGACCGGTGGTACTATCTGGATATCCAAAACGGCGAAATGAAGACCGGTTGGGAAAATATCGGAGAGAAGTGGTATTTCTTCAATGTGAGTGATGCTGACATCCCTGTAGGAGCCATGGAACAGAATACGGTAAAAGACGGTTTTTCCATTGGGGCAGACGGAGTAAGACAGTAAGAAAGACGTAAAGGAGTATAAATGAATAAAAGATTTGGAAGCCTGGCACTTGCTGTGGGAATGAGTTTTCTTTTGGCATTACCCACATTTGCTGAGGAAAGCAGCACGGGAACCATCTATGGAAACGCAAACACGGAGGCAAGTTTAAGTCAAGATAAGACCAGTGGAGGCAATGCTCCCATCTATGTTCGGAATGGAGAGGCAACCCCTACCTATACCGATTCCACAATCGGCCTCGGCGGTGCCAAGATTACTATGATTAAGGGCAATGAAAGCGGACAACAAATCAGTATTGTGATTGAAAGCAATGAAGGACAATTAATTGTTGTGGATGGCGGCTTAAAGACCAATGCACCCTATTTATCCAAGTATATTAAGGCAAGGGGAGGAAAGGTTAGCGCATGGCTCCTTACGCATCCGCATGAGGATCATGTCGGAGCACTTTCCGTTATTTTGGAACAGCAGAAGGTGGCCGGGCATCCGGATTATTATAATATTGATCCGGGACAGATTTATTTCAGCTTTGCGCCATACTCCTTTTATGAGCAGTATGAGCAGAGCTACAGATTACCGATGATTAAGGAAGTAATGGATGATCTTGCTGCTTATCCTGCGGAGAAGAAGCACGAGAATTCCGAGAGGGGTACAACATTTTCTTATGGAAATGTATCCGTGGAGATTTTAAATACAGCTTATTCCATCCCGATTGATACCGGAAATAACAGTTCTATTTGCTACATGATTACGATAAACGGAAAGAAGCTCTTGATTACCGGGGATCTTCCTTATGAGGCGGCGGGAAAGCTTTTGGAGGAATTGCCGGCGGAGAAGCTGAAAGCGGATATTGTGCAAATGGCTCATCACGGTCAGCACGGCGGAAGCTTTGCCTTCTATAGCACAGTTAATCCGCGGTATGCTCTCTGGCCCAGTTCTAAAGAACTTTGGGATAAACGAAAGGAACCGTTTACGGAGGATCAGGAAACGTATACGATTGCTTTAACCAAGTTCTGGATGAATAAGCTCGGTGTGGAGAAGAACTTTGTTATGGCGGATGGAAACTGGGTATTGGAATAATCCGGTACAGTGTGATTTCCCCATTGCATTTTCAGAAAAAGACCGATATACTGATTCAAAACTCGCCCGGTGATAAGGCCATTTGGCAGTTATCAACAAGGCATTCGGGAATGGTAATGCTTTTCGAAAGGAAGAATGTATGGAACAGTGGAATATAGAAAATCTTAAAGATAGAGCCAGAAGATTTACGGAAGAGGCGAAAAGTTTGAGCTCCGATTTTCAGTATGCTCTTAGGACAAGAGATAAGCATAAAGAAGAAAAAAAGACAACGGAAACGATTTGCATTGTACTAGCGGTTATCAGCGGGATTATTCTTTTTTGTGGATTGGCTTATTGCGTGTATCGCTTCTTGGCTCCCAATCACTCGGATGAGTATGATGAGTATGATGATTACGATGAGGATTCCGAGGATTTTTCGGAAGAAGAGTAAAAGAGAAGGTAGGACAGATATAGGAGGCAGAAATGCCTCCTTTTCTTCATCCATAACGAGAATGGTACGGAAAGCGCAGGAGTTCTTGTTATAGATTGTTCATCTATCTGTTTTTGTTGTAGAATGGGCTACGTGAATCAACCGCAAAGGAAGGAATAGTAAGGGAGAGTATAGGTGAAAATGGCAATGGAATGGTGTAAAAATGAAGAATATTGCGGAGGCTGCTTTTACCAGAAGATTTCCTATGAAGAGGAACTGAAGAAAAAAGAAGAGGAAATAAGAAGTCTGTTTATGCCGATAGTATTAGGAGAGCTTCCCTTTGAGGGAATCTTATCCTCGCCTCAAAAAGAAGCTTACCGGAATAAGATGGAATTTTCTTTCGGCGATCAGGAAAAGGATGGCCCTCTTTGTCTGGGACTTCACCAAAAAAGAAGCTTTTTTAATATTTTAAATATGGATGACTGTAGACTCCCCAGCCCGGATATGGGAAAAATTCTTACCGTGAGCAGAAATTATTTTCGGGAAAAGGGTATTTCTTATTTTCACAAGAAGAGACATGAGGGCTATCTACGTCATCTTCTGATTAGAAGGGCGGAAAAAACAGGAGAAATCCTGGTTTCCCTCATTCATGCTTCGTGGAATCCGGAAAGTGTACAGACTGAGGAGTTTCTTCTTACAGGATGGTGCGAAAGCCTCTTGGAATTGGAAAAAGAAGGCAGCTTGGAAGGGCATTTTGCGGGAATTTTGCATACGAAAAATGACAGTCCGGCGGATGCGGTGGTAAACCAAGGCACGGAGATTCTCTACGGAAAAGATTTCTTTTACGAAGAACTTTTGGGCTTGCGTTTTAAAATAACACCCTTTTCTTTTTTCAGACCAATAGTCTTGGAGCTGAAAAATTGTATGAAAAAATTCGAGAGTATGCAAATCTTTCGGACTCTGCAAAAGATAAACCGATTATCTTTGATCTCTATTCCGGAACCGGAACGATTACCCAGCTCATGAGTAAAGTGGCTCGGGATGCTTACGGGGTAGAAATCATCGAAGAAGCAGTCGAATCCGCGAAGGAAAATGCGAAAGACAACGGCATTACGAACTGTCATTTTATCGCCGGAGATGTGCTGAAGGTATTGGAAGAGAGTGCAAAGCGGGAGGAAACGAAAGGGGAAAACCCGGAAAAAGAGGATGCTAATGGAGCGCGGAACTGCAATGGAGAGCGGAACTTGGAGACAACTGTTCTTCCGCATCCCGACTTTATTATCGTAGACCCGCCAAGAGACGGGATGCATAGGAAGGCGTTGGATTTAATTATTCGTTACGGAGTAGAGAGACTCATTTATGTGGCATGTAAGCCCAAGAGTTTAGCAAGGGATCTGGAGGCACTTCAGGCAGCAGGATACAGGGTAAAGAAGCTTTGTGCGGTGGATTTATTCCCGAGAACTAATAACTGCGAGTGTGTGTGCCTCTTAGAGAAAGAAGGAATCAGGTAAATGGAAGAGAATAGAAACGAAGAGAATAGAAATGAAGAGAAGAAAGCAGCAGGACAAAATATACAAACTATAGAAGAAAAGACGGAAGATGCGTCTTCCGGAGAAAAGAAAGTACAGGAGCAGCAGCCCTCTAAAAGGTCTTATAAAAGAAGGCGGGAGAGCATAATTCATAAGATTATCCCCCTTGTTTTATTCATTTCCATGTTGGTTTTCGGCGGATTGTTTCTGCGAGACTTTTTAGAGTATAAAGCGGCAGATGACGAATATGCCGCTTTGGAAGAACACATTGTTGTCCAGCCGGAGACGGTAGAGCAGAAGGAAGAAAAAAAGAAAGAGGAGGGCTCCGCGGAAGAGAAGGGAAGTGAACCGGAGACCGAGGCACCGGAGCCTGTTGACATTGCACATCCCAAATTTCAGATTAATTATGATACTTTAGCGAAGATTAACGGAGATTTTACTGCCGTTATCTATGTGCCTGCAATCGGTATAAGTTATCCGGTTGTGCGCAGCAAGGATAATGAAGATTATTTGCACCGAACATTTGAAGGAAAGGCAAACTTTGCCGGCTCCATATTTTTGGATGCCAATGCAAAGGGAAGCTATGACAATAAAAATACCTTTATCTTTGGCCACAATATGAAAAATGGGTCCATGTTCGGAAAGCTGAAGAATTTTTTGAAGGATCCGAGTCTTGCGGATTCGAATCCTTATGTTTTCCTCTGTAAACCGGATGGAATTTATCGCTATCGCATTTATTCTTATTATTTAACAACCACGGAGAGTGACATTTACGCGGACTTTGAAGGAGATAGCGGATACGATCGTTATGTGCAATTGACAAGCAAACTTTCATCCTATAGAAATTATCCGAAAGGGGCGATTGACTTTTCTACACGTCCGAATCTGATTACGCTTTCAACCTGTTCAGGTCCATCAGGAGGAAACCAGCGTTTTATTGTGCAGGCAGCCTTTGAGGAGCTTTATCCAAATTCTTGATTTTCTGTTCTGCTATAGTTTATTCCTATAACAGGACATATAGAACAGCGATTAGACAGGATTCAAAAAAATGGCTATAATCCCAAAATATTCATAATCTTTCCGGGGTACTCCCGAAAAGGATGAATATGGAGGGATTTTTAATGCATAACGAGCGTCGTACATAAAGTGCGCAATTGGAAGCCGGAGGAGAAAGTTATGGGGATTATTGAATTAAAGAATATCGTAAAAACCTTCCCTTCGGAGAAGGTCGGTGAGGGCGTTCATGCGGTGAGAGATGTCAGCTTGACGATTGAAGAGGGAGATATTTTCGGGATTATCGGCTATTCCGGTGCAGGAAAGTCTACCTTGGTTCGTTGCATTAATCTCTTAGAAAAACCGACAAGCGGAGAGGTTATCGTAGAGGGGAAAAACATTACTGCGTATTCGGAAGTAGAGCTTAGAGCTGTACGGCGGAGAATGGGGATGATTTTCCAACATTTTAACCTTTTAAATTCTGCAAATGTTTTTGAGAATATTGCTGCACCGCTCAAAAATCAGGGTAGAATTTCCGGAAAAGAAATCAGGGAAAGAGTCGAGGAAATGCTTCGTTTAACGGGACTGGAAGATAAAGCAAGAGCTTATCCTTCACAGCTTTCGGGTGGACAGAAGCAAAGAGTGGCTATAGCAAGAGCCTTGGTAGGAAGACCCAGGATTCTTCTATGCGATGAGGCGACTTCCGCGTTGGATCCGAATACCACAACGCAGATTATTGAATTGCTCCGTTCTTTACAAGAAAAGCTGAAGCTTACAGTAGTGATGATTACCCACCAAATGGAAGTGGTGAAGAGCATTTGCAATAAGGTTGCGGTGATGGAGGAGGGAAAGGTTATCGAGGAAGGAAGTCTTGTAGAGGTATTTTCCGAACCGAAGTCCAGCATCACGAAGGAGTTCCGTGAGAAAACGCTTTACCGGAAGGAAGCGATTGCCCTTGCGGAAAAGAACAAGAGAAATCTCTATGAACTTACCTTTATTGGAGAGAAAGCCAATGATCCGGCTATCATGGATTTGGTTCGAAACTACCCCGTAGAGGTGTCTATCCTGTTCGGTAATATCGAAATTCTTTCAGGTGTACCTTTTGGAACCCTTACGATAGATATGAAGGGAGAAGGGAAAGATATTCTGGATGCGGTGGCATACTTAAAGAGTAGAGAGATTAAGGTGGAAGAGCTTGGAGGACATAAGATAGAGGGAAAGAGAGAGGAGGACAAAATATGGAATGGCTAAACAGTATGTTTCCGAATGTAGCAAAGCTTTGGCCCTATATTGTGAAATCCTTGAATGAGACGCTCATCATGGTCAGTATTTCCGGCGTGTTTGCGGCAGTGCTGGGTGTTCCCTTGGGAATCGTCCTTGCAGTGACAAAGAAGGGAGAACTTTTATCCTTCCCGCCGCTCTATTCCATTCTTTCCAAGATTGTGAATACGGTGCGTTCCATCCCGTTCGTCATCTTGATTGCATCCATTCCCTGGCTTGTTCGTGCCATTGTAGGGACGACAATAGGAATGAAGGGAGCCATTGTTCCTCTGATTATTGCCTGCATACCCTTTATGGCGAAGCAGACGGAGCTTGCGCTCCAAAGCATTGACAAGGGAGTGATTGAGGCATACCGAGCAATGGGATTTTCGGAAATTGCCATCATTTTCAAGGTTATGCTAAAGGAAGGTTTTTCCGCCATCATTCAGGCGGTGACCATTATGCTGGTCGGTCTTATCAGTTATTCGGCGGTAGCCGGATCGGTAGGCGGCGGCGGACTCGGAGACTTTGCCATCCGTTACGGCTATGGGCAAAATAAGACCGATGTCATGTTTCTGACGATAGTCATCATGCTTGTCATGGTGTTCTTCGTACAATGGGTGGGAGACAGCTTAAGTAAGCTGGTAAGCCATCGATAAAAGTACTATATACAGTTTTGTTTAGAGGAGAGAGGATTATGAAAAAAAGAATTTTAGCATTAGGACTTACCGTAGCACTTGCTGCAGCTTCCTTAGCGGCATGCGGCGGTGCAAGCACAAAGACTACAGAGAAGAAAGCGGAGGCAGGTACAGAGCAGGGCAGTGAGAAGGCAACAGAAGCTGCAAAAGAAGAGAAGGCGGATGCCGGGGAGCTTCGTACCTACAAGCTCGGTGTAAACGGTTCCGACCACGAGGAGTGGGAAAAGGCAAATGAGCTGCTTGCAAAAGACAATATTAAGCTCGAGATGGTAGAGTTCAGCGATTATGTTAAACCGAATGAGGCTTTAGAGGACGGAGAAATTGATTTAAATGCTTTCCAGACAGAGATTTATTTCAATAACTTTGTGAAGGAGAGAGGCTATACCGATTTGGGAATTCTTGCTTATACGCAGGTTGCTCCGATGGGCATTTACTCTTCCAAGTATAAGAGCCTGGACGAGGCAACAGGTCACTTAATCATTGCTATTCCGAACGATGTAACCAATGGAGGAAGAGCACTTAAGTTCCTCGAGAAGAACGGCTTCCTGACCTTGAAGAAGGAAGCGGGATTGACTCCGACCGTAATGGATATCGAAAAGTATAACAAGGATGTGGAAATTGTGGAAATGGTAGCAACCCAGATTCCGGCTTCTCTTCCTGACTTATCTTTTGCCTGCATTAACAACGGTGTAGCGAAGGATGCGGGATTAACCCTTAAGAACGATGCCATCGTTTATGAGGATTACAAAGAGCCGGATATGAAGAACTACTGGAACATCATTGCGGCAAAGAAGGATCGTATCGAGAGCGAAGACTTCCAGAAGATTAAGAAGGCTTACAATTCCGACGAAGTTAAGCAGGTTGTTTTAGAGCACTACGACGGACAGTCCATCCCGGTTTGGGACTAATTTGTATAGGGTATAGAGGGGTCGATGAACCTAAGGAGGAGCCTTGCTCCTCCTATTTTTAAAAGAAGAAACGGAGGAAAAGAATATGGGAAAGAAAGGAATAGAAGAAGCGCAGCTTTCGGATAGAGAAGAAAGAATTGTAAAGAAGGTAGAAAAAGAGGGAAAGCTTTTTCAGAATCTGGCGCTGGCCATTCATAAAAAGCCGGAAGTCAGTAACTATGAGTTTTTTGCATCGGAAGAGCTGTCAAAGACACTTTCCTCCTTCGGCTTTTTTGTGGAGATGCCTGCAGCAGGACATAGGACAGGATTTGCGGCAAGCTATAAGAGTAAGAAAAAAGGGCCGGTTGTAGTGTTCCTTGCGGAATATGATGCCTTAGAAGGGCTGGGACACGGCTGCGGACACAATCTTTTCGGTACAACTGCCTCCCTTTCCGCTGTAGCCTTAAAGGAAGTGATTGATGAAGTGGGTGGTGAAATCCGTGTTTATGGGACACCGGGAGAAGAAGGCGGTGAGGAAGGCTCTGCAAAGGGCTCCTTCGTGAGAGAGGGCTATTTTAAGGATGTTGATTTTGCACTTTGTGCCCATCCTGCGGATGAGCACAAGAGGACAGGAAGAAACTTAGGCTGTGTGCCGGTGGACATCGAGTTTTGGGGAAAATCCGCTCATGCGGCAGGAGAGCCGGAAGAGGGAATCAATGCTTTGGATGCACTCATTCAGACCTATAATTCCATCAATGCCTTAAGACAGCATTTGACCGATGATACACGAATTCACGGAGTCATTCTTTCCGGCGGCTCTGCCCCGAATGTTGTACCGGACTATGCCCATGCGAAGTTTTATCTCCGAACCAGTGCAAAGCCGTCTCTCGAAGCTTTATATAAGAAGGTGGAAAATGTTGTGGTCGGATCCGCCCTTTCCATGGGAGCGAAGGGAAGGATGAAGGCTTATCAAAACTGGGTGGAAAATATCGTGCCGACGCCCTCCTTTGACGATTTATATGAAAAGCATTTGAATCGCTTTGGAGAACAGTTTACCCCCTGTGATTGGAAGGCATTGCAGATGGGCTCTTCCGATGTGGGAAATGTTTCCCAAGTAGTGCCGACCATCCAACCGAGCATTTGCATCAGCAAAAAGAAAATTCCGGCACACAGCCCGGAATTTGTGAAAGCCTCCTGCTCGAATCTTGGCCTCGCCTCTATTTTACTTGGTGCCAAGGTCTTGGCATTTACGGCTCTTGAGCTTCTGGAAGAGCCGGAAACCTTGAAGAAAATCAAGGCGGAACACAAGGAACAGGTAAAGAGACAGCTGGAGTTTTAGGAATATTAGACTTTTATCTAAAAACACTGTACAGCCCCGATGAACAGGGGAGTACAGTGTTTTTTGTTAATGGACTTTAGCCGGTATCAGAACTGACATTTGAAAAATGTCAGCTTTGATTAAAGAGTTTGGGTGAAGTCAGAGAGATATCCTCTATGATGAATAGGCAAGTAAGGCAATCCGTTTCTCTTCGGCTCATCGGATGTAGTATTTTTATTTTCATTCATAACGAGTATCGTGCGCAAAGCTTACGATATCTCGTTTAAATTAACTGAAACTCTTTCAAGAGAGATTTTCTATAGGATTTATCTTCTGAAGCTTTGGCAAGATCGTCAATACGACCTTCTTTAACTAGTATACCCATCAGTTTAGCCATGATATCTTCGCTTTTTTCAAGTCCTTCCGCTAGACCCTTAGCCATTCCTTTAGCCATTCCTTCCTCTGTTCCTTCTTTTTTCCATTGTCTCTTTAAACGATCATAGTATGTAGTCATGGCTTTTTCGTCTCCTTTCTCTAAGTTCTCTGCAATTTTTAGCCTACTCACTCTTTTAGCCAGTATTTTTGAATGCATTTTTTGAGGATCTGCGGTATAAAAATCTTCTATTAATTTTCCTAAGTCGTTGCTGCTACTTTTACTGGTATTGAGATAGATAATATTTGTTTGGTCGGGAAAATCTGCTCCGGATTCTTTTATGATTCTGGAAATGTGATAGATTTGTTTATCCCCTTTCAAAATATCTCGACCACAAATAAATATAACATAGCTTTCCGGTAAATAATCAAAAGATTTTCCTTTTTTTGAAATATTCATATCTATAAGTCCGGAATGATAGCGCGCTCGTTTTGGGCTGGCACCTAGAGAGTCATTTTGCAGTTCAATATTGTAAATAGTGCCCTCTTTATCTGTACAAAGACAATCAAGGACCAAAGAGCGTCCTTCCAAATTCTTTAAATCGCTTTGAATACTTTGGCTTTTCACCTTGAGTTCCGGTTTTTCCAAAATGGTTTGGAGAATAAATTCCGTGCATTTTACATCCTTTAAAACGACGCGCATAAAAATATCATCCATAAGAATGAGTTCGGCTAAGAACTTTCGCTTTAAATCTTGTTCTGTGGAGAATTTTAAATTGATACTCTTTTTTGACATAGAAAAGCTCCCTCAAGAAGGACAGAATGAGAATGAAGATAGAGAAAATAGAATATTGCAGAGCTATAGAATTCTTGGTGCCCATTATACCAAGGATAATTGCAATCTCCTATACTCCATATTCGGATATGGTTTTGTACGAAGGGTTGAGGAACGACGGAAAAAACAATGAAGAGGCTCTTTGCTTCTTCTTGTTTGAATTGTAAAAAGTGCTATAATTATTTCAAATAAAAACAAAATAATAATGAAAAATGCATAAAAAACAATGAGTATGCAACTAAATTAATAGGGTTGGTTTTACTGAAACAGAGAACAGGAATTTGTAGAATTATGCGGAGCGGTTTAGAACTTTGGGCGAAAAAGAAAGAGAAGGATGGCATTTTTTACTGGCTGTCTTTAAAGCGGCATCTGGAAGATACAAGGGAAATCATGGGGCTTCTATGGGAGCACTGGCTTTCAGAGGGACAGAGAGTCTATATTACTAAATCTATGAAGGTCGAAGAGGATGAAGCTAAGTCTTTGGCCATGTTTGTTGGAGCAATACATGATATCGGAAAGGCTACCCCGGCCTTTCAGATTCAAAGAGGATTTCAAAATTCTGAGGACTTGGATTTTCTTTTACTGGAGAAATTGGAGCGTAAAGGTTTTTCCGGAATCAAAGACCTGGAACTAACAGACCGAGGAAAAACGCCGCATGCCTATGCTGGAGAAGTGATTTGCCGTTTAGCGGGTATGAACCGAGGAATTGCTTCTATCATAGGAGCTCATCATGGAATTCCTATGAAGGAAAACTATAATCTTACATCTTTTATTGAGGCTTATACTGCCAACTTTTATCAGGAAGAAAAAGAAGATTCTCAAATATGCAAAAAATGGAAAGATACTCAGGAGAACTTACTTTCTTGGGCTTTAGAGAGTTGCGGTTATAAAAAAGTAGAGGAACTTCCGGTATGTCCCAAACCGACACAGCTCTTACTTTCCGGACTTTTAATTATGGCGGACTGGATAGCCAGTAATGAGGAATATTTTCCTTTATTTTCTTTACAGAATGAAGTTGATCATGAGTTGGATGATGCTACAGTAAATCAAGAAGATAGGAAGAAAGAAGGAACACAAATAAGTGAGAGGGTGGAATCGGCCTGGCTAAAATGGACGCAGAATCAAACATGGGAAGCGAAGCAGCTTTTTGATGCGAATCAGTCTTATCAGAATTCCTTTCACTTTATGCCTAGAGACTTTCAAGAAAAAGTTTTTACAGAGATTGCCGGGGCTGAGGACATCGGCTTAGTGATTCTTGAGGCGCCCATGGGCTGCGGAAAAACAGAGGCGGCTTTAATGACTGCGGAACAATTAGCGGGAAAGCAGCAATGTGCCGGAGTTTTCTTTGGACTGCCTACTCAAGCCAGTTCCAACGGCATTTTTCCGAGAGTGGAGTCCTGGGTAGATTCCCTTGGGCAAGAAAATCAAGAGAAATTATCTCTTCGCCTATCTCATGGAAAGGCGGCTTTAAATGAAGAGTTTCAAACATTGTCCAGAAACTGTAGTGAGGGAATAGATCCGGACGGAGAAAAACGAAGTATGTGTATGTAAATGAATGGTTTTCCGGGAGAAAGAAGGCCATGCTGGATGATTTTATAGTAGGAACTGTAGATCATTTACTCCTTATGGCTTTAAAACAAAAACATCTTATGCTTCGGCATTTGGGATTTAGTAAAAAGGTTGTCATCATTGATGAAGTGCACGCCTACGATGCCTATATGGGGCAGTACCTCTACATGGTTTTACAATGGCTTGGAGCCTATAAAGTGCCAACCATTATCTTATCCGCGACCTTACCCATAGAACGAAGAAAAGACCTGATGAAGTATTACTTGAAAGGTAGAGGGATTAAAGAGAAGGACATAGGAAATTTTGATTTCCTTAAGGCAGAAAGCTATCCCTTACTTACCTTTAGCAAAGGAAGTGAGGTTGAATCTTTTTCAGACTTTCAAGAAGAGAAAGAAAAAAAGGTTACGCTTTATCAGCTGGACGAAGAGAATTTAGTAGATACCGTAAAGAGTCTTGGTAAGAATGGAGCGGTCATAGGCATTATTGTAAATACGGTTGGGAGGGCGCAGAGAATCACAAAAGATTTATTAGAAGCTTTTCCGGAGGAAGAAGTCCATCTTTTACATTCTCGATTTATCGACACGGATCGCATAAAAAAAGAAGAGGAATTACTCAAAAAAATCGGGAAAAATGCAGAGAGACCTAAGCGTTTTATCGTAGTGGGAACCCAGGTGATAGAGCAGTCCCTAGACATTGATTTTGATTTAATGATTAGTGATTTATGTCCTGTGGATCTGTTAATCCAAAGAATAGGTCGACTTCATAGGCATAAGATAGAAAGGCCTAAGGAACATAGTGAAGCAAGACTCTATCTTATGGGAATAAGTGAGAGCTTTGACTTTGAAAAAGGATCAAGAAGGGTTTATGGAGATTATTTACTTATTAAAACCCAATGTGCTTTAGGGAAAAGCATTTCCATCCCAAGAGATATTTCACCACTGGTGCAGGAAGTGTATGGAGAATGGAATCCATCTTTAGCACCTGACCTTCGGAAGAAATATGAGGAGAGTAAAGAGAAACAAAATGAAACCTTAGACAAGCAAAAAAGAAAAGCTGAAGGATTTCGATTAGATAAGCCTAAATTGGAGTGCTCAGATGAGATTAGTTTAAATGGATTATTGGATAATACGTATATAGATTCAGAAGAACTTTGTCAGGCTAAGGTTCGAGATATCGGTTCTTCTATAGAAGTGATAGCGGTAAAAAAATATGGAGCGGGATATGGACTTTTTCAAGAGCAGAAGGACATTTCAGAAGAGCTTTCTAAAGCGTCAATTGCAAGAAAACTGGCATGTCAAACTTTAAGACTAGGAGAAAGTATTATTCATATGGAAAAGGACAAAGAAGATAACAAGGAAGAGGATCTCATTCGTTATTTAGAAGATTATAACAGACGGGAACTTCCGGAGTGGCAGAACGAAGCGTGGCTAAAGGGAAGTTTAGGATTGATCTTTGATGAGAACAATGACTTTCCCTTAAAAAATATTGTTTTACATTACGATGAAAAATTTGGCTTGCAGTGGCATAAGAAGGAGGTGTAAAGCTTGAGCCGATTTAATTTGTTAGAAGAAAACTGGATTCGAGTTTTGGAAGAAGGGGAAATGAAAGAAGTATCCCTCATTACCCTTTTTGAAAATGCGGAAAAGTATCGGTGCTTGGCAGGGGAGATGGCGACGCAGGATTTTGCAATGCTGCGATTCATATTAGCGGTATTGCATACCGTGTTCTCCCGGGTGAATGCGGATGGAGAAGCCTATGAGTTTTTAGAAATTGACGAGAAATTCCGACAAAAGGAGGCTGTTTCCGAGGATGATGAAGAGGAATACAATGATGCCCTTATGGAAACGTGGAAGACACTGTGGCAAAGAGGAAAATTCCCATCAGTAGTTAGGGAATATTTGGAGGCTTGGAAAGAGCATTTTTACCTGCTGGATGAGAAATATCCTTTTTATCAGGTGACCAAGGAAGAGATTGATTCACTACCTAGAAATTATCAAAACCTAGGACCTATCTTAGGAAAACAGTTTAATAGAACCATTTCGGAGAGCAATAATAAGGTTGCTTTATTTTCGCCTAAACTAGAAGAAGGCAAAAGTAAAATGCTGGAAAGTGAGCTTGCTCGATGGCTAATTATGCTACAAGGTTATTTTGGGAACTTTGATAAAGTGAAATTTTGCCAAGAATATACCCCTTCTATAGGCTGGTTATATGAGTTAGGAGGGATTTATCTAAGAGGACAGAATTTATTTGAAACGCTCATGATGAATTTTAAAATTACAGTTGAACAAGTTGGAGAAGAGATACCACGGCAAAGTCCATGTTGGGAGAATTCTGGAGTAGAAAATATAAAAAGAGCTTTTCATGGAGTGGAGGATAATCTTGCTGCACTATATACAAATTGGAGCAGAGCGATGCTGGTGAATCCCGAATTGAATTTTTTTGAAGATATTTTAGTTGAAGTTGTTAAGCTTCCAAAACTAGATTATTCGATTATGGAAATAGAGCCTATGACTTTGTGGGAATACGACATGAAAGGAGATAATAAATATAATTTTGTTCCTAAATGTCATGAACCTAATCAAGCACTATGGAGGTCATATGGTTCTATTGCTATCCCTGACGAGATTATCCAAATTGGCAAAGAGCCTGGAATAATAACCTGGCTGAATAAGATAAGGCCGTATTTTTATAGTCATAAGCTCATGATATCTGCAGTAGGGATTCAGGATGATGGAATTGATGCATCAAGGATGATGGTAAATGAAATTAATGATGATTTAGCATTACATGAAATAGTCCTTTTTGAAAAAGGGGTAGAAGGATGGGTAGCTAGAATAAAAGGAATAGTAGACGAGACTAAGGAAATTATTAGCACTAAATATAGGAAATATTTAAAGGATATAGCAGAGCTTAGAAGGAAGAAAAGCTATGAAGGAGGTAACAATAAGAAAAAAATTGAAGATAAAAACCTTACAATTTATCTTGAGGATAATCTGAAACAAATTTACTTTGAGATTGATAAGCCGTTTAGAAATTGGCTTATCGGAATAGAGATTTCTAGCAAAAAAGAAGAAAAAGCTAAGGAATGGAAGGACTTCCTAATACGATTTATTAAAGAGCATGCATTTCAAAAAATAAAAGAAGCCGATGCAAGAGATATACAAGGAACTTATATTGAAGATGGTAAAATTATAATAAATATTTTTACTATCTATGAATCTTTTTGCCATGAATTAAAAAAGTATGAAATATGAAATAGGAGGAGCTATGGATGAAGAAAGAAAATCAGTAGATGCGGTGATGAGAAAGATCATTGGAGAAATTGAGCCTATCAAAACTCTTGGAAGTGGAAAAGCCTTACTGGCAGGAATTAGAGATTCAATAGGAAAAGAACTGACTAATGCTCCTCAGGTTTGGCCCTTACTTTTTGAAAATCTCCCGGAGGAATATCTTGGGGATAAAGCGAGGATAACAGCAGAGGAAAATGCGATTTATCTTAGTTTGCAGATTTATGCTTTAATGCAGCAGGGCGCCTCAAAGTCGGAAAGAGGAGAGGTGAAATCTACTCGAAATATCGGAGAAAGCTTGCGGATTCTTCGAGGAGATGAAAGTAAGGCAAAAGCGATGGATGAGCGCTTTAATACCATGGTTACAGCCGGAAGTTTTGAGGAGTTAGCTCATTATCTTAGACAAATGGTGAAAATTTTAAAGGCAAATATAGACACTCCTTCTGTGGACTATCCTAAATTGGCAAAGGATTTATTCTGGATGCAAAAAGGTAAGCAGGACAATATTCTGATGGATTGGGCAAGAGCCTATTATCAAACATTTCAAAAAAGTACTGTAGAAAAGGAGAACACAAATGAGTAAAGAAAAGCTATTTTTAGACATCCATGTTATTCAAACCCTTCCACCCTCTAATATCAATAGAGATGATACCGGTAGTCCTAAGACGGCGGTTTATGGTGGAGTAAGAAGAGCAAGAGTTAGTTCACAGTCTTGGAAGAAAGCAATGCGAGATTACTTTAAAGAAAATGGAAACTTTTCTAATGTGGGAGTGCGTAGCTTGGATGTAGTAAGTTTTCTTGCAGAAAAAATCAGAGAACTTAAGCCGGAGATTTCTCTGGAAGATGCAATCCAGAGATCTGTAAAAGTCTTTAATGAAGCTGGAATTAAAACAACGAAAAATAATAGAGTAAAAGCTTTATTTTTCTTAGGAAAAGAACAGGCTGAAAATTTGGCTAAAAAAGCAGTTGAAAAAAAATACAATAAAGAAGAACTTCGGAAGGTATTTAAAGAGAAAGCGGCTATTGACATTGCTTTATTTGGCCGAATGTTAGCAAATGATAAGGAGCTAAGTGAGAATGCATCTTCTCAAATTGCCCATGCTATTTCTACCCATGGAGTACAGACGGAGTTTGACTATTTCACTGCATTAGATGATTTATCAAAGGATGCCAAGCCCGGTGCAGCAATGATAGATACTATTGAATACAATTCTTCAACCTTATACCGATATGGCAATGTGGCATTGCATGAGTTTTTTCACCAATTAAATGAAAACAAAAGTCAAACCATTGAAGCAACAAAGCTATTTGTGGAAGCCTTCTTAAATTCTCTTCCTACAGGAAAGATGAATAGCTTTGCAAACCAGACGGTACCCTCTTCCGTTGTAATATCCTTAAGGAAAGATCGCCCCGTAAGTTTTGTTAGTGCTTTTGAGACAGCGGTTAAAACAAAATTATCGCAAGAAGGCTATGTAGATGAGTCCATAGAAGCTATGTTTAAAGAGTATAAGAACGTGCAACGATTTGTAGAAAAACCGGAAATTTCTTTTTACCTAAACTTATCTGAGGGGCATTCCTTAGAGGGAGCGAAAGAGGAACTTAGCTTGTCTAATTTGTTAAATGATTTAGGAGCAGAATTAAAGAACCGTTTATAAGGAGAAGAGGATGAAGACTATTTTGCTGAAATTTACAGGCCCCCTTCAGTCCTACGGAACATCTTCTCATTTTGAGACTCGTTATACCGATTATTATCCATCTAAAAGTGCAGTGATAGGGCTATTGGCAGCATGTTTAGGCTATAGACGAGATGAGGCAGAGAATTTAAGAGAGCTATCCAAACTGAAATTTGCAGTACGGATAGACCAGGATGGAACTTTATTGAGAGATTACCATATTGCCAGATCCTATAATGAAAAGGGCGTTGAGTCCAAAACGTATGTAACAAACCGTTATTACTTGGAGGATGCTCTATTTGTTGTTGCTCTTTCCGGTATGGACGAATTGATAGATACTCTTATAGAGGCTATCAAAACCCCTTATTTTCAGCCTTTTATGGGGAGACGATCCTTGCCTGTTCCTGTGGATTTTTTCTTAGGAGTAAGTACAGAAGATATTCTGGATAGCCTTAGAAACTTGCCTTGGCAGGCTGCCCCTTGGTATAAAAAAAGAAAGAAAAACAAGGTATTGGAGAGAAGATATCTCTGGAAGTCTATGCGGATGAGGAGATAGTAGAAGAAGAGAAAATTACCAGGTCGAAACTCAGAAGGGATATTCCTATTTCTTTTTCGCGGAAGGGAAGGCAGTTTGCCTTTAGGCAGGAAGCTTGTATATCTATCGAAGTTTTAAGCGGAATAGAAAAAGGCTTAGGAACGGAAGATATAGAACATGACGTTTTTTCAACATTGGAGGAGGCATAATGTATCTTTCAAGAGTGGAAATTGATAAAGAGAACCGGAGAAAAATCCGAGACTTGACCCATTTGGGAGCATATCATAGTTGGGTGGAAGATTCCTTTGTAGGACAAATTTCTATGTTGGAACGCTCAAGAAAACTATGGAGAATTGATAGCATTCAGGGGAGACAATATTTGCTTATTTTAAGCGAAGAAAAGCCTTCTTTAAAGGCTTTAGAAAAGTATGGTGTGGATGGTAGTGGGGAAACAAAATCCTACGATTCTTTTTTGGCGAGTATTCAAGAAGGGAAAAAGTACCGTTTTCGCACCACTTTAAACCCGGTTGTAGCGAAGCCTATTGAAGGAGAGAAACGCGGAAAGCCTGTACCCCTCCTCACCATTGAAAACCAGAGTCGTTTTCTCTTAGATAGGGCGGAAAAAAATGGATTTTCTTTGAATTCATCAGACTTTGTGATTAAGGAAAGAAAGTTTGAAACGCTGAAAAAGAAAGGAATGAGGGATACACCTATTTCTCAAGTAATCTATGAAGGAATTCTAACCGTTATTGATGCTGAGCAATTTAGAAAGGCATTATGTGATGGTATTGGAAAGAAAAAGGCTTATGGTTGTGGTTTATTAACTGTGATACCGGTATAAAAATATGAATAAGAATCGTGATGCATATGTAAAGAAAGTAGAATTAAATGAACTTCCCAGAATTGGGGATCGTGTCAGTTTTATTTATGTAGAGCATGCTAAAATTCACCGCCAAGATTCTTCTATTACTGTTGCAGACCAGCATGGTATTGTTCGTGTACCGGTTTCTATGATCGGCATTTTTATGCTGGGACCGGGAACGGATATCTCTCATAGAGCAATGGAACTTTTGGGGGATACAGGTACCAGTGTCCTATGGACAGGAGAAAGAGGAGTGAGACAATACGCCCACGGAAGGGCTTTGTCTCATTCCTCTCGTTTCTTGGAAAAACAAGCTGATTTGGTGAGTAATACACGAAGCAGATTACAGATTGCCAGAAAAATGTATCAAATGCGTTTTGCAGGAGAAGATGTTTCGAAATTAACCATGCAGCAGCTTCGAGGTAGAGAAGGTGCCAGAATTAGAACAGTTTATCGAAATATGTCCAAGGAATATCATGTGGCATGGGATAAAAGGGATTATGATCCGGAAGATTTTTTTGATGCAACGCCTATAAATCAAGCATTATCGGTTGCCAATGTTGCGTTATACGGATTGGCTTACAGTGTGATTGTTGCCTTGGGACTTTCTCCGGGATTGGGATTTGTGCATACAGGACATGACTTGTCCTTTGTATATGATATTGCCGATTTGTATAAGGCTTGGACTTCGATTCCGGTAGCCTTTCAGACAGTTTCAGAATGTTTGGAAGAAGAGAATCTTCCACGAGAAGTTCGTAAAAAAATGAGAGATATTTTTACAGAGACGAAGCTATTGGAACGAATGGTTAAGGATATTCAAAATTTGCTGGAGGTAGAAGAAGATCAATTCTTTGAAGTTGACAGTATTAATTTATGGGATGATAAGGAAAGGCTTGTTTCTTACGGTGTAAATTATAGTGAGGATTCATCATGCCGATGACAGTGATTACTTTATCCAAGGTCAGCAACTCTCTTAAGGGAGATTTATCTAAGTGGATGCAAGAAATTGCTACCGGAGTTTATATTGGAAATTTTAATTCGAAAATAAGAGATAAACTGTGGGAACGAATTCAAGATGCTGTGGGAAGCGGAGAAGCAACGATATCTTACCCCATGAGAAATGAACTTGGATATACTTTCAATACCTTAAATACTAGGAGAGAAATTTATAATAGTGATGGAATACCGTTGATTTGTTTTCCCTTGGAAACAGAACCGGAAGGAGATGATGAAGGAATAAAGGAAGGCTTTAGTAATGCCAGCAAATACTATAAAGCCAGAAAATTTGCGAATAACCATAGTGGCGAAAAGAAAGAGTGCTATGCTTTTCTGGATTTGGAAACAGATGGTTTGAAGGAACAGTACAATAGTATTATCGAAATAGGGGCAGTAAAAGTAATGCAGGACTCCGGTATTTTAGGATACCATTCTTTGCTGGAATATGAGGGAGAGCTACCAAATGAAATTACAGGATTAACAGGTATTACTACAGACCTTTTAAAAAGGGAAGGCAGAAAAGTTGAGATTGTATTGAAAGAGATATTGGATTTTTTAGAAGGGGCAATTATTGTCGGATATAATATTGCCTTTGACCTTCGTTTCTTGAATGCTATTTTACAAAAAATGGCATGGAAAAGTTACATAATCCTTCTATGGATTTAATGAGGATTATAAAAAAGAAAAGCCATTTCAGAAAAACTATAAGCTGGAAACTTCGCTACAAAGCTATGGGATACAAAAAGAGCAGTTGCATAGAGCCTTGGAAGATGCTAGATTGACTTATGAATTGGCAACAAAAGTGAATGGATTTTGTCAACATCTGCTGTAAGGCTCTTTATTTTAGGGGATCTTTAAGTATTTGTCCCGCGTATGCGGGGGTGATCCCAGGGAAAAAGCCTAAGTCCTTTGTAGGATTCAATTTGTCCCGCGTATGCGGGGGTGATCCCCTTTGATAGATATTTCGTCTATCACAAAATTCATTTGTCCCGCGTATGCGGGGGTGATCCTGTCCTTGTGCTCTTTGGTGTTTCCGCTTACCCATTTGTCCCGCGTATGCGGGGGTGATCCTCCTTATCCGCTTTATGTACTCTGATTGCTTTGATTTGTCCCGCGTATGCGGGGGTGATCCCTTCCCTGCCCCTTCTGATTTAAGTAATCCACAATTTGTCCCGCGTATGCGGGGGTGATCCCGCCAAAGAAAGGAGAAGTGAAAGAATGAAAGAATTTGTCCCGCGTATGCGGGGGTGATCCTACGGTGAGCGCAACAAGGCTTATCAATGATGCATTTGTCCCGCGTATGCGGGGGTGATCCCGCAATTGTTTTTATGACAAAAGATTTTTTGAAATTTGTCCCGCGTATGCGGGGATGATTCTTTACAAGACGGCCTTGCGCTGGGCTCTTTTATATTTGTCCCGCGTATGCGGGGGTGATCCCTCTGCTTGAGAAAACGCCTAACGAGGAATTTCATTTGTCCCGCGTATGCGGGGGTGATCCTAGTCTTATTAGTCATGAGGAATTCATAGACGCATTTGTCCCGCGTATGCGGGGATGATCCCATAGAGGATTCTTCCATCTACAGGTACTCCTGATTTGTCCCGCGTATGCGGGGATGATCCCGCTTGTGCTAGTGCAGTTTGCAATCTCGTTTTATTTGTCCCGCGTATGCGGGGATGATCCCATCATTAGAGGGCGCGGGATTCTCCATTTCTAATTTGTCCCGCGTATGCGGGGATGATCCTATAAGCTTCTCAACCTTTACTGTTACTTTTTTATTTGTCCCGCGCATGCGGGGGTGATCCTGATGGGGCTGTAAGTGCTCGAATTACCGTGAAATTTGTCCCGCGTATGCGGGGATAATCCTACAGAAGAGCGCCCTGTCTTTAGGCGGAAGTGATTTGCCCCACGTATGGGAAGTGATTCGCATTTATATTCATATCGAGTATCGTGTGTAAAGCGTGCGATATCCCGTTTGTACAACAGTATTATATCTAAGGATATTTGATGGTATACTATATAGATAGCAGTAAAGAGTGCTATTCGAGTTGTTTATCAAGGAGGAGCATATGACGAAAACGGAAGTAAAACAGGAAGTGGAAAAGTTACTTAAGGCCAACAGTCTTTGTCCTGAGGGTAGAGAAGCGGTACAAGCCTATCTGGAGGCCTACGGGACTGCGGACGAAAAGAGCAAAGCAGAAGCGCTTTTACAGGAATTGGAAGAGGACATCACAAGTATTGATGACTTGATTGCTTTTGCAGGAAGCGAGCATGGAAGGCAGATATTTGGTGAAGAGAAGGCCGCAGCCATCTTGAAGGCTGCCAAGGAAGCAAAGGAAAAGGGAGAGGAGACTTGTATTTGCGAGGCATGTCAAATCGCTAAGGTGATTTTGGCTAATAGGACTGCTTTGCTTTCCTAAACGAGATATCGCACGCTTTGCGCACGATACTCGTTATGAATAAGATTTGAAACCCCGATACCCGTTGCAAAACGTGGTGCCGGGGTTTTTTATAAAAAATTGTAGTTTTTTTCTATATAAAAAGTCCTTGAGAAAAATGTAAATCCTTGCTATATTGTGTTGGTGCCAATTAACGGACACAAGATTTTGTATTTTTGGGGAATTCATTCCGTATTAAAAAGAACCCTTTTACAGCCCTGTTTACTGCTTATAGCTGTATTTTTTTTGCCATTCTACCCGATTTTTAGAAAATATTTTTTGGAGAATACTGCACAAACGTACATCACCGGAAAATCGTAGGCAAGCGTAAAGAATGGATTACAAAATCGAGTGTACATCAGATAAAGAAAGCGGTTTAAATGAAAACAATCATTAAGAGGGGACTCGGAGAAGAGGATTACAGAGGAGAGAAGATCGAAAAAGCCATGGAGAAGGCCTTTCTCTCGGAGGGAATTGCAGTAGAGGCGGAGAAGCTCCACTTTCTTTTGGGAAAGGTGGAGGAAGCTCTAGAGGATAAGTTTCGTGTTTCCGTGGAAGAAATTCAGAATGCGGTAGAGGAATCCCTCATGCAAAACGGAGACTACCGTGTAGCTAGAGCGTATATTCTCTATAGAGAGAAGCGGACTCTGCTTCGCCATTTAAGGCAGAGAATCAAGGAAGAAATCGGAGAAGAAGGCATTGAGGAAGTTTTAAAGAAGATCCAGAAGGATTTTCCGGATTATGATCTCTCTCGTCTTTCCGCAAAGTATCTTTCCTTAAGTAAGGGAGAACAGGAAATTCCGAAGCGCCTCGCCCTTCTTACAAGAGCTGCAGCGGAGCTTACCACACAGGAAGAGCCGAACTGGGAGAAGATTGCGGGGAGACTGCTTTCCTACCATTTCCATAAGGAACTAAAGAGGACGGAAGAGAGCCGCGCGCTTCACGGCTTCTATGAGAAGCTTTGCTATTTGACCGAGCAGGGACTTTACGGAAGCTATATTTTGGAGGCTTATACGAAGGAAGAAGTGGAAGAGCTGGAGAAGGTGATTGACGAGGGAAGAAATGACCTTTTCACCTATTCCGGACTGGACCTTCTCCTTTCCCGCTATGTGATTCGGGACAGACAGCATATTGCGCTTGAGTCTCCGCAGGAGATGTATCTCGGTATTGCCATGCATCTTGCCATGAAGGAGGAAAAGAACCGCGCCTTCTATGTCAAGGAGTTTTACGACATTATGAGCCTGCATCAGGTTACTATGGCGACACCGACACAGTCCAATGCCAGAAAGCCTTACCATCAGCTTAGCTCCTGCTTTATTGATACGGTTGCGGACTCTTTGGACGGCATTTACCAGAGCATTTCCCGTTTTGCTGATGTATCCAAGTACGGTGGCGGTATGGGAATGTATTTCGGAAAGGTGCGCTCCCGCGGCGGAAAGATTCGCGGTTTTGAGGGGGCAAGCGGCGGTGTGATTCGTTGGATTCGTGTTGTCAATGACACGGCGGTTGCGGTTGACCAGCTGGGAATGCGGCAGGGTGCCGTGGCAGTCTATCTTGACGCATGGCATAAGGACTTACCGGAATTTTTACAGCTTCGTACCAATAACGGCGATGACCGTATGAAAGCACATGATGTATTCCCGGCGGTTTGCTACCCGGACCTTTTCTGGAAGAAGGTAAAGGAAGATTTAAACCAGGAATGGTATCTTATGGATCCGCACGACATTTTCCTGATTAAGGGCTACTGCTTAGAGGACTTCTACGGGGAAGAATGGGAAAGTCGTTATGAGGACTGCGTGCGTGATAACCGAATCAGTAAGAGGGTTTATGTGTTGAAGGATATTGTGCGGCTGATTTTAAAGTCTGCGGTAGAGACCGGAACCCCGTTTGCTTTCTATAGAGATACGGTAAACCGCATGAATCCGAATAAGCATAAGGGCATCATTTATTGCTCCAACCTCTGTACGGAAATTGCGCAGAATATGAAAGAAGCGGAAATTTTGGAGCGAAAGGTCATTACGGAAGAGGGTGATGAGGTCATTGTCAGCACCGTAAAGCCCGGCGATTTTGTGGTTTGTAATTTGGCTTCTCTCTGCCTTGGAAATATTGATGTGGAAAATAAGGAAGAGTTGCAGAAAATCACGAAGACGGTCGTTCGTGCCTTGGACAATGTAATTGACCTAAACTTCTATCCGGTTAAGGAAGCGGAGCTAACCAACAAGAAGTATCGTGCCATCGGGCTCGGTGTTTCCGGCTATCACCACATGCTTGCCAAGCATCATATTGCGTGGGAGTCCGAGGAGCATTTGCGCTTTGTGGATACCGTATTTGAAAATATTAACTTTGCGGCAATTAAGGCGAGTGCAGAGCTTGCCAAGGAGCGCGGAAGCTATAGAGAATTTGCCGGATCAGAGTGGGAAACGGGAGAGTATTTCCGTAGAAGAGACTATAGCTCTTCCGAATGGAAGGCGCTGGAGAAGGAAGTGCATGAAGGAATCCGAAATGCCTGGATTTTGGCAACGGCACCGACCAGTTCCACCTCTATTCTGATCGGAACCACAGCGGGACTGGATCCGATTATGAACCGTTTCTTCTTAGAGGAGAAGAAGGGAGCAATCTTACCGAGAGTTGCTCCGGAGCTTTCCATGGAGAGCTATTGGTACTATAAGTCGGCGCACCAGATTGACCAGACCTGGTCAGTACGGGCTGCGGGACTTCGCCAGAGACACATTGATCAGGCGCAGAGTGTAAATCTCTGGATTACCAACGATTACAAGATGAGTGAGCTTTTGAACCTCTATACTTTGGCTTGGGAGTCCGGTGTGAAGACGATTTACTATGTGCGTTCTAAAGCATTGGATCCGGATGAATGTGAGTCTTGCTCCGCCTAAAGGAGTAATCGATTCCTCTGTATATGCCGCTTAAGGCCTACTGCGTTTCCTACTCGCCCCATGCGCCGATGCACTCGTGCTCCTTGCGAACTCGCTTCGCTCAGACACGCATCGCACTCGTTGCTAGCATGGGGCTCCTAACGGAAGCCTCGTAATAGCCTTTTCACAGCATATACGGAGGAAGTCTCATAAATTTCTCCCTTATACATGAGGATGTTTATCTATAAAAATTGAACTATGCCTTTTTAAGGATCATAAAGACAATAGATTACTCTACTGCGCTCAGCAGTAGGAAAGGAAATATAGAATGGAAGAGATTAAGCGTAAGCCTTTATTTAACCCGGAAGGGGATATTGATGTTCGAAATCGTAGGATGATCAATTTCAACACGACAAACATCAATGATTTTAACAATATGAAGTACGAGTGGGTTTCGGACTGGTATCGTCAGGCAATGAACAATTTCTGGGTGCCGGAAGAAATTAACTTAAATCAGGATAAGAGTGACTATCCGAATCTGACTGCTCCGGAGCGGACGGCTTATGACAAGATTTTAAGCTTCTTAGTATATCTGGATTCCCTGCAGTCTGCGAATCTGCCGAATATTTCGCAGTATGTTACGGCAAATGAGGTCAACCTCTGCCTTTCTATCCAGACCTTTCAGGAGTGCATCCACAGCCAGAGCTACAGCTATATGCTGGACACCATTTGCAATCCGACGGAGAGAAATGACATTCTTTACCAGTGGAAGACGGATGAGCATTTACTGCGCAGAAATGAATTTATCGGAAACCTCTACAATGAGTTTGTGGAAGCGCAAACGAAGGAGAGCTTTCTCCGCGTTTGCATTGCGAATTTCATCTTAGAGGGAATCTACTTCTACTCCGGCTTTATGTTCTTCTATAACCTCGGAAGAAACGGAAAGATGCCCGGCTCCGTGCAGGAAATCCGTTATATTAACCGGGATGAAAATACGCACCTTTGGCTCTTTAGAAACATTCTTTTAGAACTGAAAAAGGAAGAGCCGGAGCTCTTCGATGAAAAGCATATCGAGGAAATCACCGCCATGATAAAAGAAGGTGTAGAGCAGGAAATTGCCTGGGGACAGTATGTTATCGGAGAGGCCATTCCCGGCTTAAACGGAAAAATGGTAGAGGATTACATCAAGTATCTGGGAAATCTACGCTACAGCTCCCTAGGATTCGGAACCCTTTACCCGGGTTATGAGAAGGAGCCGGAGTCCATGAAGTGGGTATCTCAGTATGCCGATGCCAATATGGTAAAGACCGACTTCTTCGAAGCACGCTCCACCGCGTATGCCAAGAGCACCGCAATTGAAGATGACCTATAAAATGAGATATCGTGTGCTTTTCGCATAATACTCATTAGGAATAAGGATAAAGACAAAAAATCCGCGACAAGCTTGCTTGTTGACGGATTTTTGTTCATAATGAGTATTGTGTATAAGGGTAAGATACTGTGTTTATCGTGTAAGCTATAGGAAAAGCATACGGTATTCCGTTTATCGTGAATGCTATAGGAAAAGCATACGGTATTCCGTTTATCGTGAATGCTATAGGAAAAGCATACGGTATTCCGTTTATCGTGAATTCTGTAGGAAAAGCATACGATAACGTGTTTACTGCGGGCATGAAAAAGGTACCCGTTTGCTCAATGGATAAGGAGAAGTATATGATTAATTTTAATGAAATGAAGGGGTTCATTTCCGATATGGACGGTGTACTTTACCATGGAAATACTTTGCTTCCGGGAGTAAAGGAATTTGTGCAATGGTTGCAGGAGGAGGGAAAAGAATATTTATTCCTGACCAATAATTCGGGACTTACCAGGCGAGAGCTGAAGCAGAAGCTGGAAAGAATGGGGCTGGATGTACCGGAAGAACGTTTTTATACCAGTGCACTTGCTACTGCGGCTTTTTTAAAGGAGCAAAGTCCCGGATGCTCGGTGTATGCTATTGGGGAGGCAGGACTTCTCAATGCGCTATACGATGCGGGAATTACCATGAATGACGTCAATCCGGATTATGTGGTTGTGGGAGAGGGAAGGACCTATTCACTGGAGACGGTAACCAGAGCCACTAACTTAGTATTAAACGGGGCAAAACTGATCGGAGCCAATACGGATGTCTCCGGGCCTACAGAGGATG
This sequence comes from Oribacterium sp. oral taxon 108 str. F0425, assembly GCF_000214455.1. NCBI lineage: Bacteria > Bacillati > Bacillota > Clostridia > Lachnospirales > Lachnospiraceae > Oribacterium > Oribacterium sp. oral taxon 108. The sequence goes on along the minus strand of NZ_AFIH01000001.1, from coordinate 2,136,460 downwards.
GCATTTCTCCGGCATGCGGTGCACTGATTGCACCGATTGAAATTGCTACGGGACAAAAAGCCTATTTCTGCGGGAAACCGAACCCCTTAATGATGCGTAAGGGACTTCGAATCCTGAATTGCCACTCCGGAGAAGCGGTTATGATTGGAGATAGAATGGATACGGACGTAATTTCCGGTTTGGAGAGCGGAATGTCCACGGTATTGGTACTGTCGGGAATCTCGGATGAAGAAACCGTGAAACAATATGCCTACCGCCCCTCTATTGTGTTAAACGGAGTAGGGGACATTGTCAAAAAGGCAAAGGAAGATTTGGGGTGATGCTATGACAACTTATCAATTTGTATTAGTGGATGCACTGGAAAAGGTTCTTCCGAATCAGGAACCGGAGAAAATGGATCGTTCCGTTTTAAAAGGATATGCAGGAGAGAGGCTCTCCTTCCAACTTGCCTACAGTTGCCAAAATGATGATAGAGGACACAGTGGCAGGCATTTTCGGATAGAAGTGATTTCAGATCTGAAGGCACAGATACGGCTTAGGAAAGTAGGATTGGTGCCCTGCGCCTATCCCTGTCATGGGGTAGCGGATGAAAATTACCTGTCCAGAGAGGCGGGTCTGTATCCGGATGTTCTTCTTCCTTTTTCCGAGGAGGAAATAAAAGCGGTTCCCGGACAATGGAGAAGTCTGTGGATTGATCTTGACTTGGGCGAGGGAAACATTCATCCCGGGAAATATCCGATTCAACTAATCCTTTCCGATGCGCCGGGGAATCGGCTGCAAGAGTACACTTTGTTTGCCGAAGTTTTGGAAGGAAATCTCCCGGAACAGACACTTCTGCACACGGAATGGTTTCATGCGGATTGTCTGGCGGATTATTATCGGGTTCCTGTCTTTAGTGAAGAGCATTGGAGAATCATTGAAAATTTCATGAAGACTGCAGTGCGCTGCGGTGTAAATATGCTTCTCACTCCGATTTTCACGCCGCCTCTCGATACGGCAAAGGGTGGGGAGAGAACTACGATTCAGTTGGTGGATATCCTGTATCAGGATGAAAAATACAGTTTCAAGTTCGAAAAACTGCATAGATGGATTTCTCTTTGCAGAAAACACGGAATTCAGTACCTTGAGATTTCCCACTTGTTTTCTCAATGGGGAGCTGTTGCGGCACCGAAAGTGATGGCCCAAACGGAAGAGGGCCGGGAATGTAAACTTTTCTCCTGGGACAGTCCGGCTGTGGGGGGAGAATATACCGAATTCCTGAAAGTCTTCCTACCGGAATTAAAGGCCTTTTTAAAAGAGGAAAATATCTTGGAGAACAGCTATTTTCATATCTCCGATGAGCCAAATGAGGACAATATGGACAGCTTTGGTGCAGCAGTCGAATCGGTAAGAGAGCTTTTGGCGGACTGTAAGGTGATGGATGCTTTAAGCAGCTTTGAAATTTATCGAAGAGGTTATGTACAACGTCCGGTTGTGGCGGTAAATCATATTGAGCCCTTTGTGGAGGCGGGAGTAAAAAATCTCTGGGCATACTACTGCACGGGGCAGGCTGTGGACGTTCCCAATCGCTTTATCGTAATGCCCTCTGCAAGGAACAGAATCCTCGGTGTCCTTTGCTATATCTATCAGGTAGAAGGCTTTCTACATTGGGGCTTTAATTTCTATAATTCGGAAAAGTCTATTGAGCATATTGATCCCTATGCAGTTACCGATGCAGGGGAGGCATTTCCTTCGGGAGACCCCTTTATCGTTTATCCCGGAAAGGACGGGACTGCTTATGAGTCGATGCGTTCTGTGGTTTTGGAAGAAGCCTTATCGGATATTCGGGTATTAAAGATGGCGGAACAAAGTCTTGGTAGAGATAGCGTTCTAAAAGGAATTGAGGAGACAGCGGGGATGAAGTTGAGCTTTATGCATTATCCTAAAGATAAGAGCTTCTTTACTGCGCTTCGTGAATGGGTGGAAAAGAGTTTGCAGGAAGATACAGGCTGCTAGGAATATCTTTTTCTTTCTATACCGTGTGTTTTAGGGACAGCTTGCCTGAGCCACCTGTCTTTATAGAGAATATTCATTGTTTATTAAAAAAGCGAAATTAGTTCATGCTAATTTTGCTTTTTTTAAGTGGATGAAAGGCTTATAAAAATTGAAATTATAGACGATAGGAAGGTAACTGTATTTTTGGAAGAAAATGTCCGTTTTATGCATAGCAATATTGAAACAAGGGAAGAGTAATGCCGCAGGGATAGGAAGAAGATGGAAGAAAAAATATTTGTCCAAAGAGAAAAAATAGAAGTAGGGATGCAACTCGGAGAAAGCATCAAAGACTCCATGGGAAGAGTAATGATCGAAAATGGGGTTTATTTGGATGAGTATCAGATTCGTTATATTAAAGAGAAAATGTATCCGGGAATTTACACCTATCGCTTTGTGGATGATAAAGCAGTTCCAATTCCGGAGGCTACTAAGAAAATTATCCGCCAGCATAGAAAACCCGATAGAGCAAAGATTCAGCTTTCCGCACAAGTAAAGCAACAGTTGGAAGAAAGGATGAACCACATCTTTGAGCATACGGAAGATGAGGATTTTACTTCGAATTCATTGGATATTTTCGGAGAGTTGGAATCGGCAATTTTTAAAAATGACGCGGTGGCAATCGATGTCAATATGATTAAAATCAGTGATGAATATACCTTTAAGCATAGTGTAGATGTCGCAGCAATTTCCATGATGATTGGCAGAGAATACGGGATGGCCAAGGAGGAAATCCATCATCTCGGTATTACCGGTCTTTTGCACGATGTGGGAAAAGCAAAAATTCCAAATGAAATTTTGAATAAGCCGGGGAAGTTGACCGATGAAGAGTTTGAAACGATAAAGAATCACAGCCTTTATGGGTATGAGATTTTGAAAGAAAAGAATAATTTTTCCGCTTTAATTTTAGACGGTGTTTTACATCATCATGAGAAAATGAACGGGTTGGGCTATCCGGATCAATTGCTGGGGAAGGATATTTCCCTCTTTTCCAGAATCCTGTCCGTAGCGGATATTTTTGACGCGTTAGTGACAAAACGTCCTTATAAGGGACCGATTAGCGGACGGGAAGCGATGGAAATGGTTTTGGCACTTGGATCCGAGCTGGATAATACGGTTATTCAGAGCTTCATAGAAAGCGTCATTCTTTATCCGGTGGATTCTATCGTGGAACTTTCCAACGGAGAAATGGCTAAAGTTGTGGAAAACAACAAACGCTATCCTACCCGCCCCAAGGTCGTAGAGATTCAGACGGGAAAGATTTATAATTTAAGTGAGGATCATTCCTGTAATAATATCGTAGTTTTATAAAAAGGTTCTTTTACCCTTTCAGGGTGGAGGAGCCTTTTCTCTTGTTATGCACCCCTATCTATTGTAAAATGTTGCAAGAGTAAAGAATGTTTAGAGAGCAGGAGTGTGCTTTGGAAAATATTGTTGTAAAAGAAGTGTCCTATCAATACACGAGACGAAATGAAAACGATGAGGTGATTGAAACCTTGTCTGCTCTTTCCGCACTTGATTTTTCGATAGAGACAGGGAGTTTTGTCTGTATTCTGGGGCATAACGGTTCCGGAAAATCGACTCTGGCTAAGCTTTTCAATGCCTTGCAGCTTCCAACAGAGGGCACAATTCTGGTTTCCGGAATGGACAGTCGGGAGGAGAAGAACATTTTCCCGATAAGAAGAGAAGTGGGAATGGTCTTTCAGAATCCGGACAATCAGATTATTGCGTCCGTTGTGGAAGAGGATGTTGGATTCGGACCGGAAAATATCGGGCTTCCCACCGATGAAATCTGGCAAAGGGTAAACAACGCTCTCTCCGCAGTGCATATGGAGGCCTATAGACTAAAGTCCCCGAACCACTTGTCCGGCGGGCAGAAGCAGCGTGTGGCGATTGCAGGAACTCTTGCCATGGAGCCAAAGACCATTGTGCTCGATGAGCCGACCGCCATGCTGGATCCGAGTGGAAGAAAAGAGGTTTTGGAATCGGTTTTGGAGCTGAAACGGAAGAAGGGCATCAGCATTATTTTGATTACGCACTATATGGAGGAGGCGGTCGATGCGGACCGGATTCTCCTTATGGACAGCGGAAAACTCGTTATGGACGGAAGTCCCCGTGAGGTTTTCCAAAATGTGGAGCGCTTAAAGGAATATCGCATGGATGTGCCGCTCATCACGGAGCTCGCGCATAAGTTGCAAAAAAAGGGCTTTCCGATAGAGAAGACCATTCTAAAAAAAGAGGAGCTGGAGGAAGAGCTTTTTAAGCTAAAGGAAGAAGGATTTTCTCTGCAAGAAAGCTTTACGGCGTTGGAGCTCCCGGGCTTGTCGGAACTTTCTTCCAAGAAGCCGCAGGCAGACGACTATATCGTGGAAGTGGAACATCTTTCCGCTATTTTCCAGGAGGGCACGGCTATGGAAAGCTATGCCTTAAAGGATTTAAGCGTGAAAATACGGCGGGGAAGCCTTACCGCGGTAATCGGGCATACCGGCTCGGGAAAGTCTACGCTGGTGCAGCACTTAAACGGGCTCATTAAGGCGAAGTCGGGAGAGATTTTTGTTTCCTTCCGGGAGAATCCGCCCCTCGTGAAGAGTGGGAAATCCTTCCTCTTTTTCAAGGGGAAGAAGACGGTTATAGAAAAAAAAGGAAGACTCTCCCTTTCGGAGGAAGGTTTTGATTATCGTGCGCTCCGCTTTAAGGTAGGGCTTGTTTTCCAGTACCCGGAGTACCAGCTTTTTGAGGAAACGGTCCTCGCGGATGTGATGTTCGGCCCCCTAAATCAGGGAAAGAGTAGGGAAGATGCGGAAGCGCTTGCGAAAGAAGCCTTGGCGAGTCTCGGAATCGGAGAAGAGCTCTATGCAAAGTCTCCCTTCGAGCTTTCCGGAGGGCAGAAGCGAAAGGTCGCGATTGCGGGTGTACTTGCCATGGGGCCGGAGCTTCTTATTTTGGATGAGCCGACAGCAGGCTTAGATCCTGCCGGAAGAGATGAACTTTTTGAAGAGATAGCAGGGCTCCGAAAAAACTATGCAATGACCATTCTTCTCGTTTCTCACTCCATGGATGATGTGGCGCGTTATGCGGACGAGGTTTTGGTTTTGCATCAGGGAGAGCTGAAGATAGAAGGCACGGTAGAGGAAGTATTTTCCAAGAAGGAAGAGCTGGAAAGTATGGGACTTGGACTTCCGCAGATTCGTGCGCTTCTCTATGATTTAAAAAAGAAGGGTCTTGAGATTCCGCTTGGAAATACCGTTTCGGAGGCGGTGCAGGCTCTTTCGACCTATTTTTCTGTGGGCTTTTCCGAGGGAAAGGGGGTAAGCTATGCTTAGAGAAATTACCTTAGGGCAGTATTATCCCGTAGATTCCTTTATTCATAGACTGGATCCGAGGGTAAAGCTTGCCGGTACCTTCTTGTTTTTAATTGCCCTATTTATTGTGAATTCCTGGACTGCCTACGCGGTGCTTGCCCTTGTGCTTTTCGGCTTTATTCTTTTATCGAAGGTGCCTTTCTCCTTTATGGTGAGAGGTTTAAAAAGTGTACTGTTCTTACTCTTGCTTTCCGTGAGCTTTAATCTCTTTCTCACACCGGGAGAAGAATTATTTCGGATTTTTTTCTTGAAAATGACCAAGGAAGGACTGCAAATTGCAAGCATGATGGCGATTCGTCTTGTGATGCTGGTGCTTTCGAGCTCCATTTTAACCTTAACCACTACGCCGAATGCGCTGACAGACGGTATGGAAAAGGGACTGGGAATCTTCAAAGTATTCCATTTCCCCGTACATGAAATTGCGATGATGATGTCCATCGCGCTCCGCTTTATCCCGATTTTAGTGGAAGAGACGGATAAGATTATGAAGGCGCAGATGGCAAGAGGCGCGGACTTTGAGAGCGGAAGCATCTTCGATAGAGCAAAGGCTATGGTGCCTATTCTTGTACCGCTTTTTGTCTCCGCCTTCCGAAGAGCCTATGACCTTGCGATGGCTATGGAGGCGCGCTGCTATCAGGGAGGAGAGGGCAGAACCAAGATGAAGCCTCTCCACTATACCAAGGCGGATTACCTTTCTTATCTTGTCCTTTTTCTAATTTTAGGACTGGCTATCGGAAGTCGATTTATCAGCCTTCCCTAGGTGAAATGCAATGATAAAGGGTTTCGTGCATTCTTTATTTAAGGAGAGTAGGAGAGTTGTAAGACCGGGTCCGGTTTCCAAAGCTGTAATTAGTGTAAAAGCCTATCCCTTAAAGTTGATAAATACGAGATTAGATAATTAGCAATAAAAAAAGAAAGAGAATATAAGAAAGAGGTGCGTCTTGCATCGTTTTGTATTGAAACTGGCCTATGAGGGCACAAATTATCATGGATTTCAGAGGCAAGAGGAGCTTCGGACGGTCTCGGGAGAGGTAGAGGAAGTGCTTTCGCGTCTTTTTCCGGGGGAGTGCCAAAACTTTATCGGGGCGAGCCGGACGGACCAAGGAGTCCATGCTCTGGGAAATATTCTTTCCTTCGATACGGAAGCGGAGCGGAATCCCGAAAACTATGAGAGAGCATTAAACAGCTATCTTCCGGAAGATATTCGAGTTCTTTCCGCCTGGAAAAAGACGGAGGATTTTCATCCTCGTTTTACGACACATACGAAGGAATATCGCTACAGTATAGACAGGGCGCGAGTGGAAAATCCGCTCTTTCAAAGACTGTACTACCATTATACCTTTCCACTTGATTTGGTGAAGATTCGGGAGGGAATCGAAATTTTAAAAGGAGAGCACGACTTCACTTCCTTTGCGAACCCCAAGGCGCAGACCCTGTTACAGGGAGGCTCCGCGGTACGCTGTATCACGGATTTTCGCCTTGAAGAAGAGGGGGAGTATCTGTATTTTACCGTAAAGGGAAACGGTTTTCTCTATCACATGATTCGCATCCTTTGCGGAACCCTCTTGGAAGTCGGAAGAGGAAGGATTTCGCCCTCTGCACTTTCTGAGATACTTGCCGGAAAAGACAGGCGCCTTGCCGGGCCGACAGCTCCCGCAAAGGGGCTTTGTTTACTGCATTTAGACTATGGAGATGCGTTGTAAGCGAAAATTCGCTTTTTCCTAGGGAAATATAAGCTATAATGGGTTGCAGACAGGCTTTTTGAAATTTGGAAAGGAGCCATAGATGGAGGAAGACCGGGAAGAGATGGGGAGAGAATCGGAGATTATCTTTTTGGATTTACAAGGAGGCTATCGGGAGCTTTCCCTTACAGAAGGGATACGAGTAGAAAACTGTTCTCCAAATAGTTTTAGGGAAGCCTTAAAGAAAGAAAAGTTTTCTCCCTATGGATTGCATTTTTTCGATTCTGCAGACTATCATTTTCTGACAAAATATTTTTTAGACGGTCTTTCAGAGGAATTTCTGCTCCTCCTATTTGACCATCAGGCGGATTTAAAGAGAGGAGAGGGAGAAGAACTCAGCCATCGCTCCTGGCTCAGGGAGGTCATGGTGTCCGTACCGCGTTGTAAGGGGATTCTTCTTCTGGGAACACCGGAAAAGGAAAAGGCGGAGATCAATGATGCTCTTATGAGTTTAAGCGACGAGTATCGTCCGAGGCGGGAGTCGCATTTAAAGGATGCGAGAGCGGAAAAGATGGATTTGAATAGGGAGAAGGAAGCCTTTCGAGATCCCATTTTAAATACCAGCCTGTACTGTTTTACGGATGGAGATTTTCAGAGCGGAAGAGTAAAGACACATTTGCCGAGGCTCTTAAAGATGCTTGATCTTCCTCTTTACTGCTCCATGGACAAGAAAATTTTAGGAGAACGCTTTACGGAAAAAGAATTTGATGAGGGCATTTCCTATGTTTTGGAAGCGGGAGTAAAGATACTCGGAATGGACATTTTCGAAGATGGGAATATAAAAAAGCAAAGCGAAGAAGAGAAGAATGCTCGACTGTTTAACGAAAAATTAATCAGCAATTATCATATCAATCACCATGGCTTATTTTTAGAGAGGAAGGATTAGGAAAATGAAGAAAAGACTAGCGGATTACATTGCGGAAAAACTGGTGGAAGCGGGGATTTGCCGCTCCTTCTCCGTTGTAGGCGGAGGCGCAATGCACTTAAATGATGCGCTTGGGCACAATAAGGGAATTCAAACCCTCTACCAGCATCATGAGCAGGCCTGTGCTATGGCAGCGGAAAGCTATGCCAGAGTCCACAATGTTCCGGCCCTCCTTTGTGTGACCTCCGGTCCCGGCGGAACGAATACGATTACCGGTGTTTTGGGAGCATACTTGGATTCCCTCCCCATGATTGTCCTTTCCGGACAGGTGAGGCATGACAATACCGCCCGCTGGTCGGGAAGAGCGCTTCGTGCCATGGGAGATCAGGAGTTTGATATCCTGCAGTCCGTATCCTGCATGTGCAAATACAGCGAGATGCTGATTGATCCGTACCGCGTGCGCTATGCGATTGAAAAGGCGATTTACCTAAGCCAGACCGGTCGTCCCGGTCCCTGTTGGCTGGATATTCCGGTGGATGTACAAGGCTGCATGATTGAAACCGAGGATTTACTGGGCTTTGATGTTTCCGATTTTGAAAATGGAGGAGACGGCTGGGAAAAGAGAGCCGTGGAGAACAAGCATCCGGAGTTTGCAACTGCGCTACGAAAGTATTTTCAGGATGAGGAAGAGAAGAAGGCCCTCCATGCACTGTATGCGAAGAAAGAGAATCCGCATGTTTTAGCCGAGGACTTGGGAGGACAGGAAGATCACGGCTTTACCGAGTGGGAGGACTTCCTTCCCCTTGCCAAGCAGGTTTTAGAGAAAATCAGAGAAAGTAAACGTCCCATTTTTTATACAGGAAACGGTATACGTATTGCCGGAGCGGAGACGATGTTCTTAGAACTTTCCGAGAAACTCGGCATTCCCGTGGTTCTCGGCTGGAATGCGCCGGACATTTTCCCGACTAAGCACCCCTTAAATGCGGGACGCCCCGGGGGACGAGGTGACAGACCCGGAAACCTTGCCGTACAAAATGCAGACTGCATCTTAAGTATAGGATCGAGACTCAATATCCGTCAGGTGGGCTATGCCTTCCGTGACTGGGCACCCGAAGCCTATGTGATGCAGAACGATATTGATAAGGAAGAGATTGCAAAGCCCTCCGTGCACTGCGATTTACAGCTTCACGGCGACGCCAAGGCCTTGATTCGCGCACTGCTTGAGCTTTTAAAGGAAGAAAAGAGTCTTCCCCTCTTTAAGGGCGGAGAGGGCATTGTGCGTGCGGAAGCCCGGAAGTTCATTCGGGAAAAGGCGGCAGAGGCCGTGTTGGAAGAGGATAAGAGCGAGCGTCTCACTTGGCTTGATACCGTGCGCTTCTATCAGGCAAATTATCCTACGATTCTTCCGGAATATCGTTCGGAAGAGACTGCGGAGTGCAATGTCTATGCCTTAGTGGAGAAGCTTTCGGAAAGAGCGGAGGAAAATCAGATTACTGCGGTAGGGAATGGTTCTCCCTGTGTTGCCGGCGGACAGAGTTATATCATTAAAAAGGGTACCCGTTTTATCAGTCAGGACGGTGTAGCATCCATGGGATACGGCCTTCCGGCGGGAATCGGCGCCTACTGTGCGGCAGTTGACTTTACAAAGGAAGAGGCGGAAAGGCTGAAGAAGACGCCGTATTGGCAGGGAAAGGAAGAAAGCTATCCGCCTTACCAAGAAAAGGATATCATTGTCCTAACCGGAGACGGCTCCATTCAGATGAACCTGCAGGAGCTGCAGACCATTATCCACCACAAGATGCCGCTGAAGATTTTTGTGGTAAATAACGGCGGGTATCATTCCATTCGTCAGACACAGAACAGCTTCTTCGGAAAGCCTTTGGTGGGAATCGGTGTGGACTCCGGCATGGAGGGAGAAGGTACGGACCTTTCTTTCCCAAGCTTAGAGAAGCTCGCGTATGCCTATGGCTACCCCTATATTTCCATTCACAGCAATAAGGAGCTTTCCGAGGGAATCGAGAAAACTTTATCGCAGGAGGGCCCGGTGCTTTGCGAAGTCTTTGTAAGCCTTACGCAGCAGTTCCTGCCCAAATCCAGTGCAAAGAGGGATAAGGACGGAAATCTTTTCAGCCCTCCCTTGCAGGACATGGATCCCTTCCTTCCGGAAAAGGAAATGGAAATGCTTATGCTCCTAAAAAAGAGGCAGTAAATGCGGATACTGATCAGTGGGATTACGAGCTTCCTCGGCATTAGTACGGGAAAAGCGCTTTTAAAAAAGGGACATGAAGTCTACGGGATTTTACGCCCGGAGAGTCGGAATAAAGAAAGACTTAAGGGAGAGAAGGGAATTCAACTTCTCTCCCTTAACATGGAAAGCTTTCTTCTTTGGGAGAAAGAACATGGAATAGAAGCAGAATATAACAACAGTACTACGGAAGCCGGCATCACTACAGAAAGGAATGCTACTTCTGAAAACCTTAGTCCGGTTAGTCCGGCCCCTTTTAGTGAGCTTCACTTTGACGCAGTTCTGCATTTTGCCTGGGACGGTGTAGGCTCTCTCGGGCGTTCGGATATTGCAACGCAGGAAAAGAATCTTCGCATGAGCAAGGCCTTTTTTTCCTGGGCTAAGGCACATGGCGTAAAACGCTTTTTCTTTGCGGGATCACAGGCGGAAATGGGGAGAGGAACAAGAGAAGAGCCTCTTCCGGCAAGTCCCTACGGAGAGAAGAAGCTCGCCTTTTCCGAATACGGACTGAAAAACCACGGGAAGATGGAATTTATCGACCTTCGAATTTATTCTATCTACGGAAAAGGAGATCATGAAAGAAGTCTTGTAAAGACGCTTGTGAGAAACACCTTAAGAGGCATGGAAACGGAGCTCGGAAGCGGAAATAAAATTTGGAATTTTATGGCGGAGGAAGACTTCGGGCGAGCATTAGCCTTTCTTACGGACTTGGACATTCAGACGCGGAAGGAAGAAAGCAGAAAGCAAGGAAGTAAAAAATCGGAGAGCGCTGATTCGGAAACCGAGTATAAGGAGAAACAGCTTGAGTCGGGATTGTCCGGACAGGGTAAAGACTGCGGTAGCTTTACGATAGATATCTGCAGTAGAGAAAGTCGTCTTCTTTCCGACTACATTAAGGAAATCGAGCAAATCGGCTTCTCCTTCCTTAAGAAAAAGGGAATTAGGAAAAGCGAAGAAAGTCTCCTGCGCTTTGGTCTTCGTCCGCCCAATGTGGAGGGTGACTATGACTTTACGGCGCATACAAAAGAGCTTTCCGCGCTGGGATTTGAAGAGAGAGTCAGTTTCTCCTCCGGGATAGAGGAGCTGTACGAATGGATTTATGAAAAGGAATTCCTAAAAGTGTAAAACTACTTTTAAAGCTATATATCTATTTAGAAAATAAGAAAGGGGAAATCGATGGCAAACTGTATCGTCTGTGGGGAGAAGCTTTTCGAGCTTGCCGTTTTTCATAATATGCCTGCCTCTGCGCAGGATTTTCCGAGAAAAGAGGATTTGGAGCGGGAAAAGCCGGTGGATTTACCGCTTTGCCAATGCCTGCACTGCGGTCTGGTGCAGTTTGATACCGAGCCGGTTCCCTATTATAAGGATGTGATTCGTGCAGGAGGCGGAACAACAACCATGCGCCGTCTTCGAGAGGAAGAATATACGAAGCTCCTTTCCTATTTGCAAAATAAGGGACAGAGGGAGCCCGTAATCTTGGAGCTTGGAAGCGGGCAGGGAGAGTTCCTTAAGATGTGGGAAGGCGTGGAATGCGGAGCGTTGACTCCCTATACTTTTGGTATAGAACACAAGAAGAGTCTTGTGGAAAAGGGGAGGGCGGCAGGTCTTCCTCTCTATGAAGGCTTCCCGGAAGAAGACTTTTCCTTAAAGGGACTTACAGCTCTTTCTCCGGACGGAAAACAGGAAAAGGAAGTCGGAGAGGAAGTCGATGCCATGGTGCAGTTTAATTTTCTCGAGCACCAGAAGGACCCGAAGGGGATGCTGGACTACGCGTATACGCATCTTCGGGCAGGCGGCATTTTCCTCCTCACGGTACCGAGTTTTCATTATATTTTGGAAAACAAGAGCTACTATGAGCTGCTCCGTGACCATATCAGTAATTTTACGGAAGAGAGCCTGCAATACCTTTCTCAGGAAGCCGGTTTTTCTCTTCTCGAGAGTCGCGTAATCAATCGGGATACCATTGAGTTTATTTTGCAAAAGGAAGCGAAGGAGAACTTAAGCATTTTCCGCTATAGCGGGCAGAAAATCGACATTTCTCCTCTTCTTGAAAATGAAAAGGAGATTCAAGAGGATGTAGAGGCTCATATTGCAAAGCTAAAGGAAAAGGGAGAAAGGATAGCGATATGGGGTGCGAGCCATCAGGGCCTCACCCTGCTTTCCACGACTGCACTAAAGGACGCGGTATCCTATATCATTGACTCTGCTCCCTTTAAGCAGGGGCTGTACAGTCCGGCTTCCCATGTCTTGATTGTGCCGCCTAAGCATTTTCAGGAGGAGCCGGTGGAGGAAATTCTTATCGTGGCACCGGGCTATACGGACGAAATAGCCGGGATTATCAAGCGGGATTTTCAACCCTGTCCGCGGATTTTAGCACTTAGGGGTGAAAGGATAACGGAGCTTTAAACGAGATATCGCACGCTTTGCGCACGATACTCGTTATGAACAAGATGTCTCAGGCTTCGCCTGCGCCACTTGTTAAGAATTTTTAACGAGAATCGCTCACAATGAGTATGTACATGAGCTGCATAGTATATTACGAAAAAAGAAAGGAAGTCGCTGTGCGAGCATTTGTCTTAGAGGGAAGAGGAAAAGTGAAATGGATGGAGAAGGAGAAGCCAAGCCTTCTTTCGGAACACGGTGTGCTCATCATGCCTCTTCTTCTTGCGCCTTGCACAAGCGATGTGCATACGATTTGGCAGGGCTCTCCGAAGAGAGAAAATCTCACTCTGGGACATGAGTGCGTGGGGAAGATTATAGAGAAAGGCAGTGCGGTAAAGGATTTTTCCGTGGGAGAAATTGTGGCGATTTCCGCCATTACCCCGAACTGGGACAGTGAAGAAGTTACGGAAAATGAGTCCCATGCAGGCTATCCTTTTTCTGCCCATTCCCTTGGAAAGTCCATAGACGGGGCTTTTCAGGAATGCTTTTATTTACCTCATGCGGATAAAAATTGCGGAAAAATTCCGGAGGGACTTTCCTTGGAAGACGCGCTTCTCTGCACCGACGTTCTGCAAACCGGATTTACTGCTGCAGAAGAAGGAAGAGTGGAGAGGGGAAATACGGTTTGTGTACTGGGAATCGGGGCTATCGGCCTTGCGGCAATCTTTGCGGCGCAGTATTTCGGAGCAAGTCGTATTTTTGCCGTAGGGAGCAGAGAAGAGAGTAAAAGACTGGCTCTTAGTATGGGAACAAAGGATTGCCCGGTGGAGGTTTTGGATTATAGAGAGCTTAGAACTCCCCTTCCGGAAGGGAAGCATCCTCTAGCAAATTCCACAAATTCTCCCATTGTCAATGAAATCTGGAATCGGACGGGCGGAAAAGGCGTGGATCGGGTTCTCCTTTGCGGAGGAGACGAATATGCCCTTTGCGAAGCCTCCGACATGGTAAAATACGGTGGAGGCGTGGTCAGCAATGTGGCCTATTTTGGGGCGGATGAGGCAGTTGTAGAGGAAGAGCTTTCCGGAAGACCGCTCCACTATCTAATTGATGGAGAAGAGAGAGAAAAGAAGGCGGTAGACGCCCTTTATTTACCGAAGTTTTCCTTAGGAAAGGGGATGGCGGGAAAGAGCTTTGTCTTCTCCCTTTCCAAGGGCGGAAGAGCGCATCTTGAGAAAATCATGAAGATTGTCCGGGAAAAGGATTTTCACCCGAGCGCATTTTTTACGAAAAGCTACCGCGGTATGGAAAATATAGAAGCTGCACTGTATGATATGAAGAATAGAGAGGCTGTAAAAGTCTTGGTATATAGCGATTTAGAAGAATAGAAGGGCCATAAGAGTTTTAATGTATACCGATTTGGAAGGATAGAAAAGAGGTTGGAATTTGAAGAAAACCATCAGTATTGTCATTCCCTGCTATAACGAGGAGGAAAATGTCATTCCCCTTGCGAATGCACTTAGAACTTGTTTTCAGGAGAAGCTTCAGAACTATCATTATGAGCTTCTCTTTATTGACAACGACTCACAGGATAAGACGCGGGAGAACTTAAGAGCGCTTTGCCGGGAAGATAAGGGCATCAAGGCGATTTTTAATGCGAAGAATTTCGGACAGTTCAACTCTCCCTATTACGGGATGCTGAACAGCACGGGAGATGCGACTATTCTTATGGCGGCAGACTTTCAGGATCCGGTGGAAATGATTCCGAAGTTTGTGGAAGCCTGGGAAGAGGGTTACCGTATCGTAATCGGGGTGAAGACAGAGAGTAACGAGTCGAAGCTTATGTACGCGCTTCGGGGAATATACTATAAGCTTATTCGGAAAATGTCTTCCGTGGATCAAATCAGCCAGTTTACAGGCTTTGGCTTGTACGACAAAGGCTTTATTTCGGTAATGCAATCTCTGGACGATCCCACCCCCTTTCTGCGCGGTATTGTGGCGGAGCTTGGTTACAGAAGAAAGGACATTCCCTATATGCAGCCGAAGCGTCGGGCGGGCGTGACACACAACAACTTCTATACTCTTTATGATGCGGCCATGCTGAGCTTTACCAGCTATACCAAGGTGGGACTTCGCTTGGCGGTATTTTTTGGCGGGATCTTTGCAGGAATCAGCATGCTGGTCGGCCTCGTTTATCTCATAATGAAACTGATCTGGTGGGACCGCTTTCCGGCAGGTATGGCTCCTATGCTGATAGGAATGCTTTTCCTGGGCTCTGTGCAAATCTTTTTTATTGGACTTTTAGGAGAATATATTTTATCCATTAACCAAAGGGTGATGAAGAGACCGCTGGTGGTAGAGGAAGAGAGACTGAACTTTTCGGAACAGGCGGAGCAGGCTACCGGCGAAAGCAGTACTTCGGAACAGGCAATAAGCGGAGACAGTTCTTCGGAACAGCCGGCGCAGGATGCCTGTGAAAGCAGTACTTCGGAACAGGCTACAAAAGTAAGCAGTTCTATAGAGAAGGCTTCGATAGAGGAGTAAGAAAATGAGAGCAAAGATTGATATTGCCTTAGTCAGAGAAGGAAAACTGCATATTCAGGGCTGGGCTTTCGGAAGAGACCCGGAGACTCCGGTAAAACTGTCCATCCAGGGAAAGGGCGGGGAAAAGAGAGAATTTTCCTATGAGGAAGTGGAGCGGGAAACCGTAAATGAAGCCTATTTTCCCAAGTACGAGGAGGAAAACGGGAAGAAAATCCAGAGGAAGCTGGGCTTTTCTTTAGACACCCCCTATGCACTTTCTAAAGGCGAGAGGGTGGAGCTTTTGATTCAGGTGGATCAGCAGCTTCGTCGTTTTAGTTTTGATGATAAAAAAATCGAGTCCTTTAACTCCCATGCCCACAAGAAGATGGAGAAGTTTCTGGCTCTCTTCCAGTGGGAAACCGTGGAAGCGGTAAAGGATACCTTGAAAAAGGGTGGACTTTCCGCTCTTTGGCATAAGAGTGTGCGGAAGCTAAAGAGCATCGAGCAGGACTACGATTATAACGAGTGGTACAAAAAAGAGAAGACCGGAGCGGAAGAACTTTCACGGCAAAGGGCGGAAGTTTGGGAGAATCCCCTGCTTTTTTCCATTGTGATTCCGGTGTACCGTCCCAAGGAAGCTTTTTTAAGAAGACTCTTGGACAGTATTTTAGCCCAGACCTATCCCCATTTTGAAATTTGCCTTGCGGATGCTTCCGAGCTTTCCGGGGATACTTTGGAGAATGGAGAAAAGTCCCCGGTTTCGGTTTTACAGGAGTATCAGGAGAAGGACAGCAGAGTGCGTTTTTCCGTACTTCCCAAGAACCTGGGTATTTCCGGAAATACCAATGCCGCCATTGCCATGGCCAAGGGAGAGTTCATCATTTTCTCCGACCATGATGATGAGCTGACGGAAGATGCCTTATATACCATTGCAAAAACCATCAAGAAGCATCCTAAGGCGGAGCTTCTCTATAGTGATGAGGACAAGATTGACTTTGCTTCCGCCTATTATTTTGAACCCCACTTTAAGCCGGACTACAGTCCGGAGCTTCTTCGCAGTGTAAATTATTTCTGCCATCTTCTGATTGCCAAGCGTTCTTTGCTGGAAGCTGTAGCGAAGGAGGGAGAGGCAGGAGAGAAGATTTACGAGCAAAAGGAATATGACGGTGCCCAGGACTATGACCTGATTTTACGTTTATGCGAAGAGGCGGAAAGAAGAGAAAAGGCAACAGGACTTAGCGACGAGGAGAAGAAGGCGCAGGAAGAGGCGCTCTTTACCTCTTCCACCATTATCCATATCAGGAAGGTCCTCTATCATTGGCGTTCTCATCAGCTTTCCACGGCACAAAATCCGGAGGCAAAGCTCTATGCCTTTACTGCCGGAGAGCGGGCGGTTTTTGACCATGCCAAGCGCTTGGGTCTTCCCATTGAAAAGGTGGAGCGAGGCATTACCTACGGCTATTATCATTGCCACTATGCCTTGGAGAAAAAGGATGGGGAGCTTCCTCTTATTTCCGTGATTATCCCCAGTAAGGACCACAGCGAGGATTTGGATCTGGCCATTCGCTCCCTCTTTGCCGGAAGTTATTCTTACCTGGAAGTGATTGTGGTGGAGAACAATTCCGTAGAGGAAAAGACATTTTCCTACTATGAAAAAATCCAGGAGGAATTTCCGGCACGATACGGAGATTTCCAAAAGAAGGCGGTACGGGTGGTACGCTGGGAAAGAGAGTTTAACTACTCCGCCATCAATAACTTCGGGGTGAGCTTTGCCCACGGAGACTACCTACTCTTTATGAACAATGACATTGAGTGCTTAAAGGCGGATTCTGTGGAGGAAATGCTCCAGTTTGTGCAGCAGGAGGAAATCGGAATCTGCGGTGCAAGGCTTCTCTATCCGGATAAGATGATTCAGCACGCCGGTGTGGTAATGGGCTTTGGCGGTATTGCCGGCGCCACCTTTATCGGTACCCACGAAACGGAAAACAGCTATATGCATAGGGCGGCCTGCATTCAAAACTATACAGCGGTTACCGCTGCCGTTTTAATGACCAAGAAATCCCTCTTTGATAAGGTAGGGGGCTTCCGAGAAGAACTTGCGGTAGCCTTTAATGATGTGGATTTTTGTTTAAAGATTCGGGCCCTTGGAAAGCGGGTGGTTTATACCCCCTATGCCCTTTTTACCCACTATGAGTCCAAGTCCAGAGGTCTGGAGGACAATCCGGAGAAGGTAAAGCGTTTCAACGGAGAGATTGTCTGCCTGGCAAAGCATTGGCCGGAGATTTTGAGAAAGGGAGATCCCTACTATAACCCGGCACTGACGCTTCGGAAGTCAAACTTTACGCTAAGAGACCTTTCCGTAGAGAAGGTGGGAGAGCCGTTTCCGTTGGAGATTTTGAAGGATATTGTGTAAATGAGGTTACGATGCTTCAGGCATTTCTTGCAATCCAAAGCACGAACCGATTAAGAAGGTATATGTAGAAATGGTGCGGCAGATTGTAGAAAGTGAGGCGAAAAATGATGAAGACGCTGAATGATTATTTGGCAATGTCTTATCGTATGGAAATTGTAGAAGATAAGGATGAAGGTGGATTCGTTGTTTCTTTTCCGGATTTACCCGGGTGTATTAGCTGTGGTGAGACTGTAGAAAGTGCAGTAGCGAATGCGATGGATGCAAAAAAAGAATGGCTTGCAGCAGCATTGGAAGAAGGTGTGAAGATTCATGAGCCGGATAGTCTGGAAGACTATTCCGGACAGTTTAAGTTGAGGATTCCCCGGAGCTTGCATCGATCCTTAGCGGTGCATTCTGAGAGGGAAGGAATTAGCATGAACCAGTATTGTGTATATCTGCTTTCTAAAAATGACGCCTAGTATAAAAGGTGAGTGGATATAGAAGGAAAGGAAAATGAATTATGAAACTGAGTGAATTCCCTTATGAGAGGGTGGATTTTACAAAAATGGAAAAGGAGCTTTCAGATTTAACGAAGGCCTTGGACAAGGCAAAGTCCGTAGAGGAGGTCTTTTCCATTCATAAAAAGTATTACAAGATGCAGGACGATGTGATGACGGCGATGGTGCTTGCGAATTTTCGGAACAATATCGATATGACCGATGAGTTCTATGAAAAGGAGAAGGACTACTATGACGAAAAGATGCCGGGCTTTTGGAATGCCATGGTGGAATACCAGAAGAAGCTCTATCATTCTCCTTTCAAAAAAGAGATGGAAGAGAAAATCGGGCATGTGGCCTTTAAGAATATTGAACTTGCGATGAAAGGGATGGACGAAAAGCTCATTCCCCTTATGCAAAAGGAAAATGAGCTTACGACCGTCTATGGAAAGCTTCTTGGCACGGCGACGATTGAATGGGAGGGAGAGGAATTAAACCTTTCTCTTATGCGCCCCTATATGACAAGCGTGGACCGTTCTGTCCGGGAAAGAGCCTGGGAAAAGTACAGTGCTTTTTTTGAGGAGCACAGGGAGGAACTGAATTCCCTCTATGATGAGCTGGTAAAGAACCGAACTGAGCAAGGACGCCTGCTTGGCTATCCTGATTTTACTGAACTCGGCTATGCCAGAATGAATCGTAACTGTTATGGCGAGAAGGAGATTGAAAGCTTTCGGAATCAGGTGAAGCGTGACCTTGTTCCCTTTGTGGAAAAGCTGCATGAAAAGAGAAGAAAGAGACTGGGACTCGAGCATCTCTACTATTATGATGAAGATGTTTTCTTCCCGGAGGGAAATCCCGCGCCGTGCGGAAGCCCGGAAGAAATCATGGCAGCAGGAGAGAAGATGTACGATGAGCTTTCCCCGGAGACCTCTACTTTCATGCGAAAAATGCGGGAAATGGAGCTCTTTGATGTTCTTGGCAGGAAAAATAAGAGTACCGGCGGCTACATGGATATGCTTCCGAACTACAAGATGCCTCTTGTTTTTGCAAACTTTAACGGGACAGCGGGAGATATCGATGTGATTACCCATGAGTGCGGACATGCCTTTCAGGGCTATTTGACTGCGAATCTTCCTATTCGGGAGCATAATGACTTAACTTCCGAAACGGCGGAAACCCATTCGATGTCTATGGAATTTTTTACCGAGCCCTGGATGGAGCTTTTCTTTGGAGAGAGGGCAGACGACTATAGGGAAATGCATTTTGAAGATACGCTGATGTTTATTCCCTACGGCACCATGGTCGATGAATTCCAAAATATTGTGTACAAGAACCCGGAAATGACTCCGGAAGAGCGAAATGAGCTTTGGAAGAAGCTTGAAAAGGAATACAGACCGCACCTTGATTATAAGGACAATGCTTTCTTAAATGAGGGAAGACTTTGGCAGAAGCAGAGTCATATCTATGAAAACCCCTATTACTACATTGATTACTGTCTTGCTGCGGTAAATGCCCTGCAATACAAGGCTTTCATGAAGCGGGATTTCAAGGAAGCGTGGAAGAGCTATATGGAGTTTTCTCATCTTTCCGCATCCCTTTTCTTTACCGAACTCGAGAAGAAGGCAGGACTTATGAGTCCCTTTGAGGAAGGAAGTATTAGAAAACTCGTTGAAGGACTTGAAGACTAAGGTCACGGAGAGGAAAGACCGGAAGACGAAAGCCTCTTAAGAGAGGCGAAAACATAAAGAAAGAGTGGTGTATTTAGGGGAGGGTAAAACATGAATCCATTTTTATTTGTAGCTATTAAGCTCTTAATCGGGTTTCTGGCCATGACATTGATTATCAACATCACAGGGAAAGGAAACTTGGCACCGTCATCTGCCAGTGACCAAGTTGTGAATTATGTACTCGGTGGAATTGTCGGAGGAGTGATTTATAACAATAGTATTAAAATCTATGAATTTGTTGCCATTCTGGGAATATGGTGTCTTCTTGTGCTCTGCCAGAAATGGGTTAAGAATCATAATGTAAAGGCGAAGCAGTTAATCGATGGTAAGGCGCATATCATCATTGATGACGGCAAGATTCTTATTGAAAATTGCAAGAAATCGGGCTTGTCTGCCCATGATGTGGCCTTTAAACTGCGTACCAACGGCATTTTTTCCTCCGATGATGTGAAAAGAGCTATAGTGGAGCAAAATGGACAACTGATTATCATTCATTCCGGTGAAGAAAATCCAAAGTTCCCTATTATTACGGATGGTCAAGTACAGCATGATATTCTTAAAGTAATCGGGAAGGACGAGGAATGGCTTCTTGAGGAGCTGAAAAAGCAGGGAATTGAAAAGTGTAGCGATATATTTTTAGGCGAGTATGTTGATAAGCAATTGAAATTAACGACTTATTAAGGTAGAGCGGAAGATGGGAATAAAGAAAATTACCAATGTAACGAATTTATAATATTTTGCTATCATCCTGATGGTTTACGGATGATGCTTGTTATGAACTTAAATGCCTTTTCATGGAGACTGTCATGAAAAGGTATTTTTTCTTAATGAGCAAAACGTGCGATTATTGCTTTTTTGCTACATACCTACGTTCTTGACTGCTAGAACATTTTTCGTGTCTGCTTTTCATGACTGCTACACAATCATTATGCAATCTTGGAAAAGTGTCAAAATTAGTGTGAAAATACCTTAGAAAAGTGACAAAATTGGCTTGAAAATACCTTGGAAAAATGTCAAAATATAAGTCAAAATACCTTGGAAAAATGTCATTGGCCGGTTAGGGAGAAATGACTTATGGCGCTGTTATGCCGGATTTTGGAGAAAAGATGCTGAAAAGAAAAATTGAAAAAGACCTTTTGAATTGGATTACGAGTGGAGAAAAAGCCTTACTGATTTATGGTGTTCGTCAGGCAGGAAAGACCTATATTATTCGAGCATGCCTAGAGCAGTCAGGATGTGATTATGTTGAGTTTAACCTTATTAGACAATCGGAAATAGTGGATATTTTGCGTGAAGCGAATAGTATTGATGATCTTATTTTAAAGCTGTCTTTGTACAGCAGTAAGAAGATAATTCCCGGAAAAACAATCATTTTCTTTGATGAAATTCAGCGATACAAAGAAATTGTTACAAAGATAAAGTTTCTTGTAGAGGATAAGCGTTTTCGCTATGTCTTATCGGGATCTTTGCTAGGAATAGAACTGGTTAATTTGAAGTCAGCACCGGTAGGATATTTGCAGACTCTAAAAATGTTTCCCCTTGATTTTGAAGAGTTCCTTCAAATCTTTAATGTTGAGGATAAAGTATTGGAGAGGCTCCGCAGTTCCTTTTTATCCAAGACTCCGGTAGATGAAGTATTTCATCAAAAAATAATGGAGATATTTAATTTGTATCTCATTATAGGGGGGATGCCTGCTGCTGTGGAGCAATATCGTAAAACAGAAAATATAGATAATGTCATAGAGGAACACAAAGCCATTATCGAGCAATATAAGTTAGATTTTACACAATACGAGGAAGAGAATCGAAAATTATTGCTTACACAAATTTATGAATTGATTCCCGCAGAATTAAATGAAAAAAATAAACGCTTTAAGCTTGCAGATATTAAGGCGAATCTTCGATTTGAAAGGGTTTCTGATAGTTTTACATGGCTTTGGAAGGCCGGAGTTGCACTAGCAACTTTTAATACGACAGAACCGACAGTTCCGCTTTTACTCAACGAAAAAAGTACTTTATTTAAACTGTTTTTGTCCGATGTGGGTTTGCTCACAAGCCTGTATGGAAAGTCCTGTAAATTAAAAATTGTTAGTAAAGAAAAAGATATCAATAAAGGCTCCGTATATGAAAATGTGATTGCTCAGGAGCTTTGTGCACATAATTATCCCTTGTATTATTATAGTAATAAGAAAAAAGGAGAACTGGACTTTATTATTGAGCATGCAGGAGAAGTACTTCCTATTGAAGTAAAAAGCGGAAAGGATTATGAGAAACATTCCGCTTTGGATAACATATTGCGCGTTCCTGAATATGGTATAAAGAATGCTTATGTCTTTAGCAATGATAATGTCAAAACGAGGGGACAAGTCAGCTATTTTCCAATCTATATGGTGATGTTTTTAGAAGAGAAATCCATTGACTTTGTAGATATATCTTTGGATAAGTATAAGCTATAATTAGTGGATTGATTAGAAGGGAGCATAATAATCATTGACAAATCATTTGGCCAAATATAGTATAGATTAAAAAGTGGGAAATCCCACACGCATAGGAGGAAGATGATGGAAGCAGCAAAGGAGTATAATGTTCACCTGGATAGTAAGAAGAGAGTTACTTTGCGCGGTGCTTTATACCAATATTATAACGTTAAGGAATATGAAAATGGCTGTATTATGCTAGAGCCTCGTGAATTGACAGTTCCGGATACTATTTCTGCACGTACTTTAAAAGATATGGATAAGGCTATCAGCAATTATAAACAAGGATACGTATCAGATCCTATAGATCTCTCGGATTTTGGGTAGTGTGAATATATGAGTTTTATAATACGTATGGGACTTCCGGAAATGGAAGAACTGTGGAATAAACTTCAAACAGAATATAGAATTGGGACAATCAGTAAAAATGATGCAATTATTTTCAAAAAGTGGGGAAAAGCTTTAAAGTTGTTATCAGAAAATCCCAGACATCCTAGTCTGAAAACACATGATATAGAAGTATTATCGGAGCGATATGGAGAACGTGTGTGGCAATCTTATCTTGAAAATAAAACCAGTGGAGCAATGAGAATATATTGGGTATATGGCCCGGATAAAAAGTCTATCACGATTATAGGACTGGAGCCACATCCGGAGGATAAGAAGAATGGTGCATATGAAAGAATTACTCTATCAGACCTCCCTCTCATGAAAAAAGATGAATCATAATGTAAGAAAACGTTGGTATGAGTTTTTTGTAGGCCTTATAGTGTTGCGACTTTGATAGGTGGAGCTGTAAAAAATCAACTTTATGATTTTTTACAGCTCTATTTTTCTGTGCAAAAGGGTAAAGGAAAAGCACAAAACTTATGGAATATTCCCATAGAAATGTTATGCTTATACCGATTGTATTAGACTGTCACTTATGCATTTCACTTATGATTATGAATTGGAGGAAAAGATGAAATTTACGGAATTTCCCTATGAGAGAATTGATTTTGATAAACTGAAGGCTGATTTTTTGGAGCTTTGCGAGGGGGTAGATAAGGCTGAGTCCGGGGAGGAGCTCTTTGCCCTGCACCAAAAATGCTATAAGCTGGTGGATGATGTAATGACGGAAAGTGTGATTGCCAGCATTCGAAACGACATTGACATGACGGATCCCTTCTACGAGAAGGAGAGAGCCTTTTATGATGCCAATATGCCCATTTTCCGAAATCTCTTAGTGGACTACCAGATGCGGATTTACCATTCTCCTCACAGAGCCTATATGGAAGAGAAGCTTGGGCATGTAGCCTTTAAAAACATGGAGCTGGCACAGAAGGCGGTGGACATTGGCCTCATTCCCCTGATGCAAAAGGAAAATGAACTAACCACCGAATATAGTAAACTTCTGGCTTCTGCAAAGATTCCCTGGGAAGGGGAGAATCTGAATCTTTCCCTCATGACACCCTATCTTACGGCAGAGGACAGAGAGGTGCGTAAGAAGGCATGGAAGGCGTATACCAAGTTTTTTGAGGACAATGCGGAAAAGCTGGACTCTATCTATGATGCTTTGGTAAAGAATCGTACCGAGCAGGGGCAGATGATGGGCTATCCGGATTTCACGGAAATCGGCTATGCCAGAATGAATCGAAACTGCTATGGGGAGAGGGAGATTGCTTCCTTCCGTCAGCAGGTAAAACGGGATTTGGTGCCATTTGTTCAGAAGCTTCATGAGAGAAGAAGGGAGCGCCTCGGGCTGGACAAGCTCTATTACTACGACGAAGGGGTATTTTTCAAGGAGGGAAATCCCGCCCCCATCGGAACACCGGAGGAAATTCTTAAGGCTGGACAGAAGATGTACGATGCACTTTCTCCCGAAACCGCAAAGTTTATGCAGGATATGATGAAAATGGAGCTTTTCGATGTGCTGGGCAGAAAGAATAAGAGAACCGGCGGGTATATGGAAATGCTTCCCAACTACCACATGCCCTTTATCTTTGCCAACTTCAACGGAACAGCCGGGGACTGTGATGTAATTACCCACGAGTGCGGACACGCCTTCCAGGGTTATATTACGGCGGATTTGCCCATTCATGAGCATAATCAATTGACCATGGAAACGGCGGAAACCCATTCCATGTCCATGGAGTTCTTTACCGAGCCTTGGATGGATTTATTCTTCGGTACGCGGGCAAAGGACTACCTTTCCATGCATTTTGAAGAGTTCCTGATGTTTATCCCCTACGGCACCATGGTGGATGAGTTCCAAAACATGGTCTATAAGAATCCGAAAATGACTCCGAAGGAGAGAAAGCTGCTATGGAGAACCCTGGAGCAGGAGTATAAGCCACACTTAGATTATGCGGACAATACCTTTATGGAAGAGGGCGGATTCTGGCAGAAGCAGCACCATATCTATGACCTGCCCTACTATTACATTGACTACTGTATCGCGAGTATCAATGCTTTACAGTACAAGGCCTGGATGGATAAGGATTTCCAAGGGGCTTGGAAGAGCTATATGGAGTTCTCCAAGTGCTCTGCATCCCTTTTCTTTACAGAACTGGAGGAAAAGGCGGGACTCATGAATCCCTTTAAAGAGGGAACGATTAAGAAGATCGTAGAGGATTTGGAGAAGAATCTGTAAAAAACTATTCCGCTTTATAAAAGCGAGCTGTCGAATGTTTTCTACATATTATGAGTAAGGATTTCTCCATAAGGAGCAATCTTCGTTTAAGAAGAAAAGAGGCTGTAAAAAATCAACTTTGATTTTTACAGCCCTTTTTCTTTTAGCGTTGAATTGCTTTTCTTTTAGGAAGCAATGTAATGCATAAATTTTTTTTATATTTAAAGAAACCGGGAAAAGAAACAGCTTAATCCTCTCCGAAGAATCCCATGATGACGATACCAACTACCGCCAGAGCAACAGCAAAGTACTGCTTTTTACTGAGCCTTTCTTTTAAGAAAATGTGTGCCCAGAGAGCGGAGAAGATGCAGTAGCTGGAAATCAGCGGTGCCGAGGCAACGGCATTTGCAGCAAGGGCAACAATATAAGCTGCCTGTCCCGCTGTTTCACTCATGGCTCCAATCAGTTTTGCTCCGTCATAGCTCGGGAAGAACTTGGTCTTCTTCACAAAGACAAGATAAAGTAAAGTGATAAGAGCTACTGCAAGGAATGTATATTCGTATGCCACATTGGCGGAGTCTTCGGAAAGACGATGAACAAAGATGGAATCCATAAGGGTTCTTTCTGCAGGATTATCCGATATCGGAGATAAAACGACGGCATCCATAAAGGTTCCCAAACCGTCGATGATGCAGTAAGCAATAGAAAAGAAGATAGCAAGGAAGCTGTTCATGTGCTTCATACCGGGTTCTTCCCCGGATTCTTTAAGCTCCGCCTCTTCCTTCTGCTTTTGAAAATAGGATAGAAGAACGATTGCGACAATTACAAGTATGGTAGCGATAAGTTGTGGAAAGCTGAGTGTCTGCTTTAAAAAAAGAAAAGATAAAAAGGCAGCTACGGCTCCGGAGGTATTACAAATCGGAGAAGTTATGGAAAGCTCGATATAGCGTAGCCCGATATACCCAAGAAGCATAGAGAAGATATAGAGGAAAGACACGGGGAGATAGACCCAAACCGTCTGAAGATTAAAAGTCACTCCGTTTACGAGAACTTGATATGTTGCGTGGGAACCCATCACGAGCCCTACGGCAACAACCATTTTCAGATGACTGTTCGTGTCCTTCTCCGGAGAACCGAGCTTGGAAAAAAAATCGGAACCGGACCAGAAAAACACGGCAACCAAAGAAAGAATAAACCACATAAAAAACCCCTTCTAAATAATAAAATGATTTAAAATAAGGAAAAAATTATTTTCCTTAAAGCAATTCATAATATAGCATGAGTATTTTGCTTCTGACAACATTCTCTTTTGATAAGATTCTCTTGCAATCAGATACAAGTTGGACCATAATTTCTGCAAAGAGAGAAAATCGATTGGGGAAAGGAAAGCGAAGGAGAACGATATATGGATATGGAGAAAGAAAGGCAACTTTTGATAAAGTACGGAAGGAAGCTTGTAGAGGCGGGACTGACCAAAGGTACGGGCGGAAACTTAAGTGTCTTTGATCGAGCAAGCGGAAGAGTTGCCATTACCCCCTCGGGAATTGACTTTTTTGAAATTCAGCCTGAAGATATAGTGATTATGGACTTGGACGGTCATGTACTGGAAGGAAACCGAGTTCCGTCTTCCGAGTGGGCCATGCATGTTATGCCCTATAAGTATAGAGAGGATATAGACGCCGTGGTTCACGCCCATACCATGTATGCTACGATTTTGTCCTGTTTAAGAGAGGATTTACCGGCTACGCATTATATGATTGCGGTTGCCGGAGAGAATGTCAGAGTGGCGGAATATGCCACCTTCGGCTCTATGGAACTTGCAAAAAATGCATTTGACGCAATGAAGGATAGGAAGGCGGTTATTCTCGCGAACCACGGCCTTCTTGCCGGAGCGAAGGATTTGGCAAATGCTTTTAATATTATTGAAGAAGTGGAATACTGTGCAGAGATTTACACCAAGGCAAGATCGATAGGCAACCCGGTGATTCTGCCGGAGGAGGAGATGAAGGTGATGCTTGAGAAATTCAAGAGCTATGGACAGAGAAAGGGTGAGGACAAATAGTCCCATTTATTTATAAGGAGGTAAAATTATGGCAAACAAAATTGTGTTAAACGAGGTATCTTATCATGGAAAGGGTGCCATCCTGAGTGTTCCGGAAGAGGCAAAGGGGCGCGGCTTCAAAAAGGCTTTCGTTTGTTCCGACCCGGATTTAATTAAGTTTAATGTTACCAAGAAGGTAACGGACTTACTCGACAAGGAAGGGCTTCCCTATGAAATCTACTCCGATATTAAGGCGAATCCGACAATCGAGAATGTGCAGAACGGCGTAGCGGCATTCAAAAAGTCCGGGGCTGACTATATCATCGCTATCGGCGGCGGATCCTCCATGGATACCTCCAAGGCTATCGGGATTATCATTGCCAATCCCGAGTTTGAGGATGTAAGAAGCTTAGAGGGACTTTCCGCTACAAAGAAGCCGTCCGTACCTATTTTTGCCATTCCGACAACGGCAGGTACCGCGGCAGAAGTAACCATTAACTACGTTATCACTGACGTAGAAAAGAAGAGAAAGTTCGTTTGTGTAGATCCGCATGATATCCCTGTTGTAGCTTTCGTGGATCCCGATATGATGTCCAGCATGCCTAAAGGTCTTACCGCATCTACCGGCATGGATGCTCTAACCCATGCCATCGAGGGATATACCACAAAAGGAGCAAATACCATTACCGATATGTTCAACTTAAAGGCAATTGAGCTGATTGCGAAGTCCCTTCGCGGTGCAGTGGACAATACCCCGGAAGGCAGAGAAGGGATGGCACTCGGGCAGTATCTTACCGGAATGGGATTCTCCAACTGCGGACTCGGAATCGTGCACTCCATGGCACACGGTTTAGGCGCTCTTTACGATACACCGCACGGTGTAGCGAATGCGATTATTCTTCCTACCGTTATGGAATACAATAAGGATGCTGTCGGCGAGAAGTTAAGAGAAGTAGCAAAGGCTATGGGTGTTTCCGGAACAGAGAAGATGAGCAAGGAAGAGTATCAGAAGGCAGCTATCGATGCTGTAAAGAAGCTTGCTGAAGATGTAGGGATTCCCAAGGATCTGAAGAATATAGTAAAGCCGGAGGATGTGGATTTCTTATCCCAGTCCGCTATGGATGATGCCTGCAGACCCGGAAACCCGAGAGATCCGAAGTTCGAGGATATCAAGGAGCTTTTCTTACAGTTACTGTAAATAGCATGCCGAGTTTTTAACCGGGGCTCTTAACGCTTTGGAAGAAAACTTATAGAAATGAATCTTGTAAAGTGCTTATGTAGCATAGGTCTGAAAAAGGGGAGAATCGAACGGCCCCCGATTTCAGGCCTATTCTTTATGGAAGACAGTTTGCTTTCCGTAAGATTTTTTGCCTATAAGTTCTTATGCAAAAGTAAATAAATTATGATAAACTAAGTCGTAATTGTGAATCGGATTCGTGCGTAGCGGCAGGGAGGGAAAATGAAGAATTATGATGTGGCTATCGTCGGGGCGGGACCCGGCGGAATTTATGCGGCGTATGAGCTGATAAAGAAGAATCCCGCTCTTTCTGTTGTGGTTTTAGAAGCAGGGCACAGCTTGGAAAAGCGGCACTGTCCGATTGACGGGAAGAAGATCAAGTCCTGTATTTCCTGTAAGAGTTGTTCTATTATGAGTGGATTTGGCGGAGCAGGTGCATTTTCCGACGGGAAATACAATATCACAAACGATTTTGGCGGTACCCTCTATGAATATATCGGAAAAGAAGAAGCCCTTTCCCTCATGAAATATGTTGATGAAATCAATATGGAACATGGAGGAGAAGGGACCCGTCTCTTTTCCACGGCCGGGACCAAATTCAAGAAGCTCTGTATGCAGAATCGTCTGAAGCTTCTGGATGCTTCCGTCCGTCATTTGGGAACGGATATCAACTATGTAGTTTTGGAAAAGCTGTATGCCGAGCTGAAAGATAAGGTGGAGTTTCATTTTGATACACCGGTTGAGAAAATAGAAATTCAAGGAAGACGGGAAGAGAAGTCTTCCGCAGAAAAAAGCGATACAAAAGTGGATTGTGAAAGTTATCTGCTGCATACCAAGAAGGAAGATTTTTCCGCAAAAAGATGTATTGTTTCCGTCGGACGCTCCGGCAGTAAATGGATGGAGAAAGTCTGTGACGAGTTGGGGATTCCTACGAAGTCCAATCGTGTGGATCTCGGTGTGCGTGTGGAACTGCCTGCCGTGATTTTCTCTCACCTGACCGATGAACTGTATGAAAGTAAAATTGTTTATCGGACGGAACTCTTTGAAGATAATGTACGAACCTTCTGTATGAATCCGAACGGCATTGTGGTAAACGAGAACACAAACGGAATCGTCACCGTGAATGGACACAGCTACGAGGGAGAGGATAAACATACGGAAAATACCAACTTTGCGCTCCTTGTTGCGAAGCATTTTTCGGAGCCTTTCAAGGACAGTAACGGCTACGGAGAAAGCATTGCCCGTCTTTCCAATATGCTGGGCGGTGGTGTCATTGTGCAGCGCTTTGGAGACCTGGTAAGAGGAAGAAGAAGTAATCAGAAGCGGATTGAAGAGGGAATGGTGCAGCCGACTCTTAAAGCGACGCCGGGAGATTTAAGCCTTGTGCTTCCCAAGCGTATCTTGGACGGGATTATGGAAATGATTTATGCTCTGGATAAAATCGCTCCCGGTACAGCAAATGAAGATACCCTGCTCTATGGAGTGGAGGTAAAGTTCTACAATATGGAAGTGACCTTGGATGAACATCTGGAGACGAAGTATAAGGGATTTTACGTGATTGGAGACGGATCAGGAGTAACGCATTCTCTTTCTCATGCATCGGCATCCGGTATTTTTGTGGCAAGGGAAATTGCTGAAGCGGAAAAATTATAATGGAAAGGGGTAAAGAAAGACTGTGCGCATTTTTTTGGCTCGTCATGGAGAAACGGATTGGAATGTAGAAAGACGAATTCAGGGGAGTACCGATATTCCTTTAAATGAAAACGGAATCCGGCAGGCACATTCTTTAAGCAGCTATTTGGATAGGCTGTTTCATGCCGAGGGAGGATTTCTTTCCTCTATTTTCACGAGCCCTCTCATGAGGGCAAAGGAGACCGCGGAAATTGTGGGAAGGCGGCTTGGCGTGGAAGTGGAAACCGTGCCCGGTCTGGAGGAGATGAATTTCGGAATTTGCGAAGGAAAAACCTGGATAGAATCAAAAAGCCTTTATCCGAAAGAACTGGAAGAGTGGGAGCAAAACAAGCGATACAGGAGGATTTCAGGGGGCGAGTCCTACCAAGATGTGTTGAATCGCTTCTTCTCCGCCTACTCTTTGATAAAGAAAAAACGGAGTGCATTGGATGCCGATGCCCAAAAAGGGGATATCTTGATTATCACACACGGCGCGGTCATTATGCTGCTTTTGTCCTTGCGGGACGGCTATGCCATGTCGGACAGCTTCATTCGTGTGCGGGTGGAGAATGCCAGGGCCTATGCCTTTAAGGAGGAAGAAATAGAAGCGATTCGGACCATGCTCTAGTTTACAATCCGTTTCAGGGTGTAAAAAGAAAGGAAAAGAAAGATGAATAAAAAGAAAATGCTGGAAGAAATTCTGCAGGAAAATAGACAGGTGAATCGGAATCTTGTTCATTTGGGGAACTTAATCGGTCTTTTAATCCTTTTGGAAGGAATAAAAGAAGGAAAAAAGAGAAGAGATAAAGGCATGGTCGGGCTTGCAAAACTCGGTCTGGTTCTTGTGAGTGTACTGGAGGCAATTCTCACGGCTCTGAATATACAGGACATTTATGCAAAGTACAAAGAGGAAAAAGAAGAGGACGAGCTGTGGGGATAGAGAGCTTGTTCACTCCGTTTGGCGTCTATTTTTTATCCATTAATATTATCGCATTCTTATTTTATGGGGCGGATAAGTATAAAGCCATTCATCATGCATGGCGTATTCCCGAGAGGGTTTTATTGCTGACGGCACTGATGGGGGGCGCTTTCGGCTCACTTTTTGCTATGTATTTTTTCATCATAAAACGAAAAAACTGAAATTCAGATTGAGTATTCCTCTGTTTTGCCTGCTATGGGGATATGGACTCTTTTTTTCAATAAGTTGAACGCAGGTCCGGGATAGATATTTTTTAGATTCATTCTTCAAAATGCACAAGGAAATTGTGGATTTTAAGTCTTGTCATAGCAAATACTTATAAATAAAAAACTTGATTTTAAAAGCACGAAACAATATACTGTTCCTGCTGCCTATTGTGTAAATAAATTTAGACAATAGGAACAAATGCTACAAAAGCCTGATAGAGAGTAAGGAGGAGAAGATCTTGAGCGTAGCCATTTCTATTAAACATGCTGTGAAAAAATATGGGGACAGTACCATTATTCCCGATTTAAGTTTAGATATTCATGAAGGCGAGTTTTTCACCCTGTTGGGGCCGTCCGGTTGCGGGAAGACAACACTCCTTCGTATGATTGCCGGATTTAATTCCATTGAGGGAGGAGATTTTTACTTCAATGACAAACGAATTAATGACCTGGATCCTGCCAAGAGAAACATCGGAATGGTATTCCAGAATTATGCTATATTCCCGCATTATACCGTAAGGCAGAACGTGGAATTCGGCCTGAAGAATAAAGGGGTTCCGGCAAAGGAAAGAAGAGAAAAAAGTGATGAATTCCTGCGTCTGATGCAGATTGAGAATCTGGCTGACAGAAAGCCGGAGCGAATGTCCGGAGGACAGCAGCAGCGTGTGGCGCTCGCGAGAGCCCTTGTGATTCAGCCGGATGTTCTTTTAATGGATGAGCCTTTATCCAATTTGGATGCCAAGCTTCGTGTGGACATGCGCGGTGCAATCAGAAGAACGCAGCATCAGGTAGGTATTACCACGGTTTACGTTACCCATGACCAGGAAGAGGCTATGGCGATATCCGACCGTATCGCTGTTATGAAGGGCGGCGTATTACAGCAAGTCGGTACACCGAAGAGTATTTACCAGAGACCGGCAAATCTCTTTGTCAGCAGCTTCATCGGCCGTTCCAATGTGGTGGAAGCGGAACTGAAGCAGGAAGGCGGAGAAGATTTCCTGGTATTTTCCAATGGAAAGAAAGCACAGATTCAGAATGTGCAGGGGCAGTTCCGAAAGAACCAAAAGGTAAAGCTCAGTGTCCGCCCCGAAGAGTTTATTCTTTGCAATAAAGAAGAAGAGCTGCTTCGTGCACGTATTACGGAGAGTATTTTCCTGGGGCTGAATACCCACTACACTGTGGAATTGGAAACGGGAGCACGTGCGGAAATTATTCAGGAGTCCACGATTAGCAACATCTTAAACGTGGGAGAGGAGATTTCCTTAAAGATTAATACGGATAAGGTGAACGTATTTACTGAAGACGGGGAGAAGAATATCCTGATTTCTGCTGACGGAAAAGGAGTTCAGGTATGATGAAAAGAAAATTGGAGATCTGGACCTTTTTTACCTTTGCCCTCCTGGCACTTTTTATCGTATTTTTGATTTACCCCTTGTTTGGCATCCTGCAACAGTCGGTGATTGATGAAAACGGGCGTTTTACCTTAGAGCAGTTTCATAAGTTTTTTACCAACCCTTATTATAGCAGTACCATTCTGAACAGCTTTACCGTGACGATTGCCATTACCGTCAGCACCCTGGTTTTGGGAATTCCCTTTGCGTATTTTTATTCTTTCTATCAGTTAAGAGGCGCGAAGTTTTTATTTGTGGTCAGTATTCTCTGCTGTATGTCCGCCCCGTTTATCGGAGCTTATGCTTGGATTATGCTTTTGGGAAGATCCGGTGTGATTACGCAGAGTCTGGCGAAAATCGGAATCAATATAGGCAGCATTTACGGATTTAAGGGAATCCTCTTCGTACAGGCTTTAAAGCTCTATCCCCTGGTTTTTATTTACATGAACGGAGCGTTTAAGAACATTGACAACTCCCTGATTGAGGCATCCACAAGCCTGGGCTGTAAGGGCATTAATCGTTTCTTTAAGATTATTTTGAGCCTTTCCATGCCGACCATTTTGGCAGCATCCTTATTGGTGTTTATGCGTTCTTTCGCGGATTTTGGAACGCCCCTTATCATTGGAGAAGGTTTCCGTACTTTCCCGGTGGAAATCTATAAGCAGTATATCGGAGAGAACGGAACAAACCATGCCTTTGCGGCAACGATATCCGTTGTGGCCATTCTTGTTACGGCACTGGTTTTCCTAATTCAGAAGTGGGTCGGAAAGCGCTTTACCTTCTCTATCAACGCCTTGCATCCGGTAGAGAAAAGGCGTCCGAAGGGGCTGATGGGGGTTCTCATTTATCTCTATACCTACGGACTTAGCGGAATTGCCATTCTGCCCAATGTCTATATTATTTACCTGTCCTTCCGAAACTGCGACCGTTCCGTATTTAAACCGGGCTACTCGTTAATCAATTATACGCAGGCGGCAAAGAAGTTGCTTGTTCGTTCCATTCAGAATACCTTCCTTTTGGGATTTTTATCCTTGGCTTTGATTATTCTGATTTCGATTATCATTGCGTACCTGGTAGTACGGAGAGGAAGTGTTTTGAACAATACCATCGATACGCTTTCCATGTTGCCCTACATTATTCCGGGGTCGGTAATCGGTATTGCCCTTGCCGTATCCTTCTCGAAGCCGCCTATCGTACTGGTGGGAAGTCTTTGGATTATGGTACTTTCACTGGTTATTCGGCGTATGCCCTATACCATACGTTCCGCTACCGCAACACTGGTGCAGATTCCTTATTCCATTGAGGAAGCGGCATTAAGCCTTGGCTCTTCCAAGCTGAAGACTTTTATCAAGATTACAGTGCCGATGATGGCAAACGGAATCCTTTCCGGTGCAATCCTGAGCTGGGTTGCAATCGTAACCGAACTCTCCAGTGCCATTATCCTGTATAACAATAAGACCATTACATTGACCATGTCGGCTTATGTGGCAATTTCCAGAGGAAATTACGGAATAGCGGCAGCTTTTTCCGCAGTGCTTACTATACTGACAACCATTTCCCTGATTATCTACCTCTTCGTAAGTAAGTCCGAGGATGTGAAGGTTTAAGGAAAGGGCGAAAAGGAGGGAAAGCAGGGTCTGCAGGGAAGAGGTTTTGCTTTCCGGTAAAATGATTTTGTGCATAAAACAGAAGTGTTTTTGCAATAGATTAAGGAGGAAAATGATGAAGAAAAACTTAATGAAATTACTGGGACTCGGACTTTTGAGTTTGAGCCTTGTAGCTTGCGGCGGGGCAAAGAGTGCCGAGACAAAGGCTGCCGAGACAAAGGCTGCAAAGCAGGATGCCAATGCAGAAAAGACTGAGGCCGCTCAGGACAAGACGGAAGCGGCTGCGGAAAAAGCAGAGGATTTAGGAGACAGTCTTACTCTTTACTGCTCTATGACCGACGATGATATCGATACCGTTTTGGAAGGCTTTAATGCACTCTATCCGGATATCACAGTTGAAGTTGTTAACGGCTCCGCAGGAGAGCTCTTTGCAAGATTAAAGGCAGAGGCAGCCAATCCTCAGGGTGACGTTATGCTTGGCGGAATGAATCAGGCGGACGGAGACAAGAACAAGGATATCTTCGAGCCGTTTATCTCTGTACATGAGAATGAGCTTCCGGACAAGTATAAGAGCAATAACGGATTCTATAACTATGATCACCTTTCTTCCGTAGTATTCTGTGTCAATACAGACTTGGAGAAGGAGCTTGGTCTGGATATTAAGGATTATAAGGATCTTTTGGATCCGAAGCTGGAGGGAAAGATTGTATTCTCCGATCCGAATGAGTCTTCCGCAGCATGGAACAATATTTCCAACATCATGGCTGTTTACGGAAATGACAGCGAGGAAGCTTGGAATATGATTGAAGGTCTGATGAAGAACAAGATGGTGATTCAGGGAAGCTCCTCCGCCTGCTTTAAGAATGTGGCAGACGGTGAGTACGTAGTAGGTCTTACCTATGAAGACGGTGCTTCCACTCTCTTAAAGAGCGGTGCGAAGAACATCAAGCTGGTTTATCCCGCTTCCGGAAGTTCCAACTTTGCTTTCGGCTGTGCAGTAGTAAAGGGTGCTCCTCATATGGCGGCAGCCAAGGCTATGGTAAACTTCCTGCAGTCCGCAGAGAGCCAGACTGCAAGAGGAAATGCATTGGGAACAATCCGTCTTACGAACCCGAATGCAAAGATTGACTATAAGTACATCCCGAAGGATGATGAAGTGAAGTGGGTAGACAGAGATATTGATTGGTTAATCAAGAATAAGGACCAGGTTTTAGAGCACTGGAACAAGCTGTACACACAGTATTATAAGTAAATTCAGGCTAAGGTATTCGCACGCCTTGCGCACGATACTCGTTATGAACGAGATACCGCATGCTACGTGAGCGATACTCGTGAAGAATTGGAAGATGCCTCCGGAAAGATTCCGGGGGCATCTTTTTTCGATTCTTAACAAGTGGCGAGGCGAAGCCTGAGACATCTTGTTCCGGGAGGAATTATCCGTTGCGCTTCCCAAAAAAAGAAATTCTACAGTCCTCTGAAAAGAAGCCCGGTAAAGAAGGCTTGTGTTTTCTCTTATTATTTAATAAAATTAAGTTAGTTTAAAATTTATTTGTGAAAAGAGGATTCCCCATGGGGACTTGTACGAGATGCGTGAAGAGTTTGTTTTACCGAGGAATCCGTTTTTTAGAGAGGACATGTCAAGATGCTGGAGAGTTTAAAAGAAGAGGTTTTCCAGGCTAATCTGGAATTGAAGAGACAGAACGTGGTGATTTATACCTGGGGGAATGTAAGCGGAATTACGGAAGACAGAAAATACATGGTCATCAAGCCGTCCGGGATTGCTTATGAAAAGATGAAGGCCGAGGACATGGTTGTGGTTGAGCTGGAAACGGGAAAAGTGGCGGATGGAAAATGGAACCCTTCCTCCGACACGGAAACGCACCTTGTTTTATACAGACATTTTCCGACTCTTCGCGGTGTTGTGCACACCCACTCCACCTACGCTGTCAGTTTTGCGCAGGCGGGGAAGGCAATTAAGGCTCTGGGTACCACCCACGCGGATTACTTCTACGGAGATATTCCCTGCACAAGAGCGCTTCGTGAAGAAGAGGTAAAAGAAGCTTATGAGAGAAATACGGGAAATGTCATCGTGGAATGTATTGAGGAGTTAAAACTGGATCCTCTGGCAGTGCCGGGCATTATCGTGAAAAACCATGGTCCCTTTGCCTACGGAAACTCTCCCGCCAAGGCGGTAGAAAATGCGGTTGTTTTGGAAAAAGCGGCGGAAATGGCTTTTCGTACCCTGCTTTTAAATCCCAATGCATCCATGGAACAATATATACTTGATAAGCATTATTTCCGGAAACACGGAAAAAATGCTTATTATGGGCAAAAAAGCCAATAAAAACAAAGTAAGGAGGAGCTATGTTACCAAATGTGAAAGCGGTGGGGGATTCCTACCAAAACAAAGTATTGGGGCATACAAAAAAAGAGAAAGAGCCGGAGCACAAAGAGAGCTCGGTACTTTCTCCCAATGTGGCTGACAAGGAAGTTGCCACTTTGTCAAAGACGGACAGACTGACCTTGTCTAACGAAGCGACTCGTAAAGCGGAAGAAAAGACTCTTACGGTAGAAGAACAGCTTTCCGACAAGGCGAAGGGGTATCTTGCCAAATTGCGGAAAAGCCGTAAAAATGTGGATTTCCGAATTTCAGAAAAGGGCATGGAAGAAAAGTATCTGGATAAGACGACAGCCAAGGAATTTACCGTGGTACTTACGAATGAAGAAATCGAGAAGATGGCAACGGACAAGGCCTTCGAAAAGAAACAGCTGGCAATCATTGATAAGACCATGCAGGAAATGCTGAAAGCCTCTCTCGGACTCGGAGAAGAGAATGGAAGCGGAAAGACCAATGCCTCCGACGTAAAAGATATTGCCCTTCGTATAAAAGAAGACGGAAGCATGGAGATTCTGGCAAGCTTGGAAAAGTCTTCGAAGTCTTTGAAACAAACCGCTGCCGAGCAGGCAAAGAAAAAGGAGACGGAGAAGGCGGAAGCAAAGCGGCTGGAAAAGAAACGGGAAAGCGAAAAGGAAACGAAGAAGCTTGCTGAAAAACGGGAAGCCAAGAAGGCGGAAAAAGAAAGAGTCAAGAAGGTGGAGGTTAAAGCCAACAGCATCGCGGAATTAATCGAAAAGATGAAGGCGATTGACTGGGATAAGATTCCGGAAACCGAAAAAGAGTAAAGTGCAGATTGAATCGGTTGCCTCGGGCTTTTCCCCGGATAAGCGGCTTAAACGAGATATTATCGTACGCTTTGCGCATGATACTCGTTATGAACAAAAAAGAAGTGTCCTGCGAAATGCGGGACACTTCTTTTGCAATATCTTACTCCAGGGGCGCGTAGCAAACTTTATAGCTGTGCCCTACAATTTCCACAATTTGCTCGATTTCACCGTGAGGATCCTTAATCGATAAGGGTTCACTCTTCCCGTTATCCTCTACGTAAAAATGCACAGCAGTACCGCAGGAGGAACTAAGGTCTCTGGGAACAGGCTGTAGATAGGCCTTCTTTCCCTCCTTCACCTTTTCCTTATGAAAACGGGCTGCGCCAAAATGGCTATGAAATGTAGCAATATATTCTCTTAACATCTTACTTCCTTGTGAGAGTTACTAAGAACTCTTCCTCATTTTGTTTCTTATACTCGGCTTCGTATCCGGCACTCTTGGCAAAACGACAAACATTTTCCACACAGGGCATATTGTCGGTTAAAAGAGTATACTGGGATTCGTGTGTTTTTTCAACAGCACTTTTAATCAGTAAGACCGGTTGTGGACAGGAAAGTCCTCTGGCATCTATCATATTAGCTCCTTTCTTCTTTCTTTCCAAAAGTATTCATAAAGGCAATGCATACAAGTACAACAAGGCCGATGATGACAGCGATTTTTCCGTTGGGAGTCGGTCCCTTGCCGGATGCGGCAAGACCAAAATTGTGGCAGAAAGCGGCACCGACCAAAAGACCCAGATAGCTGACTGCGGAGTCTGCATTTCCTTCTCCCGCCATGACCATTTGTCTGAGAGGACATCCGCCAAGCATGGTGCATCCCAGACCGGCAAGAACCATGCCGAGGAAGTTCCAAAGAGAGTCGGTATGGGCAACAGGTTGGTCTGCGAATCCAAGATGGAACTTACCGAAGATCAGGTTTCCAATCAGTGCTGTCAGGAAAATCATGCAGAATCCGATTAAGAGCTTCGGCTCGCGGAAAAGGATGATGTCACGGAATCCGCCAACCATACAGAGTCTGGTATACTGTGCCAAAGCACCTACGATAAGCCCGGCACCCAGAGAATAAATTACTGCAGCATGCTTCGCACCGGGGCCTTCGGCTGTAAAGAAAATAAAGGCCGGAGCGGATACCAAAAGGATAAGGAGAACAAGCTGCACGATGGGAAGGGACAAGCCTTCGACCATGGTCTGCTTATAGGTTCTCTTTAAGGAATAACCGTTCTTTAAGAAGAATACGCCGGCAGCAATACCGACTACAAAGCCGATGAGTCCGACTACCGCATTTAAGTCACCGCCGGCAAGACGGAGAACCATACGGAAGGGACAACCCAAAAACATCAGGGCACCGACCATGACGAAGAAGGCAATAAAGAAACGGGTAACGGGGGCGGAACCGCCGCGCGGCGCAAACTCTCCTCTTGCCATAGAAAGAATCATGGCACCCAATACCAATCCGATTACCTCCGGACGAATATACTGTACCGCTTCAGCCCGATGAAGACCAAGACCGCCTGCCGTGTCTCGGATAAAGCACGCCAGACAGAATCCCATGTTTGCAGGATTGCCCAGCAGTACCAATGCAACGGAGATAATCCCGATGATTCCTCCGGCAATGGCGATGTGAATACGTTCCGCTTTAAAATTCATACTTCCTCCTCTTTCCGCTTGACCTGCGGAGCTTTCGGTTCAAAACGTGTGTCGCAAAAAGCACGAAATCACTTCTCCACAGTGATAACGCGCGAAAAGAATGTGTGACGGCTTCTTGAAAGCCTGTCTTGCACAAAATATGCGACAGCCAATTTATAAAATCTTCAAATAGTATAGCATGGAAGCGAAATCAGAATTTATTGCAATATTGGAAGAGTGATTTTATTTATAGAAAAGTGCGAAGAGTAAAAAATATATATAATCGGTATAAACCCTTGGAATTTAACTGATTTTGTGCTTAAATAGATAAACTTGCCTGCGAATAAATATTAAAATTTAAGAACAGACAAAAAGAGACATAATTTAATTTTTTGGTAAGGAGACCATTATGCATCGCCCAAGAATCATGCACAATCGAAAAAGACTTATGGCCTTATTTTTAGTGATGAACCTGGTTCTTTCTCCCCTCTCTTCCTATGCGGTGGAAGAAGGACGGATTGAGACGGGAGTGGAAGGCCTCACGGAAAATCGGGGGGAGCTTGCGAGAAAGGAAGACGCGGCTGTATCATCGGAAGAATCTCGGTCTTCGGAAGAAGACAAAGACGCTGTTCAGGCTACAGACGAAAGCAAAGCCGCGGAAGAACCTTCCAAGGCTAGCTCCGAAGCTTTTTCTGTCGACAGCACAAAAAAGGAGGGGGATTCCGTTTTTACGGAGGAAGAGAAGGATTTCGCTAAAGCGGGAGAGTTCAGAAAGAGCCTGGAGGACGGAACGGAAATTCAGGTAAGCTTTGAAGAGGGAACCTTCCCGAAGGGAACG
Source organism: Oribacterium sp. oral taxon 108 str. F0425 (assembly GCF_000214455.1). Taxonomy (NCBI): domain Bacteria; kingdom Bacillati; phylum Bacillota; class Clostridia; order Lachnospirales; family Lachnospiraceae; genus Oribacterium; species Oribacterium sp. oral taxon 108. Next base: position 2,096,788 of record NZ_AFIH01000001.1, on the reverse strand, counting down.
AAGTTTTTCGCTACGCCTATTTTGAACGAGAAGAAAATAGAAAAGGCTCTGGCTATATCGGAAAAACTTTTAAAGCAGGAGTCCGCTTTTTCTGAAGGAGGAAAGACGGAAGGGGAAGAGGAAAGCGCCTCCGAGGTCATTGACATCTACGGAATAGACCTCTCCTTTAAAGTAAAGGAAGAGAACGGAATCTACAGAGAAGTAGAGCCGGAGGAGGGAAAGGAAGTTTCCGTATCAATCCGCTATCCTGAAGGAAAGTCTTTCTTTGCGAAGAAGGAGGAAGAAGAGGCTGATAAAACGGTCTCCGGGTTAAATGGAGAAAGTAGCAGTGAATATAGTGAGGAGCTCTCCTATGTTCTGCACTTAAAGGATGAAGAGCATCCTGAACTGATAGAGACAAAGGAAGAAGAGGGAAAACTTCTGTTTAAGACCAATTCCTTCACTCCCTATTATTTCACGCGCGTGCGTAGAAGAAGAGAGGCGCCGTCTGAAAAGATTTCCACGGAGTTCAAAGTTTATTGGACCGATCCGGCTACAACCGGGGCCAATCCGACTCGTTCCTATACGGGAACAGTTCATAAAATCGAGGACCAAAAGGATGTTGTTTTGAATCCGGCGAATAATGCGCGCTTTACGACAACCTATAAAATTCTTTTGAACCTGAAGGGAAGAAAGGATACGGTATATCCGGAGGGAACCGTTTCCATCGACATTCCCGTCAATGTTTTTAAGTCCTGGGACCCGGCCAATCCGGGAAGAGTATTGGTTAAAGAAGGAAACGGACAAAGCAGGGGAGCGGAATTGCTCTCTTCCTACCGTTCGGGGATTCCGAAGGCACCGAATAAAACGGGACAGAGCAGCTTTTACTATACGGAAATCACGAATACGGTAAACGGGGAGGCCTACTACCGACTGACAAACTACCGCCCCCTGGAGGGAAATACCGAGTTTGGTGTAGAAGTCGGCTATGACTTTACTCCAACCATGCTCGGGGTTACAAGAACACAGATTGGCGGAAAAGAAGTCGGAGAGTATAAATGGGAATTTCCGGTGGAACTGCATGTCAATCATGATGATAATCAATTTGATCTGGATGATGCAAAGCAGCTTTCCGTGGATGTACGCACCAAGGTAGAACCGACGACGGTAAATGTTTACCATGGAAGGAAAGGACAGAATCAGGGGCTTTACTTTGACTGGGATAACAGCTGGGGAGAGAGACCTTCGGATGATCACCCCGGAGACTTTTTCTACGGCGTGTTTTATGTCGAGGTGGCAAGAAGCAAAAACAGCAGCCAGGCCTTTGATTATGTCTTTACCGAGCCTTCCAATCCGGCGGTCCTGGAAGGCGGAAAGCTCATCGGAGCTAAAAAATATCCTCAAAGTCAAAACTTTGATGATTACCGTTATAAATCTTGGATCGATCAACAGGTTGATGCAAGCTATAAGGACATTACCAAGCACATGGACGGGACAGCAGCACCGGCTTCTCAGCCCTGGCTTGCAAACCCGATAGGAAAGACTTACCTCGGAATCCCGAAGGATCCCTATAATAAGCATGCGGATAAAGCACAGTATGTAGGACCGGAAGAATATAACGGAACCTTCAACACGCAGATTTATGCGCTTTTATATCGTTACCCGATGCAAATCATTGAAGATGCAAAGGCGCACGGAATCAATATGGTGCACGATGGCATTTATATCGGAACGGGAGTGAAATTAAAGGAAATCTGGGCGGACACATACGAAAGAGAGCAGGAATTCACGATTACGGATCAGAATAAGAAAATGCATGTTCTTCTTCCGGAGACGGGAAACGGAACTTTTAAGCTCGATAAGTGGGTGCAGGGAGATCCGACGAATAAGTCCCTTCTCAATCTGGATACCCTGCAAAGTTTCTATGCCAAGCGGGAAGAAGCGCCTTTGGTGTATAATGCCTTCCGGCAAAGCTTTTCCTTAAGTTATATCTCTACCGTTTCCAGAGACAGTGTGAACTTCCCCTACGGAGATGACCGCTATACTACAAACGGGGTGAAATTTTCCTTGCAGGATAACGGAGAGTATTCACTGCTGACGCTTCCAAACGGAAAGAGCTCCGCGGAAGGAAAAGAGGTGGCGAAGGATTTATCCAATACCCACTATTTGGACCCGATTACAGGAGGGAATCCCTATTCCTTAACAGAGGAAGATTTTTCCTACAAGAGCTTCTTTGTGCCGAAGTTCAATACCTATGATGTGAAAAAGCATGCAAATCCCGCTATCAAGCTAACGGAGTTGAATCAGCCGAGTACGGATTATGCCAAGTACCCGGAAGTGAAGGTCATGATTCGTAAGAAGGGAGAGGCGAAGAACCATTTTACAGAGTACGGAACAGTAAAGCGGAGAGCGAACGGAGAACTTATTTTTGTAAATCAGTCCGGGGCGGAGACAAAAATTTCGGAAACGGAGCCGATGGCCCTTCCCGACGATACGGTAGGCATTGATTTCCGTGGAGAAAGCTCCTTCTACAGGACGGAATTTACCGCATCCTTTACTTTGAACATCCATCCGACGACCGCTATGGCAAATCGGATTCAGGAAGACATCAACAAGAATAAGACCTCCCTTATTACGGGACCGGCAGAGGGAAGGTACAGTGAGGGTGCGAGTGAACTGTTCCACGCGAGACTGGGAGAAAGCTTCGGCAGAATAGGCTATGAATTAAATGTTTTTAGCTATAAGACGGATATTTTGAAGGAACAGACCGGGGAGAGCGTTTACCACAGTGATGTCCTGGAACAGTGGACGCCGATTTCCATTGAGCTGTTGAATAAGGCAAATGTTCCCGTCAGCATGCGTAAGCGTTCCGTAATGGATCCGTACCTCATTAAAGAAGGAATCTTCTATGACCTCCTTCCCTTCGGTACCTATGTCAACAAAGAAGAGGTGGAGCTCGGCACTTGGGAAATCAGTAATGCGTCTCCCATTTCCGCAAGCAGAAAATATATCCAGGATACGGACTATACCGTGCATTTCCAAAGGAACTGGGAAGGCACGGGACAGACTATGATGATTGTAAAGGTTAAGGTTCCCGATTCCGCAAATACCTTGTACTGGGATACGGGATTTAACTGTGCGGGTATGAAACTGAAATATACCCTGCACAATCCCTATACGAATATCATTGATCGCGGTAGAGAGCCGATGAACACCGTAGGCTTCTTAAATACCGGGGATACCGAGTTTAAAGCTAATTTTAGCAATAGCGAAAATCCCGATGTGGAAAAGCGGGAAGCCTACAGAAATCTTATGATGGAAGGTGCCGGAAACGGACATAAAATGATTCTCGGGGAGAGAAAGCTGAATTTCAAGCCGATTACCGTTATTGAGGCAAACTTAAGCAATACCGTTTCCACCGAGATTCATAAGAGCTTTTTAAAGGAAAATATCAGCTATCTCGGAGAGGAGTATCGTCACAGACTGCAGTATCAGGCGGCGGAAGCCACCAGAACCAAGGACTTTGTTTTCTACGACATTTTAGGAGAAGAGGCAAATCGAAACGGCGATTTCCAAGGACTGGATTTAAGCAGCTTAAAGATGAAGGCAAGCTACAATCCGTCTAACCCGAGCGCTCTGGACTATTGTAAGCCGGTGTGCTATTACGCAACAACGATTCCGGATGACCGAAATGTAGATGACAGCACGGTTTGGACGGCCTTTGATCCGGATAACATGAGCGGAATCGACAAGAAGAGTATCAAGGCGATTGCCATTGACTGCCGAAAGACAGTGTCCGGACAAAACTTTATTTTGGACCAAAAGGGAATTATGGTCGCCTATGTGGAAATGTTGGCAACCAGAGATTCTGCAAAGGTTCCCGTGGTGAACACCAACATTGCATACCGGAAGGCAACTCTTTTTACCGGAGGAACGGTTCCGATGAATGTGAACCTGACCGAGGCAAAGAGTGAGGCTAAGCACGCCATTGTTCCTCCCCTTACGCTGGATATTCCGGTGAAGAAGGAGTTGGAGGTACCGGCAGGACTCACGGCTCCGGATATTCGGGAGAATTTTTCGTTTAACATCCGTGCGCTTGGAGATGCTCCGCTTACAGATCAGTATGATAACCCGATTATAAACAATATTAAGAATCCGGATGAAAACGGCGGAATCATTCGCTTTTCCGGAATTCGGATTGTAAAACCGGGGATTTATAAGTATCGAATCAAGGAATCGAAACTGGTGAATACTGCCGGTGTAACACCGGATTCCATGGGTGAAAAGGAACTGCTTGTCACGGTAGTGCGGGAAAACAATATCCTAAAGGCCAATCTTTCCGCAACAGATGAGAATCCTTTGATTTTCCGAAATGTTTATGGCGTACAGGAAGTAAAACCGGAAATCAAAGTTTCGAAGAGCTTGCTGTCTTCCAAGGCCGACAAACCGGATATCAGCGGAAAGTACCAATTTACCTTAAAGGCATTAAACGGTGCGCCGATGCCGGATGAGGCGGGAGGGGCAAGTACTCTGGAAAAGACGAATCCGGATGCGGACGGAGGACAGATGTCCTTCGGGCGAATCACCTTTACCACTCCCGGTGAATATAAATACGAACTCGTGGAAACCGGAGAGGTGACCGATGTTCGAAACGACGAAAGACCGCTGAGAGAGATTACCATCACGGTGAGTGACTTCGGAACGGGAAAGCTGATTGCACTGGTCAGCGGAGATTCTTTGGAATATAAAAACCGTTATATTCCGGATGAACCGCCTCTTCCGACGCCGGGAGAGCCGAGTTATCCCGGAGGGGGAGGAGGAACGCCCAGAAAGCCGATTTTCCCGAATCCGAATACACCGGGAGGACCGGGAGAAAAGCCGAAAGAGCCTGACAAACCGACGGTTCCGGAGGAACCGGAAACTCCCGGAACGCCGGAGAATCCGACACCGGGAGGCGGAGAGAATGTACCTCCAACACCAAGTATTCCGGAAAGAATCAGAATCATTGAAAAGCGAATCGGGGAAATACTCGGAGAGGCTCGTAAGCGCCCGCTTACACCGGAAGAACAAAAAGAACTGAAACGATTGGGAGAAGTTCTCGGAGCACTTCGAAGGGAGCAATCCAGAAAAGTCAATACAGCGGATGCATCCCGGATGCTCTGGTATGCTTTGGCAAGTAGCCTAAGTATTATGCTTCTCGCTGCTTACAGTCTTTTGGAAAGAGCAAAGAAAAAAAGATAAAAAGGAATAAGATTCCGCACATTTCGCACATGAATTTATTGAGAAATGAAAAAACGCTCGAGCTTTGCGGCTCGGGCGTTTTTGTGTAAATACTGAAATTGTGTAAATACTGAAATCTAAATACGGAAATCCCTTAAGCAAAGAAGGTATGAGAAGCCTTCCATTTCCGTAAAGCAACCTCTACCCATGCATCGTAAAGGAAGAGGGCAAGAATGAAAATAAGATAGACAACGATCAGAGCAAGTGGAGGCATGATGCCGGATTGAATGCTGTCAAAGGTATCCTCGAATCCGCCTGCAGCAAAAATCACAATCACTTCCGCTATGATAAAGAGGATGCTGAGACCGAAACCGCCCAAAAACCAAATGATAAACTTTCCGAAAAGTTGGAGCGCGGAACCGTCAAACTTTAAGCGGCGTCCTTCGATATAAGTATGTGTTGCCTCCCACTTATAAATCATGGTGTAGGCCCATGGAATGCAAAGTCCGAAAGTGATTAAAGAAACCATAGCACCTAAGAAACGCCAGCCGATAAGCTGTAAGGTGGTTCCGTCAAAGTAAGACTTACCCTTGGCTTCCACAGGGTATACCGGGATACTGCCCGGTGTTCTCTGTGCATTTTGTGTAGAGGGAGCCGGACTTCCCACATAAATGGGGGTTCCCTGAGCAACATTTCCTTGAGCTGTACCGCTTTGTGCTCCGCTATTCTGTGCAGTACTTCCCTGTGTTGTATTTCCTGACGTTGTACTGTTCTGTACTACGTTTTCTTGCTTTGTGTTTTCTTCCATACAATCCTCCTTATGTAAAAAGCTTTTTAACTCATTAGAATTTAATCATAATTTTATCTTATCTTCAAGAATAATTTAATTCGAAAACAAGCTATTTAATTCGAAAACAAGCTATTGTTTTAAAAGTCTGGACTGGGCACCCTTTATAACATACATTCCCCTCGGCGTGATTCGAATCTCCGGGATGGAGGGAGAGGACAGGAAGGCAAGCGGAAGGAGAGGGTCCATGGCAGTACCGATTCCCATTTCATGCAGTTTTTCTTTCACCAGCCGTAACTGTTCTTCCGCCTTTTCATGACCGCATTCCGTCAGTAGTCCCATAATGGGAAGGGCGAGGGAAAAGAGGACGGTGCCCTGTGATACGACGGAAACGCCTCCCTGTGTTCGGAGAAGCTCATTTGCCGCAAGACACATATCCCTGTCCGAGTCTCCAATTACGAGAATGCCGTCACAGTCTCGGGAAAGAGAGCTAGCTACCGCACCTTGCCGGATAGGATAGCCGGAGCAGATGGCGACACACATTCTCTTCCTTCCGTTGTTACGAGAAATCGAAGCGATTTTCCGATAGTCCGGGTTCTCCAGGGGATCAAAGTTATTGCTTCTTCGGAAGTTGACCTGCAGACGGCTGCTGCGAATCTCTCCCTCTTGGATTCCGATAACCGTGGAGTTTTGCTTGAAGATAGGAAGATGAAAATCTTCTTCCTCCAGGGGAGGGAAGTGGAGTGTTTTTTTCAGTTCTTTAGGACAATGCGGAAGGGGATACTTTTCCTTCTTCTCCACCCGTTTTCCTTTATGAAAAACGGCCTCAATATCGACTTTTTTCGGATCGGAAAGGAGGACGAGATCGGCTTGTTTTCCGGGAGCAATCACGCCCAGATGACTTAAGTGATAGCATTCCGCAGCATTGATGCTTGCCATCTGATAAGCCTTTCCAACGGGAAGGCCGAGAGAAATCGCTCTTCGGATTAAGTGATTAATGTGACCTTCTCTTAGAATGTCCCCCACTTTCTTACCGTCGGTACAAAAGGAGAAGCTCCTACTGTCTATTCCCTTGGAAAGGATTCCCTGAATCGAGGTTTCCAGCTTATGCACGGCGGAGTCTTCCTTGATGTGAATGTGCATCCCGGCGTGAACTTCATCCAGCGTATAGGAAAAGTCCTTCGGAATCTGGCCGGTTTGTAATTTCATAAGAGAACAGGCTTCAGAGTCTAAGGATAAGAAGCTGGAATAGCCGCCGGGAAATTTGCTTTCCGCTCCGTCTGCCGTTTTCCAAAGTACAGGATTGGAGTGGATAACTCCTCTTGTGTCCATGAGTTCTTCAAGCCCCAGAATGCGCGGATTTTTCAGGAAGGAAAAGAAATCTGTTGAGGAAAACTTGGCTTCATGCCCTTCCGAAAGGGATGGACTGATGCAGTAGGGAAGCATAAGAAAGACATTGGCGGGACTTTTTTCACTTTGCTTCAGGAGATAATCGATACCCTCCTTTCCCGCCACCGTCCATACTTCGTGGGGGGTTACAATAAAGCTTGTGGTTCCGCAGGCCGCTGCCGCACTAATCACTTCATTGGGAGGAACCAGAGCGGCTTCCAAATGAGCATGTGCATCGATGAATCCGGGGAAAAGATACTTCCCCTTGCAGTCGATTACGGTATCTCCCGGAAAGTCCTTTCCGATTCCGGCAATATAGCCTTGTTTAACCGCTACATCTCCATCGTAAAAGGAGGCGGTGTAGGCGTCAAAAATATGGGCGTCTCGAAAAATCAGATCCGCAGGACTTTCTTTTTTGCAAACCTTGGATAATTTGTCGTAAAGACTTTTGTTCATACTGCTGCTCCTTAAAGAGTAGAAAAGTAAGTGGGAAAGGAAGTGAAATATAGAGTCTAAAGCCATAAAAATAGAGGAACGGAACCCTTATAACTTAACTATAGCGAAGATTGTCGAGGAAAGAAAATAGAAAGTTTTTATGCAGTGCAGAATAAAAAGAAATATAGGAAAACAAAAAAGAAATATAGGAAACAAAAAAGTCCTGTTCTTTTTTGATGATTGATGTAAAATATCGTTTGTTCGTAAAAAACGAATGATGTATAGCTCAGTCAGAGATTCACTTAAGAAGATATTTTGAACGGTTCTTTTTTTCTCGTTGAATCCCGGTATGAACATGTCGTGAAGTCTTTACCGGTTTTCATATACTGTCTATTTCATTTTTAGGGGGACGACAAATGGAAAAATTTTTCAAACTCAAGGAACATCAAACTGATGTAAGAACGGAACTCATAGCGGGCATTACCAGCTTTATGACGATGGCTTACATCCTCGCCGTAAATCCGCGAGTACTTTCTGCAGCAGGAATGGATGCGGGCTCCGTGTTTACGGCAACAGCCATAGCTTCCGCCATAGCCTGCATCATGATGGCGCTACTGGCCAATCTGCCCTTTGTTTTGTCGGCGGGAATGGGACTGAACGCTTACTTCGCTTATACCGTGGTACTAAATATGGGTTACACCTGGGAAATGGCATTGGCAGCCGTGTTCGTGGAAGGAATCATCTTCATCCTTTTATCTCTGACCAATGTTCGTGAGGCAATTTTCAATGCGATACCGCCCAGCCTGAAACTTGGTGTTTCCGTAGGGTTTGGACTTTTCATCACCTTTATCGGTTTACAAAATGCACATATTGTAGTAGACGGTGCAACTTTGGTAACCTTATTTTCTTTCAAGGGCTCTGTCCTAAACGGTACCTTCCAATCAGAAGGAATCACCGTGCTTCTTGCCTTACTCGGCGTATTAATCACAGCCTGCCTGGTTATTAAAAACGTAAAAGGAAATATTTTGCTGGGGATTGTGATCACTTGGGGACTGGGAATTCTCTGCCAGCTTACCGGCCTTTATCAGCCGAATCCGGACGGCGGTTTTTACAGCCTGATTCCCGGCAAGGTCGTTTCCATGCCGGCATCCGTGGCACCGACCTTTATGAAAATGGATTTATCGAAGCTTGCCAGCCTTGAATTCGGTATGGTTGTTTTCGCCTTCCTTTTCGTGGATGTCTTTGATACCCTCGGCACATTAATCGGATGCGCTTCCAAGGCCGATATGTTGGATCGGGACGGAAAGCTTCCCGGGATTAAGGGGGCCCTTCTTGCGGATGCAATCGGAACCACGGTAGGCGCTATTTTCGGAACTTCCACGATTACAACCTTCGGAGAGTCCGCTTCCGGGATTGCGGAAGGCGGCAAGACCGGTCTTACGTCTATTGTAGTAGGTGTACTCTTCCTTATTGCACTGTTCTTCTCTCCGATTTTCCTTGCGATTCCGTCCTTTGCAACAGCACCGGCACTCATCGTAGTCGGATTTTTCATGATGCAGCAGGTGGCAAAGATTGATTGGAACGATATGCTTACGGCGATTCCCGTATTTATCTGCATTATTGCGATGGCCTTTACCTATTCCATTTCCGAGGGAATTGCATTCGGAATTATGAGCCATACCGTCATTCACCTTCTCTGTGGAAAAGGAAAGAAAGTCAGCATTTTGATGTACGTATTAAGCTTTATCTTCATTTTGAAATATATTTTCATTTAAGATACACTGCACAAGGAACGGTTTCCATCGAGTGTTAAAGTGTCCGGACAGGAAAGAGAAATCTTCCGCTTCGGGCATCGGAAGCTGTTCCATTTTGTTTTTGTAGGAGGGGAAATGGAATATTTAGTAATTGGAGACCTGTGCTACAGCACGGGACCGGAGCATATTGAGACAAAGGAAAATGCCTATTTGCACGTAAAGAACGGGAAATGCCTTGCCGTCTATGAGAGCTTGCCTTCGAATTGTTCCGCTTTGGAAATCAAAGACTATCGTGGAAAACTCGTGCTTCCGGGGATGGTGGACCTGCATCTCCATGCACCCCAGTATGCCTATCGGGGAACGAAAATGGATTTACCGCTTCTGGACTGGCTGAATATCAATACCTTTCCGGAAGAGGCGAAATACCGGGATACCGACTATGCAAGGGCGGCTTATCGTAATTTTGTGGAGGATTTAAAGGAAAGTCCTACTACGAGGGCAGTCATTTTCGGAACTTTACATAAGGATGCAACGCTTTGCCTGATGGAGCTTCTGGAAGAAAGCGGCCTGGAGACTATGGTGGGAAAGGTCAATATGGACCGGAATTCTCCTGATTATTTAACAGAGCATAGTGCGGAAGAGTCGCTAAAGAATACAAGAGAGTGGCTGGAGGAAATCCCGAAGAACTATCGGCACTGCCGACCGATTCTGACGCCGCGCTTTACCCCAACCTGCTCGGATGAGTTGCTTCTCGGTCTCGGGAAAATGATGGAAGAAAAGGGAATTCCGCTGCAATCTCATCTTTCCGAAAATAAGGCGGAAATCGCCTGGGTTTCCGAGCTTTGTCCGGGTACCCGAAACTATGGAGAGAGTTATGATCGTTATGGTCTCTTAAACCATACCGTTATGGCCCACTGTGTTCATACCGGAGAGGAAGAGCTTAAGCTTCTGATTCAGAGAGGATGCTTTATTTGTCACTGTCCGCAGTCCAATACCAATCTGCAATCCGGCGTTTCTCCGGTAAAGCATTTTCTGAAGAAAGGCGCAAAGCTTTCCTTGGGAACCGATGTTGCGGGAGGGGCGAACCTGTCCATGTTTCGAGCCCTTACGGATGCCATCCGGGCCTCCAAGCTCCGAAACTGCCTTTTGGAAGAGCATGACAGTGCCTTAAATCTGGAAGAGGCCTTTTATATGGCAACGCTTTCCGGCGGCGCTTTCTTCGGGAAGGTTGGGGCTTTTATGCCGGATTATGAGGCGGATTTCCTGGTGTTTTCCCGGAAGAGACAGAGCGTCAGGGAAGAAAGCCTGATTGAGCGTCTGGAAATGCTTTTGTATACGGAAAAGGAATTATTTGAGATGGAAGCAAAGTATGTTCAAGGGAGAAAAGTTCTGTAAGACCGGATGAGAAGAGAGGAAATGCTTTTTCTACGAAGAAAAACAGAAGAGAGAAAAGATAAGCTAAATCACGAAAACGGCTTATCTTTTTTCTTCTCTATGATACAATGAAACGGACACACTTCGGAGAAAAGAGTAGCAGTTTAGGAGAAAACAAACTTATGGAAAAAGAGATGCAAGAGGAGCTTGTACTTGACCTTCCCGAGCTTTTAGCCATGTACTTGAGAAAAGGAATCCTGATTCTTGCGTGCAGCTGTATTTTCGGCATTCTTTTTGCAAGCCTGAGAACCTTGCGGAGAGGTGAGGAGAATCCTGCCGTAAGTACGGAGGAAGAGTCGGCGTTTGATAAGGAGCGGGCCTTAGAAGAGGGAACGGCGAATTATGTAAAAACGCAGCTGGAGCGGGAAAAGGATTTAGCTCTTTGGGAAGTAAAGAGACTGGAGGAGTCGGCTCTCTTTCAATTGAAGCCGGATTCCGTCTATGAGAGACAGATGGACCTTTATCTGAAGCTGCCCAATCCTGTGGATGCGCAGGGAAATTCGGAATCGATTTACAGGGACAGAATAGCGGAGAGAGAAGGCTTGGTGGAAGCTTATAAGACGCTTTTTCGCTCGACGGATTTCTATGATCAAATTGCATCCTCTACAGGTAGCTTGAAAAGCAGTGATATTCCGGATCTCCTGTTCCTGGATGCCGATGATAAAACCGGGAACATCAGTCTCTCTTTCGCAGGTGCAAGTGCGGAAGAGGTAGAAAAAATGGGAAATGCCGCGAAGGCCTATTGGGAGAATGCTGCCGCAAAACTGGGAGAAGAGTTGGAACCGCATAGCATCATTCTTCTTTCGGATACAAGCGCACAGGGAATGCGTGTGCACAGTGTTTTGACCTATCAAAACTCCGGGGAAAATGTGGAAGGAAGAGGACAGGATTCTATCCTGGGAAGACAGGAGGACAAGAAGGCAAGTCTGAACAAACGCTTGGAAAACATTAAAAACCTGAAGGATCAGGAGAAGAGTCTTCCTAAGGAAACGGCAAGTGTGAACCTCGGATTCAGCAAAAGAACCTTTGCGAAACAAGCCATTTTAGGCGTGATACTGGGTGGATTTCTTTCTGTTTTTGTTTTTACATTGCAGTATCTTTTTGAAAAGAAGCTTCCGAGAGAAGAAGATTTGGAGAGCATCTACGGTTTTACCGTATTGGGAAGTAAAAGAAGATTCGGAAGAGAGGGGCTTTGCAAAAGCTTATCCGACAAGCTTTCGGGAGACCGGGAAAGAGAAGGGGATGAAGAGGCTCTGCTTTCCCTTGCGAAGAGTAACCTTTCTCTGCTCCTTAAGGAAAGGAATATTGCCGAAGAGATTCTTTTTGTAGGAGAGGACAAGACACTTTTAGAAAAAACGGTCAAGTTCATGAACGACGAAAGTCCCTATTTGAGTTGTTCCTATGCCTGTGATATTTTCAAAAATGAAGAAGGCATCAGTAAATTGGGGATGTATCGTACTCTTGTTTTTGTGGCGGCAGGACGAAGTGATTTGAGAAGTCTTTTGAATATGAAGAGAAAGGCGGAGACTTTAAAGAAAGAAGTTTTGGGTCTGCTCTTGTTCTAAGGGGTTAGGGGATTTCGTGTTCCAAGCCGATGATTCCATAAGTCTCATAGGTGAATCAGGGCTGAGATTTTTTAAATCTCAGCCCTGATACCTGCTTAAGCCTTTTAAATAGTCTGTTTCGCTCTTTGCGCTGTTTAATTCTTGCCCTGCTCTCTACTGAAATCGGCAGCATTGACTTCCCCGGATTTAGGGGTTACGCCGCTTCCCTGGATGCCTGTTCCTCTCGGCTTATAGTTCTTCATAACACCGTTCTTTTTCTCGGGAACTTTTATGACAGGCTTTTTCTTATTGATAGCATCCTGTTCGGCCTGCTCGTACTGCACCTCTACTTCTTTTTCTTTTACGCCTTCATCCGGATCCCCTACATACCAGGCACCATCCGCATTTACGGTATACCCGTCCGGAGTGGTAGTGTCCATCAAAGCCCAACCGGCATCATCAAAGTAATAGCACTCTGCGAGTCCGTCTCTGTTTCCGTCCAGCCAGAACCAACCGGAGTGGCACCAGCTTCCGTCTTCATTTCCGTACCACCAACGATTGCTGTTCTCTCCCTGGCCCATGTTCCAATTTGCCATAGCGGGGATAGATGCCATAATACTCATTGCAATAGCAAGAGTAGCAACTAAATTCATTTTCTTCATAGTGTAACCTCTGCTTCTACATTTTATTTTCGAAAAATCATTCGCAAAACTGCATTCATTCTACTAGAGGAAGAAAATAAAACAATAAAGAAAATCTTAAGGATAACTCGTTTTTCCTTAAGTTCGTAATCTTTTTGTTCTCCGGAGTAATCTTTTCGTTCTCCGCAGGAAGCTTGTAACTTTACCTTGGAAGGAAGAAATAGTATAATGGCAAAGATTATTCGGAAAAAGGATTTAGAAAAGAAACAGCAGATTAACAGAGATTGTTTTGTTTAGATAAAAGATGATGAAAGAGGAATCATGAAAAAAAGAAATGCATTACCGGGGGTAATAGATTTTTATCTGCGAGCCCCTTTGTGGTTATCTTTACTTTGGCTTCCCATAATTCTTACGGCATTTTTTAGGGAGTGGAGATATGGGCTTATGCTCATCTTCTTTGCTTTGCTCTACCTTTGTGCGGCTATTGTCCTGTATCGCAGCAGAAAGAGCCTGATGTTATCCGCTCTTTTGGAATTTTCCCTGCGGGCAAATGAAAACAGGGCGAAGCTTTTTGAGGAAATGCCTACCGCCTATTGTATTATCGGACAGAATGGAGACCTGCTTTGGGAGAATAAGGCATTACATAAAATTTTGCAAAACGGCAATAAGCCGGAGAAGAACATTTTCAGTATTTTTCCCAATATGCAGAAAGAGATGCTCGAAGAAAAGGAAGCGGTGGTGGAGCTGCACTCCTCCTTCATGGGAAGAAAGTATTGTATCGACATCATCCGTCTGGACAGCTTACGGGATGAAGGAGAGGTTGTACACTACGGTCTTTCGGAGGAAGAAGAGCTTGTAGCGGTTTATCTTCGGGACGAAACGGAGGAAGTGGAGCTCCAACAGAAGCTGGATGAAGAACGAGTAGTATTGGGACTGGCTTATATCGATAACTATGAAGATGTTATGGAGCAGATTGAGGAAGTCAGACGTTCCCTACTCACGGCTCTTGTGGATCGAAAAATCACCCGCTATATCAGTTCCGCAAACGGTGTTATCAAGAAAATTGAAAAAGACAAATACTTCTTCCTCTTAAAGCAGACAGCCTTGGAGAAGATGATGGAGGATCGTTTTTCCATCCTGGAAGAGGTGAAAGAAGTGGATATGGGAAATGAACTGGCGGTAACCTTAAGCTTGGGAATCGGCTACGGTGCGGGAGAATTTACCCAGAACTACGACTATGCGAGAACCGCCATGGATATGGCACTCGGTCGAGGCGGGGACCAGGCGATAGTAAAGAATCCCGAGAAGCTCAGCTTCTTTGGCGGTAAGAGCCAAAGTACAGAAAGAGTGACCAGAGTTAAGGCAAGAGTGAAGGCGCAGGCCTTTGAGGAGTTGATTGACTCGAAGGATAAGGTCCTGATTATGGGACATAAGAATGCGGATATGGACTGTCTCGGAGCTTCCGTAGGAGTTTACCGTATGATTACGGCACTGGACAAGAGAGCTTATATTGTGCAGAATAAGGTGACCTCCACCATTCTTCCTTTAAAGGAACGCTTTCTGAACAATCCGGATTATCCGAATGATATGTTTATTGACGGAGAGACGGCAAAGGCTTTGGTGGATAACAATACCATGCTCGTGGTGGTGGACTGTGACAGACCTTCCATTATCGATGAGCCGGATTTGCTGACCATGGTGAAAACGAAGGTGGTATTCGATCATCACAGGCAGAGTTCCGAGACAATACAGGGGGCGGTTCTAAGCTATTGCGAACCCTATGCTTCTTCCGCTTCGGAGTTGATTGCGGAGATGATGCAGTACATTCGGGAGGGAATCAAGGCAAAGCCGATAGAGGCGGACTGTATGTACGGGGGAATCGTTATCGACACGCGGGAATTTACCAACCAGACCGGCGTACGAACCTTTGAGGCAGCTGCCTATTTAAGACGTTGCGGTGCGGACATTATCCGCATTCGAAAAACGTTCCGAGAGGATTTTATTGATTATCAGGCGAAGGCGGACACCATCAGTAAGGCGGATATTTATCGGGAATACTACGCCATCAGCACCTTGGAAAGGACCGGGACAGAGAGTCCGACCGTGCTTTGCGCCAAGGCAGCCAATGAACTTCTGAATATTCGCGGCATCAAAGCCAGCATCGTTTTAACGAAGGTGGAGGATACGGTTTTTATTTCCGCCCGTTCTATCGATGAGCTGAATGTGCAGGTGCTTATGGAGAAGCTTGGCGGGGGCGGACACCGTACGGTGGCCGGCGCCCAGATGAAGGGATTCACAATAGAAGAGTGTATTGACAAGGTAAGAGCGGCGATTGACGAAATGATTGAAGAAGGAGAAGTGGAATAATGAAGGTTATTTTATTAAAGGATGTAAAGAGCTTAGGGAAAAAGGGAGAAATCGTAGAAGTCAGTGAGGGATATGGCAGAAATTTCATCATTCCCACTAAGGCGGGCGTTCTGGCGGATGCCAAGAACTTAAATACCTTAAAGCTGCAAGTGCAGAACGCCGAGAAGATTGCGGAAGAAAAATTGGAAGAAGCGGAGGCGCTGAAGAAGAAGCTGGAAGAGGTAAAGCTCATCTTCCATATGAAGGCGGGAAAAGACGGAAGAGCCTTCGGTTCCATTTCCACAAAAGAGGTACAGGAAGAGCTGAAGAAGCAGTATGACATCAGTGTGGATAAGAAGAAGATGGAGCTGGACGTGCCGATGAAGAATTTCGGAGGCTATGATATCAAGGTGAAGTTGCATAAGGATGTGGAGGCGACTCTCCATGTCAGTGTACAATCGGAGTAAATTATGGCATCACAGGAAGAAGAGCTGCTTTTACGAACGATTCCCCATTCGAAGGAGGCGGAGGCAAGTGTAATCGGTGCGATGATTCGCGACGGGGATGCGGTACTGCAGGCCTTGGAGATCTTACAGCCTGAAGATTTTTACGGAAGACAGTTTCAGGTGCTTTTCTCTACGATGAAGGAAATGGCCAGGGAAGGCATCAGCATTGACTTTGTCAGCTTACAGGACAGACTGAAGGCGAAGAAGGATGTTCCGCCTGAATTTTTTCCTTGGAAACCTTGAAAAATCTGGCCATGGAAGTACCCAGCGTGGCGAATATCCGCATTTATTGCGAGATGGTGCGTTCCAAGTCTATTCTTCGTGCCCTGATTCGAACGAACGAAGAGATTGCCAACATGTGCTACCGGGGAGAAGAGGACCTGGAAACCATACTGGAGACTACGGAGAAAAAGATATTCAATCTTCTACTCGAGAGGAATACCAGAGAATTTGTGCCCATTTCCGAGGTGGCCATGAATGTGCTTCGGAAGGTGGAGGAAGCATCCAAACAGAAGAATGCCATTACGGGAGTTGCTTCCGGCTTCATTGACCTGGACTATCGGACGGCAGGTTTCCAGAAATCCGATTTGATTTTGATTGCGGCAAGACCTTCCATGGGAAAAACGGCCTTTGTCTTAAATATCCTGGACCATGTAGCGGTAAAGAAGCAGGAACCGGTTATGATTTTTTCCTTGGAGATGTCCAAAGAACAGCTGGCAAACCGTTTGCTTTCTTTGGAAACCAAGATTGAGGCGGATAAGCTGAGAAAAGGAACCCTTACGGACGATGAGTGGGGAGACCTCATTGAAGGAGTCGACCGCTTATCCAAGTCGCAGGTTTTTATCGACGATACTCCGGGAATCACAGTAAGCGAATTGAGAGGAAAATGCAGGAAGAGAAAGCTGGAGTCCGGACTTTCCCTTGTGATGATAGACTACCTTCAGCTCATGAGCGGAGAAAAGGGAAAACGGTCTTCGGAAAACCGGCAACAGGAGATTTCCGACATTTCCAGATCCCTAAAGGCGCTTGCCAGAGAGATGGACTGCCCGGTTATTGCACTCTCCCAGCTGTCCCGTGCCGTGGAACAGCGTCCGGATCACCGCCCCATGCTTTCCGACTTAAGAGAGTCGGGGGCAATCGAGCAGGATGCCGACATCGTCATGTTCCTCTACAGAGATGATTATTACAATAAGGATACGGAGCACCCTAATGAAGCGGAGTTGATCATAGCAAAGCAAAGAAACGGTCCCATAGGGACGGTGCGCCTTTTGTGGCAACCGCAGTATACGCGCTTTAAAAATGCGGAGAAGGAGCGATAGAGGAATCTTGGATTTTGTATAATAATAAAATTGATTTAATATTCTTAAAGTCAGATAAATTTCTTTTATAATATAGCATATCAACAGAATTTATCCTGTATATTAGCTTAAAATATTCTAAAAACGGGTATTAGAAATTGCAAATGAACCGATTAAATAGTATGATAGTGCAATCGATAAATCTTTTTTAGTAAGGGAAAAAGGCTATCGATAGTAAGGAGGAGCCATGAAAATCGAGAAAATTGATGACAACTCCATCAAGTGTACATTGTCCAGTTTAGATTTATCTTCGAGGAATTTAAACCTAAGGGATATGACCTATGGCTCTCAAGCTGCTAAAAGGCTATTTAATGAAATGATGCAAAAGGCGAAGGAAGAGGTTGGATTTTCCATTGAAAACACGCCCCTCATGATTGAGGCTGTTCCTTTGCAAGGAGGTGCGGTACAACTCATTATTTCTAAGGTGGATGACCCGGAAGAGTTAGATACACGCTTTTCGAAGTTTTCCGCAGCCGGCAGTGGACAGAACGGCTGGATTTCAGAACTGGCAACCCAGATTTTGGAGGGGGCGCAGGGCTTGATGAAGCAATTGAAGGAGACCGAAGAAGAACCCGGCGTAGCGGAAGAGAAGAAGGAATCCGGAGATGAGGGGATTCGCTTATATCGCTTCCGGACTTTGGATCGCGTAATCGATGCAGCCAAGGCGGTGTCGTATTGTGATTTGGGTGCAAACAGTCTGTATAAGGCAGAGGACAAAAAGGGGTATTATTTGAGTCTGCACAGTAAAGGAGACGACATTGACAG
Source organism: Oribacterium sp. oral taxon 108 str. F0425 (assembly GCF_000214455.1). Taxonomy (NCBI): domain Bacteria; kingdom Bacillati; phylum Bacillota; class Clostridia; order Lachnospirales; family Lachnospiraceae; genus Oribacterium; species Oribacterium sp. oral taxon 108. The sequence goes on along the minus strand of NZ_AFIH01000001.1, from coordinate 2,078,630 downwards.
CCTGAATCGTGCTGCAAATCTTTTACTGGAATATGGAGAAAGAGTGAACGGCGGTTCCGCTACAGAGGCTTATTATAAGGAGCATATGGAGCAATTGATCCAAGAAAACGCTTTACAGAAGTTAAAGACGGTGTAATCGAGATTACCCGGGCGGGAGTTATGGAACAGAAAAGAATCCCTTACAAAAAATAGCTTGAAAAGGCGTTAAGGAAGGAGAAGGCTATGGAAGAAATTACAAAAGACATGAAGATTAGCGAGATTTTGGCGCTAAATGAATTGATTGCTCCATTTCTTATGCAAAACGGTATGGGTTGCGTATCTTGTGCAGCCTCTCAAGCAGAGTCTTTAGAAGAAGCCTGTGAGGCTCACGGCATTGATGTGGATGATTTGACAGAGGATTTGAATGATGTTTTGCGGGAGTATCTGGAGATGCAGGAAGCCTCGCGGAACGCTTGATGGAAAGGATTGGACGGAGAGAAAATGAGTTCTCCGTCTTTTTTTTTCTAAATATTGACTTTTGTTCTTATAAATACCATAATTTAAGAACGAAAAGGCGGTGATAGAAATGAGTAAACGGGAACTCCTGCTAAAAAAAATAAAAGAAAATAATGGGATTATAACTACCAAAGAAGCCTTAAATCTTGGTATTCATAAGGATATCCTAAAAGAATTAACCATAAAAGAAGAACTTGAAAAAATAGCCAACGGACTCTATGTACTTCCGGATGAGAATATTGATGAGTATCTTTATTTCTCATACAGAATACCCAAAGGTATTTTTTCTCACGAAACAGCGGCATATTTACAAGGATTATCAACACGAATGCCCCTTGTTTATGTGATGACTGTAAAGGTAGGAGATAATGTCAGCAGAGTCAAGTCAGCAAGAGATAATATTATTTTTAAGTATGTGAAAAAAGATTATTACGATATTGGAAAAACAACTATAACCGGTCCTTTTGGCAGAGAAATATTAGTGTATGACAAAGAAAGAACCATACTTGATATTATCAAAGATAAGGACAGAATAGATGCACAAGTATTTAGCGAAGCAATAAAATCTTACTTTGCAGGTAAGGAGAAAAATTTATTAAAACTGTCAAAATATGCCATTAGGATGAATATGGAGCAAGCTTTAAAACGATATACGGAGGTGCTGTTATGAAAACATCGGAACAGATAAAAGGAGCGATTAGGAACATATCTAAAAAAACGGGAGTTAATCCGAACTCTCTGCTTCAGATGTGCTTGTTTGAAGGAATACTTGAAAAACTCTCAAAATCAAAATATAGTGAGAATTTTATATTAAAAGGCGGACTTCTTATCTCCTCTCTTATCGGTGTTGATATGCGTAGTACGATGGATATGGATACCACGCTTAGAGGCATTCCGCTAAATGAAGAGTCTATATCAAATATTTTAAATGAAATATTAGCGATTGAAATTGATGCAGATATTGAATATAAGCTGATTAAATTATCGCCAATAAGACAGGAAGATGTGTATGAAGATTTTTGTGCAAGCATATCCTGCATTTTTGGGAAAATAAATGCAACCTTAAATATAGATATAACGACAGGAGATGTTATTACTCCAAGAGAAATGAATTATTCCTATTCAAGAATCTTAGAAGAAGGTACAATACCGATTATGACCTATACCATAGAAACTATACTCGCTGAAAAATTTGAAACTATTTCAAGCAGAAATATTACCACAACAAGAGCAAGGGATTTCTATGATTTGTATATGATATACAGCATTTATAAAGATAAAATTGATAAAGACATATTAAGAAAAGCAATAGAAAGAACGAGTAAATACAGAGGTTCTTTTGAAACAGCTTTACAGTATAAGGAAATCGTAGAGTTATTCCGGGAAAGTGAAACACCAAAAGAACTATGGAAAAAATACACACAGAATAACCCGTATTCTAAAGATGTTGATTTCTTAGATACTATATCAGTCTATGAAGAAATAGGTACTGTATTAAATGTGAATGATGATACTAAATAGTATTATGGTCGGTATGGTCTTTAGGGTTGCACCGGCTCTTTTTTTGTAGTGTGTCTTTGAGGCAGAGCCTAAACCAAAGCAAGACATTCCTTAGTCTGTATGATGGAGTTGCCAACGATTACTTGACAGTAACACTCGTTTTGAAAAAAATAAAAAAATTGCTTGACAGAAATAAATAGTTAGTGTAATATAACTGCAGTTAGATAAAACTAACCGTTGTGAATAAGGGTTTTGCCACCTAAGAGAATTACCGTCCCTTATGCAGCATGACTTAAGCATTCATAACAAATCCCTTTGTCGTGTCCTCCTGACCATAAGCACGATAAAGCGGGAATCTCCTGAAATAAATAGACTCAACTTAAGTGTCCGCCTTTAAGGCGGAAAGAAAAGCAGAAGCGTGCTCGGCTTCTGCTTTTTGCTTGCAAAAGATTTTCTTTTTACTTGTCTTTCCTTTTACTTGCCTTTCCTCATTATATTTGTATAAATTTGGTCGATAAAACAAGGTAATATTTAGAACAGTACTCTAATTTAAATATTTTGAATTAGTTGAAGCGTAAAAATCCGGTCTTGTTTTTAAAGCAAGAAAACCCGTCAAAAAAGACGGGCGAAACTATTAACGGGGATACTGCAGGAGGGAACTTGCAGTATCGATTTGCTCTAAGGATGGGTAATATGAGACGTGTATTTTCCTTATTTTTGGCGTTAATGATTGTGATGCAAAGCATCATAGCAGTGGGGGAAGAGCAGATTCCGGCGCTTACAGTGCGGGATTCGGAGCAGGATTTTGTTTTAGATCCGCGGGGAGAAGACAGCGGAAGCGGCGAAGCTTTCGTAGGAGAAGGCGGAAGTGCCGAAGACTTTACTCTTGCGGGAAAAGAAGCTCTTACGGAAGGATCCGGAGAAAGCTTTGAGGATTCCCTTTATCAGGGAATGAATGCCGAGAGCAAAAAGGAAAAAGAGAAAAACACATCCGATCCGGAGCAGGATTTGACCAGTCCTTCCTATTTGGAAGCGAACCAAATCAAAAGCTTCAAGTATGAGGATGAGGAGATTACGGTCAATGCCACTCTTTCCGTGCCGGAAAGTCTGCCGAAGGGAGTGGTTTTTCTGGTGCGCCCGATTAAGGAAGAAGAAAGACCGGAGCAATACAGTGCCTATACCGAGGCGCTTACGGAGCATGAGGAGGACTTCCGGGCGGGGGACCTCCGCCTATATGATATAGGCTTCTTTTTGACGGAAGAAAAAACGGGAGAATACGAGGAAGTCGAGCCGAACCGGGGAACGGTCGATCTGAAATTTTCCTTTCGTAAGCCTCTGGAAGGAAAGGGAGAGCTTCAGGCGACGCATTTACCCTTAAAGAAGGAGAAGAAGGAAGACGGCATCAGTACCTTGGATATTCTGGATGTGAAGAAGGAGGATATCAAGGTCGAGGAACTTTCCGTAAAGGAAGGAAAGAAGTATCTCGGAGATAAGCGGGACAAGCTGGAATTCAGTTTGGACAGCTTTTCCGTTGTTTCCTTTTATAGGGCGGGTACAACAGGAGAAGAGCGAATCAGAAATGATGTCAGCTTCAGTCTGAAAAATCTTACCGGGCGTCTTAGCGGGGAAACGACAGATTCCGACTTCACTGCGACGGAGGCAGGCGGAAAGACGAACTGGAAAATCAACAAGAGTTATAACCCTCTGAATCTGGATACAGTGGAAATGTCGCTCTACTTTGAAGTGAAGAATAATCGAAGCATTAAAAACGGAGATACCATTCGGATTCCGTTTCCGGAGCTTTTGCAGGCTGTGCATGTGAACCCCTCCCCGACGGATCCCTCTATTGCAGACAGCGGAGTATACAACAAAGACGGGAAGAAGGTTTTTCAATATGAAGTAAAAAAGGTGAGCAATCATTACGAGCTTCAGTTGCAATTCACCGAGGGAATAGTGGATGATAACATCCGGGATATTTTGAAAAATATCCCTTTAAAGTTCCGCTTAAATCCTGACAAGATTAAGGCGGAGGGAGAGACCTCCGTAGAAATCAATATTCCGGGAAAGACCCATGTGATGCAATTTCCGGCGATTCCGGAACTCATTTCCGGCGTAAAGAAGACCGCTGAAAACCTCCAAAAGGAGGGAAAGATTCGCTGGACGATTGAAGTCGGAACGGAAAGCAAGGGCGCAAAACTGAACGGCCTCACCGTGACAGATATTTTCGATGAAAATCGTTTAAAATTCCTGGATGCGGAGTGGCAAAATCCGGCGACAAGTTCCAATATCAATATTAAAGAAGCCATAGAAAAGAAAACGAACGGTACCTATTCCTTTACTTTCCCGAAAGAGGGAGAGCCTATTCGTGCACCGCAAAAAATCATTTTCACGACCGGTTTAACAAAGAATATCTATAAAAATCCGCAAAATGTAGAGCAAAATACGGTGGAGCTCAGTCATGAGGATCCTTCCCGTCTGATAAGCGATCCGACAAAGACCCATACGAAGGCTGTTGCGGATATGAGCGTTAAGAAAGTGGAGCTGAAAAAAGAAGGCGGTCAGACTGAGGGAAAGTATATCAGCTGGCAGATGGATTTTAATACGAACCGTGCTTATGCGCATAAAGTGGCGGTTGTGGATAGTCTGAGTTCCGGGCTGATTGTAGACGAAGAGCAGGGAATCAAGATTGAAAGTCTGAACGGACCGAAGAAAATCGTTGTTTTAAAGCAGGGAAACCAAGCACAAAACATTCCGGGCGGCGGAGTAGATGGTCATGCGAGCACGGTGGACTATGTGATTTCTCCCAGCAATATCGGAGGAGGAAATGAGCTTAGGGTCAATTTCGGGACCGGCTTTGATCAGGCTTATCGCATCAGCTTCCGAACCAAGGTGGAGGAAGGAGCGGAGACGACTTCCGCTACCGGAGCCCAGGTTAAAAATACGGCGCATGTAGAGGTGGAATATCCCCTTTCGGACGGGGGAGCGACCGGCGTGACGCAGCTTCCTTCGATTGCCAACGTGCCGTTCCACAAAGCGTTTATTAAGAAAACGGCAGGCGGATGGAATAAGGCATCGGCTCTTATGGGCTGGAGTCTGGATGTATCCACAAGAGGAGACGACTATGACAAAGCGGTCGTTACCGATAACATTACAGGGGACAGTGCCTTAGCGGACCTCAGTATTTCTTACAAGGGTACGGACATTTTAAGGGATGAACCCGTAGCGAACTTTGACAGTGCCGATAAGACGGATACGATAGTAAGCGAGGGAGTGAGCCTTGCGAATCTTACCGTGCGCTATACGCCGAGTGCTACACCCAATACGGCCGGCGGTGTGCTGCAAATCACAGCGGAAAAATTGGGAGCTTCCGTACCTTTGGACTTGTCCAAGCTGAAAATAAGCTACCATACAAAGGCATTGCATTATATCGGGCACAATAAAGAGGCCCATGAGTATAAGAATAAAGCTACACTGGCTATTTACCAGGGAACATTACTGCGGCATGAAATGCAATCCGAGGAGGTAAAGCAAAGCCATTCAAACGATCTTCTGAGGAAGGAAATCAAGACTTTTTACGATGATCAGGAGCAGAGAGCGTATTTCCATTTCACCATTAACGCAAACAATGACGAGTATAAGGGGCTGGAAAACGTGGTTCTTACGGACGACCTCTCCAATATTTTTAAGTTTAGAAAGAAGGACGGAACGGGGGCAACTTCGCTTTCGGCAGAGTATTTTACGATAACCGACGCCTCTGATCCCAAATATCCGACCAAGGCGGTTATTCATAAGGCGGGCGGCGAGCAGAAGCTTTCCGCATCCGAGATTACGATCGATGATACGCATAAGTTGGTAAAAGTGGCCTTGAATCAGCCTTTAGAGAACCGGCTTGAACTGGATGTTTATGCCTATTTAAATGAAGAAGGACGGAAGCGTCTCTATCAATTTTCCGGTACGGACTCATTGCAGGACATGGAAATCTACGCCGGAAATACGGCGAAGCTGGAGTCCACGACTTTCCCGACGAGTCAGGTTAGTAATCCGTCCAATACGGCGGTTACCGTGACGGCGGAAGGGCATGCAAACACGGAGAACTTATGGAATGAAATCCTGAAAAAGACGGGAAAACAGGGAGAAGAGGCGGGAAAAAAGACCAATGTCGTTAATTGGACGGTGAAAATCAACCCACTCGGAGCAAAGCTTTCCGGCTCCTGCATTCTGAGGGATGAAATTCAGGATAAAACCTTCCTGGATTTAGATTCCGTACAGCTTTATGAGGTGGGGCACGTTTCCGGAACGGCCAAGTTGCCGGATACCCCGGAGGGGCTTACTCCGCTTCCCAAGGGCACCGGAGTCTGGAAGGCGGAGCGAAAAAGAAGTTATACGAATGCTTCCAGGGAAGCTTATACCACTGCTTTAGAAATCACCCTTCCGGAAAATACGGATAAGAGTTACATCCTGACCTATAGAACCTATATTAAAATGGTCAAGGGAGAGAGTGCCATAACGCGGGCGGAGAATACCATAACGGATAAGGGCCAGAGTAAGAGCATCGCCGTAGTGGATTTGAATAAAAATATGGACTGGAGTTCCTCCAGCTCTAAAGTGCAGTTTAATATGAAGAAAGTGGATTCTCTTTCCGCAAAGCTTCCGCTTGCAAAGGCAAGATACGGACTCTTCTTAAAGGACGATTTGTCCGAACTGAATACTGCGCTTGCCGCTTCGGATGACGAGAAAGTTCTGGGTCTGGCAGAAGATATTCAGGATACCGATGACAAGGGAGAAATCAGTTTAGCCGGAGATCGGAATAAGGAATACTATATTATGGAGCTAAAGGCTCCCGCAGGCTATAGTCTGGATAAGACAAAGTACGGAACGTATCGGATTAACACCGGAGAAAAATATTTCAAGGATATCTATCCCCTTACCCGGAATATACTTGGAATAGAGGAGAAAAAGGGAGAGCTCTTTACAGACGAGCGTGAGCGTAAGACTTACAAGACAGGGGAACTGACGATTCAGAAGCATTTTGAAGAGCATGCCCTGAGCTTTACCCCGCGTTATACCGGAAAGAATCAGGGAAACCGAAATAACTATACAGCCGTTTTCAAGCTGTCCATTTTCCCGAAGAAGAATGACAATACGGAGAAGCGCGTTTTAAAGTTGAAGAAGCTTTCTGAAGGGGAGTATCAGTATGCCGACTTAAATGCTGCAGATACCGTGGAAGAGCTTCAGACTGCGCCTTCCGTAAACGGAGTAGCCAATCTGCGCTTTAAAGACCTCCCCTGGGGAAAGTATGAACTGGAGGAAATCAAGACGGAAGAGGGCTATACACTTTCGTCGAAAATTCAGTTTGAAGTAAAAGACAATCAGGGTGCGGGAGAAAACCAGGCTGATGTTATTTATAACGGGGCTACCGTTACGGCGCCGATTGCCATTCAAAACTATCCTTCCAAGTTCGCTTTTGAAAAACTCGGAGATTCCGGAAAGCTTACGGAGGGAGAGTTCCGTTTGCACGGAAAGAAGGAAGACTTCTTAAAGGGGGACGGAGCAGCGAATTATACCCTTGTGGAAGACGGGGCAAATGCTTACATCACAATAGATAAAGATAATCTTACCGGGAACGGCTTCAGTCTGGAAGGCGTGTTGAAAGCAGACGGAAAAACCAAGTACGTAATCGAAGAGATGAGTGCACCGAAGGGCTATGAAATCGGGGCGAAGGGAGGATTTAGCTTAAAGGCGGACGGAAGCGGTATTGTAGCTGCAGGCCCGGAGAATCTGGGAAATTTTGGAATAGCCGGCAATACCTTAAAGATGAAGAATCAGCCGACTTCCTTCAGTTTTGATGAGAAAGATCAAAATGACTATGCCGTTTTGGATACCGAATTTGTGATCTATCCTGCTAAGGAAACCGGAGAAAGGGTAAATCCCACGACCCCGCCGTTTACAACTTGGAGAAATCAGACCCAAAATAGTAACACCGTTAAAAAGCTGGAAGCGGACGGCTATTACCGTCTGGAAAGAAGGCAGCAGTCTATCCTCTATGTGCAGAGTAAGAATAATCAAGAAGAGAACAGCGATTACGTTCTTTTTAAAGTAAGTCATGACGGAAAAAGCATGGAGAAAGTCAAGGAAAGAGGACTTTCGGGAGCGGTTTCCGCAAATAAAAAGACGTTGACGATTCGGGCAACCCGTGTTCTGGCACATGCTACTTTGCAGAAGCTGGATGCACTTCCGACCACAGAGGGCGGTACGGATTTTAAAGCTTTGGCGGGGGCGGAGTTTACGCTTTATCAGGTGAAGGATTCCGATCAGAGACTGAAGGCGGAGGGACTCGAAGCCGGCGGAAATATGCTGAGCGCGATTGCGGATTACTTTAATTTCCTGAACAGACCCGAAACCCAAAATGCAAAAGCCCTGGGCGTATACACGACAGACCGGGACGGAAAGATTACGACGAAAAAGGCCGCTAAAAATGAAGTCAAGGTTTATGGTTCAAAATCCCTGACGGAAGGCCTTCCGGTCGGTGTGTACTATTTTGTAGAGACGAAGGAGCCGACCGGTTATACTCTGCAGAAAGAAGGCGCACAAAAAAGAAATATGTCTTTATTGTACGAAACGCCGATCAGGGACAGGAGTTGAAAGCCCAGTCTTTAAGCTCCCGTCTTGATGTGGAAGACGGCATTGCGGCAACAGAGGAAGAAGGAATCGCGCAAAATGATCGTATCCCGGGAACTTTAAAGCTTACCAAGGTGGATTCTCACGATGCAACGAAGAAACTTAGCGGTGCCAAGTACGGCCTCTATACCGACGGTGCAAGCGGAAAGGTAGCGGTACAGAGGGGCGGTGCAGACTATACAGCGATTACGAACGGAAACGGAGAACTTGAGTTTACCGGACTGGATTGGTATAAGAATTACTATATTAAGGAGTTGCAGGAGCCGAGCGGCTATTTGATTGATGACGATTTTTACGGGAAATCGCATGAGAAGAAGCCTTTTACGTTTTCTGCTACAAGTCTTTCCGTAACAACACAGCAAGAAAACAGTAAAAACGGAATTCAGATTAGTATGTTTGGCATCGATCCTTTGCTGTCCTATTCGCCGGAAGATAAGAAAATAGAAAACTGGGAAAATAAGGAAGCAATGAAATCGTATAGTTTCACGATTTCCGGAAATTTCCGCGACGGATCAACGGAGAAAACGTATACGACAGGAAACAGCGGAACGGAATCGGGAGCTGTGCTTATTTCCGGAGACCTTCTTGCCGGACAGGTTTATACCATAAAGGAAGGAACTATGCTTCCCTCCTCTCTTCGTCCGATGAAGGATTTGCAGTTTAAAATCAACAATAAGAACCGTATAGAGCTTATCCAAGCGGATAAGAGCATCATTTCCCATGTGGACAGGAATTACCTGGACCTTGCCAGGGAGCGTACGGCTTTACAGTTTTCAGCAAGGGTGGAACATCAGGAACGCGTCGGAAAGGCGGAAGTTTTACCGCTTTACGGTATTTCCTACCTGCTTTCCGAAGACCCGGCGGGATTGCAGGTTATTCCCGCGAATCAGAAGCTTACGGTAAATGGAGACAGGGTAAGCACGCCGACAGCATTTACCACCTATAAGATAGACTCCGCTGTCCGGACAGGAGAGATTCGTGCCGATAAGCGAAACGGATACCGTCCCTATGCCGAAGGAAGTTTAAGCATCTTCGGACTGGAAAGAGGAAAAAGCTATTATCTTCGTGCCAGTGCAAGTAATTTAGCGGAAGACCCGGATAGCAGGAAGAATCTGGATCTTTCCCCGGACGGCATCGGACTCTACAAGATTACGGTGGCTTCCGACAGCAATATTACGGTGGAAAAGGAAGAAGACGGAGCAAAAGAAAGCTTCAGTCCGGGAGAAGAGCCCATTTTCACATACGGATTGAAGAAGGACAAAATTGCCTTCCATACAACGGACTTTAAGACCAGAACAAAGGATGTCGGGGAGCAGAAATATGCCCTTTACATGAAGAAAGACTGGAGCCTTAAGGATTTGTTGAAAGGAGAGAAAGGAGAAGATGACAGCATAGAGAAGGGGACGGAATATCGTGAAAGAGTGCCGAAAACCGTTATTTCCTATCATGGAGAGGACTACCTTTTACAGGAAGTTTTTGAAAATGATGCGGATGGAAATCTTGCGATAGAGAACCTGACTCTGGCACAAGACTATCTGCTTTTAAATCTTTCCGAAGAAAGAGAGTATGAGAATCCGAGCATGGAGACGGCTTTCCGTATTGTGGAAGAAACGGACGGAAGCAGAACAATGCAGGTTCTTTCCTATGGAAGAGACCTGAGAAATCCGACTCGTCCCAGATACCAGACCGCATTTTCCAAGGGAGAAGAGCTGTACATTCGCAGAACAAAGCGAGATTTGCAGACCGATCTCTACTATCCGATGAATGAGGAAGGAGTCTTGGGAGAAGGGGAAGAAATTGCAGAGAAGCTGACATTCCAGTGGCTGCTTTATCCGAGAGAATCCCATGGCGGAGGTAGTCCGCATGTCAGCAAAACCGGAAGGATTCCGGGGACAAAACCGAATGGCGGTAAACCGGGAGTGGAGGAGACACAGCCGAATAATCCTGCAGTAACGGAGGATGTGGAACTGATTTTTGTCGGTTTGGATAAAAACGGAAATCCGATTTATTTTCCCAAACGCTTATTGCATCCGGAAATTATCCGCTATTTGCAAAAGTACGGATTGCCGCATAAAAGTTCCCAAACGCCCATTTCCAAGAAGGGGAGAATCCTCAGACCCAAGAAGAAAAAAGGAGAAATCGGCGGCGGCTATACCAGGGATGAGATTGCAGACCGTCTGGCGGAGGTTCTCGGTTCCAGCAGAACATTAAGCCAAGAAGACCTGGATGAACTGAATTACATCGGAGAAATCCTTGGTGCGATGCGAAGAGGACAGATGGATATCTATGGCAGATGGGTTGCTACCGGAGACCGTAGCCAATTGCCGGTTTATCTCGGAATGTGTGCGCTCAGTGCCGTCCTTTTGGAAGAGTACTTAAGACGGAAGAAAAAGAAAAGCAAGAGGCATAAAGACAAAGCGAATACGTTATTTCGAATTTCTCTTTTATAAAAGATAAAAGGGGCTGTAAAAAAACGCCCAGAAGAAAAAGTTAGAAAAAGACCGATGAACCGGCATTAGCCGGATTTATCGGTCTTTTTGTGGGGACTTATTTTACAGCCCCTTTTAGGATTTTATAGACATCCCGCTTTCCCATCCCGCGGTCTTTCGCAATCTGTTTCAAAGCATCTTTTTCACTGAAACCCTCGTTAAGATAATATGAAAAATGCTCTTCTATCGAGAATTCTTCCCACTTGGCCTGCGCTTCCTCTTTCTTTTTCTCACGGGACGCTCCGGCAAGGACCAGCACATATTCTCCTCTGGGTTCTTCCTCCCGGTATTTCCGAATGGCGTCATCCAAACTGAAATACAGCACTTCTTCATGTTTTTTGGTCAGTTCCCTCGCAAGGCTTAAAGCTCGATTTTCCTGAAAAGTCTCTCGAAGATCTTCGAGAGTTTTCTTTAAATGGTGCGGGGCCTCATAAAGGATTATCGTTCGTTCCTCTGTGCTCAGGCTCTCCAAAATCGCCTTTCGTTCTTTTTTATTGCTCTTTTCCGTAGGGAGAAAGGCCTCAAAGACAAAGCGTCTTGTACTCAGAGCGGAAAGTGTCAGGGCAGTCACAAAGGCGGCAGGACCGGGAAGACTTTCTACGCGAATGCCGGCGTCAATTGCCTGCCGTACCAGTTCTTCTCCGGGATCGCTGATGCAGGGAGTGCCGGCATCGGTAATGAGGGCAATATTTTCCCCTTTTAAAAGACGTGAGACGAGTTCTCTCGCTTTTTCGACCTTGTTAAACTCATGGTAGGCGGTCATCGGCGTTTTAATTTCGAAGTGATTTAAAAGTTTAATGGAATTTCTTGTATCCTCTGCGGCAATGCAGTCCGCCTCTTTCAGCGTGCGGAGCACTCGGAAGCTGATGTCTTCCAGATTTCCTATAGGGGTGGCACAAAGGCTTAATGTTCCGCTTTCCATGACTTAAGAGAGCTCCTTTCCGTGCAAAGGGGATTGCCTAAAGTTTCAGAATGAATAGTACTACAGTTCAGGGCGATTGCCCAGTCCTATACGATGGAAAATGGAGTTCTCGCGAACTTCTTTATTCATAACGAGTATCGTGCGCAAAGTGTGCGATATCTCGTTTAAATAGCATTCATGTAAGAAAATATATTTTTTTCTAGGTAAATTAGTTGAGAAAGCATATATAATGGCAGTAGTTAGCATAGGTCGTTGGAGTTTTTTGCAGGTTTAATAGTTCATAGTAAATGAGAGGTTTTAAAATGGATAATGAAATTAAAATCTTTGAAGGGAACCGGATTCGCTCAAGTTGGGATGAGGAAAGGGAAGAGTGGTATTTTTCAATTATTGATATTCTAGGGATTCTTACAGAAAGTGAAAATCCAAGAAAATATTGGAGCGTGTTAAAAGTAAGGCTGAAAAAAGAGGGCAATGAACTGGCTACAATTTGTAGCCAGTTGAAAATGAAAGCCTCAGACGGAAAAATGAGGCAAACGGATGTAGCCAATATGCAGGGGATTTTCCGCATTATTCAATCCGTACCATCTCCCAAGGCAGAACCCTTTAAGATGTGGTTGGCAGAAGTTGGAAAAGAAAGAATAGATGAAATTATAGATCCGGAGTTGACGATAGATAGAGCTTTGGAAACTTATGTGCAGAAGGGATATTCAAGAGAATGGATTAATCAGAGATTACAAGCCATTCAAGTAAGAAAAGAACTGACTGATGCTTGGCAAGACCATGGAGTAGAAGAGGGCAAAGAATATGCCATACTAACCAATGAAATATCTAAAGCTTGGAGCGGTATGACAACAAGAGAGTACAAAGACTTCAAAGGATTGAAGAAGCAAAATCTTAGGGATAATATGAGTAGTACCGAGTTAATATTAAATATGCTTGCGGAAGCGGCTACAAAGGATATTACTAATGCGACAAATCCCTATGGATTAGAAGAGAATAGGCAAGCGGCAAGAGACGGTGGTAAGATTGCCGGAAATGCGAGAAAAGAAATTGAGGAGCATACCGGGAAAGCAGTCATCACCTCTCAAAATGCAATTGATTTTGGAAAGTTGATTAATGATGTAACGAAAGAGCTGCCTGAAAACAGGATAGATAGGAGTAAAAGAAATGATTAATATTAGAAAACTGGAGAGTGAATTATGGGAGTCGGCAGATTTACTCCGCTCAGGTTCACCGTTAACATCAAATCAATATTGCATGCCTGTTCTTGGTCTTATTTTTTTACGCTATGCCTATAGCAGATTCAAACTGGTTGAAGCAGAGATTTTAAAAGACAGACCATCCCGTGGTGGAAGAGTCATGCCAGTGGAAGCCAGTGATTTTACAGCTAAGAGTGCTCTTTTTCTACCCAAAGAAGCCCAATACGATTATCTGCTTAATCTTCCGGATGACATTTCTTCTGCCGAGCTCAAAAATAAAGATGGTCATACTATGAGGAGTCTTGGCGAAGTAGTAAATAATGCCATGTCTTTAATAGAAGAGCAGAGCGAGCAGTTAGTAGGTATTCTTCCGAAAAGTTATACAGATTTTGCCGATGGAATATTGTCAGAACTCCTTCGTATTTTTAACAATTCTGCATTGGATGAAGTGGGAGGAGATATTATCGGAAGAATTTATGAGTATTTTCTGAACAAGTTTGCAAAGAGCATCGCTTCGGATGATGGTATGTTCTTTACACCAAAATCCCTTGTGAAGATGATTGTCAATATACTTGAACCCAAGAGTGGAATTTTACTTGATCCGGCTTGTGGGTCAGGGGGGATGTTTATTCAGTCCGGGGATTTTGTTAATGAAGCGGGGATGAATGCTAATAGCACAATGACCTTTTATGGACAGGAGAAAACACCCTATAACGCACAGCTCTGCCTTATGAATATGGCAGTACATGGGCTTACCGGCGTTATTAAAGCAGGGGAGAGTGCAAATACTTTTTATCATGATGCCCATAATTTGGATGGGCGTTGTGATTATGTTATGGCAAATCCTCCATTTAATGTAGATAAAGTAAAAGCGGAGTCCTGCGAAAGTGCAAAGAGACTTCCTTTTGGTATGCCGGGAATCAATAAAGATAAGGAAGTCGGAAATGCAAATTATCTTTGGGTTTCCTATTTTTACAGCTATTTAAAGGAAAATGGGCGTGCAGGTTTTGTTATGGCTTCTTCTGCTACAGACAGTCAAGGAAAGGATAAGGATATTAGAGAGAAGCTGATAAGAACAGGTCATGTAGATGTTATGGTTAGCGTGGGAAATAACTTTTTCTATACGAAATCGCTTCCTTGTTCTCTTTGGTTCTTTGATAAGGGAAAGACTGAAAAAACAAAGGACAAGCTTCTTTTTATAGATGCAAGAAATTATTACACCGTGGTGGATCGTACTCTGAACGAGTGGTCTGAGTGGCAGTTAAAAAATCTAAATGCTATTGTATGGCTTTATCGTGGAGAGATAGAGAAATATATAGCTCTTTTAAATGAATATTATACAGTACTTGGTAATGAGAAATCTTTTGCAGAGCTAATAGATGAATTAACACAGAAGATAAAACAATGTAAAGAGGAAGCAAAAAAAGCAGTAGAGAATGCCGGAAGAAGTGAAAAGAAAAAGAAGCAGGAAGAATATGATGACAAACTTTCCGCTCTTTCAGATATATTAAACGTTGCTAAAGAAGCCCAATGGCTGTACGAGAAATTCGGAGAAGGAAAGTATCAAGATATCCCGGGGCTTTGCAAAGTGGCATACACCACTGAAGAAGCGAAGTTAGACAGTCAAGATAGTGTCAGTATAGAAGAAAAAGCTTGGTCCCTTACTCCGGGGGCTTATGTTGGTGTAGCTCCCATTGAAGATGATGGAGTTAACTTTGAAGAACGTATGGTGGAAATTCACAGAGAACTTCTATCCTTACAGGCAGAATCTAATGACTTGATGGAGGCTATCTCTAAAAATATGAAGGAGATGGGGCTATGAGTTGGGATAAAGTAAGACTTGGAGATATTTGTACAAAAATTGGAAGTGGCGCAACTCCAAAAGGAGGTTCATCAGTTTACCAAAAGAGAGGAATAAGTTTTATTAGAAGTCAAAATGTTTATAACCTTGCTTTTGATATTAGCGGATTAGTATTTGTTAATGAACAGGCAGCTGAAAGACTTAATGGAGTCACTCTGGAGGAGAATGATGTATTGCTAAATATAACGGGAGATTCAGTTGCTCGAACTTGTATGGTTCCCAAGTCATTACTTCCGGCAAGAGTTAATCAACATGTTGCAATCGTTAGACCCAGCAAAGAAAAATTAGACCCATTTTTTCTGATGTATTACCTTGCAAGTCCATTTATGCAATCTTATATGCTTAACCTAGCTGTTGGAAAAGGTGCATCTAGAAATGCGATGACAAAGGAAATGATAGAAAATTTTGAAATTCCTTGCCCGCACTTAGATATCCAAAAAAAATAGTAAGTGTGCTAAGGCCATATGACAATCTCATTAAGAATAATCAAAAACAAATAAAACTTCTTGAAGAGGCTGCACAGCGATTGTATAAAGAGTGGTTTGTGGATTTGCGCTTTCCGGGATATGAGCAGTCGAAGATTATTGAGGATGTACCGAAAGGTTGGAAAAAAATGCCATTATCAAATATTGCTCCAATACTTACGGGGAAAAAAGATGCTAATTATGGACAGGATAATGGAAAATATTTATTTTTCACTTGTGCCCAAGAACCAATTAGATCACATGCATATTCTTTTGATTGTGCTGCAGTTATTTTGGCGGGAAATGGTGATTTTAATGTTAAGTTGTATAGAGGAAAGTTTGAAGCTTATCAAAGAACTTATGTTTTTTCACCGTATAATATTCAAAATTTGTATTTATTATATTACGCAATTAGAGAAAACATGCATCAACTGATTTTGGGAGCGAGTGGTTCTACGATTAAATTTTTAACGAAGCAGATGCTTGAAGGTATAAAAGTAAGCATACCTAACAAAGAAATTATGGGTAGATTTTTTGATTATAGTGAAGGATATCAAAGGAAAATAGAAAATTTAAAACAGCAAATTTGGATTGCACAAGAAGCTCGTGACCGCTTGCTTCCAAAACTTATGAGTGGAGAGATTACGATATAAAGGAGAGAACTATGAGTTCAGACTATGATGGCGTAAAATTCTATAGTAGTCATGATCTGAGTATTGGATGGAATTTAGAAAAAGCTGAGCCTATTTTACATGCATTCTTTCCTGATAAGATGTTTGATTCAATGAATGAAATCATTGAGCTATATAATATTAAAGAGCTTATCGATTTAGACAGACCCTTAAGAAGATGGTCTACAGAAACATATAAAGAATACAAAACAAAGGTTAAGTTATTTACAGCGATTATTGCAAAATACTTCTCCCGGATTAACAATGAGAATTTTATCGAAATTGTTCACAATGTGGATATCCATTATTTAAAGGACTTTTGGACATTGTTTGAGAACTATAAGGCCTATGAGCATGTTGAGGATGAGATATTTAAAGAATATCTTCTTTTGTCGAAAATCAGTTTGCTCGAAATCTTAAAACATGAGAAATTAGTGAAGGCTTATAATGGGCAATTAGCAGAATTACTACGTACATCAGATCAAACTTGTGAAATACTGGTTGCCTGCTATTTAGCTGAGCAGGAGGATACTAGATACTATATACCGTCCTTATTAAAACCTGAAGAATTTGAACTGATATTTCAAAAATTCATCGATTCCGTAGATCCGAGTCCTAATACCCTTAGATTAATCATTCATTCACAAAGTAGTAGAGAATGTCCAATAAGTGATAGGATAAAACTAAATGCAAAAAAGAAATATGAGGAATTTTGGTCTGGTCGAGATAGTAAAGTTAGTCATGTTGGTTATAAATATAGTATTAGTTTAATTGAGCAGGAAGAATACCAAAAGTGTATAAATGATGAGCATGGAATATATATTTCTTATGATAGGAAATGGCTGGAAGAAAATTTAGATTATCCAACAATATTGAATAATTTTTTCTATGTTTTTGAGATGTTTGATAGATGTTGGAGAAGTACGCTTCCATCATTAAAAGTGAAAATTGATGTTTTAGAAAGCATAACTGCCAATAATGGGAAAAACGCTTATCCAAGAGGAAGTTGGTATCTATCTAGGAATATTATAGCATCTCTCCAGATGGGCATGTATAAAGCACTTTTAGAAGAGCATAGGATAAACCTTGAAGATGTTTTTGTGTGGTTTTTTACAGAATATTTACAGAATGAATTCAATACGCATGGATTTTTCATGCAGTCTTCCAACTCTTCCAATTATGCAGAAAAGTGTCGTACTCTAGTTTCAGAAATGGATGGGATTTTAAAACAATTTCGAATGTTTGTACAAGATGGTGTTGTGGATAGAGAACTTTATGAAATGTCGTCAGCGCCACTATCTTTTGAAAGTATACCAAGCCTTATTGGAGAAAAATATGCCTATGCCTGTACAGAAGATATCCAACAAGAAATGAATACCCTATTCTCGTCTCAATTAACATATGTAGAAAAGCTTGAATCAAAATACTCATCACTATTTGAAGTTCTTACGAATGAAAAAGTGTCAGTAGAAGATTTTGCACCATTTCAAGAACCTGTCTTAAAGTGGTTAATAGATAGAGGAACAATCTTACTTAATCATGATGGGACTATATCTTATGATAGAGAGAGAGCCTTTTTATTGAGAGAATTATATGAGCATGAAGTTATATGTATTCATTATTTGAGTACAACACGCTCTGCTTTGAAAGAAATGATAAATGCAGGAGATATTAGGATAGAAAGTACACTCTTTTCGGTACCGGAGAAGAATTATTTAAACTTTATGCTCAATAGGTCGCAGTATAGTGACGGACTTGATATACGTAATAAGTATGCTCATAGCACATATACAATAAATAAAGATGTGCAACAGATGGATTATATAGAGTTATTAAAGATAATGGTTCTTATCGTGACTAAAATCAACGAGGAATTTTGTTTAAGAGAAGATAGGTTAAAGGAGGAATCCTATGGGCTATGATTATTCTGAAAATTTACTAGTACAAGAAAGCGCCGGAAATCTCCTCCGTGAAGAGCTGGGCTGGGACGTTCAATTCGCGTTTGAAGCGGAAAAATTAGGAAAAGATGGTAGCTTCGGAAGAGAAAGCTATAAGGAAATCCTTTTGACTCGTTATTTTGAAGAGGCGATTAGGAAGTTTAATCCGTGGATACAGGATGCTCAAATTGTTCAAGCGAGGGATGCTTTAGAACAGAGATTATCCACCTCATCTTTACTACAGATCAATGAAGAAAAATACTTTCTACTTCGGGATGGAATTCCAGTTACAATAAAAAACCAAATGGACAGACAGAAATAAAGAAGGCTACGATTATTGATTTTCAAAATCCGGAAAATAATTATTTTCTAGCAATCAAAGAATTGAAGATATATGGTGAACTTTATCGTAGAAGAACGGATATTGTCGGGTTTGTAAATGGAATTCCACTTCTCTTTGTGGAGCTTAAAAAGAGCACGGTCGATGTCCAAAATGCTTATGAGGATAATTACACTGATTATCAGGATACTATTCCCCATCTTTTCTACTACAATGCTTTTTTGATACTTTCCAATGGCTTGGAAGCGAGGGTGGGAACTCTTGGCAGTAAGTTTGAGTTTTTCCATGAATGGAAGCGCCTTACGGAAGAAGATGAAGGAAGCGTAGCTTTAGAAACAATGCTTCGTGGAATCTGTAAAAAAGAGAATTTTTTGGACTTATTTGAAAACTTTATCTTATATGATCATTCTGATGGGAATACAGCTAAGATTCTGGCTCGAAATCACCAATACTTAGGCGTAAATGAAGCTATGAAAGCTTATGCTTCGAGGAAGATAAATGACGGAAAACTTGGTGTGTTTTGGCATACACAAGGGTCAGGGAAAAGTTATTCTATGCTCTTCTTTGCGAAAAAAGTGCGAAGAAAAATGGAAGGAACACCTACTTTTGTGATCCTTACAGATCGTGACGAATTGAATACGCAGATTAGCGACACTTTTGAAAATTGCGGACTATTAGGAAAAGATATTAAGGCATCAAAGTTTATTGCTTCCAGCGGAGAAGATCTCATACAAAAGTTGAAAGGCAATCCAAGCTTTATTTTCACTTTGATTCAGAAATTCAACCAATCGAATGTAGAACCGATTTATCCGGATCATGATTTAATTATCATGTCTGATGAAGCCCACCGTAGTCAGTATGGTATATTTGCAGATAACATGATGAAGCTATTACCGACAGCTGCACGCATAGGCTTTACAGGGACGCCGCTCTTATCCAGCGACAATATTACAGCGAGAACCTTTGGAGGCTATGTTTCAGTTTATGATTTTAAGCGTGCTGTAGAGGATGGAGCAACAGTGCCACTGTATTATGAGAATCGTGGTGAGAAAATTCTTGATCTTCATAATCCGGAAATTACTAATCAAATCTTAGAGGCCATAGAGAATGCAGATATAGATGTGGATCAGCAGGATAAGTTAGAGATGGAATTTGCTAAAGAAATACATTTGCTTACTGCCGAGCCTAGACTACGTTCGATAGCCCGTGATTTTGTGCATCACTATTCCGACCTATGGACTAGTGGGAAAGCAATGTTTGTTTGTCTTAATAAAGTGACTTGTGTTCGGATGTACAATTATGTACGGGAATACTGGAAAGAAGAAATTGAAAGCATAAAATCTTCCCTAAGCTTAGCCACTCAGCAGGAAAGGAAGGAACTGGAACGAAAACTAAAGTGGATGCAAGAAACAGAAATGGCTGTTGTCATCAGTCAGGAACAAAATGAAATTCAAACTTTTAAAAAGTGGGGCTTAGATATAAAGTTTCATAGAGAAAAAATGGAGAAGCGAGAGCTGGATAAGGAATTTAAAGACTCAAAATCTTCACTTCGTGTTGTGTTTGTTTGTGCAATGTGGCTTACAGGATTTGATGTAAAAAGTTTATCCTGTCTTTATTTGGATAAGCCATTAAAGGCTCATACCTTGATGCAAACGATTGCAAGGGCGAATCGTGTCAGTGCAGGGAAGAGCAATGGACTGATTATTGATTACATAGGTATTGTGAAAGCCCTAAGAAAAGCGTTAGCAGATTATACAGCTAATGTTGGTGGCATCGGTGGATTGGATCCTACTGTAGACAAGGAGCAATTGATACATCGTATTTTGGAAACGATTGGTAAAGCAGAACTGTTTTTGTCCGGAAAAGGAATAAATTTAACAGAGCTTATTCATGCAATAGATTTTGAAAAGCTATACTATTTGCAAAAGGCAGCTAATGCTGTATGTGATTCACTTGAGGATAAGAAAACATTTACAACTTACGCATCAGAACTGAATCGCTTGGTGAGATATGCAGATAGGGAGGATTTATACGGTTATACTCGTAAACAATTTGAAGCGATTTCTGCTATTTATGGAGAGTTACAGAAAAAACGGAAGCATATCAACACTGTAGATTTGATGATTCAGATTCATAATATTATCGATGAGCACATTGAAGTTGAGGAATTATCAGGCGTTGTTTGTGATGCCTATCGCAGGTTTGATATCAGTGCAATTAATTTTGATTTACTCAGAAAAGAATTTGCTAGAGCACAGACTAAGAATCTTGTGATGAAAGATTTAGAAGAACTCATACAACAGCGTCTTGATGGATTGCTATTTACGAATCCTAATAGAGTTAATTATTATGAACGATACCAGCAGATTATTAAAGACTATAACGCAGAACAGGATAGAGCCAATATTGAAAAGACTTTTATGGATTTAATGGACTTGGCTGAGCAAATGACAAAAGAAGAACAGCGTTATGCTAGAGAGGACTTTGATAATGACGAGGAACTTTCCCTTTATGATATGCTTTTCCGAGATAATCTGACTAAAGCTGAAATTCAGAAATTAAAAGAAGTGGCCTCAGTTCTTCTCCAAAAAATAAAATCTAAAATTGCCGAACTTGACCACTGGACAGATAAACAGGAAACGAAGGCTGAGATCGATAACTTAATAAGAGATACGTTATGGGAAAAATTACCGGAGTGTTATGACGAACTTAGTATCTCTGAGTATCGTCAAAAGATTTATGAGTATTTTTATACAAGATATAAAACAGTGGCATAAGAATAAGAAATATTAAATTAATCTCAGTTTAAAATAATTAGAGGGAAGGCTATGAGAAACAGGCTAATCAAAAATGACATAGAATAAGTGTTATAGAAAATTCTAAAAATAGACGTGAATCTAGTTTTTGTAGCTTCACTTATCAAAACTTCTTGACATATGATAAATATTGCTTATAATTAAATTGTAAGCAATTAAAGGTTGCTGTTTGCTTTATACCCCATCTCGTATATCGGGTAGGGGAGAGAGTGGAAGCAAGTGTGCATGGCTAATATTTTAAACAAAAACAGTACAGAGTAGTAAGGATCAAAAAGGAGGAAGATATGAACATTTATGATTTTTCAGTACCGATGGTAGGCGGCGGAGAGCTTTCTTTGGCAGAGAATAAGGGCAAGGTCATGCTGATTGTGAACACGGCAACCGGCTGCGGATTCACGCCACAGTATGAGGATCTCGAGAAGCTTTATGAGGAGTATCATGAGAAGGGATTGGAAATCATTGATATCCCTTGCAATCAGTTTGCGGGACAGACTCCGGGAACCGATGAAGAGATTCATGAATTCTGTACATTAACCTACAATACCAAATTTCCGCAGATGAAGAAGTCGGATGTAAATGGAGACAATGCACTTCCTCTTTATGCTTTCTTAAAGGAGCAGAAGGGCTTTTCCGGATTTGGGCACAGCCCGAAGGGACTTGCTATGGCGGCTATGTGCCTGACCAGAGACGTCAACTATAAGAAGAATCCGGATATTAAGTGGAATTTTACGAAGTTTCTGGTCGATAGAGACGGAAATGTTGTGGAACGTTTTGAACCGACGGCGGATATGGGAGAGGTAAGGAAGAAAGTGGCAGAACTGATTCATAACGAGTAACGTTCGTAAAGCGTGTGATATCTCGTTTAAGCTATAAAAAATCCACTATACAGTAAGCCCATAGTATAAGATTTTCCTATATTTCTTATTCTTTTCTTGCTCCTCGACGAAAAAAATAAAGAGTCAGCGGACTACAGCTGTGTTTTAGCATCAGAGGAGAAGAAGAAAATGAATAAAGGAGTGGAACGAAAGAAAAAACCAGCCGGTCCTAAAAAGGCCGGCTTATTCCATAGCTTGCGTTTAAGCAGCAAAATGTCGATTTTACTTGGCCTTTGCTCGGCGATAGCGCTAATTGGGTCAGGCTCTATTTTGATTGATATCAGTAAGAGAAGCATGGAAAAAAGCATTGACAGCAATATGGTGGACAAAACCCATATGGCAATCAATGATATTCAAAATATACTCTACCAAAATCAGGTGGTTGCCGAAACGATTAAAGAAGGAATTTCATCCGCCTATGAGACGGAGGAAGAGGTGGGAGCGGCTCCGACCAAAATCTGGAATGTTGTGGATGGTAAGGGTGATCCGGTTTCTGCCAAAGCGATGGGGCCCGCCACGTTTCAGTCTCGTATAAGAAACGTTGCCATTCCGGCAAACCTCTACAACGCCGAATCCTCTATGTTGGACGCGCTTTACGCGGCGGTAAACAGTGATGACAGCATTTTCGGGGTAGGGATTTATTTTGATAAAGATGCCTTTATTCCGGGAGTGGATGATTATTCTTTGTATCTTACGAAGGAAAATGCGAAAACAAGAACGATACAAACCTATTCCGCAGGATACCAGGAAGAAGAGGATTTCAAGCATTTAAAAGAAACGAAAAAGCTTAGTGTTAGCGGAATTTATCAGGATGCCTATACCAAGGACTGGGTATTTTCCATTATGGTTCCCATCGTCATCAAAGAAGAGTTTAAAGGATATGTTCTTGTGGATATGAAAATGGACGTTTTCGAACTCTTGCAGCAGAAGGACGAGCGTTTTCCTTCTTTAGCTATAGACTTGGCGGATAATGAAGGAAATATTGCCTATTCCATGGATGCGGATACCATTGCCAAACCCTTAAAAGAAATTATGCCGGAGGAAGCATATAATGCTCTTGAAACAAAGAAGGAAGAAGGAAAATCCTTTACTACCGTGACCTCCAGTGCAGACAAGGGAAATGTAAAACGGTATATTGCGCCGGTAGAAGTGGGAGACTCCGATTGGTGGGTGACCGTAAGCCTTTCCGAGGCGGAATACAATGCCACCCTGATGACCTTGGTTAAAACGGCGTTGTTATCCAATATTCTCGGTGTATTGATTTTGGTTTGTCTTACGCATTTCCTGATTCGAACCTCCTTGGCACCCTTAAAGAAAATCTCTTCTGCGGGTGTGGAAGTGGCTAAGGGAAATTTCGATGTAGATATTCAGTACAATAAGAAAGATGAGATTGGAGAACTGGCAGAGAGCATGAGAGAAATCATGCAGAGAATTCGGGCGATTATTTCCGACCTGCAGAACAAACTCAGCGAACTGTCCAAGGGAAATTATCGCGTGGATATGGAGGATCAGGAGTATTATGCCGGTGCTTATGCACCGCTCTTACAGTCTCTTCGGGACATTCGTGGAGACTTATCCGATACCATGAAGGAAATTAAGAATTCCGCAGAACAGGTAAAGGCAGGATCGGAACAAGTGAGTAATGCAGCCCAGTCTCTTTCCGAGGGGGCTACGGAGCAGGCGTCCTCCATCGAAGAACTCTCCGCTACGATGGTTGACATTTCTCATAAAATTGACAGTACGTTAAAAATCACCGAGGAAGTGGCTACGTTAAGCAATGATGCGGAAAAAGCCGTCAATGTCAGCACCGATAAGATGGATGAGATGGCAAAAGCCATGCAAGATATTACGGTAAAATCCCAGGAAATCAGCAAAATCATCAAGACCATTGATGATATTGCCTTCCAAACCAACATTCTCTCCTTAAATGCCGCTATTGAGGCAGCCCGCGCAGGTGAAGCCGGAAAGGGATTTGCCGTTGTAGCGGATGAGGTAGGAAATCTTGCTCAAAAATCTGCAAAGGCCGCTCAGAATACCAGCA
Source organism: Oribacterium sp. oral taxon 108 str. F0425 (assembly GCF_000214455.1). Taxonomy (NCBI): domain Bacteria; kingdom Bacillati; phylum Bacillota; class Clostridia; order Lachnospirales; family Lachnospiraceae; genus Oribacterium; species Oribacterium sp. oral taxon 108. Next base: position 2,054,342 of record NZ_AFIH01000001.1, on the reverse strand, counting down.
GCTTGATTGCCGAGGCAATTGATGCAGTGGAGAAGGGTGCAAAGCTTTCCGGGGAAACAGTTCAATCTTTGGAAGTGGTTTCCACGCAAAGTAAGAAAATTAATAGTATGATCGGGAATATCTCTCAGGCGTCGGATGAACAGGCCAAGGGAGTAAAGCAGGTAAGCGTGGGAATCGATCAGATTTCCTCCGTGGTACAAAACAATTCCGCTACGGCGGAAGAAAGTGCCGCTGCGTCTGAAGAACTTTCCGGACAGGCACATACTTTAAATGAGCTTATGAGTAAATTTCAGTTAAAGGAAGAAGAATAGTTTTAACGATTCGCTTGCGGCTCTCTGGATAAAAGCCTCTTCCTATGTTAAACTGGTAGCTACACTTCGATGGAGGTGTAGCTATTTTTATGCATTATGAAAATATTATGCATTATGAAAATTTTATGCATTGTGAAAAGCGTGTTAGCTTGTCTATAGCGAACCTATCGCATGAACGGCTCGACATTTATTCATAACGAGTATCGCTCGCAAAGCGTGCGGTATCTCGTTTTTAATACGGGGAAGGAGAGGGAAAAATGAAAACGGAACAAAACACGACCTCTTCTATAAGTTTACCCGTTTTGTATAGCAGTCTCAGCGGAAAAAGAGAGCGCCTGGCGGTAGAAGCGACCTGGCATGATTATGATGAGCTGATTTATTTCCAAGAGGGAGAATTTCAGCTTTACTTGAACCTGAAAGAAAAATTAATCAAGGAAGAATCTCTCTACTTTATCCCGAGAGGCTGTTTCCACAGGCTTTATGCGACATCGGATAAGGCGGTTCAGCATTCTCTTTGCTTTCGCTTGGAAGATTTTTCTTTTGCCGAAGGGGATTTTTTGGAGCAGGATTTTTTTGGACCGCTCAGGAACGGCTCCCGTTTTTTTCCGGAAGATATCAGTTTGAACGATATGGGATTTATTGAGGCGGTGCAAAGCTTTTCTCGTCTGGTGCAGTATTTTCACAAGCACGGAACAAATGATAAAAGTATTGAAGCCAGTAAGAAATACGGTCTTCGAGGTCTGGCTCAACATATGTATGTCCGTGCGGAAATGTTGCATCTCTTTGCAACCCTGGAGAGCATGGGATTGATTCGGGATAAGAGCCCCCTGGAAGAAGAGAGAAAGAGCGAGCTTTTGAAAAACTGTATTCTTTTTATGGAGGAACATTACAGAGAAAGGCTGTATATCCATGATCTTTCTTCTCGGTGTCAATTAAACGAACAGTATTTTACCCGCTTCTTCGGAAACCATGTAGGCATTCCGCCATTGGAATATCTAAACCGTTACCGGGTGAAAATGGCAACCGAACTTATGGTGCATACGGAGGAGAAAATTATCGATATTGCCAAGAATACGGGTTTTCATAATCAGGGGAATTTTATTAAGACTTTCAAGGCTATCATGGGAGAAACGCCGAACCAATATAGAAAGAGAATGCAGGAATAGCGAAAAAAACTTAGAGTAGAATCAGTAAAAGAAATGGATAGAAAGAAGGGAATGGAAAATGACGTATTATTATCCGGCTATTATTCGGAAAAAAGAAGAAGGCTATAGAGTGGATGTGATTGATTTGGAAGGTTGCTTCGGAGAAGGAAAAGACAAGCAGGATGCCTTGGAAGATGCACGGCACGCCGGGGTAAACTGGCTTCTTGTGGAATCCGAGGACAGCATGAACTTCCCGAAGCAGACTCACTTGGACGATATAAAACTGAAAGACGGAGAAGAGAAGACCATGCTTGCCTTCCTCATGCCAAAAGAAGGGTGGGATGAGTGAGACCAGATTCCGAAGGAATCTGCTTTGCGAAGCAAAGTGAGCAGTGGACTTCAAGTCCACGCTCAGTCATGAGTGGAGGTGTTTTCAATAGGAAAACACCGGAAGGAGGGAAAGACTTTGCTGAAACAAAGTCTTTTTTTGTATTTTTCAAAGTCCATTTTTCCCTCTTGCCACCCCCTTTATTTTTTGCTATACTCTTGCAGACATTTGGGCAGGATAGGAGGTCGAGGTGAGTAAGGTATTTCTGAAAAATGGCTATGTGTATACGAAAGAGGGAATCGGGAAGGCGGATGTATTGCTTTCCGAAGATAGACTTTTTCTTGATTTTTCTGAAAATGATTTAGAGAATACTACTGTTTACAACTTAGAGGGGAAATTAATTGTTCCGGGCTTTGTAGATGTTCATGTACATCTCAGAGAGCCCGGTTTTTTGTATAAGGAAACGGTGGAGAGCGGAACACGGGCAGCTGCGCACGGAGGGTATACCGCGATCTGTGCTATGCCGAACTTAAATCCGCCGCCATCAAGCGTGGAGAATCTTTCCGTTGAACTTCAGGCAATAGAGAAGGATGCACTCATTAAGGTTTATCCTTACGGTACGATTACCCGGGAACAAAAGGGACGAGGTGTGCTTTCCGATATGGAGGAGATAGCAGAGGATGTGATTGCTTTTTCCGATGACGGAAAGGGCATGCAGGAAGAGGCACTTATGCGAGAGGCTATGCAAAAAGCGCATGCGCTCGGAAAGGCTATCGTTGCACACTGTGAAGATGAAAGTGAACTAAAGCCGGGCGGCTGTATCCATGACGGAGACTTTGCAAAAGCCCATGGCTATATCGGGATTAACTCTGAATCGGAATGGAAGCAGGTGGAAAGAGACCTTCGGCTGTCGGAAGAGACAGGCGCACAGTATCACATTTGCCACATTTCCACAAAAGAATCCGTAGAGCTTCTTCGAAAAGCGAAGGAAAGAGGAGTGAAGGCGACGGGAGAGACCGGACCGCATTACCTCATGTTTACGGACATGGATTTGGAAGAAGACGGAAGCTGGAAGATGAATCCTCCGATTCGAGCAGCAGCTGACAGAGAAGCCTTAATTCGGGGAATACAGGACGGCACGATTGATTGTTTAATCACGGACCATGCGCCGCACAGTGCGGAAGAAAAGAGTAGGGGTCTCTCCCAATCCTCCTTTGGTATCGTAGGACTGGAAACCGCCTTTCCGGCTATGCTCCACAATATGGTTCTCCGGAACCCCTTAGACAGAGAAGAAGCACGAGTAGACAGACGAAAAGCTAAGGCAAAGGTTTCGGAAATTCTTTCTGAGGGAGGGAAGACAGTGCATGGAGCGATTTCCCTCTACAGGCTACTGGAGCTGATGTGCACAAAGCCGAGAGAAATTTTCCCGATTTGCGGACCGAAGTATATCGAGAACGGGGCCGAAGCGGACATTGCGATTTTAGACCTTGACGCAGTGTACAAGGTAGATGTAGAGAGCTTCTATACGAAAGGCAGAAGCACGCTCTTTTCCGGTCAGGAGGTACAGGGCAGGGTGCTGAAGACTTTCTATCAGGGAAGAGAAGTCTATGACAGCGAAAAAGGGATTTTGAAAGCTTAGGAAGACTAAGACTCTGAGGAGCAAGGGCATACCAGGGAAGAACTGTGTTTTCTGAAAACGGTTTACTTTTGGAAAAAACTTTATTATGGGGAAAGAGTTGAGTAAGAGTAAGGAGAGGAGAAAAACTGCATGCAAGAATGCGAGTTTAAGATACTGGAAAACAAAATGATTGCAAAAGAGGTTTTCTTGATGAAGCTGGACGGGGACTGCTCGGAATTTACAGCGCCGGGACAGTTTTGCGAGATTAAGATTCCCGGTAAGTATTTGAGGAGACCGATTTCCGTATGTGATGTTTCGGAAAATACCTTGACACTCATCTATAAGGTTTTGGGAGAGGGAACGGAAGAGCTCTCCTGCATGGAAGAGGGAGAATACCTCTCCATCTTAACAGGACTTGGAAACGGCTACAGCGTGGAGGACGCCCCGAAAAATCCTGTACTCTGCGGCGGCGGAGTCGGTGTTCCGCCTCTCTACTACCTCTGCAAAAAGCTGGTAGAAGCCGGAAAACACCCTTATGTTGCTTTGGGCTTCCGCGCAAAAGAAGATGTTTTCTTTGAAGAAGAGTTCCGCACACTGGGCGTTCCCGTGAATGTGGCGACAGAGGACGGCAGTCACGGACAGAAGGGCTTTGTAACCTCTCTGCTCGGAAATCATAACTATGCCATGGTCTGCGGGCCGGAGCCGATGCTCCGCGCCGTGTATGAAAAGGTAGAGGGAGGACAGTTCAGCTTTGAGGAGCGCATGGGTTGCGGTTTCGGAGCCTGTATGGGTTGCAGCAGGAAAATGAAGTCCGGCATGAAGCGCATCTGCAAGGACGGACCGATATTTGCATGGGAGGAAATCGAATGGTAAGCATCAAAACAACGCTTTCGGGAATCGAGCTGGACAATCCGATTATTCCCGCCTCCGGCACCTTTGCCTTCGGAGAAGAGTTCAAGAGTCTCTACGACTTAAATATCCTTGGATCCATTTCCTTTAAGGGAACGACGGTGGAGGAACGGCCGGGAAATGCCCTTCCCCGTATTGCGGAGTGTCCGGGCGGCATGCTGAATTCCGTGGGGCTCCAGAATCCTGGTGTGAAAAAGGTTGTAGAAGAGGAGCTTCCGCGCCTTGGAAAGTTCTTCAAAAAACCTTTGGTAGCGAACATTTCCGGCTTTTCTCTGGAGGACTTCGCTATCCTCTCTGAAGAGATGGATAAGGTGGAAAATGTCGGCATTTTAGAAGTGAATATCTCCTGCCCGAATGTATCCCACGGGGGTATGGCCTTCGGAACGGACGCAAAGTCCGTGGAAGCGGTTTGTAAAGTAGTAAAGGAAAAGACGAAGAAGCCGGTTTACATGAAGTTAAGTCCGAATGTAACCGATATTACGGAAATGGCCAGAGCCGCAGAGAGCGGAGGGGCAGACGGTCTTTCACTCATCAACACGGTGCTCGGCATGCGAATCGATATTAAGAGAAGAAAGCCGGTGCTGGCAAACAAGGTCGGAGGCTATTCCGGACCGGGCATTTTCCCGATTGCCGTTCGTGCCGTCTATGCGGTACATCAAGCAGTGAAGCTTCCTCTTATCGGAATGGGCGGAATCAGCCGTGCGGAGGATGTCTTGGAAATGATGATGGCGGGTGCAAGTGCGGTGGAAGTCGGGGCGGAGAACCTTGTGAATCCGAGGGTTTGCGAAGAAATCATCACGGAGCTTCCGATACTCTGCGAAAGGCTCGGTATAAAGGATATTCAGGAAATCATCGGAATTGTCTAAAAGGAGGGGAAAATGGGAAAGGATGTAATGGTAGCGCTGGATTTTCCGAGCGGAGAGAAAGCCTTAGCGTTTTTGGATTTATTTGCAAAGGAAGAAAGAAAGCCCTATGTGAAGGTCGGAATGGAGCTTTTTTACAGTGAGGGACCGGAGATTGTACGGAAAATAAAGGAGAGAGGACATCAGATTTTCCTGGATTTAAAGCTCCATGATATTCCGAATACCGTAAAGGGTGGTATGCGCTCTTTAAGAGACCTCGGTGTGGACATGACAAATCTGCACGCTTCAGGAGGCGTGGAAATGATGCGACAGGCGCTTCGCGGCCTTTCTTTCGAGGAGGGAGAGAATGATGCTTCTTCTTGTAAGGGAGAAAAGGAGAGCTGCGGATGCGGAAATCAAAAAAATCGTCCGCTTCTTATTGCGGTAACGCAGCTTACCTCCACGGACCAAAGGTGTATGGAGGAGGAACTTCTCATTAAGGAAGAGCTGAAAAAGGTCGTGCTCCACTACGGACAAAATGCGAAGACGGCGGGGCTGGACGGTGTGGTTTGCTCTCCTTGGGAGGCAAGGGAAATCCATGAGAAATTGGGAAAGGACTTCTTAACGATTACTCCGGGCGTCCGTTTTAAGGGTGGTGATGTAGGGGATCAAAAGAGAGTCATGAGTCCGGCAGACGCGAAAGACGCGGGCTCGGACTACATCGTAATGGGGCGGCCCATTACGCAGGCGGAAAATCCGGTGGAAGCTTACAGAGAAGCGGTAAGACAGTTCTGTGACTAAGAGTCTATGAGCAAAGAAGCGGCCTCACAGAAATAGAGCGAGCCGGCATCATGGAAGAATAAGAGTAATAACAAGTTTACATAGCAGGAGGGAAAAGATGAGAAAAGAAGAAATTGCAGAAGGTTTATTATCCATTCAGGCGGTATTTTTAAGACCGAAGGACCCCTTTACCTGGGCATCGGGAATTCATTCCCCCATTTATTGTGATAACCGCTTAACCCTCTCTTTTCCGGAGGTAAGAAGAAAGATTGAGGCGGGACTTGCCGAGCTTGTGAAGGAGCATTTTCCGGAGGCAAAGGCACTTTTCGGGACGTCTACGGCAGGCATTGCACATGCCGCTTTAACCGCGGAAATCCTGGACCTTCCCATGGGCTATGTGAGAGGCTCTGCTAAGGATCACGGCAGACAAAATCAGATTGAAGGAAAGCTTACTCCGGGTGAACCCGTTGTTGTGGTGGAGGATCTCATTTCCACCGGCGGATCGGTCATCGACTGCGTGAAGGTCTTAGAGGAAAATGGAGCCAAGGTGCTCGGCGTGGTGAGCATTTTCACCTACGGAATGGAAAAGGGAAAGAAGAGACTGAGCGAGGCCAATGTAGTGAATTACTCCCTCTGCGACTTGGATTCTCTCTTACCGGTAGCTGTTGCAAAGGGCTATATCGAAAAGGAAGAAGAGGCGAAGCTCCTGCACTTTAGAGACAATCCCTCCGATGAGTCCTGGATGGCGAAGTAGAGACGGAAAACAGAGCTGTTCCTTGTGAAAGAAAAGTTAGTGTTTGTGGAACAGCTGTAATGCATAAGAGCAAATCCTGAAAAAGGATTCTCTATAGATGATGTTTGAGCAAAAGAAAGGGTAAAAGGATGGAGAAAAATCGTAGTATCATTAACATTTTGGATCTGAGTATTGAGGAAATTAATGAGCTGATGGCTTTGGCGGATAAGATTGAAGCAAAGCCCGAAGACTACTGGGAGCGATGCAAACATAAGAAGCTGGCGACTCTGTTTTTTGAACCGTCTACAAGAACCAGACTTTCTTTTGAGGCGGCTATGCTGGAGCTCGGCGGTTCCGTCCTCGGTTTCGCAGGGGCATCGAGTTCTTCTGCAGCCAAGGGAGAAAGCGTAGCCGATACGATTGAAACCGTTTCCAACTATGCGGATATCATTACCATGAGGCATCCGAAGGAAGGTGCACCGGTTGTGGCGGCAGAACACACAACGGTTCCGTTCATCAATGCCGGTGACGGCGGACATTTCCACCCGACACAGACCTTGGCGGACCTTCTGACCATTCATAGAACCTACGGAAGAGTAGATAACTTATGCATCGGTGTTTGCGGAGACCTAAAGTTCGGCCGTACAGTACACTCCTTAATCGATGCGATGCTTCGCTACCCGAATAACCGCTATATTCTGATTTCCCCTGAAGAGCTTCGTCTTCCGGAGTATGAGATTGAGAAGCTGAAGGAAGCCGGTGCGGAGTTCAGAGAGACGACGGACCTGGAAGGAGCGATTCCGGAGCTGGATATCCTCTATATGACGAGAGTCCAGAGAGAGCGTTTCTTTAACGAGGAAGACTATCTCCGCTTAAAGGACATCTATGTGCTGACTCCCGAAAAGCTGAAAAATGCCAAGGAAAGCATGGGCATTCTTCATCCGCTTCCCCGTGTAAACGAGATTTCCGTTCAAGTGGATAAGGACAAGCGTGCAAAGTATTTCTATCAGACACTTTGCGGAAAGCAGATGAGAATGGCGCTGATTTTGAAGCTTCTCGGATTGGATAAGTAAAAATGGATTTATCAATAAGAAATACTTATTCCGTCCTTTTTCCTAAAGGCGCTCTCGCTCGATTCCGACAGAGCGGTACTAAGCCTCGAGCTTCGCTGCGCTTGCTCTCAGCAAGTGCCGGCGTCTCCATACGCTTTAGGAAAAAGAACGAAATAGTATTTTCTGGTAGTATAGAAAAATCCATTTTACTGTAAGATAAACTGTTAAATAAGGAAAGGAAATCATTATGAATATAGATGGAATTGAGAATGGTATTGTTTTAGATCACATTAAGGCGGGAAAGAGTATGCTGGTGTATCAGTATCTGGGACTCCAGAACCTGAACAGTCCTGTGGCGCTCATCCAGAACTGCTCTTCCGGAAAGATGGGAAAGAAGGATATTGTAAAGATTGCGGAGAATATTGACCTTGACTTAAATGTGCTTGGTTACATCGATCCGGGCATCACCGTAAATTATATTCGGGACGGAAAAAGAGTGGATAAGGCGTGCCTATCCCTGCCGGAGACACTGAAAAATGTCCTGCACTGCAAGAACCCCCGCTGCATTACTTCCACGGAGCAGGAGCTTCCGCAGGTGTTTAAGAAAATTGAAGGAAAAAATAGGCAGTATCGCTGCATTTATTGTGATACAATTGCGAAGAACGATGAATTTGAATAAACTATGTTTTTAGAAGAAAGGTTTTCATAGCGGAAAAGGCTATGGTAATACTGCAGTCGTATTCGCTAAAGTCCACTTCTGAAACCGTAGTTTTGGAAGTGGACTTTTTGATGTGAGGGAAAAGATATGAGTAGTTTTCTTTTAGAACGGAGAAGGGCGGGGATTTTGATGCCGTTGTTCTCTTTACCGGGAAAATACGGAATAGGAAGTTTTTCAAAGGAAGCGAGAGAGTTTGTCCGCTTTTTAAAGGAGGCGGGGCAGAGTTACTGGCAGATTCTTCCCATGGGGCCGACAGGCTACGGGGACTCTCCTTACCAGAGTTTTTCCACCTTTGCGGGAAATCCCTATTTTATTGACCTTGATACTTTGGCGGAAGAGGGGCTTCTCTTGGAAGAAGAGCTTTCCGATCTCTCTTTTTCCGATTCGGAAGAGCACGTAGATTACGGAAAGCTTTATTCGATTCGTTTTACTGTACTGGAAAAAGCGGTAAAGCGTTTTTTAGAGAAGCTGGATTTGGATACCGCTTCGAGCGGAAGTGCGGAGCATGGCGAAGCAAAAAAATACAGCAAGGAAAACTGTGAAAAAGAGAAAGAAGCCTATAGCGCCTTCCTTTCGGAAAATGCGCATTGGCTTCCGAGCTATGCCGAGTTTATGGCGAAGAAGCTGCCGTATTCCGCTGATTTTCATAAGGTTTGCCAGTATTTTTTTATCAAACAGTGGAAGAGCCTGAAAGACTATGCGAATAGCTTGGGGATAAAGATTATCGGGGATATTCCGATTTATGTTTCTTTGGATTCTTCCGATGTGCTGGATCACCCCTCTCTCTTTCAGCTTAAGGAAAACGGAGAGCCTTCGGCGGTTGCCGGTTGTCCTCCCGATGCCTTTGCGGAAAATGGACAGCTTTGGGGAAATCCGCTCTATGCGTGGGAAAAGCACGAGGAGGAAGGATATAGCTGGTGGATTTCCAGAATAAGGCATTGTTTCTCCCTTTATGACATCGTGCGCATAGACCATTTCCGAGGCTTTGACGAATATTTTTCCATTCCCTATGGAGATGAAAATGCAAAGCGCGGACACTGGGAAGTTGGACCGGGAATGAAGCTTTTCCGTGCCGTGGAGCAGGCTCTCGGAAAGAAAGAAGTTATTGCGGAGGATTTAGGCTATGTCACGGAGTCGGTGAAGAAGCTTGTTTCAGACAGCGGCTTCCCGGGAATGAAGCTCCTGGAATTTGCCTTTGACTCGAGGGAGAGCGGAGATTACCGTCCGAATACTTGGACCAAGAACACGGTCTGCTATACGGGAACCCATGACAATCAAGTTTTGAAGGACTGGTTTTTGGAAATTCTTCCGGAAGACCGTGAAATGGCTGCCGAGTACTCCGGAAAGAGCGTAGAAGAGCTTCTTGAGATGGATTATGTTGACTTCTTTATCAAAATGACCCTGGACTCGGTTTCCAATACGGCAATTATTCCCATGCAGGACTATTTGCATAAGGGAAAAGAAGCACGCATCAATACGCCGTCTAAACTGGGTAATAACTGGAGCTACCGTTTTTCAAAGAAGGATTTTTCCGGAGATATGGCGGAAAAGATTCGGAAAATGACGGAAGAAAGCGGCAGACTTAGCTAGAGTGGCGTTTTAGGAAAATGCGTTTTTGCGTAGCCGTATGTCTTCAGAGAATAAGCAATAAAGAGCTTGCAGAAAAAAGGTTTAACGATGTTTAAGAATGCTTTGTATTATCAAGAGGAAAAAGAGAGCTATAAGGCAAAGGTTCTGTCCTGTCTGCCTTTGGAAGGAAAAGAGAAGGCGACATGGGAGAAGAGAGTGGGGAAAAGCTTTCCTGCTCTTTTTCTTCTACGGCTTTCCGAAGAGCCCTTTTATCCGGAAGGTGGCGGACAGGCGCCGGACAAGGGGACGATAGATGGTGCAGAGCTTCTCTTTGCAGAAAATGTGGAGGACGAGTATATAGTCCATCTCCTTCCAACAGCACTGCCCGTAGGAAAGGAAGTGCTTTGCAAGGTAGACTATGCCTATCGAAGAAGACAGTCCGAAAATCACAGCGGAGAGCATATTTTCGCAGGGCTCATCAATCGGCGATTCGGTTACAGCAATGTCGGATTTCACATGGAGCTTCTCGGGGAAAATCCGCATGTGACTGTAGACTTTGACGGAGAGCTTTCGGAAGAGGCACTTTCCGAGCTGGAAACCGCCGTGAATGCCGTGATTCGACAAAATCTTCCGGTAGAGGAGAAGTACCTAGAAGATGACTTTGGGAAAGAGAATTTAAAATGCCTGCCCGATGCAGAAGACGGGGAGAAAAGTGAGGAGCTGGAGACAAGTGTGGAACAGCTGTCAGTAGAAGAGCCTGGCGAAGTCCTTGAACAAGGGCAGAAGACAATGGAATTTCGCCAAAAGAAAGCCCTTTCCGGAGCAATTCGAGTTATCAGTATCCCTGCTGTGGACAGCTGCGCCTGCTGCGGAACACATGTAAAACGGACAGGAGAAATCGGGCTCTTTAAGGTTCTATTCTTTGAGAAACATCGGGGCGGAACAAGAGTTTTTCTGCTTTCCGGGGAACTTGCTTTTTTGGACACGCAGAAAAAAGAAAAGGTGCTTTTGGAGGTATCCCGAAAGTTGAGTACCGACTATCAAAACCTTTCCGAACGGATGGGTAAGCTGAAGGAACAGACGGAAGAGGAGAGAGGAAGACGAATCGCCCTTTCCCTCCAAGCAGTAGAAATGCTTGGAAATTCTTATAGGAAAGAACTGCTTATACAACAAGAAAAAGCCGTTCTTACAGGAAAATCCCTTCGTGGCGAGGGCTTAGAATACTACGGAAACAAAAATCTGGCCGTTTTTCATTTTCCGGACTTTGAGATGATTCTTCTAAACAAAGCCTGTGAAAGCTTGAAAGCTTACGTGCAGACGGATTTTTTCTGCTTTTCAAGGAGAGGAGAGAAGGAGTGGCAGTTTGCCGGAACGGGTTGCAGCGGATTTTTAGAAAGATTTAAGAAATGGAAGGACACAGGACATTTTTCCGGAGGGGGAAGAGAGGAAATGTTGCAGGGACGCTTTCTGGGAACGGAAGAAGAGCTGAAGGCCTGGGTAGACCGTGCAGAATAATCTGTACGGTTTTTTTATGAGCGCGTACCGTCTTATACCTTGTGAGGATGCCTATTCTTATGCAATGAAAGAATCTTGTCGAAAAGCTAAGGAGCCTATTTTATGAAAGTAATAAAAACTTTTATGAACGTTAAATGATTTATTATAAAAAAATATATAGAAAAAGAGTTCATGATACAGGGCGGAAGCAGCAGAGAGGATTGAAAAAGAGTAAGGAGACGGTATGTTAAAGTTTTCCGGGAACGGAGTAGGGAAAAGAGTACTTTCCGCATTTTTGTGTGCGGTGCTCAGCTTTAGCAATGTACAGATAGCGTACGCAGGAGAAGGCACGGAAGAGATATTGCGGGAAGGTACATTTTTTGCACCGGAGAGCAATCCGCAGCAGGAAGGAATAGAAGGGGAAGCTTCAGAAGGAACGGAAGCAGAACTTGCTGAAAAGGAAGAAAGGGAGGGGATTTCGAAAGAGTCGCCTTCTAATTTGCGTGATAAAACGACAGAAAATACAGAGACGGAAAATGCGAAGGAGGATACCGCTTTTTTAGCTGCCGGAGAATTTGAGGAGACGACAGAAGAGGGCATTGCAGTTCGCGCAAAATATGGCGAGAACACCTTCCCCGAGGGAACCTTTATGAGACTGCGTCCTGTGGAGGAGGAAGAAACGCTTTCCGCCATGAAGGAAAAAGTCTTAAGTGAAAAAGAGAAAGGAGAACTTTCCGGACAAGAGGTGGAGCTTCGCTCTTTTTATGCTGTGGATATCGGTTTTTTCCGTGTGACGGAAGAGGGAGAAGAAGTGGCGGTGCAGCCGAAAAAAGGGAAGGCTGTACAGATTGAGCTCAAGAAGAGTCCCGCTCTGGAAGAAGCCCTGTCCATTCAGCCGGGCACATGGGTCGAGGAATATGTCGACGAGGAAGAAATCCGGAAAGAAAAGACTCTTTTCCAAAAGGACGAGTATACGGTTTCCCTCCCGGAGGGAGAAGAATTAAGCCTTGTGCATCTTCCGGAAGGAAAAGAGGCGGAGCTCCTTCCTCTTACTGACAGTGATTCGACTTTGCGCTTTTCCGGAAAAGAATTCAGTCCTTATGGTTTGGCAGGGACCGGCAGAGGAAAATCGGTAGGACAGGCGAGTAACCACTCCTTTCAGGTCTATTGGAAAGAGGCACCGGACCCTCAAGCAGGGACGGAAAATGCCACGACCGGACACAGCTACTCCGATCCTTTAGCTGCTACGAACATTCGGGAACGAAAGAATTTGCAGATTATTCCTCCTGCGAAATCTTCCAATCAGCTGGATACTTCTACTATGATGCTGGAATTTACCTTAAAAGGAAATAAGGATACGAAATATCCGCCCGGATCGATTAGCATCGATATTCCCGAGAGCGTCTTTAAAAGCTGGAGTACCACTCACCCGACACTGGTGGCCTATAAAGATCGTTATAACCTTCAGGACGGGATGGAACCGGTGCAATCCCAGGTTCCCAAAGCACCGGAGACCAACAGTTTAAGCGATTTTAACTATACGGAAGTGGAAAGGCCTATTAACGGAAAAAAAGAGAAGTACTACCATCTGGTCAATCATAGCGAAGTACCGGGGGCCATGATTTTGGAGGCGGAGTTCGCCTATCCCATGCGACCGACCATGGTGCAGATGGAGCATAAACAGGTAGGAGGGAAGGAAATCGGAGAGTATCGGAATGCTTTTCCGGTTTTTGCCGAAATCCATCATCCGGATAGTCAATACAATGCAAGCATGCAGGACAATCTTTCCGTAACCCTGCAAACGGAAGTGAAACCTTTTAAGATGACAATTAAGCACGGCACGGGAGGAAAAACGGGAGGACTCTTCTACAAGTGGGATCCCGCCTGGGGAGACAAACCGGCTGATGCGGATTCGTATTTTTATGTCCCCTGGTATATTGATGCGGACCGTCCCGGAGGGAGCTCCCAGGGCTTTACCTACAGTTTTCACCTGGATAATAATACAGCAGACGGGGGACAGCTGGTAGGGGTAAAGAAGATGCCCCAGTCTGTTTGGTGGAACAGATATACTTACGCTTCCTATCTGGATTCCGATACCTCTTCCGGCAGTTATCCGGATATTGCAAGATACATGCATTCCGCACCGCCTCAAGATCAGTATTGGTTGGTCAATCCCATAGGAAGAACTTTTGTGGGAATTAATAAGGAGCCGGTAAAGCGGCCGGGTGACCCTTCTGACGATACTTTCGAGAATTCCGACGGAAGCTATTATGATTATGATGGTTATCCGCTTCAGTATTATCAAGGGGGGCAGCGTTATGTCGCTTTGTATCGCTATCCCATGACGAAGATTACTGATGCCATTGCCGCTCATATGGACATGGTAGAACATGGTTTTCTTTTGAAAAATAAGGTGAGCTGGACGGAAACCTGGGCAGACGGGTACACTCGAAACGGCTCTTCCGAAGCGACATTGGAGAATCAGGCCAAGGTTATTCTTCCCCTAAGACCGAAGGGGAAAGTCCAGATGGATAAGAACAACACCGGTGACGGATGGATCTTTACGGACAGTTTACAGACTCTCTTTGCGGATGGGGCTCAAAATATTCCCATCTCCGGAAATGCGAGAACGAGTCCCATGTACTACCTTTTTGCCAGCAATCAAGTGGATGGCAGTAAGGTGGTGATGCATGCGGACGGCACGTACACCGTGCCGGAAACAAAGATTGTTTTGCGGGATGACGGAGAGTACTACTTATATACTTTGAAAAACAATGTCTGGATGACTGAGCCTTTAAATACGGATCCGACTACGGCGATAAACCTGGAAACGGGCTTTCGAGAGCCGGGAACGGCAGTCTATAAACTAAAGGAAGAGGACTACTATTATGACAGTGTTTCCATTAAAAACATGGAAGTGTACGACGTGGAGCAGGTCAGTGCTCCGGTGAACTACACTCCTACGGGGAGAATCAGTAGAAACTTTGCAAGCTATGCCCCGGTAGAGCTGTGGATTCGAAAAAAGGGACACACAAGCTATGAAAAATATGGAAGCTTTCAGGCAATAGACAAGGATCAATTTACGTTTACACCGGAAAGCGGTTACTCGAAAGTTACGGCTCAGCAAGGAAACAATATCATCACAAGTGCGAACTATCTGGATTTAAAGGCGGCTTTTCCGGGCGGTGTCAGCGGAATCGAGTTCAGAAATACGACAAAGGCCTATCAGACCAACTTGCAACCGGCCTTCGGTATCAGTTTAACGCCGAGTGCAGCCATGCGGGAACAGTATCAGAAAGCCTTAAATGCGGGATTGAATAGTGCGGTTGCCGGGCCCGGCTATGGGAAGGCGGATACGGGAGCCGACAGTCTCGCAGGAAGACTTGGAAAGCAGTGGGATAGGGTCGCCTACGTCCATAGACCGATGCAGCTTACTTCGAGTATAAACAAATACCTCGATAATATTACGTATTCCGACGGATTTGTAAGGGGATTTAAGGATGACCCGGTGCACGGTGAGCAGCTTCATCTTTGCTATGTAGATATACATAATCAAGTGGCTTTGCCGGAACCCTTAAGAAAAGAGGAATACCTTTCTCCTTACCTCTTAAGGGATGGAATTATTTATGACCTTCTTCCCGCGGGAACCTATGTCAAGGAAGAAGAAATCCATCTGGGTCCTAACGGGCAAGGCGGCGCTTATGGCGGTGATTTTGACAGGGGAGATTACCAAGTTGAGTTTATAGATAATTGGGAAGACTCCGGACAAACCATGATGAAGGTGAGCTTTAAGACGCCGGCAGGCCGAAAGAATATTTCTGGAGGAAATGCATCCAGAATTCGTTTGGGCTATATCGTGCATAATCCTTATTCCAACATTTTGGACCGGGGAAGGATTCTCCAGAATACGGCAGCCTTTCTAAACACCTCGAAAGATACCAAATGGATTCCGAACTTCAGCCCGAAGGATGAGGCAAACGGGATTCCGGAAAGGCATTCCGGGAGATTGAAAGAACCGTATTTTCAGAAGGAGATGGAGAATGCATGGAATGCGGATCCGAGCCACTATAAGACAATGAGTGTAACGGATATGCCTCTGAACTATGAAGCCATCACCATTGTGCAGGCGGGCTTTAGCAACTATGTCTCCACAGAAGTCCATAAACCCTTCGCAAAGGACAATGTGAGCTATATGGGCGACCCCTATCGGCATCGCCTCTTGTACCAGGCGCTGAGCAGTACCAGGACGACCGATATCATTCTCTTTGATATTTTGGGAGAAGAGCAGGATCGAAACGGAGACTTTGACGGCATCGATATCAGTTCCTTCCTGAACAAAAAACCCTTTGAGAAGGGGCTCACGACCGAAAATCCGGATGTTTTGGAGCCGGTGGTGTATTACTCCACGGTTGTACCTACTACCGAAGAACAAAGGAGTCTGGGAGCGCCGAAGTATGACACGGCAGCCTACAATAGTGATAACAGTGTTTACAATCCGAAGAACCCGAACAGTATTTGGAAGGTCTGGGATTATAAACATCCGGAAAATAATGCCGGAGTCAATAAGAAAGACATCAAGGCTATCGCCGTCGACGCGCGAACCACGAAGGCGGGAAAGCGATTCATCCTGGATACGCAGGGAAAGCTGGTGGCTTATGTAAAGATGACGGCGTCTATGGATAAGAAGAAGCTGCCGGTTCACAATGTGAATACCGGGTATCTTACGAGCATCACCTTTAACGGAGAGGATGTTCCGGCCTCCGAAGTCATCAAAGAATTGGAGGCTCCGAGCAGCCACAACCTGATTGCACCGGTACAGGTATCGATTCCGGTGAAGAAGGTCTTGGACGGCCCCGCGGGAGTTACGGCTCCCAATATTCAGAATGCCTTCCGCTTTACTTTGAAGGCGGAAGCCGGAGCAAGCTTACTGGACGGAAACAGACAGCCGGTTGTGACGGAAAAAACCAATCCGGATGCGGACGGCGGTCTTCTGGAGTTTGGACCGATAGAATTCATTCGTCCGGGAACCTATACTTATACGGTTACGGAGACGGGGAATTTCCCGAGAATCAAGAATGATTTGCTTTCTGAAAAAACCCTTACGGTAACGGTCACCAATCCGGACGATAAAAAGCTGAGCTATACCTCTACAGTCAATGCAACAACGCCTCTTACCTTTACCAATACCTTCGGTATAGATAAGGTAAAACCGAAAATAAGCATAAAGAAGGTGCTGGAGCATTACGGCGGAGTAACCGTCCCGGATATCAAGGAGAAATACAGCTTTACCCTGGCAGCTTTAGACGGGGCACCGATGCCTGCGGAAGCTACCGGAGGAAGCCTTACGAAGACGAATCCGGATGCGGACGGAGGAGAAATCTCTTTTGGAGAAATCACGTATTCCTTACCGGGAGAGTATCGCTATACCGTGACGGAAAGCGGATCCGTTCCTCTCGTGGAAAATGATAAGGAAGCCGTTAAAAACCTTATCGTCAAGGTAAAGGATCTTGGAAACGGCACCATGAGTGCGACGGTTTCCGGGGATGCACTGGAATTTAGGAATCTCCTTTCCTTACCTCCTGCCGAAGAGGAACTATCTCTCAAGAAAGAAGTAAAGGGCGGAAGTCCTGAAAATAAAGATCCGTTTCGCTTTAGCTTAAGCTGGAAGAAGACGGAATTGACAGCCGTAGGAAATGCCGGCGTGAAACTTCCCGCAAATCCGGCGCCCATGCCGGGGAACAGTCCGGGACAGGAAGTACAAATTACGGTAAATGGGGCGGGAACCGGAACCTTTGAGAAAATTGCCTTCCATGCGCCCGGAAAGTATACCTATGAAGTTAGAGAGGAAGCGCTCTTAAAAGGGTATCGCTTTGATAAGAGTCGCTACCAAGTGGTTTTCACCGTGGAAGAAGATCCGGCAAATCCTTCACACCTGACGGTCAAAAAGGAAATTTTCAAGGACGATGTTCCGGCAGAACAAATTCTTTTCGTTAATGAATACGAGCCGAACCAACCGGGGCCGAATCCCCCGACACCGCCCACACCGCCGGATCCTTCTCTTCCTCCAAATGACAAGCCGACTCCGCCGGGGCCGCCGACTCCGCCGACACCGACGGAAACACCGGAGATTCCGCCGGAACCGAACAGGCCTTCTACTCCCAGGCCCAAAACCTTACGGGAAATAAACTCGAGAATTAAGGCTATTCTGGGAAGAAAGCGTCCTCTAACGCAGGAGGATCGGGAAGAGCTGGAGCAGCTTATCAAAGTGGTATCGAAGTACAAGAGAAGAGTCCAAACATCAGATTCTTCCAAATCGATTCTCTATGTCATTTTCTCGGGAATCAGCGGAATACTGCTTGCCCTATACATGGCTCTGAAAAGGAGATGGGGTAAAATCAGGCTGTAAAAAATAAAATTGTAAAGAGTTTTTGTACAAGATTGGTCTGAAAGGAGAGTGGCGAGAGCTTACCCTTTTTCAGACCTATTTTAAGTCTGAGAAATCCGATTGAACTGTGTTATAATGGCATAAATAACCGAATATTGAACTGTGTTATAATAGCATAAATAACCGAATATTGAACTGATTTATTTTCTAAGGAAGCAGCTGGAAAGAAGGAATAGGGCATGGACGAGGATAGAAAAAAATATAAGATTTTTGCGGAAGACAAGAAATTTTATCTGGGAAGAATAGCCGTTTCGGATGGACGCTTCTCTTCGGTGGATTTGGAGAGGGAACTCAGTGATGGAGAGTTATTTTCCGGGGAGGAAGATTTTCTGCTTCCCGGACTCATAGACATTCATTTTCACGGCTGTCTGGGGAAGGATTTTTGCGACGGAACAAGGGAAGCCGTCTCGACGCTTGCAAAGTATGAAGCGGAGCACGGCATTACCGGTATTTGCCCCGCAACATTGACCCTTCCGGTGGAAGAATTGGAAAAGGTCCTTGGTCTTGCGAGAACCTACCGGGACGAGGGTTTAAAGATTGGAGAGGCTCGTCTCCTCGGAATCAATATGGAGGGACCCTTTATCAGTCCCGTGAAAAAAGGAGCCCAAAATCCGAATTATATCTTGAAATGGGATGACAGGATTGCGAATCGTTTCCTGGAGGTTTCCGGAGGCTTGGTAAAGTATATGGGAATCGCACCGGAGGAAAATCCCGCTTTTAAGGATTTTATTCCGAAGATGCAGGGAAAGGTGAGAATTTCACTGGCGCACACCAATGCGGATTTCCAAACAGCAGTAGAAGCATATCGGGCAGGAGCCTCTCATGCGGTACACCTTTTTAATGCCATGACGGGACTGGATCATAGAAATCCGGGTGTGGTCGGGGCAACGATGGAACAAAAAGAGGTTTTTGCGGAACTGATTGCCGACGGCGTTCATGTTCACCCGATGATGGTTCGCCTGGCCTTTACGGTTTTGGGAGAGGACAGAGTGATTCTCATCAGTGACAGTCTTCGCTCTACAGGGATGCCGGACGGTCTTTATGACCTGGGAGGGCAGGAAGTGGAGAAGAAAGGAAAGCACTGCAGATTAACTTCGAACGGAGCACTGGCAGGTTCCGTATCCAATGTTTATGACTGCCTGTGTACGGCGGTAAAGGAGATGGGGATTCCACTTAGGAAGGCCGTGACAGCGGCCAGCTTAAATCCTGCCCGTTCTCTGGGAGTGGACCAGGATTACGGCAGTATCACAGTCGGAAAAGTGGCGGATTATCTGATTGTGGATAAGGACTTAAAGCAAAAAGCGGTTTATCAAGCCGGAAAAATCCTTCCAATTTTTTGAAATCCTTCCCGTTTTTTGAAATTATGCTTGCCAAATTGCTTCTTCTATACTAGAGTAGCGAGGGATTTCAGGACGATGTAAGGAAAAGTTCCAAAAAAGAGTTTACTTAGTATAAGGAGAAAAGATGAAGGGATTTTTAAAGGAGTTTAAGGAGTTCGCATTAAAAGGAAATATGATTGATTTGGCAGTCGGTATGATTATCGGTTCCGCTTTTACCGCATTGGTAAACAAGCTGGTAAGCGACCTTGTTATGCCGCTCATTTCTCTGGTTACCGGAAAGATTGATTTTGACAATATGTTCATCCCTCTTGCCGGACAGACCACAAAGGTATATAGCGAAGCGGTAGAACAGGGAGCAGTTTTTGCCTACGGTTCCTTCATTACCGCAGTGATTAACTTTCTAATCATGGCACTCGTGGTTTTCATTTTTGTAAAGCAGATGAATAAGCTGAAGAAGGAAGCGCCGGCAGTGGAGACGGAGAAGGAGTGCCCGTACTGTAAGACGATGATTCCAATCGAGGCAACCCGTTGTCCTCACTGCACCTCTAAGCTTGCAGGTTATGCGGAGTCGGTTTAAAAAGCGGAGTGGATAAACTTTCTTTGGGAGATTGTGAAAAGCGGGAGCATTTCCGGCTTTTTGCAGCTCCCTATTTTCCTTTTTGGAGGGTGAAATGAAGGAAACGGAGCGTGAACGAATTGCAACGAGGGCTGCGGCTTTCGGCATACTGGCAAATCTTTTTCTATTTGTTGTAAAATATCTTCTTTCTGCTTCTCTTCATTCCCTGAGTATTGCGGCGGATGCTTGGAACAACTTGTCGGATGTCGGCAATTCCATCCTCGGCCTTGTAGCCGGAAAACTGTCCGGAAAAAAGGCGGACAGAGAACATCCCTTCGGGCATGGCAGAATTGAGTACCTGGCAGCTTTTCTGGTGAGTACCTTTATAATTCAATTGGGCCTGGGTACCATTCGTTCGGGACTCTTTTCTTTAGGAAAGAAGGAGGAACTCGTATTTTTTGCTCCTGCGGTTTGGCTGCTTGTCCTTTCCGTTTTAATAAAGCTTCTTCTATTCTTCTATTTTCGTTTTATCGGGAAGAAAATTTCGTCCACGCTTTTTAAAGCGACAGCGATGGATGCGCTTCTGGATTCTCTGATGACGGTTTCCACGTTGGTATCGGTTCTCCTCTACTATAAAAAAGGCTATAATATAGATGCTTTCTTAGGCTTGGGATTGGGTGCACTGATTTTGTTTAACGGCATAAAGATGGCGAGAGAAACCATTACGGAAATATTGGGGAAGCCGATTGAAGAAAAAATATACAAGGAAATTCGGGATACCGTTTTAGAAGAAAAGGACTTTCTAGCTGTTCATGATTTTCTGTATCATCCTTACGGAGCGCAGAATGCGATGGGCAGTATTCATGTTCTTTGTGACGGAAGAAAAAGTATTGCCTACATCCATGAGAAGGTGGATGATATGGAGAGAAGAATCAAAAAGGAATTCGGTTTTTCCTTATTGATTCATGTGGATCCGATTGTTGCGGAAGAGGACGTTGTCTGGCTGTCTTCTATTGTGAAGCGGACTTTGGCTCGCTATCATACCGAGGGTAGCTTCCACGATATTCAGTTCAAGAAAGAGAAGGAGAAAGGGATTCTGTACTTTGACCTTCTTTTGCCCTATTCCGTAACGGAAGAAACGGCAACGAAGATTCAGGCGGAGATAACGGATATGGTAAAAGAGGAAAAGGGGATGGATTGTGTAATAGAGCTGGATCGCCCCATGATAGAAACGTAGAGAGAAGAGGGAAAAAATGTACGAAATAAAGGAAAGAGTGCGCTATTCCGAGGTTCGGGAAAATGGAAAAATGGGCCTTCTCGGAATTGTAAACCTCTTACAGGATTGTTCCACCTTTCATTCTCATGATGTGGGAATGTCCATAGAGAGGGTGCTGGAGTTGAAAAGAGCCTGGCTTTTAAGTGCTTGGGATATTCAGGTTTTTTCGTTTCCGGCGCTTTATGAGGAAATTACGGTCGGAACTTCTCCGCATCTCTTTCGCGGTATTTTCGCTTACCGAAATTTCTGGATTAGGAATAAAGAGGGAGAGTACCTGGTCAAGGCGGACAGTGAGTGGTTCTGCATTGACACGGAAAAGGGCAGACCGCAGAAGATTACGGAAGAGTTGGTAGAGCCTTTCGGAAAACCGCAGGATGTCCTGCAGCTACCGCCTCTGCAACGGAAAATCACTTTTCCGGAAGAATGGCAGGCGGGGCAGGACTTTCCCGTACCGAGGGAGTATCTGGACACCAATCATCATATGAATAATGCCCGTTATATTGCGCTTAGCGAGGAGCTTCTCTTCCAAAGCAGCGGGAGGCCTGCATTTTCTTTTTCTGAAGAAAATAAAAAAGAGAGAATGGAGCCTTTCGGGATTCGTGCGGAATATTTGAAGGCGTATACCCTCGGGGATTCTATTTTTCCAAGACTTGCTATAGAAGAAGATAGAAAAGTTGTTGCCTTTTACAATCAGAATAAGGAGCTGTGCTGCCATGTTGAAATTAGGAAAATCCCAAAAATGTAAGATTCTAAGAGAAAAGGACTTTGGCGTTTTCGTGGGAAATGAGGGAGAAGAAGGGGTACTTCTTCCGATTCGCCAGGTTCCGAAGGGAAAGAAAGTTGGGGATGAGATAACGGTCTTTGTCTATAAGGACTCCAGAGACAGGCTCATCGCCACAACCAGGAAGCCCTATATGGAAGTGGGAGAGATAGCCAAGCTTCGGGTGAACGACGTGAATGCCATCGGTGCCTTCATGGACATCGGGCTGGAAAAAGATATCCTGCTTCCGCATAGAGAAATGCGATATGCCCTGAAGAAGGATATGGAGGTAGAGGTTTATCTCTATATCGATAAGACGGAACGCTTAGCAGCTAGCATGTATACGAAGAAAAAAGAAGATGCAAGGCATATCAGCCAGGAAGAGGTCAATACTTCCCGTTACGAGAAATGTGCGGAGCAGATAGAGCATATTCTGGAGGAAAAATTTGCGGGGCATATTCCTTATACTGATAAAACGGTAGACCCCGAACAGGTCAAGAAAGATTTTGGCGTATCGAAGGCGGCTTTTAAGAAAGCAATAGGGAAGCTCTTGAAGGAAAAGAAGATCAAAATCACGAAAACAGCGATTTTTAAACTCTATCATGAAGAGGAAGAATAAAGGACAAAGAAATAAAGAATTTTTATAGGCTTCATACTCCCCTGGGCTTCTTCGTGTTTTCAACTGAATTTCCGCTAAAACTGAGCAAATAAATTTAGTTAAATTGTCGATTTTCTGTCAAACATATAATAAACTGTACAAAATTTGCGGATGAATTTCGGAAGATAGTCAATAGTCAGATGCGGAGAAACAAGATACAATACAGCTATTCTTGAAAGAAAGCGAGAAGGGTATTTCAAGCTTTTAGAAGCAATAAGACAGAATAAAAAAGATTTATAGACAGAAGGAAGAGGAGAACGCACATGGCTAGTGTACAGCTTAAGAATGTAGTCAAAAAGTATCCTAACGGTTTCGTTGCGGTAAAAGACTTCAACTTGGAAATTGAAGATAAGGAATTTATCATCTTTGTAGGTCCTTCAGGATGTGGTAAGTCCACAACTCTTCGTATGGTGGCAGGTCTTGAGGATATCAGTACCGGAGAACTCTTCATCGACGGAAAGAAGATGAATGATGTGGAACCGAAGGACAGAGATATCGCCATGGTTTTCCAGAACTATGCTCTTTATCCGCATATGACGGTTTACGACAATATGGCTTTCGGATTAAAGCTTCGTAAGGTTCCGAAGGATGAAATCGACAAGAAGGTGCATGAGGCTGCAAGAATTCTTGACCTTGAGCATTTGCTCGATCGTAAGCCGAAGGCTCTTTCCGGAGGACAGAGACAGCGTGTGGCTATGGGACGTGCCATTGTACGTCGTCCGAAGGTTTTCCTGATGGACGAGCCGCTTTCCAACCTGGATGCAAAGTTAAGGGCACAGATGCGTGTAGAGATTGCCAAGCTTCATAAGTCTCTTGAGACAACCATCATTTACGTAACCCATGACCAGACCGAGGCTATGACACTGGGAACCAGAATCGTAGTGTTGAAAGACGGTATTATTCAACAGGTGGATACTCCGGAGAACCTTTACGATACACCCTGCAATAAGTTCGTTGCAGGATTTATCGGATCCCCGCAGATGAATATGATTGATGCGGAGTGTACGGAAGAGGGCGGCCAAGTGAAGTTGAGCTTTGCCGGAAACACCATTACTTTGAACGAAAAGAAGGCTGCTGCCTTAAAGGATAAGGGCTACATCGGAAAAACCGTAACACTCGGTATCCGTCCGGAAGATTTACATGATGAAGAAGATTATCTTGCAAATCATTCCAAGTCTCTTATTACTGCAGAGATTCGTGTATACGAGATGCTCGGTGCCGAGACACTGCTTTACTTTGACATCGCGGATGCCTCTTGGACTGCAAGAGTCAATCCGAAGACCAAGGCAAGAACAGGTGATACGGTTCGCTTCGCGCTCGATGAGAACAAGATTCATATCTTTGATAAAGAAACAGAGATAACCATTACAAACTAAGCGAAAGCTTTGTGAATATTTCATAAAATAAAATTATAAATTTGGAGAAAAAGACAGGAAAGAAGAGATTCTTCATCCTGTCTTTTTTTAAAATGCTTGAAATAGGATTAAAAACTGTTTATAGTAAGGATGGAAACAAGGGTTATGGCAATGCAGTATTTTTTTGTCGCAAAAATAAGGGTGATGCATGCAAACAGGCCTTAGCGAGAAGAGTTTTCGCCCTTCCAATGCAGATCAATAGAGGAAAAGGATGGAGTAAAGATGATTTCAAATCAGGTTTTGCAAAGTACGATTGATTCCATTAAGGGAATCGCAAGGCTGGACATTGCTATTGCGGATATTGACGGAAAAGTTCTTGCCACCACATTTGTTGAAGACAGGGATTTGTCGGGGATGGTGGTATCCTTTGCGGAGTCTCAGGCTGATTCACAGGCTGCGGGCGGATTTCAGTTTTTCAAGATTTTTGATGAACATCAGTTAGAGTTTGTGCTGATTGCGCATGGGGATACCGATGATGTGTACATGGTCGGAAAGCTTGCGGTTTTGCAGGTGCAGACCTTACTTGTTGCCTATAGAGAAAAGTTTGATAAGGACAATTTTGTAAAGAATCTTCTTTTGGACAATCTTCTTCTGGTGGATATCTACAACCGCGCAAAGAAGCTGCACATTGAAGTCGGCGTTCGCAGAGTGGTTTTCCTTGTGGAGTCGGATGAAACCATCGATGTACAGGCACAGGATGCGCTGAAGGAGTTCTTCTCTTCCGAGTCCAATGATTTTGTGACGGCGGTGGATGAGAAGAATATTATTGTGGTGAAGGAGCTGCAGCCGGAAGACGGTTACGAAGAGGTGCAGAAGATTGCGGCAAGCATGCTGGATATGCTTTCCTCCGAGGTTATGCTTTCCACCAGAGTGGCGTACGGCACCATTGTGAACGAAATCAAGGAAGTATCCCGTTCCTATAAGGAAGCAAAGATGGCCTTGGAAGTCGGCAAGATTTTCTTTGTGGACAGAAAGATTGTAGCGTACAATGCACTTGGCATCGGCAGATTGATTTACCAGCTTCCGATTCCGCTTTGCAAGATGTTTATTAAGGAAATCTTTGTGGATGTGTCCCCGGATGATTTTGACGAAGAAACTTTGGAAACCATTTCCAAGTTCTTTGAGAACAACTTAAATGTTTCGGAAACCTCCAGACAGCTCTTTATCCATAGAAATACGCTCGTCTATCGTTTGGATAAATTGGATCGGGCAACAGGACTGGACCTTCGCGTATTTGATGATGCCATTACATTCCAGATTGCACTGATGGTAGTAAAATATATGAAGTACATGGAGCATTTGGATTTTTAAAGAACAGAAGCGTAAGGACAGGATTCATGGGAGAAGAAGAAAAGGAATATCCGTCGGAGATAGAGCTTAAAGAAGATACAAAGAAAGAAGTGAATTTAAGCATGGAAAGAAGCAGGAAGAATGGAAAGACCGCGCTTTTCGTTCTGGTCCTGTTCGCCATGCTTTTTTCCTTTGCGCTCGGTGGTGCGGCTTGTTATGTTTATTATTTCAGCTATCCGGGTCTCCAATTTTTGAAAAGAGAGACACAGGGGACGCAGAAGGAAGAAATCAATCTTGCCCGGGTAAGCAAGAAGCTCGGAGAATTACAGGATCTGATTCAGAAGTATTATCTTTATACGGAAAATGGAATCAATGCGGAAAACGACATCTATAAGGGACTTTTAAATAGCCTTTTGGAGGATGATCCGTATGCCGCTTACTACACCAAAGAAGAAATTGACGAGACGATCAATCAGCAAAAAGGAGTTTACCAGGGAATCGGAGCCACGGTTTCCGAGTCGGAAGAGGGACCTAAGGTAGAGTTTGTCTATCCGGATTCTCCGGCGGAAAAGGGAGGCCTTCAGGCAGGAGATGTGATTCTTCGCGTGGACGGGATTTCCGTAAAAGATCTGAGCCTAACCTATATTGTCGAAAATCTGGTGAAGGGAGTGGAAGGCAGCTCCTTGGAAATGATTGTAAAGCGAAACGGAGAGGAACTTACGCTTCGGATTACGCGCGGAAAGGTTGTTATCCCCGCCGTGGAGTACGGAGATCCTGCGGAGATGCTGAAAGACGACAGCCTTCCCAAGGGGAAAATCGGCTATCTTTCTTTAAGAGGCTTCTACATGGAGGCGGTAGATGAGTTTATTTCCGAATATGAAGAGAAGATAGACGGGAAGGATGAAGCGCTGATTATTGATTTACGCGGAAATCCCGGAGGAGATGTGGAAGCGGCCACCAAACTTTTGGATTATTTTTTGCCGGACCATCTGTCTAAGCCGGAGAAGAAGGCTACAGAAGAGTCCGGAGCAATTCAGTCTAAAACCGATAGAGAATTCAAGTCGGGAGATACCTTGTTACTGTATACGGAAGATAAGAACGGGAACGGAAAGGATTGGTATTGCGAGGACGGACATGAAGTGGATATGCCGATTGTGATTCTCGTCAACCAAAACTCAGCTTCGGCTTCCGAACTCTTTTCGGGCGCCATGCAGGATTACGGAAGAGCTATAGTTGTCGGGACGCAGTCTTTCGGAAAGGGAATTGTGCAGACGGTTCGCTCTTTCCCGGACGGTTCAGCCGTTGAGTTTACGACACATTACTATTTCACTCCCGCCGGAAGAAACATTCATAAGGTCGGAATCACTCCGGACATTAAGGTAGAGATTCCCGAGGCGGACAGCAATAGCTATGTCCAGGACCGCGCAAAGGACAGTCAGCTTAAGAAAGCGGCAGAGACTCTTTATACTAATTTTATACATGGCTAAAAGGAGCTGTGCTATACTCCGCTGTATAAAGTAAGAGAGTGAATATACCGAAAGTGGCTTATTTTCATTGTGCGGAGTATTGGATGTTATTTTTCATTGTTAATCCCCTGGCGCAGCGGGGACAGGGCTTAAAGACTTGGAAAAAGTTGGAAGAGGATGGCAGGGCTTTTCTGGAAAAGGAAGGTTTTCGACTTTTCTTTACCAAGGCAAAGGGCGATGCCAAGTCCATTGCAGGGGAAATCACAAAAGACAGTCGGGAAGAGAAAAAAATTGTGGTCGTTGGAGGAACCGGCACCCTGAATGAGGTGGTGGACGGTCTTAAGCTGGACAATGACCGTGTTTCTTTGGCTTTCTTTCCGGTTTGCAAGGAAAATGATTTTGTTCGCGGACTGGAAAAATGTTATAAAGTTCCCGGCAGTATAGAAGAATTGTTGCAAAAAAAAGAAAGAAGAGTAGACTACGGCATAGTGGAGAGCATGAGGAAGCATCGCCGTTTTGTGGTCAGCGTCGGAGTCGGTTTTGATGCCATGGTTTTAAATGAGCTTTTTACCATGCGCTACGATATCTGTCCGAAAGAGAAAAGGCGAATTGCAAAGGAAAACAGAGGACTCGTGAGTTCCATTTGCAATCATTCCGGTACTCTAAGCTATATCTATGCCTTTTTAAAAGGGATTGTCGGAGCCAAAAAGTGCAGAGGAACCATAGTTTTGGACGGAGAAGAGAGAATCGAGTTCAATCACATCCTTTTTCTTTCCGTGCATAATCACCCTTATGAAGGACACTATGCTTTCGGAAAAGGGGCCTCGGGAGAAGACGGTTTTCTGGATCTCTGCTTGGTGAGTACTACTCATAAACTTCGTTTACTTCGCTTTATGCTGGCTGCACTTTTCGGCGTTCATCGTTCTTTACCGGGGGTGCACTGCTATCGCTTTAAGAAGGCGGAGATTCATATGGAAGAGGGATTGCTTTGTCATGTGGACGGAGAAACAGTGGGGAAAAAGCAGGATTTAAGCATTTCCTGTCGCCCCAGAAAATTGCGGATACAGATTTGACCTTGCATAGTAAGGATTTTTCATATTAAGGATTTTTCCCGTTACGGATTGAGCAAAGTGAGGAGACAGTCATGCGAGTAGGTTTGGGCTACGATGTACATAGATTGGTGGAAGGAAGAGATTTGATTTTGGGAGGCGTGAAGATTCCGCATGAAAAAGGGCTCCTGGGGCACTCGGATGCGGACGTCCTTCTCCATGCTCTGACGGATGCTCTTCTTGGCGCTGCGGCACTGGGGGATATAGGGAGACATTTTCCGGATACCGATGAACGGTATAGGGGAATATCCTCCCTTATTTTGTTGGAGAAGGCCTATGCACTGGTAAAGGGGCAAGGCTATAGCTTGGGAAATGCGGATATGGTGCTTCTCATGCAGAAACCGAAGGTAAAAGACTTTATTCCTCTGATGGAGGAAAATATCGCCAAGGCACTTTCCTGTGAGAGGGAAAGAATTTCCGTGAAAGCGACAACGGAAGAGGGCTTAGGCTTTACCGGACAGGAGGAAGGCATTGCGGCGAAGGCCATCGTGCTTTTGGAGAAGCTTGCAGACTGAGAAAATGCAAGTTTATGTCTGCCTCGTCACAAAGTTGACACAAAATTTTTATACGATGTGCCCGAAAGAGAGGGAAGTGGAATGAAGAAAATAATAGGGGTTATCTTGTCTGCCCTGCTTTTTGGTCTTGTAGCAGGAGGAATGATGGTGGGGGTGAACTACATTGCCCAGGAACGGAATATCTATTCTATTTTACGAGATAGCGGAGTAGAAAATCCGGAAGCGATGCTGTCCAGTCCTTCCGTGATACCGGAAACGGAGAAAAGCACGCAGGCTTCGGAGAATACGGTAACGGCCTCTTCTAACGGAAGTGAAAAAACCGTTACGGAAGTGGCAAAGGAGGCTATGCCTTCCGTCGTTGCGATTACCAATATGATGCGTTATCAGCAAAATGGATTTTCCATTTTCGGAGAAGTGCAGAAAGAGACGGAATTACCGGCCAGCGGTTCCGGCGTCATTGTGGGACAGAACGATACGGAACTTCTGATTGCGACCAACAATCATGTGATTCAAGACTCCAATTCTTTGACGGTCAGCTTTATCGATGAAAGTACGGCAAACGCACAGGTAAAGGGAACCGATGCGACAGTCGATTTGGCTCTGGTTTCCGTGAAGCTTTCGGACATTTCACCGGAAACAAGAGAGAAGATTAAGGCCATTAAAGTGGGTTCTTCCGATGATATGGAAGTAGGAGACCCTGTTGTGGCAATCGGAAATGCCCTCGGCTACGGTCAATCCGTGACCAGCGGAATCATTTCCGCAAAAAACAGAGATGTACAGACGAAAGAGGGGGTATCCAAGGGACTGATTCAAACGGATGCGGCAATCAATCCGGGAAATTCCGGCGGTGCGCTTCTGAATATGCAGGGAGAACTGATTGGAATCAATGTAGCAAAATATGCGGATACGGATGTAGAGGGCATGGGCTATTCCATTCCGTCCTCCGCAGCGGAAGGCATTCTTTCTTCTTTATCCAACTTAACGACTAGAGATAAGGTACCGGAGGGCGAGCAGGGCGTTCTTGGAGTGCAGGTAAAAGATATTGATGCACAGACGGCGGAAAGCTTTGCGATGCCGAAAGGAATCTATATTTTCAAGGTATTGGAAGATACCGGTGCCGAGAACAGTGCAATCCAGGAGAGAGACATTATCACCAAGCTCGACGGACAGGGCGTTTATACCACTGCGGATTTAAAGTCTCTGCTTTCCAAGTACAGAGCGGGAGAAGAGGTGAAGCTCACGCTGATGCGTCAGGACGGATCCGGAAAGTATAACGAGATGGAGGTCAAGGTGGTACTCGGAAAGGCTTCCGCCTTAAGCGGAAATACCGGAAACAACGGAAATTCCGGAAATGCGCCCTCGCAGAACGGCGGTCAGGGCAATCAAAATACACCTGAAGAAACGGAGCCTTCTACCGAAAACGGAAATGGCAGTACAGGGGAAGAGAATCCTTTTAAGAGTTTCCAGGATTTCTTCAACGAATATAAGAGATAGAAAAAGAGATATAAGAAAAGATATAAGAAAAGATATAAGATATAGGAAAAGCTGCTATGACAGGAAAAAGCGTTCATGGCAGCTTTTCCCTTTCTTGACTAAAATAAGGTGAAGATATAAACTACAAAGAACGTTAGGGCTTAAGAAAAGAGGATTTTTATGAAGATTTATAATACCATGTCGAAGGAAAAGGAAGAGTTCGTTCCGATTGAAGAAGGAAAGATCAGAATGTATGTCTGCGGACCGACCGTATACAATCTGATTCATATCGGAAATGCTCGTCCTATGATTGTATTTGATACCTTTCGCCGTTTTATGGAGTACAAGGGCTATCAGGTAAAATATGTTTCGAATTATACCGATGTAGACGATAAAATCATCAAGGCTGCGGTAGAAGAAGGCGTAGATTGCCAGACCATTACAAAGCGCTATATTGCCGAGGTGGAAAAGGATATGGCGGATCTCAACATCGAAGCAGCTTCCGCCCATCCGAAGGCAACGGAAGAAATTGGCGGCATGGTAAGCCTCATCGAGGACTTGCAGAAAAAAGGCTTTGCCTATGCGGTAGACGGTACAGTCTATTATGATACGACCGCATTTAAACCCTATGGGAAGCTATCTCATAAAAATATGGAGGATTTGCAATCCGGACTTCGAGAACTCAAGGTTTCCGGTGAGGAAGAGAAGAAGAGTCCCACCGACTTTGTGCTTTGGAAGCCGAAGAAGATGGGAGAGCCGTATTGGAATTCTCCCTGGAGTGAAGGAAGACCGGGCTGGCACACGGAGTGCTGTGTTATGGCGCCGAAGTATTGCGGAGGGGCTCTGGATATTCATGCCGGCGGAGAGGACCTCATTTTCCCGCATCATGAAAATGAAATTGCCCAGTATGAGGCGGCACACGGTGAACAGTTTGCCCGCTACTGGATGCACAATGCTTTTATCAATATTGACAACAAGAAGATGTCAAAGTCGCTCGGAAATTTCTTTACCGTGCGGGATGTGACATCCCAGTTTGATCCCATGGTTCTCCGCTTCTATATGCTTTCCGCGCACTACAGAAGTCCGCTGAATTTCTCGAAAGAGCTGATGCAGTCCGCGAAAGCCTCTCTCGACAGAATCTTAAGCTGTATCTGGAGACTGGAGGACTTGCTTCCTCGTTTGAAAGAGAAGGGCATGTCCAAGGAGGAAGAGGAAAGCTTAAAGAAGGTAGAAGAATATACCGCTCTTTTCTCCGAGAAGATGGAGGATGACTTAAATACGGCAGACGCCATTACCCAGATTTTTGAACTGGTGCGCCTTGCAAACTCTACAGTAAATGAAGAGTCTTCCAAAGACTTCGGCTCCATCATGAAAGAGTCAATTGCTGCCCTTGTGCATGTTCTCGGTATTCGCACGGAGAAAAAGGAAGAGAAGCTGGACGAGAGGCTGGAAGAGAAGGTCAACGCTCTCATTGCAAAGCGGCAGGAAGCCAAGAAAAACAAAGATTTTACCGAGGCGGATCGGATTCGTGATGAACTGCTGGAGATGGGAATTGCCCTTAAGGACACCAGAAACGGAGTGGAATGGCAGAAGATCTAAAGGACAGCCTTGCATTGCAAATCCCCCCCCTAAGCTTAGCTTATGTGGGGGATTCTATTTATGACTTTTTTGTTCGGGACAGACTGATTCGAGACCTTTCCGGGTCCTTAAACAAGATAAACAGTAAGAAAAAGGACTTAGTTTGCGCGAAAGCGCAATCGGATGTTATGGAATATTATCTTGCCAATGAGCTTCTTACAGAGGAGGAGTTAGCGGTTTACCGCAGGGCAAGAAATCATAAGTCGCAGAGTCGTTCCAAGAACTCCGGAATCGGAGATTATCGCCGTGCTACGGGATTTGAGGCAGTGCTCGGATATTTGCATTATCAAAATAAGGAAGAAAGACTAAAGGCACTTATGGAAGCCGGTCTTTCCTTCCTTTTGGAAAGAGAAGAGGGAAAATGAGAGAAGAGGGATATACCCTTGTGGGAAGAAATCCGGTCATGGAAGCTTTTCGGGCAAAGAAAACCATTGATCGTTTGTTTGTGCAGGAAGGTCTGAAGGACGGGCCGATTTTAAGCATCTTACGGGAAGCGAAAAAACAGGATACGGTAGTCGACTTTGTAAAGAAGTCGAGACTTGATGAAATCAGTGCGGGAGAGCTGCACCAGGGCGTGATTGCCTATCTTGCGGCATTTTCCTATGCGGAGCTTCCGGAGCTCCTTTCCGTTGCCAGGGAAAAGGGAGAGGCGCCCTTCTTCTTTTTGTTGGACGGCATCGAAGACCCCCATAACCTTGGCGCCATGATTCGTACGGCGAATCTATGCGGTGCGCACGGGGTCATTATTCCGAAGAGACGTGCGGTAGGGCTTACCGCGACTGTCGCGAGAAGTAGTGCCGGCGCCCTGAATTATACGAAGGTCTGTAAGGTGACGAATCTTGTACAAACCATGGAGGAGCTGAAGAAGGAAGGCATGTGGTTCGTCTGTGCCGACATGGCGGGCGAGAGCATGTATAAGCTGAACCTAAAGGGACCAATCGGACTCGTTATGGGAAATGAGGGAGAAGGCGTTTCCCGTCTTGTGAAGGAAAACTGCGATATGCAGGCGTCCATCCCGATGAAAGGCGATATCGACTCCTTAAATGTATCCGTAGCCTGCGGCGTGCTCGCCTATGAAATCGTAAGGCAGAGAATGGGGTAGCGAAAGGAGAATGCATTGAAGTCGGAAGGAAATTACCGCGTTGTGGAAAAACTGTGGTTTTTTGCACTCCTCATGTTTGCCGGTGGCTTTTACGGGGGCTATACCTTTAGCCTTCGGGGAAAGGTTTTTGCCAATGCACAGACGGCGAATCTGGTCATGATGATGCTTTCCTTCGGAAACGGAGATTGGAAAAAGGGATTATATGCTTTTGTTCCTTTGACGGCTTATATCGTCGGGGTATGTATGGCGGAATTTGTTTCCGGGAAAATGAATCAAAAGAACAAGAGCCTTTTTGAAGAAAAGCTTCTTCTCTTTGAGGCCTTTGTTTCCTTTGCAATCGGTCTTATGCCGTCTTCCGTACCGGATCATGTTCCACAGGTCGCACTCAGTTTTATCTGTGCAATGCAGTTTACTGCCTTTAGACAGGCGGAGGGAGTCAATATGGCGACGACTTTCTGTACGGCACATGTCCGGCAGCTCGGGGTAAATCTTGTAAAGACGGTTAGGGATAAAAATGAAAATGCGGCCGTTTTATTCAGAGGACACGCCATCATGCTCCTTTCCTTCTGTGCCGGTGCTTTTATGGCGGTCTTTTTAAGTCATATCTTCAGCTTTTATTGCATTTGGCTGGTATCCGCTTTGCATTTATTTTTGTTCTATCATACCAGAAGAGAGAATAAAGAAGGATGAGAGAATAAAGAAGGGTGAAACGAGATATCGCACGTTTTGCGAGCGATACTCGTTATTCATAAAGAAGGGAGAGATAAGAGTGAATCAATGGGAGATTGACGGGAAAACAAGACTGTACGGCCTTCTCGGGAGTCCGGTTTCGCATAGCCTGTCTCCTTTTATTCATAATGAGGGCTTTCGGCGCATTTCCCTGAATGCCCGTTATCTTGCCTTTCGTGTGGGAGAGAAGGAGTTGGAAGGCACTTTATCCGCTCTTCGGAAAATGCAAGTGGGAGGGCTTAACTTAACGATGCCGCTGAAGGAGGCGGTACTTCCGCTTTGCGACAGCCTTTCCAAGGAAGCAAGGCTCTCCTCTTCGGTGAATACCCTTATCTTTTCGGAAAATGGAGAAATGACAGGAAGCAGTACGGACGGAATCGGTTTCTTCCGTGCCTTGGAAGCGGAAAATGGCTCTACTGAGGGCAAGAGGCTTTGTCTTATGGGGCTCGGCGGCGCCGGAAAAGCTGTCCTTTCCCGAGCGGTCTATACCGAAGTTTCAGAGATTCGGCTTTTGCAAAGAGCCTCGTCCATTGAAAAAAACAGGGCATTTATTGAGAAAGTGGAACAAGAAACCGGGAAAAGGATTCTCCTTGGATCCTATGAGGAAAATTTAGCAGAATTTCTGGAAGAAAGTGATATTCTTGTCAATTCCACAAATGTGGGAATGGGAGAAAAGCTGTCTCTCATTCCGGATGCAAAACTGCTCCATAAAGGCCTTTTTGTGGCTGATTGCATTTACCATCCGTTAGAGACAAAGTTGCTCTCTCAGGCTAAAAATAAGGGACTTCGCTATATGAACGGTCTTCCGATGCTTTTTTACCAGGCTGCGGAAAGCTTTCGGCTTTGGACCGGACAGGTTTTTCCGGAAGAGGAAGTACTGGAAGCGTTAAGAGGAAAGATTGAAAAGAAATGATTAGTGAAAAAAGGCATTCCCGTAGTAGGGACTGTCTTTTTTTTCTATCCCTTTCCCTTTTCGAAAAAAGGATAGAAAGAGTAAATCCGGACTAAAATATTTACTAAACTTATTGACTCATTACTAGTAAAATGATACCCTTTCTATATTAAAGGAAGTCTGTGATATTTATTTTTTTATGGGATGGGGAATCGAATGGAAAGAATAAAAAAGCAGTGGGAAAATGAAGAACTGATCATGATTGGTAGGAAGGAAGCGGTGGCGGACTTTCACCACAAAGCGGAGCATGAAAAAGTTCTTTCTTTAAACGGAGAGTGGAATTTTCTTTATCTGAAAGCGCCGGAGTACTCCCCTGAAAACTTTTATGAGGAAGATTTTGAGGATCGGGAATGGAAAAGGATTCCTGTACCTTCTTGCTGGCAATTTTATGGTTATGGGCAAAAACACTACACGGATGTATGGTATCTCTTTCCGATTAATCCGCCCTTTGTGCCGTCCGACAACCCCTCAGGAATATACAGAAGAAGCTTTCATCTGGAGAAGAAGGAAGAAGGAAAGCAGTATTTGCTTCGCTTTGACGGAGTAAGCAGTGCCTTTGATGTTTGGGTGAACGGAAAACATCTGGGCTACAGTAAAGTGAGCCGTTTAGGCTCGTCCTTTGATGCCTCGGCATTTTTACGTGAAGGTGAAAACAGGATTTGTGTCAGAGTATACCAGTGGTCGGACGGAACGTATCTTGAGTGCCAGGATATGTGGTGGTTTTCCGGGATCTTCCGAGAGGTAAACTTGATTTCCGTTCCGGAAAAGGGAATGAAAGATCTTGCAGTTTATGCGGATTATCGATATGAAAGCGGATCCGGAAAGCTTCAGCTGCAGGTGGATTTAGGGATAGAGAGAAGCAGTTTGCAAAAGGACGGCACCTTGGAAGAAGAGAATGGCTCACAAGAAGACAGTTCTTCTATTACGATTTTGCTAAAAGATAAGGCAGACACTCCGCTTTTCCGCGAAAGAGTCCGTTTCGCTAAGGGAGAGGACAGAAGATTCAGCGTAAATTTTGTGAAAGAGTTGGAGACTGTTCATCCTTGGAGCGCGGAAGATCCTTACCTGTATGAGCTTGAGATTGCCCTGGAAAGGGACGGAGCAATTGTGGATGCTGTGACGATGCCTGTCGGATTCCGAAGTATAGAAGTAAAAGGAGAGAACTTTTTAGTAAACGGAAAAGCTATTTTACTCAACGGCGTGAACATGCATGATTTTTCTCCAACCGGCGGGCTCACGGTAGAAAAAGAAGAGGTGAAGCAGGATCTCCTTAGAATGAAGCGCTGCAATATCAATGCCATCCGTTGCTCCCATTATCCGAAGGCAAGCTGGTTTTATTCTCTTTGCGATCAGTACGGATTTTATGTGATTGACGAAGCGGATTTGGAAACACACGGCTTTGAATGGATTGAGCGTTATGAGTGGCTGAACGATCTCCCAAGCTGGGAAGCGGCTTTTTGTGACCGCGCAATACGAATGGTGAAGGAGCATAGAAATCACCCCTCTATCATCATGTGGTCACTTGGAAACGAGTCTTCGACAGGACAGAATTTTGTGAAGATGGCGGGAGCGATTCGCGCGCTGGATCAGTCTCGTCTCATTCACTATGAAAGTGATGCCAACGCGGACATTGCGGATGTGTATTCCACGATGTATACGCGTCTTGACGGAATGGTGAGGATTGCGGAAGGAAATGATGCACACGGAAAGCCTCATATTCTCTGTGAATACGGGCACAGCATGGGAAACGGACCGGGAAATTTAAGAGAGTATCAGGATCTTTTTGAGAAATATCCGCGTCTTCAGGGCGGATTTATCTGGGAGTGGTATGACCACGGACTGAAGGAAGTGGGGAAAGAGGGACAGACCATCTACTGCTACGGAGGAGATTACGGAGACAAACCCAATAACGAAAACTTCTGTATCGATGGATTATTACGACCGGACAAAGTCATGTCTTCCGGCTTATTAAACTATAAGCAGGTGATTGCCCCGTTGGTTCTTGAAATGTTCAATGCGGCTGAGGGTGAGTTTGCACTTCGAAGTAAACGATATTTCCGGGACAGTAGCGATATGGTTTTAGAATATCGAATCTGGAGCGGAGAAAGAACGCTTCTTTCGGGAAGCCTTACGGAGCTTGTGGTGGATGCGCAGTCTTCGACGAGCTTCCGGATTTCGGAGATACCGGAGCTCTTAAAGCAGCAGGAAAATAAGGGCTTTGAAAAGGATGCAATCTATATCGATTTCCGCATTTTATATAGAGAAGAGAATGCCTTTGCGAAGAAGGGAGAAGAGCTTTCCGCTCAGCAGTTTGTTTTGAGAGAAGAAGGCTACTGCAGTCCCAAGACCTGTCTAGAAATGGAAACTTCCGAGGAGAAAACGGCTTTTCCCGCGTCCGATGGGGAGCGCGCCGATTCTGCGGAAATTCATGTAGAAGAGAGTAACACGACTCTTTCCTTTAGCAACAATCACTTTGCAATCTGCTTTAATAAGGTGAGCGGTAAGCTCGAGAAACTAAGCTACAGCGGAGAAGACTATATTACAAGCGGTCCCGTCCTCAATATGCTTCGGGCAAATATCGATAACGATATGTATAAGGTGAAGGATTGGAACGAAAAGTACTTTATCTATAAACAGCAGGAACAGTTAGAGGGTATCAGCTACCAAGAAGAGCCCTTCGGTTACAGCGTTCTTGTAAATACGCATTTCTCCGCTTTAAGCATGGCTTTCGGCTTCAAAGGAGAATACAGTTATAAGATTTATAGAGACGGTACTGTGGAGCTTGAGCTTTCCATGAAGGGCTTCCGATACAGCAGCTTTGCACCGGAATTCATCCCGAGAATCGGTGTTGAGCTTTCTGTCCCCGGAAAGCTTTCCGAGGTATCCTGGTACGGCCTCGGTCCGGAGGAAAATTACCCGGATGTGCAGGAGCATACACGAATCGGCATTTACAAAAAGCAAATAGAGGAGATGCATGAGAACTATGTGATGCCGCAGGAGAACGGACATCGCGAAGGAACGCAGTGGATTACACTCGGAAATTCCGAAGGAAGCCTGCAGATTGTAAGTACGAATCCAATCGGTTTTGACGCACATCATTACACGATAGAAGCCTTGGAAGAGGCAAAGCATTTAGGGGAGATTCGGAAATCGGAAGATATTATTCTGCACTTGGATGCAAAGCACAGCGGTGTGGGAAGCAATTCCTGCGGAGAGGAACAAATTTACCGAAATAAGACAAGATTCAATGACTACCGTTTACAGCTTCTCTTCCAAAAAATAGAGCAGAAGGAAGCATTTTCAGCGTACAGGAGGGCGAGGGAAAGAAGCTATGAGTAAAAAGACTTTGATCAACCGAAAAACAGCTCCTTATGTTTTTCTGGCACCGACCATTTTGATCTTTCTTGCCTTTATGATTTACCCGATTCTCCGTTCCTTCTATCTAAGCTTTTTTGAACTGATTTCGGGAAGCTATCAGTTTGTGGGCTTCGACAATTACCTCTCCCTCTTTCGGGACGAGACCTTTTTCAAGAGCCTGTTTAACACCTTTATTTACCTGATTATCCAGGTACCGATTATGATCATCGGTGCACTGATTATCGCATTCCTGATTGAGGAAAAGTTTATCAAGGGTAGGGGATTTTTCCGTACCGCCATCTTTCTTCCGACGGTTACGGCACTGGTTGCCTATTCTCTGGTGTTCAAGGTGCTTTTAAACGGAGATCACGGCCTCATTAACTATGTACTGGAAAGCATGGGCTTTCAAGGGATTAACTGGTTCTATGAGGAATGGCCCGCCCGCTATGCCATTATCATTTCCATCACCTGGAGATGGCTGGGCTACAATATGATTATCCTGCTTGCCGGCATTCAGGCGATTCCGAAGGATGTGATGGAAGCGGCGGAAATTGACGGGGCAAACTTTTGGCAGAAGTTTCTGTATATCACGGTACCCATGGTGAAGCAGCTGATTCTCTTCTGCACGATTACCTCCACCATCGGAACGTTGCAGCTCTTTGATGAGCCTTTTATCTTAACGGAGGGCGGACCGAACAATGCAACCATTACCATGGGACAGTACCTGTATAACAACGGTTTCCGCTATCTGAAATTCGGTTACGCTTCTGCAATCGGCTATGTGATGACCTTTATTATTGCAGGACTGTCGGCTGTACAGTTTTTTGTCACGAAAGAGGAAAAGAAATGAAAAGTATAGGAAAAATACTCAGCTACATGATTTTGATTCTTGCGGCATTTGTTTCCTTGTTTCCTTTTTATTTCATGTTCGTTTCGGGGACAAATACCAATACGGAGATTCTTTCGGTACCGCCCAAGCTCAGTATCGGAACGGCTTTATTGGATAATTTTGCCATCTTACAGGACAAAATGAATATTGCAATGAGCATATTCAACTCTGTCTTCATTTCCGTAGTCTATACCCTTCTTGCGGTCTTGCTCTTTTCCGCGGCAGGCTATGCTTTGGCAAAATATGAGTTCAAGGGAAAGAATCTGATTTTCGCCTTCATCATGGGATCCATGATGATTCCGGCAGTGGTGATGTATGTTCCGCTCTTTGAGATGATGATTAAGGTGCAAATGACGGATACCTACAGTTCGGTTATCCTGCCTATGCTGGCAAATGCCTTCGGTATCTTCCTTATGCGGCAGAATATGCTGGAATTTCCGACGGCACTGATTGAGGCGGGACGGATTGACGGACTGAGTGAAACAAGTATTTTTTTCCGTATCGTCCTTCCCAATGTAAAACCGGCAATCGGAGCGCTTGTCATCTATATGTTTACCTCCATGTGGAACAACTTTATGTGGCCTTTAATCGTGCTTGGAAGTGAAGAAAAATATACCCTGCCGATTGCCCTCGCGATGCTCGACGGAAATCCCACAAACAAAAACTATGCGGTAATTCTGCTTGCGGCATCCATTGCCACTATCCCGATTCTCCTTATTTTTATGGTTTTCCAGAAGCAGTTCGTGCAAGGTGTTATGGGTGGTGCGGTGAAAGAGTAAATGCTAAGAAGGAGTAGCTGCACAAGAAGGAGTAGCTGCATAAGAAGAAATAGTTGCATAAGAAGAAATAGTTGCACAAGAAGGAGTGACTCACAAAAAAATTGACGTATACGGTATTTGCATTATGCCAAGGTGTGTTAAATGAAGTGAACTAAATTACGAAAATACAAAATACTAAAATTTTAAACGGAGGAAAAAACAATGAAAAAGACGATGAAGAAAATCGTAAGCGGAGGCCTGTCATTACTGGCTCTTTCATCCCTGTTCTTAAGTGCCTGCGGAAATGGAGGATCGGGAAAACAGGGCGGAAAGACGACCTTGACCGTATGGGCATGGGATGTAGCTTTAAAACAGCTGGAAGAGGCGGGAAAGGTATATCAGGAGAGCCATCCGGATGTGGAGCTGAAGTTTGAAGAGATGGGAACGGATCAGATTTACAAGAAGCTTTCCACTTCTCTTGCAACCGGAAACGGCATTGCGGATATCATCTGCATCGAAGGAGAATATCTGGTGGGCTATGCGGATAAGTTCCCGGAAGGCTTCCTGGATTTAAGTGATATCGTAGAGGAAAAGGATTTTCTTCCTTCCAAAATCAGTGAAGTAAAGTATAATGATAAAATTCAGGCTTTCCCCTGGGATGCGGGCCCCGAGGCGTTGTTCTATCGCACGGATTATTTCGAAGAGGCGGGAGTGGATGCGGCATCCTTAAAAACTTGGGAAGACCTGATTGAGGCGGGAAAGAAGATAGAGGCGACTTGCAAGACGCCGTCCGGAGATCCGGTAAAGATGCTTCCCATGGATCCTAGAAAGACCAATTTCTACACCCTGATGCGCTCTCAGCTTGGAAAGGGTGCTTTTGATGAAAACGGAAATCCCATCGTAAACAGTGCGGAATCCATTCAGGCGATGAAAGAGGCTGCAAAAGTTTATGAGTCCGGTGTATGCTTAAACTACAATGGCTGGGACGAGTATGAGCAGACTGTGGTAAATCAGTCCGTAGCTTGTATTCCGGAAGCGGTTTGGATGATCGGAACCATTAAGGACAAAGGACCGGATACCAAGGGGAAGTGGTCTGTTGTAGACCTTCCCATGATTTCCGGCGGGCAGTACAGCTGTAACAACGGTGGTTCGGATATCGTGATCAACGCAAAGACCAAGAGCCCGGACATAGCAAAGGATTTCCTGAAATTTGCCATGACCGACACGAAGCTGCAGGCCTCCGGTTTTGAAAACTTCGGGCTTTATCCTTCCTATATCCCAAGCTATGAGGAAGAGGTGTTCTCGAAGGGAGATCCGTTCTTTGGAAGTACCAATGTCTACACCGTATTTATTGAGAATGGTAAGAAGGTAGCCGACATTGCCACTTCTCCCAATTCTTTAGAGGCAAATGATTCCATCAGTGCGGCAGTTTCCAAGATTTTCCTGAACAAGGAGGACGTGGAGAAAACCATGAATGATTTACAGGCGGAGCTGGAAGGCAAGTTTGCCAAGAAATAAGAATCAGAGCAGGGAGGGCTTCTGCCTTCTCTGTTCTTTCGGGCAAAGGGAAAAGGAATGAAAAAAATACTGGGAATTCTAGGTCTTGTGACGGTTACTATTATCTGGGGAGGCGGTTTTGTAGCAAGCGACATCGCCTTACAGACGCTTGCTCCGTTTCAAATCATGTTTTTACGTTTCCTGATTGGGGCGTTTTGCATGGGAATGCTGGCAAGAAAAGAAATAAAGACAATCACGAAAGACGAGATTCTTT
The DNA here is from genome assembly GCF_000214455.1 of Oribacterium sp. oral taxon 108 str. F0425. NCBI lineage: Bacteria > Bacillati > Bacillota > Clostridia > Lachnospirales > Lachnospiraceae > Oribacterium > Oribacterium sp. oral taxon 108. The sequence goes on along the minus strand of NZ_AFIH01000001.1, from coordinate 2,013,344 downwards.
GCGGCTTTCTGCTTGGCAGCGCGTTATTTTCCGGCTTTGCACTGCAGATTGTGGGTCTGCAATACACCACAGCTTCCAAAAATGCGTTTTTGACAGCCACCAATGTCGTTATGGTACCTTTTATCGCTTTTCTTTTGGAAAGAAAGAAAGTTGAGCTAAAGAGTGTGGCGGGCGCAATCCTTGCTTTAACCGGTGCGGGAATTCTCTCTCTGCAGAGCGGTTTTTCCATTGGACTGGGAGATAGCTTGACTTTAGGCTGTGCAATAGGATTTGCTTTCCAGATTTACCTTACGGGAAAATATGTGCATCGAATTCGTCCGGCAATTCTCAATTTTATGCAAATGCTTTCGGCCTGTATTCTTTCCTTTATCGGCCTTCTCTTTAGTGGTAGAATAGCTTTCGAAGGGGTATCTTCTTCCGGTTGGCTTGCGATGCTTTATCTGGGAGTTGTCAGTACGACAGTTTGCTATTTTCTGCAAACTTGGGCGCAAAAGTATGTGGATGAAACCAAATCCGCCATTATCTTATCGTTGGAAGCGGTGTTCGGTACTGTTTTCTCCGTCATTTTATTGCAGGAAGAAGTGACAAGCCGCATGATTTTGGGCTCTGTCACCATTTTACTGGCGGTGATGATTTCTGAGGTATCTTTCAAGAAAAAGGAAAGTAGCTCTGTTTAAGAGAGGTGAAAATAACTATGGCAACAATCAAAGATATAGCGGAGAGGGCCGGAGTTTCTCCTGCAACAGTTTCCCGGGTACTTAATCATGATGAAACCCTGAATGTACAGGAATCTACAAGGAAGAGGGTGATGGAGGCCGCGGAAGAGTTGGAATATACCATGCCTTCTCCAAGAAAAAAGAGTAAAAAGCTGAAAATCGGCATTTTCGGCTCCTATTCTCCGGAAGAAGAGTTGGAGGATCCGTATTATCTTTGTATCCGTCTTGCGGTAAAAAAGAAGCTGGAAGAGGAGCAGTGCCATATGATGGAGATTAGCCTTTCGGATTCTGCGGAGAAAATAGCAGGGCTGGACGGGATTATCTGCACGGGTACTTTTACCAATGAGATGCTGGAGAGGCTTTCCGCTTGGAACAAGCCGATTGTGATGATTGATTGCAATGCGGATTTGGAACAGTGTGACACCATTACGGTAGATTATAAAAATGCAGTCCGGGATCTCCTGGATTTTCTGATTGAGAAGGGGCATAGAAAAATCGGTTTTATCGGCGGCGGTGCGGAGCGCTGGCTCGACAGACGAAGCGAAGACCCGCGCTATACGGAGTTCTGTGCGTATTTGAAGGAAAAGAATCTCTTCTGTGAACGTTATGTAAAGCTGGGACAGCACGAGGCCCGTTATGGAAGATTGCTGTTTACGGAGCTCTATCGCGAGGGGAATCTTCCAACAGCAATCTTTGCGGCAAATGATTCCATTGCGGCAGGAATCTACAGGGCAGCCTATGAGATCGGTCTGAAAATTCCGGAGGATATCAGTGTAATCGGCTTTAATGACATTCCCGGAGCGAAATATATGGTGCCGCCTTTAACGACGGTTCGACTTTACATGGAATTTATGGGTGAGTATGCCGTGACACTCCTTTCTGAAAGAATTCAGGAGAGCCGGGAAATCAATATTAAGATTATGGTACCGACCAAGCTTCGAGTACGGAACAGTGTTCGGGAGCTGTAGATGGACTATCTCCCTTCACATTCTCCGGAGAGTTTTTTCTTGCAAAGTGCGCAGGAACTCGTTTCGGGAATAAGATGGGTGTAGGGGGCCTCTGCAAAGGGATACTCGGGAGAGTAGAACTCGGTCCTTGCCGTGCAAAGCATTTCTCCGGAGTCGGAAAAGAGAGCATAGGAAAGTATGGTAGATAGTTCCTCCACTTCTTCACTGTAAATTTGTAAGGTATATTCTTGCCCGTTAGACTTCAGGCGGAAAACTTGAGGGAAATTAGTTTCGGCATTTAGTTTTTCGATTGTGCAGGACATTGTCTTCAGCCCTGCTTTTTCCATACAGGCTTTTTTCACTAAGTCGAAAGAAACAGAAAGCATAGTTTTACTCCTTACGAATAAGAAACGGGCAGTATAATCACGGATGGTATTTTTTAGATATAAATTCATTATACAAAAAAAGGGGCTGTAAAAAATCAAAATAATAACAGGACTCTTTGTAATATAGGTCTGAATGCGGGGTAGTCTGAGCCCGTCGGTACTTGCGAAAAACAAGAGAAACGCAGTTTTTCGCTTAGTATCCGTTACGAGGCGAAGCTAGCGAGAGCGTGCCCCAAGTTCAGACCTATATTGCTTAGAAAAATATTTTGATTTTTTACAGCCCCTATTTCATAATGAGTATCGTGTACAAAGCGTGCGATATCTTAGTCTTCCTTTAACTGAAAACGTCCTACCAATTCATTTAAGATATTGGCCTGACCGGAGAGCTCTTCGGAAGCGGCAGCGGATTCTTCGGCTGTTGCGGTGTTACTCTGCACAACGGAAGAAATCTGGTCGATTCCCGTAGATACCTGTTCTACAGCTCTGGACTGCTCTACGGAAGCTTCGGCAATCTGGTTGACGAGTTCGGTTACCTTACTTGCTCCGGTTACCACTCTCTGTAAGGATTCCGCCGTGCTGTCCGCAAGGACGGTTCCCTGTTCTACGGCCTGAAGGGTTTCCTCAATCAGCATCGTAGTGTCTTTTGCCGCATTAGCGGATTTCTGGGCAAGGTTTCCGACTTCATCGGCAACTACCGCAAAGCCCTTTCCGGCTACTCCGGCTCTTGCCGCCTCGATGGCTGCGTTCAGTGCCAGGATATTGGTCTGGAAAGCGATGTCGTCAATGGTCTTAATAATCTTACTGATTTCACCGGATTTCTGATTGATGTTTTCCATAGCTGCCTTCATCTGTTGCATCTGCTTATCGGAGTGACTGACTTCCTTACCGGCGTTCTGTGCCTCTGTATTGGCAAGACGGGTGTTCTCCGCAGTCTTCTTAATGTGCTCGGAGATGTCATTTACCGTAGCGGAGAGCTCTTCGATGGAAGAAGCCTGCTCGGTAGCGCCCTGGGAAAGCCCCTGTGCACCGGAGCTTACCTGCTCGGCACCGGCATTGACTTCCCTGGCACTGGTCTTGATTTCCGCCATGGTTTTGTTCAGGTCATTGCTGATTTCCTGTAAAGAGTTTAAGAGCGGACGATAAGCACCCGGATACTGTTCGGTATTCTCCAAAGAAACCCTGAAGTTCCCTTTTGCCAACTCGGAAAGTTTATCGGAAAGGTCGGAAATAATCTCCCGAACATGCTGCATGACACTCTGGATGGCAGTTGCCAAATCTCCGATTTCATCCTGTCTGTCGTAGGATACTTTTACATCGAAGTTTCCTTCCGCAACGGCTTTTCCTGCCAATGCAATGCCCTGTAAAGGATTTAAAGCCCTTTTAATCAAGAAGAAGCTGATGGCAATTAAAATCAAAAGACCTACAACACTGAAAAGGGCACACATCAGAATCAACTGATTTCTGGCAGCCATAAATTCACTGTCTGCAATGCTGATCATGGACCAAAGCGTGGAGCCGTGAATGGTCAGCGGGCGGAAGTACATTCTTTCTTTTACCCCCACTGCATTTACCACCGTAGCGGTAAAGGCTTCCTCCTTATCCATATTTTGGCGAAGCATTTCATAGGTATCTTTATCGAGAACTTCTTCCAGCTTCTTCCCGATAGCTTGCTCCTTCATAGAGTACAAAAAGCTTCCGTTCGCATCCAGGATATTGGTAGCCAAAGACGGAAAACGGGCATCGGTCTGCTGAATGGTACTGAATACTTTGGTGTTGATATCCAGAATCACCGCACCCACAAATTGCTTGTTTTCATCGGTAATGGGATTTCCCAGACTGATCATCTGGATTTCCGGATGAAGAGTATCACTGTATACATCGGTTAAGACCATGTCTCCGGATTCCTTTGCCCCGTTGTACCAGGAGGAGTCTTTGTAAAAGCTGTACTGGTAAGCCATTATAGTCTTCTTGTCTATATCTTCTGCAGACATATATACGGCGTAATCGGATACATTATCGGAAAATCCGTACGGCTCAAAGAAGATTCCTGCTCCGACCAGATCCTTGTTGTCGGTTAAAGCGGATTGTAAAGAATCCAATATCACGGTTTCCGCATTGTAACGGGAAGCGGGAAGAGCGGCATTCACAATTCTGGAGCGGAAGGTGGTGGCATCCATTCCCGAATTAGTTACTACATTTCCGGTGGCTCTATCCTTTACAATCCATTGATTTTCCGGTGCCGCTCCAATGCTGTCATGTTGACTGTGCATGGAGTGAATTCCATTTTCCAGAGTCATGGAAACGGACTCCAAACGGGAAATGACCTGTTGCAAATCTCCGATAGCCATAGTGGCTTTGTCGTTTAAGTTGTTGTCTAAGGCAGAGCTGATGGAATGTTCTCCGGTCCGGATGATGGCTATGCTCATGGCTAAAAATACCAAAATGCTGGCAATGCCTAAAATCATAGACAGTCTTGTGCTGATGGAGGAACGCTTCTGCTTCTTCTCCACACGAATTCCCTTTTTCATCTTGTTCTTTCCTCCTTGAAAAAACTACTTCTATACTGGATGCATGACTTTTTAAATGAGATGAAGTGCGCTTTCCATAAGACACACAGAATATAAAAAAAGCCTATAATTTATCGACAGGATTAATAGAATATATAAGAAAAGAACTGCCTCCCGAGGGGATGCAGTTCTTTTCCATGCTTTATTCATAACGAGTATCGTGTGCATAGTCTGCGATATCTCGCTTTCCTTTTTAAAACCGTAAAAACGATATCTTTAGTTTTCTTTTAACTGAAAACGTCCTACCAAATCATTTAGGATATTGGCCTGACCGGAGAGCTCTTCGGAAGCGGCAGCGGATTCTTCGGCTGTTGCGGTGTTACTCTGTACAACGGAAGAAATCTGGTCGATTCCCGTAGATACCTGCTCTACAGCCCTGGACTGCTCTACGGAAGCTTCGGCAATCTGGTTAACCAACTCGGTAACCTTACTTGCTCCGGTAACCACTCTCTGTAAGGATTCCGCCGTGCTGTCCGCAAGGACGGTTCCCTGTTCTACGGCCTGAAGGGTTTCCTCAATCAGCATCGTAGTGTCTTTTGCCGCATTGGCGGACTTCTGTGCGAGGTTTCCGACTTCATCGGCTACGACTGCAAAGCCCTTACCGGCTACACCGGCTCTTGCCGCCTCGATTGCCGCATTCAGTGCCAGGATATTGGTCTGGAAGGCGATGTCGTCGATGGTCTTGATAATCTTACTGATTTCACCGGACTTCTGGTTGATGTTTTCCATAGCGGCCTTCATCTGCTGCATCTGCTTATCGGAGTGGCTGACTTCCTTACCGGCGTTCTGTGCCTCCGTATTGGCAAGACGGGTGTTCTCCGCAGTCTTCTTAATGTGCTCGGAGATGTCATTTACCGTAGCGGAGAGCTCTTCGATGGAAGAAGCCTGCTCGGTAGCGCCCTGGGAAAGCCCCTGTGCACCGGCACTGACCTGCTCGGCACCCGAGTTGACCTGTACCGCACTCTGCTGAATCTCCGCCATGGTTCCGGAAAGGTCGGAGGTAATGTTGTTAATGGAATCGAAGAGCGGACGATATGCACCGCTATAGTATTCTTCATTCTTCATTTCCACATTGAAGTTTCCTTGTGAGAGTTGATTTAATTTCTCGGAAAGGTCTCCGATAATGGAACGAATTCTGGAAACTACATCTCCCATGGAATGCATTAATTTTCCGATTTCGTCCTTGCTCTTATAGGAAAGATTCATGTCAAAATCCCCTACGGATAGCTTTTCTCCTACCTCTACCACCTTCTGCAGGGGCTTTAAGAAATAGCCAATCAACAGGGCGCATGCAAATGCAAGAGCAAATACCGTGCTAAATCCTGCTACAATTCCCACATTTCTTAATCTGTCCACTTCCTTACTATAATCCTGGTGAGAGATACTGAGTCTTGTCCACCAGGTACTGCCTTCCATGTCAATGGGGGAATAGTACTCTCTTCTTGCCTGTCCATGCTCATTCACAATATTAAGAGCAAAGGCTTTCTTGGACTCCATCTTTTCGGTAATGGCAGTACTTGCCTTCTTCGGAAGAAGCTCCTGCAAGGTTTTACCGTTTACCGCATCCGACTTGCTGTGTATGAGTCCGTCCCCATCAATTAAATTCACAAACATGGAGGGGAATTCCGGGTCCTGTTGGGTGATATTCATTAAGATATCTTCTTTTACATCCATAAGAATGGTTCCCAAAAACTGATTATTCTTCATAATAGGATGGTAAATAGCAAACATTCTCTCTTCCGGCTTTGTAATATCTCCATAAACCGGTGTAATAAAAGTGGATCCTTTTTCTTTTACTGCCTTATAATAAATCTCATTTTGATAATTGGCATAAGGATGGTTTGTAATCACTCTTTTATCCAAATCTTCCCGAGAAAGAATTGGGGCGTAATTCTCTATCCCCTGATAAAATGCATTCGGCTCAAATAAAATACCGATGTCCGCCAAGTTTTCTTCTGTCTTAAGATTGGCATAGAGTGCATTTAAAATCACAACCTCGGCATTGTAACGGGAAGCAGGAAGGTAAGCATTTACCACACGGCTCCGGAAAGATACATTTTCCATAGGGGTAATCTTCTGAGGATTTCCATCGTCATCGTTAATGGTCCAAGGATTTCCGGGAACACCTCCCACCTCATCATGCTGATCAAAAACAAAGCTGATGCTTTCTTCAATGTTATTGGCTGTAGCATTCAGCTTGGTCATCAAGTCTTCCAAATCGTAAGAAGCCTGGGCAGACTTATCCGCCATATTGGCATCCACCTTCTTATACATAGATAATCTAAAGCTATGTATCAAAAAAAACAGTAATGCCAATAAAAGCAAGAAGGTCAAAATCCCGATGATAATTGACATTTTCTGCCCTAATCCGAGATTCTCCAATAAAGACCCCTTCGCTTTTTGTTTCTTCTTCATGCTTTTTTCCTTCCTCCCTGAAAATAGTAAAGATATGCATCCTATTTAATGTAACGCATATTCATCGACAGAATGAGGAGGAACTATAAGCAAAAACGACAGAAGAACTGCTTCCCGAGGGGATGCAGTTCTTTTTCGTGCTTTTCATAAAGAGTATCGTGTACAAAGCGTGCGATATCTCATTTTTTTGAATAAATGATAGAAACCGTAAAACGCTGTTTTTAGTCTTTCTTTAACTGAAAACGTCCTACCAAATCATTCAAGATATTGGCCTGACCGGAGAGCTCCTCGGAAGCGGCGGCGGATTCTTCGGCTGTTGCGGTGTTGCTCTGTACAACGGAAGAAATCTGGTCTATTCCCGTAGATACCTGCTCTACAGCTCTGGACTGCTCTACGGAAGCCTCGGCAATCTGGTTAACCAATTCGGTCACCTTACCTGTTCCGGTAACCACTCTCTGTAAGGATTCCGCCGTGCTGTCCGCAAGGACGGTTCCCTGCTCTACGGCCTGCAAAGTTTCTTCAATCAGCATCGTAGTGTCTTTTGCCGCATTGGCGGACTTCTGTGCGAGGTTTCCGACTTCATCGGCTACTACCGCAAAGCCCTTACCGGCTACACCGGCTCTTGCCGCCTCGATTGCCGCATTCAGTGCCAGGATATTGGTCTGGAAGGCGATGTCGTCGATGGTCTTGATGATCTTACTGATTTCACCGGACTTCTGGTTGATGTTTTCCATAGCGGCCTTCATCTGTTGCATCTGCTTGTCGGAGTGACTGACTTCCTTACCGGCGTTCTGCGCTTCCGTATTGGCAAGGCGGGTATTCTCCGCAGTCTTCTTAATGTGTTCGGAGATGTCATTTACCGTAGCGGACAACTCTTCGATGGAAGAGGCCTGCTCGGTAGCGCCCTGAGAAAGTCCCTGTGCACCGGCACTGACCTGCTCGGCACCGGAATTGACCTGTACTGCACTCTGCTGAATCTCCGCCATGGTTCCGGAAAGGTCGGAGGTAATGTTGTTAATGGAATCGAAGAGCGGACGATATGCACCGCTATAGTATTCTTCATTCTTCATTTCCATATTGAAATTACCCTGTGCAAGCTCGCTGAGCTTCTCGGAAAGGTCGGATATGATGGAACGGATTCGGTTTACCACATCATTCATAGCATGCATAAGCGTGCCGATTTCGTCGTTGTTCTTGTAGGAGAGATCCATGGAGAAGTCTCCGGCAGACAACTTTTTGCCCGCTTCCGAAACCTTCTGTAAGGGCTTTAAGAAATAGGAAATGAGAAGGGAGGTGACAACGACTAAGAGAATCACGGTTGCAACTCCTGCTACGGCACCGATATTTACCAGACGGTCCACTTCTTTGTCATAGTCTTTTTCGGAAATATCCAGTCTTACCCACCAGGTGCTGCCGTGCATATCGATGGGGTTATAGTATTCCCGTCTTTCTTCCCCTTTTTCATTTACGATTTGCAAGGTAAAGGGCTTCTTTGCTGTCATTTTCTCGGAAATCGCATTGGCAGCCTTCTCCGGAAGAAGCTCCTGCAAGGTTTTACCGTTTACCGCTTCCACCTTACTGTGAATGAGTCCATCCCCGTCAATCAGATTCACAAACATGGAGGGGAATTCCGGATCCTGCTGGGTAATATTCAGTAAGATATCTTCTTTTACATCCAGAAGAATGACTCCCATAAACTGGTTGTTCGCCATAATGGGCTTTGTAATGGCGAACATTTTCTTTGTCGGATCGATAGAATCGCTGTACACCGGAGAAACGTAGGTATCGCCCTTGTTCTTTGCTCCGGTATAATAATCAATGTTTTGATACTTCTCGTAGGGGAAGTTCATGATTCGTCTGTTTTCCACTTCGGATCTTAAAAGAATCGGAGCATAATCTTCAATGCCTTTATAGAACGCATTCGGCTCGAAAAGAACGCCGATGTCTTCCAGATTTTCTTCTCCTTTCATATTGGAATAGAGTGCATTTAAGATAACGACTTCCGCATTGTAACGGGATGCGGGCAGAAATGAGTTCACTACACGGCTTCGGAAGCTTACGCTATCCATAGGCGTAATCGTTTGATCATTTCCTTTAACATCTCGAATTTTCCACGGATTTCCGGGGACCCCGCCCACTTCGTCGTTTTGCGCAAAGACAAAGCTGATACTTTGCTCAATGTTATCGGTAATAGCATCCAATTTGGTCATCAAGCCTTCCAAGTCTGAAGATGCGTCTGCGGACTTTTCCGCCATATTGGCATCAATCTTCTTATCCATTGTAATTTCAAAGCTATGGATTAAGAAATACAGTAATCCAAGCAAAACAAAAAAGGTCAGTGTTCCGAGAATGAGAGACATTTTCTGTCTTAATTTCAGATTCTCATAAAAAGACCCCTTCGCTTTTTGTTTCTTCTTCATGTTTTTTCTTTCCTCCCTGAAAATAGTAAAGATATGCATCCTATTTAATGTAACGCATATTCATCGGCAGAATGAGGAGGAACTATAAGCAAAAACGACAGAAGTGCAGGACGCAAATCTGTCGTTTTTGATATAAATTTCTTATATTTAGAATTAGGAAAATTATCCGGAAATTTTCAGAATCTCCAGGAGTAAAATCCAAGTCAGGCCATAGTAGCTGACTACACCGACCAAATCGTTAATCGTGGTAATCAGCGGACCGGATGCCGCAGCCGGGTCTACGCCGACCTTCTTAAAGAAGATAGGCGTTACCGTACCGACCAGAGAAGAAATCACCATGGAAAGCATCAGGGAAAAGCCGATGCAAGAAGAAATGGCGATGGCGATGTGCGCCGGTTGGTGCTTAAAGAAGAAAAGATAAGCACCGATGCCGACCAGGGAAAAGACGCCGATTACGAGACCGTTTAAGCCGCCGACAGCCATTTCCTTTCCGACTAAAGTCATTTTCTGCTTCCCGGTAAGACGTTCGTCCATCAAAACACGGATGGTTACGGCAAGAGACTGGGTGCCGACATTTCCGGACATATCGAGAATCAGGGACTGGAAAGCCATGATAATGGTAAGCTGCGCCACGACCGTTTCGAACAGGCCGACCACGGTGGAAACGACCAGACCGAGGAAGAGCAGAATGACAAGCCAGGGAAGGCGCTTCTTCACACTGTCGATAAGCGGTTCATTCAGATCCTCCTCCGCAGTAAGACCTCCCAAACGAGCGTAGTCTTCACCCATCTCATCATCGTAAACTTCCAAAACGTCCTGAGCCGTGATGACACCGAGGATAATGTTGTTTTCTCCTAAGACAGGAATCGAGTTCTCGGCATAGCCTTTGATTCGTTCCAAGCAGTCTTCAATCTTCTCATCCGCATAGACGAAGGGGTATCCGGTTTCCGTAATATCATCGAGATTGGTTTCTTTTCTGGCGATAATCAGTTCCTTTAAATCCACCGCACCGTAGTAGGAACCGTCTTCGTTTACCACATAGACCTTGGAAATGTTGTCATGCTCTGCAGCCTGTTCAATCAGAGAACGCATGGCTTCCCGGATATTTAAACGCTTATCCAGAAATACGAAATTCGTGGTCATACGGGAACCGATGAAGCTCTCGTCATAAGCCGCCAGAATCTGCAATTCGTTTCGATCCTTTAAACTCATCTTGGAAAGCCAGATGGTTTTTTTCTCGGGATTGGCTTCTTTCAGAAGATCTACCGCATCATCGGGTTCCATCTCGGAAAGAATGACAGCGGCTCTTTCGGAGCTCATTTCTTCCAAATAGAGGTAGCCGTGTTCGGCATATTCCATGACCTCGCCGAGACGTTCATTCTCTAGTGCATTATAAAGAATCTTTCGCTCGTCTTCCTCCAAGAGGGGAAGGGCGGAAGCAATATCGTTTGCGTGGTATTCTTCTAATTTTTCCTGAAGCTTTTCAATATCTTCGCCGCTGCGAAGCAAATCTATAATTTCCTGAACGTAGTCTTGTTGAACTCTTTCATTTTCGTTCATTTTTCTCTCCTTTCCAAAACTGCATGGACACAGGGAAAAAGAACTTGGAGCTTTCCCCAAAAACCTGCATAAGTGTAACACTAAAGGGAAGAAGATAGCAATGCTTTTATGGAGTTTTTTCTTAAGAGAGAAGAGGAACGGAATGATGGCCTGTAACTTGTTCATTGTATCCTCTGCTTCCTGTCTTTTATAGGCCTTAAAATCCTTGACAGTTCGTTGTTTTCTCTATAGAGTCAAAATCAAGATAAGGGGAGCGGAAAAAGGAGTAGGTATGCGGATTTTAATCGTAGAGGATGAGGTGCTGCTTGCGAAATCACTGCAGGAAATATTGGAGGATTCCGGGCATACGGTATCCTCGGCCTACGATGGGCAGGAAGGCTTGGAGCTTGCGCGTTCCGATCATTTCGACCTTTTGATTTTGGATTTGATGCTTCCTAAGTTAAACGGCTTTCAGGTCGCAAGAACACTACGTAAAGAACGAAACGGACTTCCGATTTTGATGCTGACGGCCAAGTCGGATATTCTGGATCGCGTGGAGGGGCTGGACTCGGGAGCGGATTATTATCTTACGAAACCCTTTGACAAGAGAGAACTGCTTGCCTGTATCAATGCGCTTCTCCGGAGACAGGGGAAGGAGGTGAATCAAATCAGCTTCGGGAATACGGCCTTAGACCTGGATTCCTCGGAACTGATTTGCGGAGAAAATATGATAAGGCTCTCCTCCAAGGAATTTCAGATGATGAAGCTGCTTCTTTCGGAGGGGAAAAATAACATCACAAAAAATACCTTTCTGGAAAAAATCTGGGGATATGAGAGTGATGCGACGGAAAACAATGTGGAGGTCTATATCGGCTTCCTCCGGAAGAAGTTGAAGTCCCTTTCTTCGGATGTCAGTATTGTGGCCAGCCGGGGACTAGGATACCATTTGGAGGAAGAAAAGCATGATTGAACAATTACAAAAGAAACTTACCCTGCTTTTATCTTCCGTGAGTATCTTTTTGCTTTTGTTTTTATTGGGATTTCTGTTTTTCTTTAATAGAAACAGTTTGTATGGAACCATGCGGAATGCGTTGTCTTCTGCCGTGACAAAACCGATGGATCGTTCTACTTCCGATTCTTATCCGATTTATCAGATTTTTATGAAGGAAAACGGAGAGATTTTGGAACATTCCGGAGAGGATTTTTTTCTGGAAAGCGATACCGAAGAGAAAGCGGTGCATGATGCCCTTTCCCGGATTAAGGAGGGAAAGGAGTCTTTTTACGGCTCGATGCAGGGAGGAAAGCTGCAATACTATTGTAAAAAAGATGCTCCGCCGGATGGAAAAACCGCCTATCGCATTGCCTTAACGGACTTCAGTAAGGAAATCGGGAACATTCGTCAGCTTTCCATAGTACTGCTTATTCTGTTTTTTGCGCTTTCCTTCGTGATTATCGTTTTATCGCGATTTTTTGTACGGAAAACGGTGGCTCCGGTGAAGGATGCCATGCTGTCCCAGAGGCAATTTATTTCGGATGCCTCCCATGAACTGAAAACACCGCTTACAGTGATTATCAACAACGTGGGAAACCTGCAAAAGAAGATAGAAAATGTTCCCGCTCTTAAGGGGGAAGAGGCGGAGGGAATCCGCAGTAATATTCGAGGAATCGAGGAAATGAGCGGGAGAATGAAGCATTTAACGGAATCGCTTCTGGACTTAAGCCGTCTTGAAAACTGGCAGGACCGAGGAAGTCAGCTGGAAACAGTCGATCTGTCCGCCCTCATAGAGCACGAGTGTATGTATTTTGAACCGCTCTTTTTCGAGAAGGGAAAGAGCCTGGACTATACCGTGGAAAAGGGACTCCATACTTTAGGGAATGAAAACAAGCTGAAGGAACTTCTTTCCATTTTGCTCGAGAATGCTCTGAAATACTCTCTTCCCGCCACTGCTACAGCACTTTCTTTAAAGAAAAAGAGGAATACTTTGTTTCTTTCCGTTTCCAATGCGGTGGAAAAAGAACTGAGTAAAGAGGAGAAGGAGAATCTTTTCAAACGGTTTTTCCGGCGAGATGAGGCCCATAGCGGAGGGGACGGCTACGGTCTGGGGCTGTCTATTGCAAAGGAGATTATTCTTATGCATAAAGGAACAATCAAAGTGGAGAGTGAGAAAGGGCGGATTTGCTTTCATGTTGCTCTTTCGGAAAAACTCTAAAAGTTCAATATTTTTATTCAATAAACAGGATAGGTAAAATTTGGCAATTTTTGTTCGAATTCTCTAATTCTATCCATAATAAATTTCTAAGTTTTGCCGATAAACTGACAGGGACTTTTTTACTGAAATAAAGTTCGGAAAAATCCTTCTGATAGGAGAAGACGGGAGGAGTGTACTATCAATGTTTACCGAGGTAAACAAAGCGAGGGAAAGCAGAGGAGTAAAATGATGAAGGAAAGAGAGAAAACTACCCTTTCCGGGAACGGTTTGTCACGCGGCCGTGTAAGAAGAAAGCATTTTGCAAAGAGGGGAATGGCATATTTCCTCACTTTTTTGATGCTTATGGGAAGCGTTCAAACTGTAACCTATGCAGAGGAAAATGCAAAAGAAATCGCAGGTCATCTGGAGCTTGGCGAAGAGAAGCCGTCTTTGGGAGAGACGGAGGCTTTAGTCAAGACGGAAGAAAGAACGGATCGACCGGAAGAAGCGGTCACATCCGAAACGACAGTCTCATCGGACACGACAGGAGAGTCGGAGGAGGGATCCTCTTTCGAGGAGACAAGTGAAAAGGACAAGACCGAGCTCTCTTCGTCTGAAGACGGGAATGAGGCTATAGAATCCGAAGAGAAGAAGAAAGATTCTTCGGAACAAAAATCCGAGGAAGAGCTTAGCGAGGAAGAGAAGGCTAAGCTTTCTGAAGAGGGAAAAAAGGAAGAAGAGAAGGCGGAATACCTGAAAGCCTCTTCTTTTAGTGCACAGGCAGAATCGGGGCTTACCGTAATTGCTTCTTTTCCTGATGACACTTTCTTTGAGGGCACCTATATGAAGGTGGAACCTGTAGAAGAGGAAGAAAAGATAGAAGAAGCAAAGAAAGCGTTGGAAAAGGAGTTTCAAAAAGAAGATCCTGATGCTGAGTCCGAGATAGAAGTCTTAGAGTCGGTGGATATTTCTTTTTACCGTGAAATAAACGGAGAAGTGAAGGAAGTGCAGCCTAAGAAGGGAAAGAAGGTGGAAATCTCCCTTCAAAAAACGGAAAAGATTAAGGAGGCACTGGGCGGAACGGAAGCGGAGCAGGAAGCATCCGCTGAAGAAGAGCTAAAGATTGTACACCTTTCCGATGAACATCCGACAGAGATTCTCCCGGTTAAGGAAGAAGGAGAGAACCTTCTTTTTTCGGCGAAGCATTTTAGTACCTTCTCGATAGGAAGGAGAAAAAGAGATTTAAGTCAGGCCGGACACGAATTAAAGGCCTTTTGGAAGGAAGCACCTGACCCCAATGCGGGAACAAATAGGGCAAGTTCAGGACACAGTTATACGGATGGAAGTAATGGGGAGATGCGTAAGCAAACAGAACTAAGCATTATTCCTCCGGAAAATAACTCCAATGCCGTGAATACAACTACTTTAGGGGTTGAGCTTACCTTAAAGGGAGATAAAAACACGGTCTATAAGAAGGAAACAGTAAATCTATATATTCCCGCCCGTATCTTCAAGGGCTGGGAAGACGGTTATAGTGACAATCCAAGTCAAGATGATTATTTTAAGAAGAATAAAATCACTGTCTCTGCAGACAGAGTGAATTGGGTATACAAAGAATTACCCGGAATCATTCACGGTCTTCCCAAGGCCCCGGCAACAAATGCCCAAAGCAGCTTTAACTATGAAGTTGTGCCGAAGACGGTGGACGGCAAGACGGAGCCATACCTTCATTTAACGAACTATAATGATCTTAGCGGAGGCGTTCTGTTTAAGGCGGATATCGGCTACAACATGACGCCCAGTATGCTGAAAGTGGAAGATCGGGTGGTGAACGGCGCGCATAAGGGAGTGTATGAGTACAATTTCCCTGTGAGCCTGGAAATCACGGAAAACGGCAATACTGTTGATTCAAAAAGCCAGGATATGTCTGTTCATGTGGAAACCGAGGTCAAAGAGACAAAAGTAACGCTTAAGCCCGGTACTGCGGATGTGAACGGCGGTGTTTTCTTTAACTGGGATCCTGAATGGGGGGATTTGAATCATTGGGATCCTGCTTGGGGCACTAAGCCGACAGGGAATCCCAAGGATTATTTCTATGCTGTATGGTATGTGAGAGTGGACAGAGCAAGAGGAAGCTCTCAGCCTTTTAATTATCAGTTTGTCTTGGACCAGACGGGACTGACGGAGCAGGAAAAGGCCGGGGGAGAATTGGTCGGTGCCAAAAAGATGCCTATGGATTATAGAAGAGATTATTACATCTATAATGAGGATGGAGGCAATAACATTGAGGTTTATGCCCAGGGCGGCTATAAGAATATTGCCAAATATATGAATGGAACGGATCCGGATCCCAATGGAGCTGACAGATACCTTGTAAACCCGATGGGACAGGAACAAGTGGGAATTTCCAAGGATCCCAGCCTGTATAAACTTCCGGACAATGAACCCTACTTAACGGGACATAATTATTCCCCTTCGGGAAAGTACAATTCGCAGCTCTATGCCTTACTGTTTAGATATCCTTACTCAAAAATGAAGGAAGTAACGGACCTCTACGATAAAGGCATGAAGATTTCCAACCAAATAAAGGTTACAGAGTCTTGGGCGGATGGCCACACAAGAGAATTCACTGTAAGACCGAAAGAGGATATGGTGATTTATCCCCGTCCGGGCGGAGGAGGAAAGTTCTCCTTTAATAAGTATGGAGTGGATCTGAGACAGAATTATCTGGATATCTTCGGTTTACAAACCATCTATAAGGACGGCACTCCGGCACCTTTACGGTACGGAAACCGGACGAAGAGCTTTACCTTATCTACTGAGTATACTGCAAAAAATGATAATGTAGTCATGGATTCGGGAAGTACGAATTACAGCACCACGAAAAATGATCCGGGAACATCGTTCGGATCAGGCGTTACTCTTACAGACGGAAAGTATTATCTCTTATCCTCTAAGATAAGGTACCCGAGTACCTTGAACGGAAAGTATGTAAATAGCAATCCTGATAAACCGGATCTGGAAGGTCTGGTCAACAATACCAATACCACGGACGATGTATATCGCGGGGATAAGTACACTTTGAAGGACAAAGACTATTACTACAGCAGCATTTATTTGGAAGGCATGAAAGTCTACGATGTAGAAAAGGTCGATACAACTGCCAGTGAGAACCTCGTTTCCTTTAACCAGAAGTCTACCTTGAGAGAACGAAAGGATAATTACCCGCCGGTAGAGATATGGCTAAGAAAACAAGGAGCCGGGGAAGGGGATTTCTTTAAGTACGGAGAATTGTATTATGACAATACGGGAGTCTTGCGTTTTAGACCTGAGGCAGGGTATGAAAACTGGACCAGTACTACGGATAAGGATAGGCCAATTGACTGGAGTAATCAGCTTTCCTTAGTGAATGAGAAGTTTGGTGCGCCGATAGTCGGATTAAAGCTTATCCAGAATTCCCCTTACTACAGAACGGGCTTTGATGCAAGTTATACTATGCAAATCACTCCGACTCCGGAGATGCAGAATGCCATTTCGGAGACTATGGCCAGAACGGATGACTATAATATCAGCTTCCTTGCCGGAGCTGCGACTGCGGAGGGATGGCAATATAGAGATCCGAATCCTACTAAGCTTCGTATTGGACAGTACTGGCCTCAAGTGGGTTACGCCTTAACGCCCTTGCAGATTAACTCCGTGATGTACAAGAGCAGTGCAAATTTTGTGGATCATCCGGAGAAAAGTGCACAAAGTATGACCGTGTATTTAGAAGGGTCGAACACGGGAAATTTGCCGACCAGCTTACAGGGACCGGAATACACGAAGAAGTATACGTTGAAAAAGGGGACGGTCTATGATCTTCTCCCCGCCGGTACATCCGTAGAAGAAGACAGCATTAGGGTATCGGGGTGGCTTGGCGGCTGGGATTTGGATAATGCTTCCGAAAAGCTGACAAAGGATGAAAATTATACCGTTCGTTTTGAGGACAACTGGAAGGGCTCCAAACAGACGATGATGATCATCGATTTCACCATCCCGGATGTGAAGCAGTCTTGGAGCTCTTATCATAACCGTAGCGGTTGGAAGGTCATGTATACCCTTTGGAACCCTTACACGAATATAGTGGATCGAGGAAGGTCGGTTAAGAACACGCTGGGCTTTATCAATAAAGACAAGAATACGGTCTGGAACGGAAACTACATTTCGGAGGAGAGAGGCAAGAATCCGGGTGTAGAGAAATTGACATTCTATAAAGACATCAAAGAAAAAGCGGCAGAAGAGAACCCTCGGTTCACGACTTCCGTAATTGACAGGATAATGCCTTTCGGTCCGGTAACCGTATTGGAGGCGGCTTTCACCAATGGTGTCTCTACAGCCATTGACCCCAACTTCCTTTCAGACAATGTCAGCTATATGGGAGATCCCTATAGCCATCGTCTCCTGTATCAGGCTCAGGCAACTACCAGAACCACGGATATCGTACTTTTTGATGTTCTGGGAGATACGGAGGAAAGAAACGGAGATTTTAACGGTGTAGATATAAGTTCCATGCTGACTAAACCCAGCTATGATAAAACAAATTCTAGTAATACGGATACGCTACTTCCTAAGGTGTACTATGCGACTGTAGTGCCAAGCAAAGAGGAGATGGATGTCTCTAACCCAATCTGGCACGTATGGAATTATGAGAATGAAAGCACGAACACCGTGGATCGAAAGTTAATCAAGGCATTGGCATTTGACCTTCGGAAAACGCAGAACGGGAAGAACTTTATCTTGGATCAGCAGGGGCTGTTGCTGGCAAAAATCAATATGATTGCTTCAACGGACAAGAGTAAGGTTGACCCGGAAGTGAAAGTGAACAACAATAAGGCGTACATGTACAGCACTCAGTTTAAGGGAGCAGATGTACCGCTAAGCTCAATTCCGGATGTTCAAACGTCCACAAGCAGTCATCGTTTAGTAAAACCGCTCATTTTCGACTTGCCGGTAAGAAAGGATTATGACTTTAAGGAAGGAAGCTCTCCTCCCTCCATTAAGGAATGGTTTACTTTCGTGTTGGAGAGAGCGGATGGAGAACCGGTTTTAAACGAAGACGGAACGACTGTTGCAGAAATGAAGAATCCGGATGATCATGGCGGATTGATGGTATTTGAAAAGCTTCGACTATTGAAGCCGGGAACGTATACTTTCAAAATTAAAGAAAAAGGAAAGAATAAAGCGGCGGGTGCCGGCGTGAAGAGCGAGGATATGGGAGATAAGTTTGTTACGATTACCGTGACGGACCCGGACCATAAGAAACTGGTATCAGACTTAAAATACACGAAGGACAAGCCTCTTACCTTTAAAAATATCTATGTTGTCAGCGCCTTGGATATGGAGCTCAAGGTGGATAAAATTCTTACCGCGGCTCCGGGATTAAAGAAACCGGATATCAGCAATGCTTTTTCCTTTACTTTGGAAAGAGTAAGAAAAGACGATTCTCCGCTTCCTCCCATGCCTATAGGAGCCGGAACAAAAGACAGCATGACGCTCACGAATCCCGATAAGGATGGAGGAGAAATAAACTTCGGCAGTATTACAATAGAGAACCAGGGAGTATATGAGTACATTATTAAAGAAAGCGGATTTTTCCATGGCGTGGTAAATGATCCTCAGTCGGAAAGAAGAATCAAAATTTCTGTAAAAGATGTAGGGTTAGGAAAGCTCTTTGCCCTGGTAACCGGAGATGAGCCGGAATTCACCAATACTTTTGAACCGATTTCGAATGAGGAACGAATTGAGTTGGAAAAGAAGGTATCCGGAGCAAGTCCTGCAACGCCTGCCCTGTTCCGTTTCACTTTGCGCCCTGAAGAGACCGGTGGACAGCCTATGCCGATAGGCAGCTCGGCAGACAGCAGTACGATAGAACTGGCGGGAGAGGGGCACACTGATTTTGCACCGATTACCTTTACCAAGCCAGGAGTATTCCATTACACCGTTGAGGAGGTAAATGACGGGATAGCAGGATATACCTATGATCCTTCCGTATATACGCTTAGCTTCACCGTAACGCAGAGCGAGGATGATATTTACAATCTGATTGTGGATCGAAAGATTTATAAGGACGGTGTAGAGGTAGAAAACATAGTCTTTCATAACCAATACAAGTCGAATTCCGGTGGCGGTGGGGGAGGAAATCCTCCGAAGCCGATTCCGGTAGGGCCTGTAACACCGGGCGGCCCCGGAGAAAAGCCGCAGGAGCCTGAAAAACCGACTGTACCGGATGTACCGGAGGAACCGACACCGACTCCCGGTGAAAATGTTCCGCCTGCTCCTACGATTCCGGAGAGAATCCGAGAGATTGAAAAGAGAATCGGAGAAATTCTCGGAGAAGGTCGTAAGCGTCCTTTGACGGAAGCGGAAAAGAAAGAGCTAAAACGTTTGGGAGAGGTTTTGGGCGCTCTTCGAAAAGAACAGTCCCGAAAGGTACGTACAGCCGATGCATCGCATATGATTTGGTATGCTTTTGCATCAGCGATTAGTTGCCTCTGCCTTGCTCTCTACTATCTTGTGGATAGAAAAAAGAGAAGAAGATAAGAAGATATGAATAAGATGTCTCAGGCTTCGCCTGCGCCACTTGTTATGAACGAGATACCGCACGCTTTGCGAGCGATATTCGATGAGAATGAAAAAGCGAGAGATTCGGCAGATGCCGAATCTCTCGCTTTTTGTATCCGCTGTAGAAAAAATGCGAAGCTTCCTAGGCCGTGCCGAGCGAAATCGCTCTTTTCTTTGTGCATATCATAAAGATTGCTGCGATACAAAGTCCGGCACCGAGGAAAAGGTAGGGGAATTCAAAGTAGCCGTTTGTTCCGTATATTTCGAGTATGCCTTTATAAATAGAGCCTACCGTAAGTGTTGCAATTCCGCATTTCCATAGGAAACGGGAATATGTCGGGAGAGCTTTCTTAAGACTATGCAATAGGAAACTTGGCACAGAGAGCCCCAGGAAGGGAATTAAAAAGGCGTAAAGCATATAGTTTGAGTATACGCCATGGGAGAAATACTCGTATATTTGAGAAAAAACAAAGACAAATACAGAAAGGAATAAATATCGGATTGTCTTTTTCATGACTGCTTACCTCCTATATAAAGAATGTCGCTGACGGCTCTTTCCTGTGTCGAATGTCCGTTTGTGGTCGGCGTATTGATTACCTCTCCCTTAAAGACCATGGTGGAAGATCCCCCGCCGTCCAGATTGTAGGCATTGACAACCCCGAGACTCTTCATAAAGCTTGCCAGCTCATAGAGACTGAGTCCTGCGCTTTCACTTGTTCTTCCGTCCGAAACTACAAAGACATAGTGATTCTTTCCGAGATAGCCGATAGCGGTTCTCGGGTTACTGGCCATAGCCATGCCGACTTCCTCATTTTCCGTAACGGAAATACTGCCGTCTTCCAAGAGTACCGGACCGAAGGAAAATACCTGTAAGGCTCCGTTTCCAAGGAGAGTCTCGGCGGAAGTTTCTCCTTCTGTCACAAATTCAAATTCTCCGTTTTTCATGATGGCAAGAGCGTCTCTGTTTCCGGAACTGTTTCGGTATAGACTTCCGTTACGGATGACATAGCCGCTTTGCCTTGCCCCGTAGTAGTCTCCGTTAATGGCTAGGATGGCATTGTTATCGTTTGCCATATCGGAGGTGGTATCCGTGATATTTCTACCGTAGGTATTACTTGCGAGGGCGGTCTTTAAATAGGAAACATCCGATACCGTAACATCTGCAACATAAATTGCGCTGTCGTACTCCCGGTATTCCTTAAGTGTTATGGAAACATTGCTGTCGGAATAGCTTCCGATTACGGTTCCGCCTTCCACGGTGGAGGAAGCGGTAAGGTTTGTGCTGCCTCCGGTATTTGCGCTATTCTCGGAGGTATCATTTGCTTTGGAGCTGCTTACTGCGCTTCCCGAGCTGTTTTCAGCTTCGCTTGTGCTTTGTCCCGTGCTATAGCTGCTATTTCCGTTTGTATTTTCCGTAAGAGAGTCCTCTGCGGATTCGGAAAGGCCCAGCTTTTCGTTGATTTTGGCTTCGATACTTTCCCTTATACCGCTTGTTGCCTCGATGTTGGCACTCTCTGCCAGGACTGTCTTCATCGGATGCGGGATGACAAAGGTATCGAGGAGTGCATAGCTTGTATAGGAAAATAAGACCAGACCGTAGAGAAGGCCCGCTTTTTTTGTATTCAGTCTTTTCAATGGATTTCTCCCTTCTTTATGGTGAACATTACGGGGTAATGCTTGTGTTCTAAGTTCGTTCCTCTCGATTCACACGGTGCATTCTCGGTGCGTTGTCTGTGCTTCACGCGGTGTATTCGTTGCGAAAAGGTATATTTTCATTGTGAAACGGTGCATTTTCCTGTTTGGAAAAAATGAGGTGCTTCTGTACAAAGTAGGACAGGATAAACAAGAGAATTTCGGTGATGATTTTTGCCAGGTAGGCGTTCACGCCGAGGATCTCTACGACAGCACTTAAGAGCAGCGTGTTCATGGCAAAGAGAGATAGGGCAAGTCCCAGGTAGGAGAGGTATTCTTTTAAATGCTCTCTCTTTGTGCCCTCGGAAGCATTTTGGAAAACATAGTTTTGATTCATAAAAAAGTTGCAGTGTAAGGAAATGAGTCGGGCAAAAGCATTTGAAAAAAGGATGCTTCCGCTTAGGGAAAAGCTCAAGGTATAGAGCAGAAAGTCGATACAGAAGGAGAGCAGGGAGCTTGAGATAAACTTCAAAATCTGGCTGTAAATCCGGATGGAATCCTTCACGGTATCAAAGTGACTTTCTTCATTGTCGTTAATGTAAATGGTTTCAATAGGATATTCTCGAATAGGAATTCCCTCCTTTGCAAAGTCTAAAAGCATATTCATCTCGTACTCGTAGCGATTTCCCTGAATTTTGAGAAGCTTCGGAATCAGTTGTTTTGAGAAGGCTCGCATTCCGGTCTGAGTGTCCTCTACCTTTACACCGGTAGTGAGAGAAAATACCTTTTTTGTAATGTAATTTCCGATTCGGGAACGGAGCGGAGAGTCTTTGGACTGTGCCCTGGATCCGAGAAGAAGGCTTCCTTCGTTCTCTAGGGACCTCTGTAGGAGGAAGAGAGCATCCTGTATGGAATGCTGCCCGTCCGCATCGAGGGTGATGACTTGAAAGTCATCGTTTACGGTATTCAGGTAGGAAAGCCCTGCTTTTAAGGCTGCGCCCTTCCCTTGATTTTTCTCGAGGTGAATTACTGTTGCAAGGCTCTGCTCCTGGATTTTATGGAAGAGGGGAAGATAGTCTTCCCCTGAGCCGTCATTCACCACTACTACCTCGAGTCCCCTTGTTTCCAGAGACTGTATAAAGGAAATCAAATTTTCGTTCGGTTTATAGGCCGGTATTAGGGCGAATTGTCTTTTCATGCTTTCTCCTTTCCGGGAAGCTCCTAATTGGTCGGTGTGCTTCCACTTGTAGCATCATTTGGTTTTGCTGCATTATTTGTATTCTGTTTTTGTGAGTTGGCTTCATTATTGTTTGGCTTTGCACTTCCGGCATTGTTCGGCTTCTGCGGTTTATTATGTTGGGAATTTTTATTGCTGCTACTTTTGGACTTATTCTTTTTCTTGGAGCCGGAATTTTGTCCCTGATCCTGATGTTGTCCGCTATGCTGTTCGTTGCTTCCCATCATCGGAGGTTGACCCTGCATTCCGCCTTGACCGTTTTCACCCATGGGAGGCATTGGTGGGCGTCCCTGGTCATTACCGT
This sequence comes from Oribacterium sp. oral taxon 108 str. F0425, assembly GCF_000214455.1. NCBI lineage: Bacteria > Bacillati > Bacillota > Clostridia > Lachnospirales > Lachnospiraceae > Oribacterium > Oribacterium sp. oral taxon 108. The sequence continues at coordinate 1,990,392 of NZ_AFIH01000001.1, read as the reverse complement.
CGTTCTGCCCGTTGTTGCCCATCATCGGGGGTTGACCCATACCATTTTGACCATTATTCTGGCCACGTCCGCCACGTTGGCCCTGTCCACCCATAGGAGGCTGTCCCTGCATTCCGCCTTGACCGTTTTCACCCATGGGAGGCATTGGTGGGCGTCCCTGATCATTACCGTCGTTCTGCCCGTTGTTGCCCATCATCGGAGGCTGTCCCATGTCATTCTGACTATTGTTCTGTCCATGGCCGCCGTGCTTTCCGTTACGGCCGCCCATAGGAGGCTGACCTTGCATTTCGCCTTGACTGTTTTCACCCATAGGAGGCATTGGTGGGCGTCCCTGATCATTACCGTCGTTCTGCCCGTTGTTACCCATCATTGGAGGCTGTCCCATGCCCATTCCCATTCCCATACCGCCGTTTCCGATGGTATTGGTGGTGTTATTGATGGTTACGGATTCTTCATTGCTGCCGGCGCTCACTTTATAGGTCTTACCGTTTTCCAGCTCCGGACTGCTGTAAAGCACGGCATTGTAGCTCTGTGCGAGATTGCTTGCAGAGAAGAGTTCTTTTCCGGACTCATCACTGATTTTTATCGTGTCTCCGGCACTGCCGTTTCCGCTTAAATAGTAAACAATACTGTTCTGTGTGGAATTGTTTCCGTTAAATCCCTGGAACATCCCGGAATTACCGCTTGCAAGGATGGTGCCGCCAGTCACGGTTGCCGTACCGTCATAGTCAATCGGGGCATTACCGCCGTCAGAGGGACCGTCTACAATAATGGTTCCGCCGGACACATTCAGGTCTCCGTTTGAGTCGATACCGTCTCCACCCGGAACAATCTTGATAGTTCCTCCGGAGATATTGATAGCGTAATTTACGCTGGAGTCGTCTTCGGACTCTCCGGCAGCATTAATGCCGTCATCCGTGGAAGAAATGGCAATGTCTCCGCCTTCCACATTTACGGTAATTCCTTCCAAGTCCTCGTTGGAGTTCTTGATATTAATGGTACCGTCCTTCACCGTCAGGGTATTATCTGCATGGAGCGCATCGTCTCCCGCGTTGATGTCGATGGTCCCTTTTTCAACTGTGACGTCACCCTTCGAGTGCAGTGCGTCCTCTACCGTTGTGATATCCAAGGAACCGTCCTTTACGGTAAGGAGCTTCTTCGCGTTTAAACCGTGGTGAGAAGCAGTGATGGTGTAAGTTCCATTTTCAATGGTAAGATTCGTCTTACTGTGAATGGCGTCCTCATAGCCACCCTCTACCGTGAGCTTTCCTTTTCCGGATATCGTGATGTCGTTTTCACTGTAGATAGCCGCATCATAGGCTTCTTCTGCGGTATCGGTCTTTGTGTTTTCATGAGAGTTACCATCTCCATTCTGTGCATTTGTACTTTCAGTAGAAGTATTTTCCTCTTCCGTATTGGCGGCTCTCTGATCGCTTACCGTATTTTCCGTATTTTCATTAAGGTAAATATTCAGATTCCCTGTTTCTCCGACAATCGGGGCGACTTTCGAGTTAGATAGGGAGAAATTATCGAAGATAAAGTTTACATTGCCGTCAGTTTTCAGTTTGATCTGTCCTTCACTGAGCTTTCCGCTAAACTGATAAGTTCCCGCTTCGTTGATGGTGATGGTTTTTCCGTCTGCTGTTGCGCCGTTGCCATTAATGGAAACTGTATCATTTTGAATGGTAATGACGGTTTTCTCGCCCTTGGTAATGGCTTCAGCATTAGAAAGGGTTGCGGCATTCGCATTCTGTCCGGATGCGCTGCAGGCATTTAAGGCCAGTACCATTCCGATTCCCAAAAGGGATAAGGCTACGTTTTTCTTGTTTTTAATATTCTTTTTCATAAGCTCCTCTTTTCGATTAAAGTTGTTCTCTGATTTTGGGGAAGGACTCATTTCCTTTCCTGCAACGAGAATACAAAGTGAAGCTGAAATGAAACTGAAAAATTTCGAGGAATTTGTGAAGATAATGTGAAAAGATAAAAGATAATATGAAGATAAAAAAAGAACGGGAATGGTCTGATTGGGGAGGGAGTGTTTTACGGAGAAAAGGGGAGATTACGTGGGAAAAAGATTGTTTCTTAGTGGTTGTCAGTAAACCGAGGAAGATGTCTTCTTATTTAGAAAGCTTTCCCGTTAAACAATCCATTTCCACCACCTCATCCGCCACCTCCTGTAAAAAGGCATAGTCGTGAGACACAATGAAGAAGATTCGATCCTCTCGAATGGCGGACTTTAAGAGACGGGCGATACGAAGCATATTCTTCTGATCCATCCCGCTGGTGGGCTCATCAAAGAAGAAAAGCTTTGCCTCCTGATAGAGGGTTGCGGCAATGGCCAGTCGTTGCTTCTGCCCGCCGGAAAGACTCATGGGATGGCGGTCCTTTAACGCGGAAAGTCCCAGTGTGCTGAGGAGTTCTTCTTTTGTCGTATGACATGGCTTTGGCTTGTTTTGTTCGTTTTCCTGCCCGTCTATTATCCCCTCGTATCTCTCTTTCAGACTTCGTTTTTGTCCTGTCTTCCCCAGTTCCATTTCTTCTTCCACGGAGTCTCCGAACAATTGCTGATTCACGTCCTGCATAACCATAGCGGAAAGAGCAAGACGCTGTCTTTTTGAGAGCTCTTTTCCGAACAGGGAGAAATGACTTCCTCTTTCATTCTCTAAGCCGCTGAGTTTACGAAGGAAGGTGGACTTGCCAATTCCGTTTTCTCCCACAATACCGTAAATCTTTCCAAAGGAAAAAGAAGCACAGTGTTCTTCCTTTTGATATTTTAACGCTCCTTCATTTTTCCATTCCGGAAGAGAAAGGCTTGGTTTCGTTCTTGCACGAAGCCCCATGGCTTTGATATTTTCCTCCGGAAGCGCCAGAAAATCCTCCCGGGAAAATAACTTGCTGAGTCTTCCCTCTTCTAAAAAGGCTACCCGGTCAACGAAGTCCATCAGATAGTAAAGGCGATGTTCAGCCACAAGAATCGACATCCCTTTTTCTTTTAGGGTATGGAGCATGGTTTTTAGAACGGCAATGGAGCCTTCGTCCAGATTAGAAGAGGGCTCGTCCAGAACAAGAAAGGGACAGCCGGAGAGGTAGGCGGAAGCAAGGGCAAGAATCTGTTTTTCTCCTCCGGATAAGGCGAAGATATTTCGTCCCAGCAGTTTTTCAATGGGGAAAATGGAGAGAAGCGCTTCCATTCGCCTGTCCATTTCAGCTCGGTCCAGTCCCATATTTTCCATGGTGAAAAGCAATTCTCTTGTGGTGTTAATATTAAAAAAATGGGTTTTCGGATTTTGAAAAACGGTGGCAATTCGTAGGGCGATTTTGTAAATGGGAAGGGAAGACAAGTCTTCTCCCTGAAAAAGGACTTTCCCCCTGCTTTTTCCGTTGTAGTACTGGTAAGCCAGACCGTTTACGGCATGAATCAGGGAGGATTTCCCACTGCCGCTTTCTCCCGTAAGAAGCAGACATTCCCCCTCTTTCATTGTGAGGGAAATATCCTGTAGCACCGGGGCGGAATCTCCGTAGGATAGAAAAAAATTTTCGAAAGCAAGCATAAAAACTCCTTTTTTACCGTCAATAGTGTAGTAAGTGAACTCCAAAATAGCTTAGCCCCAGTATCAGCAGGATACAAAATAGAAAAACAGCGTCCACGATTTGCAGACGAACCGTATTGTAGCGCGTCTTTTTGACGGGATTCTCGATGCATTTGCATTCCGCCGCCTTCGCGATATCCTCCGCGATATTCGCGGAAATGATGAGGAGCGGAATGGAAACATAGAGCAGATTCTGCATCGGGTTCCAGGTCTGAATCCCTCGTATCTTCATGGCTCGTTCAATGGCTTTTTTCTCTTCCGTGAAGGCGGGAAAAAACCGGAACATCACGGCTATAGGGATGGAAATGCATTGGGGGATATGGAGAAAATCCATGGAGCTTAAGATGGCGCCCACATCCGAAGTCCTCAGGAAAAAACTTCCTGCAAGATAGGGTAAAAAAAGCAGACGAAAAATATAGAGAAAGGAAAACAGAATACGTAAAGGGACCGGCATAAAATACTGGGCGGAATACCCCGGAATAAAGCAGAGTGCGGCGAAAACAAGAGGAGCGAACAGCGCAGTTCTTCGAAAACCGTTCAGAAAGAAGAAGACAGAGAAGAGAAGCACCACTGCCCACTCTCCGTAAAAGGGAAGATAGTGCATGATCGTAAAGCCTAAAAACAGCAAAACGAGAAGCTTCGTAAGCGGGTTTGGATTAAAGGGATTCCGCTTTTCCGCCCAGGGCTTTTCTTTGATGGTACGCTCTAAATTACTTTTATTTTGCATTATTTTACTCCGTCTTGCTATACAATTCCCGCTTTTTCAAAATGCTTTTTCAATAGCTTTCTGCCGAGAAAGGCACCGAGAAGGCCAAAAAGGAAGGTGCAGACATAAACGATAGCCATATTTTGTACGCTAATCAGCTTTTCAATGGCATTTCCGTAATTCTCTCCCATTTCTTTGATAACCATCTCCATATAACGCTCTTTCAAAAGAAGCATTTGCAGAAGGGAATTGCAGGGCCAGAGACTAAAAATTGCATAGCTTAGCATCGTGGCAGAGCCGGACTGATAGTTTCCCATCCGCCGGATGCCTTCTGCAAGGAGGCAGAAGAGAAGGGAGAGGAGGGGCACCACAAAGGTATGTCCGAATAGGAACATGATACAGGGGGTAATCATGCCGAAAATGAGAAGCCCGAAGGGTTTATTCACCTTCGCCATAAAGAGCATGACGATAGGTCCGCCGATAAGCGCGTAGGCAGCAGGGTAGACAAGAAATAAAATCGGAATGACGCCCATCATCCCCACAGCAAACATACAGATAAAGTAAATCACGGCAAAAACGCCGATGGACACCAGGTCTTTAATGGTCAGTTTGTTTCTATTCATAAAGCATATCTCCTTTCATAAGGTAAAGCTTCTTTCATAAAACGGTTTAATAGCTGAATTCTTCGGCAAGCCGGCTCTTTTCTACCAGATTCCGATAGACCTTGGAGTGCTCCAGCAGTTCTTCGTGGGTACCCACCGCATCCACCTCTCCGGAGGACAGCACCAAGATACGGTCTGCTTTCTCGATGGACTTTAAGCGGTGGGAAATGAGTACGACAGTTCGGTTTTTTCCGCGGATTAAGCTGCTAAGGCTTTCCTGAATTTTTCTTTCGTTATCAATATCCAGATTCGCGGCAATTTCATCTAAGAGGAGTATAGGAGCATCCTTTAGGAAGGCTCTGGCGATAGAAAGTCGCTGTCTTTCTCCGCCGGAGAGCTCTGCGCCGTTTTCTCCAATTCTTGTTTGGAAGCCATCGGGAAGCTTTTCTATAAAGTCCAGGCAGTTGGCAAGACGTGCCGCTTCCCGCACTTCCTCCTCCGTGGCATCCCCTCTTCCCAGACGGATATTTTCCAGAATGGTGGTATTAAAGAGGTTCACTTCCTGAAAGACTATGGAGATTTTTTGGAAAATGGAGTCGGTGGCTGTGTTTTGTAAATCCTTTCCACCGATGAAAATCTTTCCGGACTTTGCATCATAAAGTCTGGAGAGTAAGCGTAAAATGGTGGTTTTTCCGCAGCCGGAGGGGCCTACTAAAGCGAAAAGTTCTCCTTCCTTTACCGACATGGAGACGTCTTTTAGAATCGTCCTGTCTTCATTGTAGGAGAAGGACACATCCTGAAAGTCAATGGAGAAGTCGGAAAGCGCTGTGCTCACTCCTTCCTGCTTCTTTGCAGCCTTGATTTCGGAGATGCGCTGCACCGCCGGTGCGATATAGAAGATCTCCATCATGCTTTCCTTGGAAATGTCGAAGATTTCCTTTAATTTCATGGAGGCGATGATAAAGCCTAAGAAGTAGAGGATGGAAATACTGCCGCTTTGATAGAGTGGGAAACCGACGAAAATCACCGTGGCCACACTTAAGAAAGCAAAAATGGAAGAGCATCCCATGACGATAAAGGAGCCCATTTCCGTCTTTAGGTGGAGCTTTTCTTGCAGGTCCATTTTTTGAAATAAGGCTTCTTTAACCTCCCTGTCAGGGAGAAAGCTGCTGATTTCCTGATGTAGGTCGATATGTTCCTGGAAAGCTTCCGCATTTTCCCGCAAAAGATGATAGTACTTCTGATTGTTTTGTAGCACGAGCTTTCTGGATAAGGGCACTAAAAGAAAGCTGAAAATCGTAGGGAGAAGGGTGGCAAGGGACAGCTTCCAGTTTGAGAAGCACATCAGGATCCCCATAATCGGGAAGAAGAAAAACATGGCTACGATTTTGGGAACAGAATGGCTTAAGGCGTGTTCAATCCTTTCCACGTCAGACATAATGCTTTCCGACAAATCGCTTAAGTCATGCCGGGAAAAATAGGCAATGGGCAGGTCTGCTAAGGTTTCTGCAATGTTTTTTCTCAGATTCGCCGATTCTTTGTAGGTTGCGTTATAGAGACAGACATATTCCTTGGAAAGCAGGAGGTAGAGGAAGAATAGGATTATGAGAGCCGGAACAATCAGCTCCCATGGCGTGAAGGCTTTCCTACCCGCATTTTCCAGAAGGAGATTCGCGATATACAGTAAGAGCGTAACGGGACCCATATTGATGCAGTAAGTAAGAAAGCAGTAGAGGCTGGCTTTTTGCAGGTTTTTTGCGCCCTGCTCCGTAAGGGAGAACTGTTTTTTGAACCAATTCATCATTTGTTTATCCTCCAATCTTCCGTAGTTTGATAAAGCGCCCAGAGCTTTTTATAACGACTGTCTTTTTGCAGAAGCTCTTTACTGCTTCCCCGTTCCACGATCTTTCCCTCTTCCAAAACAAGGATTTCATGGAGTCCCTGAATACTGGAAAGGCGGTGGGCAATCATAATCACGGTTTTCCCCTGAATCAGATTCTTAAAAGCATTTTGCAGGGCATACTCCTGATCTGCATCGATGGAGGCGCTGGCTTCGTCCAGAATCACGATGGGGGCATCCTTTAAGATGGCTCTGGCAATGGCGATTCTCTGCTTTTCGCCACCGGAAAGGTAAACGCCTTTTGCACCGATTAAGGTATTTTCTTTCTCGGGAAAACGCTCCAGAATTTCTCTGCAACCTGCCAAGTCCAAAGCGTGATGGACTTCTTCCGCAGCAGCATCCGGCTTTCCTAACAGCACATTTTCATAAATCGTCTTATGGAAGAGCTTGCTGTCCTGGAAAACGAAGGAGATAGCCTTACAAAGGGCATTTTTGCTGTAGCTTTCAATGGGGAGATCTCCGATTCGAATCTGTCCTTTATCCGCTTTGTAGAAGCCGGAGAAAAGCTTTGCAATGGTGGATTTTCCCGAACCGGAGTGCCCCACAAGGGCATAGCTTTTTCCTTCTTCCAAACGGAAGGAAAGCCCTTCCAAAACTTTCTTGTCTCCGTAGGAGAAATCTACATCTTGAAACTCCATGCTGTAATTGGGGAAATTTTCTTCTTTGCCGTATTGTAGGCTGTCTTCCTGCATTGCCTTGTAGAGCTTTTCCATTTCGTCGATGGCAAAGCTTGCATTGAAAATGTACATGCCGGACCACATGATTTTCATGAAAGCTACCATGATGACGCCGTCCAGAAAGAAAATCATAATCAAATCGATAATCAGTTTTTCGGGTTGGGGTTCTTTTACCAGAAGAAAGGACAGGGGAATCGAAAGAATCGGAATTAATCCTAGGAAGATCCATTGGTAGAGAACATAGGGCGTTTTACAGCTTAAACTGTATTCAAAGGCGTATTTTGCATAGTTTTCAATGGCTTCTTTCATGGCTTTGAAGCTTTGCAAGCGATTTCCGAAGAGCTTTACGACCTGAATACCCCGAACATACTCCACGGTTTCCGCACTGAGATGATTTAAGGATTCCTGATAAAACTTCATAAATTGGCTGCCGCCCATCATTTTCTGGAGGAAGAAGCCGCTAACGAGAACCAGAAGCAGGAGAATTACCCCTACCCGAAGACTCACAAAGAAGCCGAGGGCAAGGCTTAGGAGGGGTACAAGGAAAGCCTGAGCACTGTCCGGAATCATGTGGGCCACTGCCTGATGGGTTTTCTCTGCGTTACTGTCAATGGTTTTCCGAATATAACCGGAAGAATGCAGGTCATAAAAACGAAATGAAGCGGATGCCAGTCCTTCAATCCCTTTCTTCCGGAGATTCGTCTCCAGGCGGAAGGCAAAGATGTGGGATAAGACACCGGAAAAGAGATAGCAAAGTCCTGCCAGGGTAAGGGCAAGAACAATTTTCAGACTCATGGTGTAGCTTTGCCCTTCGTCTCGGAAAAGGATGAGATTTTCCAGAAAGAAGTAGAGGAGCATATAGGCGTAGACCAGAATCACTCCGGAAAGAAGGGAAGTCAGGATAGAAAGGATTCCCGGCACGATTTTTTCCGGAACGTAGTGAAATACTTTTTTGTAAACGTTCATGGGTGCCTCCTAAATATTGTTAGTAATAACTATCTAAAATCATAAAAGACATACAAAAGAATAATCTCTATCATATAATAGTTAGTCTTATATAACAATAAGAAGACTCGTATTTTGTCCATCGTTCTCTATAAATAGTTTATTTTTAAGGATAAATTTTTTAAATAGAAAAAATGGGATGGGGACAAGATATTCATTTTTTAATAGTGGAAGAGTATAGGAAAAAGTTTTTCCCTATGCTATAGTTTTCTGACTGTTTCAGCTTATGAAATGAGGAAGGATGGAAGGTTCAATGGAAGAAGAATTCAGAAAAATGCGTCGATTTAAGCAAGAAATTACGGAGGAGGAATGTAGAAAGGTACTGAAAGAAGCCCCGAGAGGAGTACTTGCTCTTCACGGAGAAAACGGTTATCCCTATGCTATTCCCTTAAATCAATTCTATAACGAAGAAGACGGAAAACTTTATTTTCACGGAGCGTTGCAGGGACTAAAGCTGGATCTCATCACAAAGAACAACAAAGTTTGCTTTACGGTGTTGGACGAAGGATTTAAGAAAGAAGGAGAGTGGCCTTGGCATTTTCATTCGGTCGTTTGCCTCGGAAGAATGGAAATCGTAGAGAATCGGGATAAGGTGCTTTCCATTTGCAGAAAGCTTGCAGAACGCTTCTATCCGACGAAAGAATCCATAGAAGAAGAAATCAGAAACGCGGGAAGCAGGGTAAATGTGCTTGTGATGACGATTGACCGAATGACCGGAAAACTCGTAAAAGAAGCATAGAAGTAAAACTTATCAAAGGGGCTGTAAAAAACCATTTTGATTTTTTACAGCCCCTTCAAGTATTTCAAATATGACAGTCTTTGGTATTACAAAATTCTTTGCTTTATCCCACTACTTCTACTCCATCGGGTAGAAGCTCCGCATTCACGATGGAGTTTCCGCTCATTTTCACTCTCTTTAGGTTCGGGAGATTCCGAAGAACGGAGATGTCGGAGATATAGTTATTCGAGAAATCCACTTCTTCCAGTGTAGTCAGACCATTCAGACAATCCAGGCTTTGCAGTTTATTGTTACTGATATCGAGACGCTTTAAGGCCTTGTAATGAGAAAGGAAAGGCTGAATATTGGCGGAAAAATCTTCCGACTCGTTATCCACATTCCTAAGAATGGCCTGTGTGAGGGTCAGGCTCTCTACCGTGTTGTCATCCGCCATGCGGCTTAGGGAAACGGGAAGGACAGGATCATTACTTGCTACTTGGTTTTTGTTCGGAGTGAAAAGAAGTTCTTTTACCCCGGTATTTGTAAACGTCTCTGTATAATCCTTATAGCGGCTGAAGGGGGAATCCTGAAATTCCAGCCTTGAAAGAGAGGGAAGCGCTCGAAGGACAGGCCCGAGGTCCGGCTCCACCTCATCGGTAATGCCGTTTCCTATGATGGTAAGGTTCGTTAAAGCATTCATTCCCTGCAGAAAATCGGCACTGTATTCACTACCGTAATTATCGACGGTGAGATTCTTTATGGAAGGCATGTGGGAAATGGAATCTCGGTCCATGGAATAACACTTCACATTTTCCAGCGCGCTTAACCCGTGTAAGTCGGGAATATCATACGTGTGATAGCCGAGGGAAAGTGTCTGTAAAGAACTGAGGGTGCTGAGCGCGTTAACATTTTCCAGAGAAGAGCAGTCAATGGAGAGGCTGTTTAAGGAAAGATGCCCCGATAGACCGTCCAGATTCAAAATCGCAAGATCTTCCAGGTTCAGGGACTTTAATTTCGGCATGTTCTGCACGAAGTTTAAGTCCTTCACATCCTTTAAATTCCGTAAGGAAAGCTGTTCCAGCTGTGGCATACCGGAAAGTACCCCGATATTTTCCATGGTAGAATCATTCGTTCCCAAGAGGTCCAGCTTACTCAGGCTACTTAAAGAAGAAAGAGGGGAAAGGTCCGTGGGCTTGTCTCCATAAAACCCAAGAGCAAGCGTCTTGAGATTCGGAAAGTTTCGAAGGAACAGAAGCCCCTTCGTATAGTCATCATCGATATGAACGGTGAGCTCTTCCAGAGAAGAAAATGCTTTAAAAAAAGCATCCGGATCTTCTCCTTCTGTATTTTCGTCGGAGTAGGAATCACCGGTAGCATCATCGTCCAGCATCATGTTGTAGAGACCGATAATCTGCTCAGGGTGTGCGAAAAGCTTTGCGACAGTTTGAAAGTCCTCATTTTCTCCGGAAAAATAGCGGAGATTGGTCAGACTCTTCAAGGTCTTCGCATCGGAGTCGGTATCATAGTTGAAATGCACCTGATATCCAAGGGAGAGCGTGGTGAGCCCCGTAAAAACCTGCATATCCGCTTCGTCAAGACTATCCGTGGCAGGAAGATAGATGGTTTCCGGATCCTTCGCCGTGCCGTCCTCATTCACAGACTTGGCATAGTCAAACTTCCACTTCTCACTTTTATCGGAGTCGGTACTATTTACTATATGAATGGACAGGGCAGCGATGGAGTTATAATCCTCCGTTGTGATATCCTTCAATTGCTTTCCGAAAGCCTTTTCTACGAAGCTCTTCACGGTTTCGTCTTCCGGCACGCTGCGGAACGTTGCCGTCGTCTGGGTGGAACCGATAGAAGTTGTATGAGGCGTGCGGAATATGTTGCTGAGAATGAACATAAAGAAAATAAAAACAATTCCGCCAATGATGGCCGCCGCCTGAACTGCACCAAGGTCCTGCCTTACCGGAGCAGTTCTCTGGCCCATATTCAGGTTATCAATATGAATGTTCTGCGTAATGTTCGGCTTATGCGGCTCGATATAGACCTTCGTCTTGCAATATTCACAGGTAACAAAACCTTCCTTCATTCCTTCCGGAATATTGAGTGTACCGTGACAATTCGGGCATTCCATTTTTGTAAGATTCATCTTCTTCTATCCTCTTTTCCGTATTGTGGGTAATGCAGTTGTTTCCACAGCATAAAAGGAGACAGGCTCCATACTATTTTCTTTCGTTTTTGCGAACTTTTTAAGTATAACACATTGCACGCATCGGGGGAATTTTTTGTTATAGAATTTCCCGTTTCTTTTATTGACGTTAGTTATAACTAATGATAAGTTAGTCAAGGCGAATATAAAATACGCACTGAAATTAATTATTTTAATAAACTTACACTTTTGAAGATATATTTAAGCACTTAAAAGAAGGGATTTTTCTTTTATATGATTTTTTAACGACAGAAGTGTATTTTTTGAAATTTTTTGTGTAAGTGCAGGCAAAAGAAAGGAATAAGAGAACATGGTAAAACGTGGGTTTCGAAAGCTTGCCGTTGTTGCGGCGATGTCTTTGATGTTGAATCCGGCAGCGTTAGTCTTTGCGGAGACGGGCAGAGTAAATACGGACGGTTCCTGGAAGGTTGAGGAAAAGAAGTGGATTTTCACAGATGAGAAGGATCGGAAGATCACAGGATGGGTGGTTTACAATAAGAATTGGTACTACTTGAGTCCCGAAGACGGAAGTTTAAAGACAGGTTGGTTAACACTGAATGGGAAGTCCTATTTCTTAAGTACGGAATCGGGGCAGTTCACGGGAAGGCTTCTTAGCGCTTGGCAGTGGATTGACGGCTATTGCTATTATTTTATTGTGGAAGATAATGCAAGATATGGAGAACTTTTTACAGGTGGAACAACACCGGACGGGTATACGGTAGACAGTGCCGGACGCTGGACAAAAGATGGCGTTGCCGTGTATGAAAACGGAAAAGGACTCTCTTCTTCGGAAAATGCACAGCAGGTAGCCGGTGCGGACAGACCGATTCCTTCAGGCGGAACAGAAAGTTCCGACGGACGTAGCGGCAGCAGCCTTCGCGGAAGCTCTCGAGGCAGTGGACAAAGTAGCGGCTCTTCGGGAGCAGAGCAGAATACGAGTCAGGACAAGCAGAAGGAAGATTCCGGAAAAAAGGGTAGCGCTACAAAAGAAGACGATACCAAGAAAGAAGAACAAGAGGAGAGCAAGACAGCAAGTCTCGTAGCGACTGCACAGACCAAACTGGTGAATACCGAGCTTGGGAATTTCCTTTCTCTTGCCTTTTTAGACGGCACGAAAGAGGACTATACCGTTACAGTGGACGGAACGGACATTTCCTCCGCTCTCACGAATGTGGACGATTCCGGGCAGATTGCGAAGTGGAGAGCTACGGTTGCCCATCCGAAGAAACTCGTGATTTCCAGAAAATCGGACGGGAAGACAGAGGAAATTGAGCTGGAAGAAGGGAAAGCCCAAGCGGAAGAGTCCAAGGTGGAAGTCACGGCGGGCGACCCGCAGGATCATCCGAAGTACCTTCTTGCACAGGGAATGGCGACCGTATTTGACCGTCTTCTTCCGAATAACGGGAAGGACGGAAAAGAAAGATTCACGCCGAAGAAGAGCACTTTTACGCTTTTCGAAAAGAAGAAGGAGGACCTGGATGCCATTCAGGCGGAATTTTATGTGAAACCCGTTGTTATTGATGCGGAAGGAAACGGCGTCGGCGGAAAAGGAATCAAGGCGGAATTCAGCTTGGGAACGGATAAGGAGAAAGACTGGTTTAACGGCATTAATCAGATTTCCCTTCTTCGTTATGAGGACAATACCGTCCTGAATCGGAATTTAAGCTTCAAGAAGACGGATCCGGTATCCGGAAAGCATGGCTTTGTAGGCACATTGCAGGTGCCGGTCGGACAGGACAATATGCGTTCTCGCGGACTATATATCCTGGCGATTCACTCCAAAAAGACGGAGGAAGTCATCACTCTTCCGATTGAGTTGCAGAGCAACACGAGATTCCAGGTCGACATCGCACAGGAGACCATGGCACCGAAGACCGGAGAGAGAGTAAAGTTCCGGATTAACGGCGAGAATGGAGAGAGCTTCGGAAATGAAATCAAAGTCGATGATATGCAGGTGACTTTGGAGAAACCGAGTGGAAAGAAGGAGAAGCTTTCCTATATCGATGATTACTTCAACTTCGGCGGCAATTTCATCCTCTACGGCACGAGTTCCAATAAAGAGAAGACGGTGAATACCGATGAAGCCGGGATGTATACCATTAAGATTAAATATTCCGGCTATCCTACGCTCAGTAAACAGTTTATCGTTTATAAGGGAGAAGGACAGAATACGGAAGACAAGCAGGAAGACGCGGCAAGAAGCAGTGCGAGAGCTGCCTACAGCGGAAAGAAGGCGGACGCGGTTTCTGCGGCAACAAGCGGAAAAACTTCCACCCATGCGGGAAAGAAAGAATCCGGGAAGAAGGGGAAGGAATCCGTGTACGACGGGGTGTCCTCCGCAACCGGAACCGTGAATACCCGTGTGAATGTGGTATTTGACTATGATCTCCTTGAAAATGCCCTGGTTTTAAATGAAATCAAAGCCCTAAACGAAGATGCCCGGAATGTTCTTGTTTGGTACTACGGCATGAACTTTGATCGCTTCGGTTACCTCTTTGATGAGGGGGCAAAAAACTACTACAGTGTAGAAAAGTATATGAATGCCTTGAAGAGTGACGAGACGAAAGGCGGAAAGATTCGCTCCTATAGCGAGTACCTTGAAGAGGCAAAAGCTGATGATTTTAACGGGGTATCGGAAGTACAATTTGTTCTGGAAGACGGAACACTCGGAAGTCTGAGTGATTTTAAGAAGCACAAGGGAGAGGATACACCGAGTTTTAGCGGAACAACCATCAAGAAAGGAGAGGAAATTGTCCTTCATACGGATAACACAGCCTACCTTTCGAAGATACAGGGCGTGTATACCGATGGCAGCAGTGAAAATCAGATGAATTACAATTATCCGAAGAGAGTCACAATTGATTCGGAGAAAGGCACCATTACCCTGCATCGTTATGCCTTTAATTTCCTGAATCCGGCGACTCCGGAAGTCGGAAAGCATACGATTACGCTTGATGCGGGAGCGGACTACAAGAAGGTGGATATTACTCTTACGATTACACAGGAGGAGATCACCGAGAAGCCGACTCTGGTAGGAGAAGCCGCAGTTGGAAAGGACCTGACACTTTCTCTTCCGAGAAACGCGATACTACGCTTTGCAGGGGTTTCTTTACAGAAGGGGGACGGTGAAGTGAAAACCCTTCTGGATGCATCTGCAGGCGGAATTTCCGGAAACGATTACTACGTTTTGGATAAAGAGAATGACCAACTGATCATCAAAGCCGGACGCTTCAAGGAGGCAGGCGAGTACACCGTTTATGTGAAAGTGAAAGAGCAGAACGGAACGCTGAACACGACCTTCCAAGTGAAAGAAAAGTCCGATACGCCGGAAGAGCCGAAGGAAGAAGAGGACAAGGGACTAGAGGCACCGGAAGTTAAGTACTTTGAGGAAGACCGGAAAGGATATAACAATCGAAATGTGCTTTCTTTCGTGCCGGAGAAGACGTATCCGAAAAAGGATGTTACCGATTACCTGGAGAAAGTCAACAAAGTTGTGGTAAACGGTGAGGAATATAAGAAAGCATCTTACTACACGGAGGTGAACCGGAAGGACGCGACATACGCGTTACACAATAACAATGGCGGCGGAAATTATAGCATTATTTGCCTCTCTCCCTCTGCTTTCGTAGAAGGGGAAAATGTAATTGAAGTCTATGCGGAAGGCTATAAGAAACTACAGTATAAGGTCACTTTGAAAGGAAAAGAAGAAGCGGATAGCATAGCGGTGCCGGAAGGGGCTGAAGTGAAGAAAGCGGCTTTTGGAGGAACTTACTATGTTTCTTTCGGAAGAAATCGAAAGAGTGCTGAGGTTACCGCATACATTGCGAAAGTAAAGTCTGTTTCCGTAAATGGCACGCTTTATACTAGAATAAACTATTCAGGAAATGTTAATTACAAAGAAGACAGTTTTGCAACCACGGATATCGGCGGCAACAATGGGAAGCATAATGCAATTTCCATTTCCGGTTCGAAAATGACCGGTGTAAAAGACAAGGTCATTGTACAAGCCGAAGGCTATAATGATTTAGTGCTTTCTTATCCAAGTACTGCGAGCAGAGTGAGACGGTCTCTCCTGGAAGATCCGTTTTTAGAAGAGAGTTTGGATAGCGAAGAAAAGAGGGAAGAAAGTACGGAAGGTTCTGAAATTACAGAAAGCGCTGTAACTATGGAAAGCACTGAAACTTCAGAAGGTGTTGAAACCACCGGAAGTGCTGTAACTGCAGAAAGCGCTGAAAATACAGCCGAATAAACGATTCTGCTTGTTAAGATGATTTCGTAAAAGCGTATTGTAAAAACGAGTATCATGCACTAAAGCGTGATACTCGTTTTTTGTATATAAAAAGAAGGAGTTGTAAAAAAATAAAATAATAAAGAGATTCTTTGCAATATAGGTCTGAATGCGGGGTAGTCTGAGCCCGTCGGTACTTGCGAAAAACAAGAGAAACGCAGTTTTTCGCTTAGTATCCGCTACGTGGCGAAGCTAGCGAGAGCGTGCCCCAAGTTCAGACCTATATTGCTTAGAAAATTATTTTGATTTTTTACAGCCCCTTCTTTCGTTTCTTATTCTTAACGAGTACAGCCCTAAGAGCGTGCGATATCTCGTTCAGAAAATACCGCGCTGAACTATCCTACGTTCAGGATATAGTTTCCGGTAACCAGAGAATAGATTCCCATTAAGACGATTGCAATGCATGCAATCAATCTGATGGGGTGAATGGTTGTCGGTGTGTCAATCTGCTTCGCATAACGGATGTTTTGAATCTCCGCGAAGGCAATACCGGCACAAACAAGGCTAACAACGATGGTCAAAATCTGCTTTTGTGACATAATAATCTCCTCTTTCTTTTTGGTTTAAAAATATAGGAAAGCATTGACGAAAGCATCCTCCTCTCCGGAGGAAGTATCGTGAAATGTATTTTCTTTAGGACCGGAGTCCATTTTATCTTGTGCCGGCTTAGTTGGCATTCGTGTCGGTATCGTCACCGGCTCCGCTTGTATAGTCCCTGTTGCTGTCCGCATATTCCCCTAAACCGGAAAGAGCGCTTAAATCCGGTGTAGCGGAATAGCTACCTGCTGTAGGAATGCTATAACTTTCATTAAGGACGGGATAGGACGGCAGGGCTTTTTTGTCTGTAAAATAGGTGGTAATCGTAGCGAGGGCTCCGGTTGCCAAGGTGAAGGCTAAGAGCAAGTAAAGGTTATGAAGATAGTCTGCAGCAACCTGCGGTTCACCCGTTTCCTGGATTCTTTCCCGAACATACTGGAAGCATTCCAATACGTGATTGAAGTCCCCGTAGAAACCTTCGGATAAGTAAAAAGAGAAATCCAGACGATTGACAAGGTATGCCATGATGCCCATGAAGGCTAAACAAACAGGGATACCGATTAGACCGAACCGTCCGGCAAAGAGCTTATAGCCGAGAACAGTAGAGAAGCCCATGATTACACCGCCATAGAGGGAAATATACCCGAGTCTTGCAATGAAAAAGACGAAGATGGCACCGACAAACGCACCAATCAGTGCACCGAATATACCGAGAATCACACCGATAATCCCTCGATTTTCTTCTTTCTGCCTTTTTTCTTCCGCATTCAGCCGAAGAGCATCGAATTGATTTCTGGTGTAGATATGGCATTTTCCGCTGAGACAGTAGATGGAAATATTTTCCTCCTGCCCGTCCACTTCACTGCAGTTTGTCAGTTCGTTTTCAGAAAAATGCGTTGTCAGCTGAGCAATCCCGTCAATCATGTTCTGTATGGTCCCCTTATCCGTAAAACCGTTTTTAAAAACGGCATTCACGAGGTAGCCGGACAAATTGAGGTGGCTCACTTGCTTGACGCTTTTGTCAATAAGTTTCAAAAGGTCTTTGCTCGGATGCTGCCCCATCTGTGAAAGGGAAAAGGAACCTTCGTGAAACTTTCCGCTGTAACGGATGGATATGAAATACCCGTTAAAGACCCCTGCAGCTTCTCCGATATCTTCCAGGTATTTTAGCCCCAGAGCCTCGGCAACTGCCATTATCGTTTTGCTTTTCATTTTTACTTCCTGTCCTCCCGCCTTATTTTAGGTGAAATGAATTTCTGTGATTCATAAAAAGTATTCCTGAATCATAAAAATTAACCTCGCCTATTATAGCTTTTATGCTCGTTTATGACAATAGATTATAGTGAGGAAAGAAGAAAGCAAAAGAAGAAAAAGAAGAAAGCAAAAGAAGAAAAATGAAGAAAACATTAAGAAGGAAATTAATGTAGAAAAGCGAGGTATAGTTTTTTCCAAAAAGAATTGACAGGGAGTAGGTTCTTATGCTATTTTCTTAATGTTCTGAGTATGCTGATGTAGCACAGTCGGTAGTGCGTCGCATTGGTAGTGCGGAGGTCACGGGTCCGATTCCCGTCATCAGCTTTTTCACACAGCGGAAGCTTGGCTAGTTAAGCTTCCGCTTATTTTTAGCAAATGCTTTATTTTTAAAGATAAGCGCTCGCTTAGGAGAAATCTTGATTCGGGCAATAGATTATAGAAGAAGGGAGCTCTTTAATGGAAGAATGCAGAACACTGGAATATCCTGTGATTGATGTGTATGCTACGGGAAAGAATATTGAACGTCTTAGAAAAGAGAAGGGATTTTCCGTAAAAGATATTGCTTCCTTTATGGGCTTTGTGGAGCCGCAGGCGGTATATAAGTGGCAGCAGGGAAAGGCTCTTCCGAGTCTGGACAACATGTTTGCTCTGAGTATTTTGTTTCAGGTTTCTATAGAAGAGATTCTTGTGAGGCAGCTGGACGGCCTCGAGAACGGGAAACATCTTGCAGCTTAGTTGTCTTTTCCGCTCATTTTCGGAAAAACACTCGAAAATTTCTGGAAAATGAGTATAATAGATAGGCTGGATTAATTTATATAGGTAATTTCTTTTCAAAAAACTATAGTAGGAGTACGGAATGGAGAATGCTATGAAACCGGTATTAGAAGTAGAAGAGCTTATAGAGGATCAGGGGTTTGGTCGTTTTGTTTGTACTTCTCTTGTTAAGGGAGAAGGAACTGTACTGGGGAACTCTCTTCGGAGAATTCTTCTTTCTTCCATGCCCGGAGCCGCAGTCAGTGAAGTGAAAATTGACAGTGTATATCATGAGTTTTCCTCCATCCCCGGAGTGAAAGAGGATGTTTCCGAGATTATTATGAACTTAAAGAAGCTTGCGGTTCGCTATACCGGAAGTTCCGAGGAGCCCGTTATGGCCTATGTGGATTATATGGGAGAGGGAATTGTTAAGGCTTCCGATATCAAGGTGAGCTCAGAAATTGAGATTATGAACCCGGATTTGGTTCTTGCAACTCTTTCGGGAGAAGATGCAAAGCTCTATATGGAATTAACTATTACCAGGGGAAGAGGCTATGATGGGGCAAACACTCGTGATCACAGTGATTTGGCTATCGGAGTGATTGCAGTGGATGCCATTTATTCTCCGGTAAAGAAAGTGAATGTTTTTATTGAAGAGCAGGGAGAAGAGGAAAAGCTGACGCTGGATGTCAGCACGGATAGAACGCTTGCCCCGGAAGAAGCGGTTTCGCTTGCGGCGAGAGTTTTACAGACTCATTTGAAGCTTTTCATTGATATGGAAGGAAATGTGCGTGAAAATGCAGGCGCAGGCAGCACGGATGAGATGAAGAGCGATGAATTAAACAAGAGCATTGATGAGCTGGAGCTCAGCGTACGTTCCTACAATTGCTTAAAGCGAGCAGGAATTAATACGGTAGAGGATCTTTGTGCGAAAACCATGGATGATTTGATGAAAGTAAGAAATATGGGAAGAAAGTCGCTGGATGAGATTTTAAATAAGCTGGAAAGCATGGGACTTCGTTTGACAACAAAGGCAGAGTAAAAGAAGGCAGGGGATCGTTTTTACGATGCCCTGTTTTTTAAAATAGAGGGTAGAATGGAGAAGAGCAAGAGATTTTGGACTGAGCAGAGGAAGAGGGAGTATATCCGGAGTGCGGAGGATAATCTCTTCATCATTGCAGGGCCCGGAACAGGGAAAACCACCCTACTTTCGAGGAGAATTTTAAACCAGATTATGGGAGGCGAAAGACTCTCCCATTTTCTTTTAATTGCCTTTACTGAAGAGGCGGTACAGGAATTCAAGCAGAAAATCAAGAAGCATTTGTACAGAGAAATTGCAATCAATCGAGAAGCAAGTCACAGACTGAAGAAAAAAGTCCACGGCATAGACTTAATGCATATTATGACCTTTGACGATTTTTGTCTGTGGGTTCTTTCCATGAAAAAGAAGGAAACGACGGAGGAAAAGGAAAGGAACGAGATAGAAAAGTCTGAGCCCGGAAAAGAGGCTGAGCTTGGAGAGGAAGCTAAGATCGGAGAAGAGGCTAAGACCGGAGAAGAGAAGGAAAAATCAGAAGAAGTTCTGCCCGTAGAGGAACGTTGCTACAGGCTTTTACAGGAAGATAAGGCGCTTTTACAGGTGCTGAGAAGAGACTTTAGCAAGATCTATGCAGATGAACTCCAGGACTTAAATCAGATACAGCTGAACATTCTTCTGAGCCTGGCTACGGATAAAAAAGGAAAGATGCGGCACAACTGTCTTTTTATGGTTGGAGATCCCAGACAGACCATTTATCAGGAGGCGGAAGAGGATAAGCAAGTCTTTTTCGATATGAAGAAAAAGATGGAAGAGAAGAAGAACGTGCGGGTTTTGTATCTGAATGAGAATTATCGTGCGAATAAGATACTTGTGGATTGGATTAATGAGGCTTTTCGGAAACGCATGCATTCCTATCGGGATATGTATCCTTCTCAGAGAAAAGAGTTCTTAAAGCACTGTCCCTTCCATGGTGTATTCCGAAGAGAATTTACGGGAGAAGACGGAATAGCCCTTCGAGAGCTTGTGTCCGAGATTCTGTTCGCTTATCCGGATTTAAAAGAAAGGGATTTTCTGATTCTGTGCAAAAGCAAAGAGAAACAGGAGTATTACAAGAAAAGTCTGTCCGGAGTCGGTTTTTCCGACAGTGCACTCGATAAGATGGTTTTTGAAGCCCATTTATCCAAGGGCTTAAATGCCAATATTGTCATTATTATGGAAGCCGGAGGGAATTGTAGCGGGAAGACGGAAAACCGCCTCACCCGTTTAGAATACGTTGCCGTAACCAGAGCAAAGCACGTGCTCATTTTCCTAAAGGGAGAGACGGAAGGGTGGTTTTGTGATCAGTACTATAGACTACATGCTTTACAGGAATTAAGCCTTGGCCAGAAGCAGTAACTGATAAACGTGAAAGGCAAGGGAAAGAGGAGTGGGAAGAATGAGGTCCGCTATGGCCTCCAAACTAATCTCTTTCCCGATTTTCTTTTTTAAGCTGGGATTCATTTTCTTCGTTTTGCTTAATTCCCTTATGATTTCTTTTCCGCTGGGAAGGAGCTGAACATGAAAATCTTCCGTTTTGGGAAGTCCCTCGGCAAGAAAAAGGATATTGCCGTATGAGATTGCCTCCAAGCTTTCCAAAAGCTTTGCTTTGCTTCCTTTAAAGAAAATGCGAAGTCCTGCGGTTGCGGGATAAATCTGGATTCCGGTAATTTGCGGATGTAAAGAAAGTATATCGCTTAAGATTTGCTCCTCTTTCCCGCTTAAGTGGTGACGATCCAAACGAAGTCGAAGAGAAGTATCATTTTCATGGCAGAGTTGAAATTGCATGTTTATCCTTTCTACACTGAAGTCGGAAACGGCGTGATGGGAAACCGAACCGAGCCTATTTCATACTGATGGTTAGTATACACTATTTCTTGCCTTATGACTCTTAAAATTTTATGCATTGTAAAAATTCCGGATAAGAAGCCGGTTGGGAAGGGATTGCATGAATGAAAAGCATTTTTTTAAAAGGCAATAATTTTTTAAAAATTTGTTATATCTCTTTTTTCCTTTGTCGATATAAGAGTATACAATGTTAATTTTCATATTCTAAGAATAGGATAGAAGAGGAAGGAAGAAAATGGCAATTCAAATTCAAGATTTTGCAGGGAAAGAGCAATTTCAATCCATACTTCGTGACTGGGCAATCGCTACAGGACTTGAGGCGATGGTACAGGCGACAGATGGAAAAACGGTATATTTTGCCGATGCTGAGAAGAGGGAGCCAGGGAAGGCCGATACTTTAGATCGCAGTTCCCATGAATTTGGCTCTTCCTCTATCCAAGAAGAACTGCAGTACCAGGGAGAAAAGGTAGCAACGATTTTTCTGAAGGATGATGCTTCAGTAGAACAGGAGAGAGGAGAGGCTGCAATTCGTTTACTCAATGTAAGCCTTTCCAATTATTTGGAAGCGGAATGCAGCGAGAGTCGTTTCCACTCTTTTGTGGATAAGCTCACATCCGGAATTAATGAGACGCAGAGCCTGGTAAAAGAAATTCGGAAAAGCACAAATGACTTAAAGAGTATTCAAAGCAGACAGAAGATTCTCGCTTTAAATGCAAACATTGAGGCTGCAAGAGCCGGAGAGCACGGTAAGGGCTTCGGTGTGGTTGCTGATGAGGTTGGACGTCTGTCCGACAGCAGTTCTGCCGTAAACGAGAAGATTTCTTCCGTTGTAAAGCGGATTTCCGATGTGGTAAACAGCATTAGCGGAGAAGAACTGGTAGAAGAAGTTTAATCGCTGAAAATGAAAACGGAAAAGACTACGGGGCGGATTTTACCGCCTCGTTTTTTTGCTGAAAAAAATCGCCCTACCGCCTTTATTCATAACGAGTATCGTGCGAAAGGCGTGCGATATCTCGTTTATCCGGCTGTAGAGCGGATTTCTTCAACACGTTTTGTTATAAGTCTATTTTGTCCTATAACCCGAAAACTCCCGCTCTACATCTTTTGCAAAGAGTGTAGAGCGGGAGTTTTCATATAGGCTTTATGCTTTCGGCGCACGAACCGACCAAAGAGGACCGCCGGCGTCATAGTTTTTCTTTAATTCTCGCATCAGCTGAGCCGGACTCCACTCTTTATTCGTATTGTTATAGGAGTTCGGGTCGGCGATGCAAACGGTTCCGTTCGGATTTTGCTTTGTAATAATGATGAAATGTCCGCCATTTGTTAAAGCTCCCTTTCCCATAAGGGCAACCAGAATATGACCGGAATTTAAGAGCTCCGCGACGTGTTCGGGAGTACGTTCTCCGTCCTTTACACTGTCTACAATTAAGTCAAAGGCGGAAAGAACCGCAGGAATGTAATCGTGATAGGATCCGCTCTTAGGCGCAAAATAGCCATAGGATGCGGACCAGTTTGCCATTTCCTTCGGTGTGATGCTGCCGTTAACATTTCCAAAGGCGGAAACAATCATAGCGGCAGTGGTCGGACCGCAGCCGTATTTACTGATGGTATCCTGTCCGCCGTAAAGGTAACTGCCCCAATGGCTGTCGTGTTGATTATAGTAATACATGGGCCCCATGGCTGTATCCAGGTAAACATTATAGTCATTAAAGGTAGAGGTGCCGTAGTAGTTTTCAAAAGGATCCGTCTTTACGGGAATCACAGGCGGCTCCTGTGCATCTTCCGCAGTATCTGCAATGGTAGAAGGGTTATTTAAATCTTCTTTGGGAAGCGGGGCGGACTCTGCTTTTTCCGGGGCAGGTGCTGCTTCCGAAGTGGCGGCTGTGTCCGGTTTCGTAGCGACTGTAGCCGGCTTTGTAGCGCTTGTACTCGGATCCGTAGCGGCTTCCGCAGAGCTTGCCGCTGTGGCTGGTTCTGTTGTTTCCGCTGTTGTTCCCTCCGTATCTTCGGCGGAATTTGTATCTTCTTCCGATTGGATTGTTTCGTTTTCACTCGTTTTGGAGGAAGAATTCTTTTTCGGATATTCCGAAGCGGTATTTTCGGAAGCACTCGGGGCATTCGAATCAATAGACACAGCCTCTTTTACGGTAGCACCTTCGTTTTGCACGGAGTCCGAGCGGTCGGCAGTATGATTATAAAATACCTGCTGAAAGCGACTTTCTCCGGATACGCTGCCTTCCTTTTTGGCATCCATTTGCTTCAAGCTTTCTTTATAGCCGTTATACGCAATGGCGGAAAAGCTGGCTGTCATGACAGAAAGGGACGCAACAGCGGCAATGCCGAGTTGTTTGGCACTGCACATAAGAAGCTTATGCGTGATTGTCTTAAAAATTCCCATTTCTTACTCCTACTGTATTGCGCTAAGAAGATAATTCGCGATTTCCGATAAATTTCCCTGCCTGTCAACTGCCCCCAATTTATAGGCTTCCATGGGCATCCCGTAGACAATGGAACTTTTTTCATCTTGTCCCAGTGTATAGGCGCCTGCTTCGTGCATGGACAGAAGACCGTTTGCGCCGTCCTTTCCCATGCCGGTCAAAATGATTCCTACGGCGTGAGCACCGATTGCCTTAGCCACGGAAGAAAAGAGATAGTCGATGGAAGGGCAGTGTCCACTCACTTTTTCGCCTTCTTTACATTCTACCCTCATTCCCGAGCTATCTTTTAGAACCTGCATCTGCAAACCGCCCGGGGCGATTAGACAGAGTCCGGGATAGAGGGGGTCTCCATCCTTTGCTTCCCGTACTTCCATTTTACAAATTCTGTTTAAGCGTTCCGCATACATATTGGTAAAAACCGGTGGCATATGCTGCGTGATGACGATAGGCGGAAGATTTCCGGGAAGCTTCTCCAAGACGGCAAGTAGAGCTTCCGTTCCTCCGGTGGAAGCCCCCATTGCAATCAGCTGAAAATGGTTTTTTGGAAATGAAAAGTCTTTCATCGCCTCTCCTTAAGCCAGTCCTTAAAGGTAATATAGCCTTATCTTGTTTCTTCCAAAACTCTGAAAGCGGCAAGATAAGGCAGTAGGCTATGCTTCTTTTTTGTAGATAGCCGGTTTTATGTATTGGTAGGGACAGGTTTGCTTCGTCAGTCCTTCGGAATGCCCGATAAACAGGTGTCCTTCGGGATAGGTTACATCATAAAAGCGTTTTACCAGAGCATCTTTAGTGGCCTGATCAAAATAAATCATGACGTTTCGGCAAAAGATTAAATCGAAGTCCCTCTTAAAATGAATGGGCTCCATCAGGTTAAACGGTCGGAAAATGACATTTTTCCGCAATGCTTCAGTAACCGTGTAAAATCCGTCTCCCAGCGGTACAAAATATTTATTTTTCCATGATTTCGGAAGTTTCTCCAAGCTTTCCTCCGGGTAGCGCGGGTTTGCAGCTTTGGAGAGGACATTGTGAGAAATATCCGTAGCCAAAATTCTGGTATCCCACTTTCCGGGAAGTTTTCCGAAATATTCGAGAAGATACATGGAAATATTGTAAGGCTCTTCTCCGGAAGAGCAGCCGGCGCTCCAGATGGAAAGCACCTTGTCTCTTGCGTGCTTCTTTGCAAGCTCTGGGAGAACTACATTTTCCAAGTAATCAAAATGCGATTCCTCTCGCATGAAATATGTATAGTTTGTAGTCAGTTTGTTTAAAAGGGTAGTCAACATTTCCTGATCTTCCCTTTTCAAAATATCGCTTACATAGCTGTGAAAATCACGATATCCCATTTTCTCCAATATGGAGGACAAACGGCTTACGATTAAAGGTTTCTTTCTACTTAAATCAATGCCGAACTTGTCCTGCATATAGCTGTATAAGCGTTTAAAATCCTCGTCCGACAAATCGTACATGAAAGATCCCCTTATACAGCATCGGATGAAGATTGTACCAATGCTTCTGCATCAAAGGACATTGCGACTTCGCCGCTGTCCAATGTAATCATACCGTTACACAGTTTTTGTCTGTTTCTGAGAGGAATCGGCTGAACCTCACTCAAATCAATATCGATAACCTGTCTTACACGGTCTACGATGATTCCGATGGAAACGGAATCAATATTCAATACGATGATGCAGGTCTTAGAGGTATACTCCTCAGCTTCCTTGTCCATCAGAAGACGGATATCAATAACCGGGAGGATAGAACCTCTTAAGTTAATGATGCCCTTAACATACTGGGGCACAATGGGAAGTGCAGTGATGCTGTGGTCATTGATGATTTCAATAACATAGCTGGTGCTCATATACATCACCATTCCGCCGGATTCAAAGGTAAGGCAGCGTTCTGCGTCAATGCTGTCCGCTTCTTCCACAGACTCCTGTCCCTCCAGCAAATCATCCATTAATTCTTCTTCGCCCATACTTCCCTCCTTAATTATTTTCAATGGCTTGAGAGTACAAGCCTAAGACATCCAAGATGATACAAATGTTACCGTCTCCCAAGATGGAACATCCGTTGATTCCGCTATCCTTCAGATTATAGGCATTAAAGTAAGCCGGAAGCGGTTTTACTACAACCTGTTGCTCTCCGATTAAATCATCCACAAAGAGGCAGCAGGACTTGTCGTTGGCTTCTACCCAGATCAGAACACCGTCTGCAAGATCGGTATACTTTCCTTCGATACCGTAGAAGTTGTTGAGACGTACGATAGGATAGAAGACATCCATACGTTTAACCATCTCATTGCCGTTTTCATCGAAAACGACTTCCGCATCGTCAACCTTAAAGGACTGACGGATGTTTACGATTGGAATAGTGAAAATACTGTCGCCTACATTGACCTTCATACCATCCATGATGGCGAGAGTAAGCGGGATTTTCATGGTGAAAGTGGAACCCTTTCCAAGCTCACTGGAAATACTGATGGTTCCGCCAACGGATTCCAGGTTCTTCTTCACTACGTCCATTCCTACGCCTCGGCCGGAGAACTCCGTTACGCTCTGGTTTGTAGAGAAACCGGGGAGCATAATGAGTCCCAGTGCCTCTTTTTTGGAATATTCGGAACGCGGCTTATAGAGGAGACCCTTTTCTTCCGCCTTATCGAGAAGCTTTTCGGGATTCATGCCATATCCGTCATCAGCAACGGTGATAATGACTTCGGAAGAGGTGTGGAAGGCGGAGAGTGTTAATTCTCCCTCTGCATCCTTACCTGCAGCAATACGTTCTTCCTTGGTCTCTTCGATACCGTGGTCCATACTGTTTCGTACAATATGCATAAGAGGATCCTGAATGCTGTCGACAATCGTCTTATCCACTTCCGTATCTTCACCGATAATGGTCAGTTTTACTTCCTTACCGAGCTTTTGCTTCATATCACGAACGATACGATTCATCTTCTGGAATACACCGGAGATGGATACCATTCGGAGACTCATGGCAATATCCTGCAAATCGTCAGTCAACTTACGAAGCTGTCTTGCGGACTTCATAAAGTTGTCCAGACTTTCCTGAGGCAACATACGAAGAACGGGAGAGGAGGTAACCATGGATTCCGTGATTACAATTTCTCCCACGAGGTCGTTTAAGCTGTCCAGCTTCTGTAAGTTTACGGAAATCAAGCTCTGCTTAACCGGTGCGGCAGATTTCTGCTGAGCGGCCTGCTGTGCATTTCCGTTATCCTTATCCCCCTGTGCTTTTGGAGTACTTTCCTTAGCATTTCCTGTCTCTTCTTTCTTTACTTCTTCCTTCTTTCCTTCCACGATTTCGTAGGAAAGAATATGGCTCTGCTCACGGAGTACTTTTTCTCCCTTGTCCAGAGTTTCATCATTATCGAAAGCAAGGAAAAATCCGGAATCAATTATACTCTGTGCAGTTTCGGGATTGCTGTCCATATCTTCGGGATAGTAACGGAACTCCAAATCGAACTCCTTGATGGCATTTACGATCATAAATGCACGGAGATTCTCCATTCCGATTCCCTCATCCAAAAAGACATGAATAAACTTTTTGGCAGTGGGGTCATTTGGAAGGACTCTTTCTCCCGAAGCGGAAGCAGTCTGTGTAGAGGCTGCTCCTGCGGCAGAGTTGTCTCCGTCTTTTCCGGAAATCTTAGCCAAAAAGCCGTTGATTTCTCCTGCAAAGGCATCTACGTTATTGTCTAATTCTTCTCCGGCCTTTACCTTCTCTAGACCGCTTCGAAGATAGTCTTCCGAGCGGAACATGAGGTCGAAGAGCTCCCTCTTTTGCTCACCGTTTAAAGAATCGATGCCCTTGTCTCTGATAAAGAAGAACATATCCTCGATATGGTGTGCAATGCTGGAGATGGGTGTGAATTCCATCATGGCACTGGACCCTTTTATGGTGTGCATGATACGGAAGATTTCGTTTACGTCATCTGTGGAAAAATCCCCGACCTTCTCAGCCGCAATCAGCATCTCATCTAACTTATCCAAGAGAGATTCCGTCTCCAGAAGATAGGTATCCAACATTCCTTCCATTGTACTATCCATAGTTTTACCACCTTTTCGCTATTTTTCATTCTAAACGAGCATCACACACTTGTTCTGCGCTATCTCGTTGGAAACACTTTGATTCAGTAAGTATTTCCAGAGGTATTTACTACCACTATCCAATTTGCAATATTTCTGTCCTGGTAATTTATCGGCGATTCTGCTCAGTCTATAAGCAAAGAATCATAATGCCAAAAAAACACTGCCGGGGCAGTGCTTCCATCCTTTTTCTCTATTCCTGAAGTCGTATAGTAGAATACAGAAAAATAATATATTCGGAGAAAATCGGAAGCATCCCTTCTTACCGAAGTCATCATTTTTCCTCTTCTTGCTATAAGCTCTTCCTATATTATATAGAAGAAAAGGGACTAGAAGCTTTTTACAGCTGCCATAAGTCGTTTTATATCATTGTTTACGGAATTCACCATATACTGGTAGGCATAGGTAGTTTTAACAAGCTCTACCTGTTCCTGATCCATGTCTACGTTGTTGCCGTCCAACCTGCTGGATTCGTTTCTCGTGCTGTGTATCCGAGCTCTTTGCCCGTCGATTGCCCGAGCAACATGAACTTTTTTCTGTCCGCCCTTTTCCGCAGTGGAGATACGGTGAAGAAGCTCATTCTCAAAGGTGAGATACTTTGACTTGTAGTTTGGGGTATCTACATTCGCGATATTGTTTACCGTTATGTTTTGCCTTCCCCACAAGAGGTCAAGTGTCTTCTCCGTAAGGGCTATTCCATTTCCGTAAAATAATGACATAGCTATCCTTTCTATTCAAACCGGTCTTTCCTCTTTTTATCGGATAAAACCGCATAGGATATAAGAGAAAAACAGAAAAAATTCTCCTGCTTTCGAATATAGTATCATAAAAAACTTGGACATCAATTTTTTTTGTTTATAATGACTTTGCACAGTAAGAGGACGGCCGGGGAAAAGCTTTGCGGTCTTCTTATATTCAGTTATGAAACAGTCGATGATATTCACTGATAAGAGATCTGTTAAAAATTTGCATGACATTCCCTTTCATTTTGAGACAGATAAAAAAGGAAAACATAGAATGAAGAGAAAAGATTTACCGCTTCTTTTATTTTTCTTCTTGTGCATGATGCTCCTCTTTTCTTGCAAGAAAAAGGCGAATAGGCAGGAAGATAAGGCATATACATATAAAAGAAGTAAGGAAAATATAGAATTAAATATATGGAGTTATTATTCCGCCTTGCAGCAGGAGGTTTTCCTGAAAACGGTAGATGAGTTTAATTTAACGCGAGGAAAGGATTTAAATATTACGGTCCATGTGATGAGCCCCGGATCGATGAATGATTTGGAGGCGAATCTTTTCGCCCTTACGGATAAGAACTTTGCACAGGGCACTTATCCCGATATGGCTTTTATGTATAGAGACACAGGAAAGGTATTGGATCAAAAGGGATATCTTGTAGATCTTAGCAATTACTTGACTAAGAAAGAACTGGACGATTTTGTGCCCGGATTTCTGGAAGAAGGCAGGCTTGGAAATCAAAGAGAAGGCATAAAGATTCTTCCGGTAGCAAAATCCACGGAGGTTTTCTATTTGAATGCGACAGCGTGGAAGAGCTTTGCCGATGCGACCGGAGCTACTCTTTCCGACTTGGACAGTCGAGAGGGATTGGTTGAAGTGGCCAAGAAGTATTACGAGTATACGGATGCCTTAACCCCGGAAGCGGATGACGGAAAGGCTTTTTTCGGACAGGAGGATTTCGCGACGTATTTCCTGGTCGGTGCCAAGCAAATGGGAGTGGATCTGGTTTCCGTGGATGCCTCCGGAAAAGTCATCTATAATTTTCCGGAAGATGTCTTACACAAGTTATGGGATTATTTTTATGTGCCTTACATTAAGGGATACTTTGGCAGTTCCGGGAGATACCGTTCCGATGATTTACGAACGGGAGAAATTATTTCCTATGTGAGTACTTCAGCTTCCTATAGTTATTTTCCCGAGGCGGTCATTTTATCCGATCAGGAATATTTTCCCATTGAGGCTACAGTTCTCCCCACACCGGACTTTGTTAAGGGGCAGAAGATTGCCATTCAGCAAGGAGCGGGGATAGGCGTGTTGAAGGGAGAAGAGCAGAAAATTAAAGCTTCTATAGAGTTTTTGCGTTGGCTTACTTCCGAATCCGTAAACAGTAAATTTGCTCTTTCTGCAGACTATTTGCCGGTGCGTTCAGACAGCTTGACGGTGCAAACGGTAGATGTTATCAAGGGGAGAGGAACCAACCCTGCAATTGAAGAGGCCTTAAAAACAGTTTCCTCTCATACAATGTATTATATTCCCGCAGCGGACAATATATCTACGCTTAGGGAAATTCTGGAAAACACCTTGAAGGACAAGGCGATTGAGGATAAAAAGGCGATTGAGACGGCTGTAGCATCCGGCCTGTCTAAAGAGGATGCGGTAGGGGAGTATGATACAGAGGAGAATTTTACTCTGTGGTATGAGTCTTTGCTTTCCGATATAGAAGGGATAAAAGGCTAGAATGCAGGGAGAAGAATGAGAAAACAACCGATTTTTAGGAAAATATTGCTTCCGCTGATGGGCCTGCTCATTTTAGAGATAGGAATTCTTATGGTTTCCATTTATGGACAGGGATTGTTTCAACTGATTCACAACAATTCCAGGGAAATCATTGAGAGTAGAGTAGAAGCCAGAAGAAATTATCTGGAAAGCATCATGGTAAACCAATGGATGAACGTTGGACAGACGGTGCAGAAGATCAATCAGTTGGCAGATGGCTTATATGAGGCGGGAAAGCTGGATATAGAGGCAATTGATGACAGCTCGGAAAATGCAGCCCCGTTCCTGAATGCCGTAACGGATGATTTGATTACCATGATGCGAACCAATCATGTGACCGGTGCATTCCTGATTTTAAATGCGGATGACTTAAAAGAAGGGATGGAATCCGGACAGTACCAGGATAAGCCCGGACTGTATTTTCGCGATTTGGATCCGGAGTCTAAGCCCAGTTCTCAGAACTTGGATCTTTTGATAGAACGCTCCCCCTTTCTGGTGGTTCGGAACAAACAAATGACTACCGACACGACTTGGAATACCAGTTTCCAATTCGGAAAGGCGAATATCCCCTATTATGATTTCCTTTATCAGCCCACAGAAGCCTGCTTCCACTATGATGAGAAGGTTGGCTGGGAGGATTTGGGGTACTGGAGTAAACCCTATACCCTCTTTGGTGAAGACAGACAGGCAATTGCCTATTCGGTGCCTCTTCGTCTTTCCGACGGCAGGGTATATGGTGTCCTGGGAGTAGATGTGCTCTTAAGCTATTTGAACAGCAACCTTCCGGAGAAGGAATTGGACAGTAGCGGCACCGCATCTTACTTTATGAGTATTGAAAAAATGGGTTCGGATGTCTTAAGTGACAGCACCTATCAGGAATTGATTCGTTTCGAATCCATGGAAACAACGATAGAGGACGACATTGATTTGGAAACCGACGGAGTGGAGAGGGATACCTATGCCTACAGCATTCCTTTGCGGATTTTCTCGACAAATGGACCTTTTGCGGATTTGGAATGGAGACTTGGCGCCGAGATTCCCTATAGAACGATGAATCGCTTTGCCGATAGAATGTTTTATGTTATGGGCGTGACCGTCATTTTAACGATTTTAATCGGATTGTTGGGTAGTCTATTCATTTCCATTTTCCTGCAGAAACCGATTAAGGCGTTGGCTTCGGAGGTTAGGAGAAATAAGCCCAATGAAAAATTGCTCTTAAAGAAAACGGGAATCTTGGAAATTGATCAAATGTCGGAGGCGTTGGAAGATCTTTCCGACCGTCTTTTGAGAGAGCAGGAAAATCTGCAGTATGAAAGAGATCATGACTTCCTGACCGACCTGTATAACAGAAGAGCTTTCGGGCGACGGATTCGGGAACTCCTGGACCATCACGGAAGCGGAAATGCTACAGGTGCTTATATCATGATGGACCTTGATAATCTGAAGATGGTCAATGACAGCTTCGGACATGAGTACGGAGATAAGTATATCCGTTGTGCATCGGATGCCATGCGTGAGGCATTGGGTTCGAATGCGTTGTACTCCCGTATTTCCGGAGATGAATTTAATATTTTCATTTTTGATGAGGATGGAAATCGAAGTAAAATTAACAGCCTGATTGAAAAACTGCAGAAAACGATAGATGAAAGCTTTATCGTGCTTCCGGACGGAACGAAGAAGATGCTCCGTCTTTCCGGCGGTGTCAGCTGGTATCCTGATGGCGGAGTAACACCGGATGAGCTGCAGAAGAATGCGGATTATGCGATGTATATTGTAAAGAAGACGACAAAATCTCATTTCCGTGTGTGGAGTCAGGCAACGGATCTTGGAAAAGAAAAAGATGAGGGGGAAAAGAAGGGCGTTGAGAAGCCTGATAAGCCGGATGAGCCTGTTGAAGCAAAAGCCGGAAATCCAACAAAAGAGCAGGCTGCAGAAGATAATTTAACAAAGGAGCAGGCTGCAGAAGATAATTCAACAAAAGAGCAAGCCGCAGAAGAAAATTCAACAAAAGGGCAAGCGGCAGAAGAAAATAAAGAAAAGGGAAGCTAAAAAAGAAGAGAAGAACTAAAGCGGCAAGGCAAGGATTCCCTGTCGAAAAAGCATATAGAGGACGGTGCCGGAGAAAATGGAAAGCAACATATTTCGTTTCCAACAATGTATGACTATGGTAAGACCCAGGGAAAGAAACTCCGGGAGTCCGTGATTTCCGCTAAAAATCGAAACATTTCGAAAACAATACACTAAAAGCAGGGCAAAGCTTGCGGGAGGTAGAACCTTTCCCAGATACTGCACCGCTTTCGGTGTATTTTTTTGAAATAAAATAAAGGGTAAGAATCGAGTGAGCATTGTCCCCAATATGCAAAGAAGAATCGTGATGATGCGTTGCCATACTGTCATAGAATAAGCCTTCCTCTCTATATCATTTCTATTGCTTTTCCAACTTAGGTCTTGAGATTAGTAAAATAGCGGTAATCCCGAGCATGGCGGGAAGGATAAAGTTTTTCTCTTTAAAAACAAGGAGAGAGAGAATGGAAACGGAAAGGCCCAGGAAGGAAGAAAAATGATTTTTTCTTTCAAGAATTGGTCCATGAAAATCACGGCAAAGAGGGCAGTCATCACAAAGTCGATTCCCTCCGTGGAAAAAGGAAGAACATTCCCGAGAAGCGTTCCGATGCAGGAGCCGATGACCCAATAGCTTTGATTTAGAAGGGTGACAAAAAACATAAACCATTCCGGGTCTGTGTCCTCCGGAATCTCTGCGCTGTAATTGATACTGAAGGTTTCATCGCACATCCCGAAGATAAGATAGAAGCGCTTCCACCCGGTTTTTGGGAATTTGTCCAGCATCGCTATGCCGTAGAACAGGTGGCGAAGCTGAATCATTACTGCAAGGAAAAAGGTCTCCAGCGGTGCAAAGGGGGAAAGAAGAAAGCTGACCGCCAAAATCTCCAGGGAACCGCCAAAAATGAGAGAGGCCATAAAGAAGGTGTAGAGTACGGAAAGGCCCGCACTGTGCATATAGACTCCGTAAGCAAAGCCGAGGAATAAAAAGCCGGTTAAGATGGGAATGGTATGAGGGAAGGCGGCCTTAAGTGCTTTTTTCTGTTTTTCCGACATAATATAGCCTTCCTTTCCTATATCAGCTTGATTCGTTTCGTGTAACATACTCCTAAGCTTGGGGTATTTTTTACCTTCTTGAGAGTAACTCCCTTGAGCTTAACTCTTGCAAAAAAACAGACAATATTTTATCGGTTTCTTTTTTGCAATGCAAGAGCCGGGAATAAAAAATAGTGATTCCTAAAATAGAACTTGGATTTAGAACATAAGAGTTGGGATAACTTAGAACTTGACTTTTCCTCTCGTATTCAATATACTTCGGGAGAAATGCGATGAAGGTGCACAGTACAAAAGGAGACCGCTTAGCATAGAGAGAAGAATCACAGGCTGAAAGTTCTTCCCAAGCGCTTTTTGGAATATTCCCACCGGAGCAGTTTTTTTGAAATTCAAGGAGAGTAGGAAAAACCGTGAGACTGCGTTAAGCATAAAGAGAGCCCGAAAGAGATTTCGGGAATCAGGGTGGTACCGCGAACATTCGTCCCTGTCTGCGCTTGCAGACGGGGATTTTGTTTTACAGTGCCATAAGACCCCATACCCATTGCAAACTTGTTTGCAAGAGGGAATGGGACTTGATGGCACGCCCCTGCATGAGCACGAAGAGACGCAAGTCTCGAGAGTGCGAATGCAGGCAGGAATCGAAAAAGCGCGAAGCGCGGACGATTCCGTAAAGGAAAAAGAAAAGAAAAAAGCCGAGGCACAGGAATCGCAAGAGCACAAAGCACTGACGATTCCGTAAAGGAAAATTTTTAATTTAAGATAAAGGGAGGAAAAATGAACACATTCAATCTCGAGGAAATCGGAAAGGCGGCAGAAGAGCGTTTGCGCTCTGCCATGGATATGAATTCCATCAATGAAATTCGTACCCATTTTTTAGGGAAAAAAGGTGAACTTGCGGAGGCAAAGAAGGCGTTAAAGGACTTAAGTGCCGAAGAAAGGCCGGCTTTCGGACAGTTGGTAAATGAAGTTTCTCAGAAAATTGAGAAGGAAATTAAGGAGCGTGCGGCAGAGCTGGAACGCGCCTTACAGGATGCCAGACTTTCCGCAGAGACGATTGATGTGACACTTCCTGGAAAGAAGATTCGCTACGGACACGCGCATCCGAATACCCTTGCCCTGGAAGAGGTGGAAAAAATCTTTATCGGCATGGGTTATGAGGTTGTGGAAGGCCCCGAGGTAGAGTACGACAGCTATAACTTTGAAAAATTGAATATTCCGAAAGGACACCCTGCAAGGGATGAACAGGATACCTTCTATATCAACAGCAATATTCTTTTAAGAACCCAGACCTCCTCCGTGCAGGCCAGGTATATGGAAACCCACAAGCCGCCACTTCGTATGATATGCCCGGGAAGAGTGTTCCGTTCCGATGCAGTGGATGCGACCCATTCCCCTTCTTTCCATCAGGTGGAGGGCTTGGTCATTGATAAAAATATCCATTTTTCCGATTTAAAAGGAACGCTGGACCTCTTTGCCAAGGAGCTCTTCGGACAGGATACGAAGACGAAGCTGCGTCCGCACCACTTCCCCTTTACGGAGCCTTCCGCAGAAGTGGATGTTTCCTGTTTTAAGTGTAAAGGCAAGGGTTGCCGTTTCTGTAAAGGAGAAGGTTGGATTGAGATTTTAGGCTGCGGCATGGTGCACCCGAAGGTGCTGGAATCCTGCGGTATCAACCCGAACGAGTACAGCGGTTTCGCTTTTGGTGTGGGTCTTGAGCGTATCGCACTTCTGAAGTACGAAATCGATGATATGCGTTTACTTTATGAAAATGATTTGCGCTTCTTGGAGCAGTTTTAAGGGGGATTGAAGATGAATACATCCATGAATTGGTTAAAAGCATATGTTCCGGGGCTTTCCGCATCGGGAAAAGACTTCGGAGACAGAATGACCCTGGTCGGCAATAAGGTGGAAACCATGGAAGACCTCGGGGAAAATCTGGAGAAGATTGTGACAGGAAAGATTCTTTCCGTGAAGAAGCACGAGGATTCTGACCACCTCTTAATCTGTCAGGTAGATGTCGGGAAGGAGACTTTGCAGATTGTAACGGGAGCACCGAATGTAAAAGAGGGGCAGGTAGTGCCGGTCGTTTTAGACGGCGGTAAAGTAAAGGTAGACCATGAAGGGAAACACCCGGAGGGTGGCGTAAGCATTCATAACGGAAAGCTCCGCGGTGTGGAATCCTTCGGGATGATGTGCTCTATCGAGGAGCTCGGAAGTGACCGAAACTTCTTCCCGGAAGCACCGGAAAGAGGCATTTACATTTTCCCGGAAGGAACACCTGTGGGAGAAGATGCTCCGGCACTCCTCGGATTTCGGGATATTCTGCACGAGTATGAAATTACCTCGAACCGTGTGGACTGTTTCTCCGTAGTGGGACTGGCAAGAGAAGCGGCAGCAGCCTTCGGACAGGCATTTCATTTTCCGGAAATCAAGAAGGTGGGGAATGAAGAGAAGCTCTCCGACTATCTCACTGTGGAATTAAAGGACAGCGAGCTTTGCAGTCGTTATACTGCGCGTCTTATTAAAAATGTGCGCTTTGCGCCGTCTCCCTCCTGGATGCAGATTCGTCTTCGGACTGCCGGCATCCGCCCGATCAATAACTTCGTGGATATCACAAATTATGTGATGCTGGAGCTCGGACAGCCTATGCATGCCTTTGATTACGAAGACATCAGCGGACAGAAAATTCGCATAGAACGTGCCGAAGATAAGGAAAAGTTCGTGACCTTGGACGGCGTGGAACATGAGCTCGACTCTTCTATTTTGTGTATTAAGGACGGGGAGAAGACCATTGCCCTCGGCGGTATCATGGGCGGAGAGAATTCCATGATTACCGATAAGGTGAAAAATGTGGTGCTGGAAGCGGCTTGCTTTAACGGCACCAATATCCGTCTTTCCGGAAGAAAGCTGGGACTTCGTACCGATGCTTCCTCTTATTTTGAAAAGGGCTTGGATCCAAATCTTTGCGAAATGGCGATGGACAGAGCCTGCACCTTAATCGAAGAACTCCACTGCGGAGAAGTGGTAGGCGGCATGGTAGACTGCTATCCGGTAAAGAAGGAAGAGAAGCATTTATCCGTATCCATTTCCGAAATCAACAACTTATTGGGGCTTCATCTAAGCGGAGAGGAAATGAAAGCGTATCTTCTTCCTTTGGAAATCAAGACGGAAGTGAAGGGAGACAGTCTGGAGCTTGTGATTCCGACTTTCCGACAGGACCTGGAGAGAATGGCAGATATTGCGGAAGAAGTGGCTCGATACTATGGATATGACAAGATTCCGAGTACTCTTCCTTTGTCCGGTACCGTGGGAGGAATGCATCCGAACTTGGCTTTGAATCGCAGTCTTCGCCACTTGGCCGAGGCACTCGGGTACAACGAAAGCTATTTCTATTCCTTTGAGTCAAAGAAGGTTTATGAGAAGTTACTTCTTCCGGAAAATGCTTCCGAGTGGCAGCAGATTATGATTTCCAATCCCTTGGGAGAGGACTTCTCCGTTATGCGTACCAGCTCCGTTCCGGGAATGTTGCAGGCACTGAGCTTAAATAACCGTCATAAGAATAAAGACGTAAAGCTCTTTGAAATGGCAAAGCTTTATATTCCGAAGAGCCTGCCCCTGACGGAGCTTCCGGACGAGCGCATGACTCTGACTCTCGGTTTTATCGGAGAGGGTGATTTCTTTAGCCTGAAAGGAGAAATCGAAGAGCTCCTCACACACTGCGGTCTAAACGGTCGTTTCCGCTACGACGGAAACTGTGAAAAGCCCTATTACCACCCGGGCAGAAAGGCCAACATCCTCTATGAAGGAAAAGTACTCGGAACAATGGGAGAAATTCATCCGGATGTCTTAAAGAACTTTGATTTGAAGGAAAGAGCCTATGTGGCGGTACTTGATTTAGAGGAAGTTTATCCCCTTGCAGGAGATCACAAAAAGTATACGCCGGTTGCCAAATTCCCGGCAGTGTCTCATGATTTCTCCCTCCTTGTACCGCTTAATGTGACTGCCGGCGAAGTGGAAGACGAGATTCGGGAAGCAGCTTCCCCGCTCCTTGAGAAGGTGGAGCTCTTCGATATCTACGAAGGCGCACAGGTTCTTGCCGGCTTTAAGTCCCTCTCCTACAATGTCAGCTTAAGAGCAAAAGATCATACCTTAAGTGAAGAGGAAATCAATAAGGTCAGAGGGGATTTACTCGCTGCGCTGGAGAAAATAGGGGTGAAGTTAAGGGATATGTAATTTCATCCCACGGTTCATAGGTATTGCAGCAGGGGCACGCTCTCGCTAACCTCGCCACGCAACGGATACTAAGCGAAAAACTGCAGTACCTTTGTTTTTCGCAAGTACCGGCGGGCTCAGATTGCCCCTTGCTTTAATACCTATGAAACTGTGGGATAATCTTTTTGCCCGTTTACTTTGTTTTCTGCAAGTGCCGGAGCCTCCAAACGCTTTACTCAAGAACATATCGGAGGAGGTCTATATTTTAGTGAATGGTTATTTTAAATCTGCAGTTCTACAACACATAAAGAAATCCGGAGTTTAAAGCGCCGGTTATTCGTCGTTTTTCTGGAGATTACAGGGGGAGTTATGAGACAGATTTTTTTTATTTGTAAATACTGTTTGTTGATAGCTTTTTTACTTATCACGATGTATCTAGTTAAGATATGTGTGTTCGGCGATTATATTGCAGAGGCCTTAATGGCCAGGGCATTACCTTTATCTGTGGTATTACTATCTATGGCAATTTTATTTTTTGCTCTACAATACAAAAGTAAAGAGTAAAGTTCCAATATCTATTAAATACGAAGTTAGCGAGAGCGTGTTTTGCTTTAATACCTATGAAACTGTGGGATAATCTTTTTGCCCATTTACTTTGTTTTCAGCAAGTGCCGGAGCCTCCAAACGCTTTACTCAAGAACATATCGGAAAAGGTCTATACTTAAGTGAAAGAGATATTTTAGAACTGTACTCCTAAAATACATAGCAAAAAAGCCGTGGATCAAAATGTTCCATGGCTTTTCGTTGAATTTGAGCGTTTATAACATTGCAAGAGGAATATACGGAATGGCATATTCACGATTTTGCAGGCATTGAAGCAAGGGGCAATCTGAGCCCGTTAGTACTTGCTGAAAGCGAGCAGTAGCGATGCTTGAAGCTTAGTACTACTACGTGGCGAGGTTAGCGGGAGCGTGCCCCTGCTTCAATGCCTGCAAAATGTGGAATCATAATATTCTTTTTGCAATCCTTCTTACACGCGAATATTCGCCTTCTTAAATTCCTTCTCGAGCTCCCTTCTTTGTGCCTTCTTCTTCATATCCTCCCGTTTATCGTATATCTTTTTACCGCGGCAAAGCCCCATATCGAGCTTTACGAGGCTACCTTTAAAGTAGAGGCGAAGGGGCATAAGAGTATAGCCCTGCTCCTTGATTTTTCCGAGCAGGCGGTCAATTTCTCTTCTATGGAGGAGAAGCTTTCTATCTCTAAGCGGATCTTTATTGAAAATATTTCCCCGCTCATAGGGGTTAATGTGCATGCCAACAATGAAACACTCCCCATTTCGAATCTGACAGAAGGACTCCTTAATGGAAGCCTGTCCGAGGCGGAGAGATTTGACTTCCGTTCCGAAAAGCTGAATGCCGCATTCCAGACTTTCCTCCACGAAAAAATCATGGAAAGCCTTTTTGTTGTTTGCGATTTGCTTAATGCTGTCTCCCATTTATTCGTTCCTTTCTGTCCCCTCCAAGTGGATTTTATCTTGCTTAAACTTTCCTTAAGGGAAGTCTATCTCGATGGAATCTGCTTATTCCGGGGAAAGTTCATCTCGACTAAAGTTGCTTATTCCGGGGAAAGTTCATCTCGACTAAATTTGTTTATTCAGAGGAAAGCTTATCTGTATTATTCTTCCGGTAATTCCGGGGCCGGCACGAAGTCGATGGTCCGGCTCAAGGTATCTACAGCATACACCAGGACGGACATGCTGTCACCGATACGGAAAGTTTTTCCGCTCCGTTCGCCTCTCGTTATCATTTCCTTTTCTATGAAAATAAAATAGTCGTCATTCAGCATGCGAAGCGGAATCATGCCTTCGATTCCATTTTCCAAAGTGACATAAATGCCGTACTCCGTAAGACCGGAAATGGTCCCGGGGAAACTTTCCCCGAGGAAGTTCTTCATATACTGGCACTTCTTCAACTTCATGCAATCCCGCTCCGCCTCATCTGCCCGCCTCTCGCGAAGGGAACTCTGCATTGCTACGTCAGGTAAAATACGACTGTAGTGGGCGAAGCGCTTCTCATTTTCCTGAGAAAACAGATTCTCCTTAATGATTCTGTGAATCTGGAGGTCGGGATAACGCCTGATCGGAGAGGTGAAATGGGTGTAATATTTACTGGCAAGTCCGAAATGCTCTCCGCATTCCACACTGTATTTGGCCTGTTTTAAGGAGCGGAGAATGAGATTACTGAGCATCATCTCTTCTTCCTTTCCCTTGATCGTCTCCAAAATCCCTTGCAAAGCCTTCGGACGAATGCTGTCCGGGTCCTTTGCACGGAGGAGAATGGAGAAATTCGAAAGAATTCGTGAAAGTTCTTGCCACTTATCGAAGTCCGGTCGCTCGTGCACACGGTAGAGGAAGGGAATATCCCTCCAGTAATATTCCTCCGCGACGGTCTCATTTGCCGCAAGCATGAAATCCTCTATAATTTTATGGGATTCTTCGCGGATCACGGAGCGAATTTCGGCAATCTGCCCTTTTTCATTGAAAATAACCTTGGACTCCGGGAAATCAAAGTCCAGTCCGCCTCGCTCTACGCGCTTATGGCGAAGCAGGCGGGAAAGCTCTCGCATATGAAGGAGCAAGTCCTTAAAGGGGAGATAGGAGGAGTAGTCTTCTTTTCTCTTATCAATAGAAGTTTCGAAAGTCTCATTTTCTGTATCAATAGAAGTTTTGGAAGTCCCTTTTTTTCTATCGATAGAAGTCGAAGTGGCTTCGTTTTCCTCTTCTAAAACCGCCGTCACGCCCGTATAGCTCATTCTTTTATCGGAGCAAATGATTCCCGGGCAGATTTCATGGGAAAGTTGTTCCCCTTTTTCGTTATAGTCCATGATGCAGGAGAGGGTCAGACGATCCACGCCCTCATGCAGGGAGCAAATGCCGTTTGAAAGCTCTCGCGGAAGCATGGGAATCACTCGGTCCGTTAGATACACGGAGGTTCCACGCTCCAAGGCCTCCAAATCGAGGGAAGAGCCCTCCTTCACATATTCCGTGACATCGGCGATATGCACGTAGAGGCGGTAAAGCTTCTTTTCCGGAAAATATTCCAAAGAGATGGCATCGTCCAAGTCTTTGGCATCTTCTCCGTCAATGGTAATGGTAGTGAGCGCACGAAAGTCTCTTCTTGTCTTCGAATTCAGGATAGACTCCGGCACTTCCATAGGAATCGCAGCAGCCTCGGCTTTTACCTCCTCCGGAAAGTCTTCAGGAAGAGAAAATGCACGAATGACGGAGAGTACATCCACGCCCGGCTCCGTACTTGCGCCGAGCACCTCCGTAACACCGCAAACAGGATAGGAGAGGAGGGGACTCCTCTTTCCGCGGGGAATAGGAGAACGTCCCCGACTTCCCCTTTTTTCATCCTTTTGCACCCCGCCGTAGGAGAGGATTTTTGCCATGACCTTATCCCCAGGAAGGGCTCCACCGGCCTTTCCCGGCTGAATATAGAAGGGAGAAGGGAGCTTTGGATTATCAGGATAAAGGAAGAGCCCTTCCCGCCTTTCCTTCACAAGTCCGAGCACCTCCGTTACGGCGCGTTTCATGACTTTTACGATTTTTCCCTCGGCACTGGAATCACCCTGCCTTTCCTTTGTGATAAGGATCTGCACGGTGTCCCCGTCCATGGCATTTCCTTCCGAACCCTTCGGAATGTAGATGTCATCGAGCTCCTTTTCCGAGAGACTCACAAAGCCGAAGCCTTTTTTTGCCTTGGAATAGATCCCTTTTAGAGTCCGCTCTTTTTGCATGGAAGCTTTACTATGTCCCTTTTCTTCCGGTTTAGCAGTTAAAGAAGAGTGCCGCCCCTCTTTAGCGGAAAAAGAGAGCAGCCCTTCCTCTACCATTTCTTCTAAAAGTGCGGTGAAGTCTTTTTTTTCTTCTTTGGGAATCCCTAAAAAATGGATCAGCTCTTTCTCCTTCATTTTCGGAAGAGAGCTGTCCTTTTCGATGTCTAAAATGATTTTCTTTAATTTTATCTTTTGCTCTTCGCGCATGCTGCTCCTTACTTCTTAACAAGTGGCGCAGGCGAAGCCTGAGACATCTTGTTCATAACGAGTCTCGCTCGCAAAGCGTGCGGTATCTCGTTTTACAGAATAGAAAAAGCCTGCAAAACTTGCAGGCTTAAAAAAACGGTGGAAAACAGATTTACCAAATGATATCCAAAAGTAAAGCAACCGCAAAAAATGCGACGGTTCCGTACTTGGTAAACTTCTCTAAGCTTCCTTCCACGGAACGACCTCTGTTTTTCTGCCAATAGGTGTCGGTTGAACCGGATAAAGCTCCCAAACCGTCACTCTTTCCCTCCTGCATAAGGATAATGGCAGATAAGGCAACACCTAAAATTACAAATAAAAGTACTAAAGCGATTTTTGCTATTCTCATGAAAACCATCCTTTTTATGGAAATAAGCCGATAAATAAAGCTACAGACTCTAACCCATCTTTTGTCAATATCTACGGGAGTATAGCATAAGTACATTTATGGTGCAAGAGCGGATTTTTGGAAAATTCAATTTTATTTTTGGAAAATTCAATTGGAAATTCTCCTTTTTCCTTTTAAGAAAAGAGCAACAGCATTATACTGGGAAATGATCATATAAAGAAGAGGCTATCTTTTGAAGATTCTTATTAATCTTTTGAAGATTCTTATTAAAAGCTTTTACAGATACATCATGGTTATAATAGAAAAAGGAGAAAACGATGAAAAACATAGAGGTTGTGGCGGCAATTTTTAGGAAAGCGAATACCATTTTCGCTACAGAAAAAGGATATGGAGAGTTTAAAGGCTATTGGGAGTTTCCCGGGGGAAAGGTGGAGCCGGGCGAAAGCTTGGAGGAAGCCTTAAGGAGGGAAATTCGGGAAGAGCTGCAAGTAGAAATCAATATAGAAGAAAAATGTACGGTGCTGGACTATGACTATCCGAAATTTCACCTTACTATGCACTGCTATTTTTGCTCCGTTTTATCGGGGGAAATCAAATTGGTGGAAGCAACAGACGCTCGTTGGCTTAAGAAGGAAGAGTTGAATACGGTGAAATGGCTTCCTGCGGATATTTCTCTTATTGAGGAGCTGAAAAAACAGCTATAATTCATAACGTGTATTGCTCGCAAAGCGTGAGGTATCTCGTTTGAGGAACTAAAAAACAACTAAAACTTTACGAATCCGCTTGCCAGACTTTGCTTTGATAGGCTATACTCGGAAGAGCACAAGAGTGCTTTTCTTTTTTAGAAAAATACTTTAACACATAAAAGCATAGACGCATAAAAGCGTCAAAGTGAAAAAGCGAACGACAGGGTTAAGCTATTCGAAATGCAAGGAAATGGGAGGGCGAAATGCACAGCGTATTAAACGGAATCATTTTTGTAATCGAATTTATGACGGGATTTCTCTGGGGAGATTTGCTCAAGATTCCGCTTCCGGGCGGAAGTACCCTGGGGCTTTCTCCCATGGTGCTCTTACTCATTCCTGCCGGGATTTATTATACCCTTCGTACGAAGTTTCTGCCGATTCGTATGTTTCGGGAAATGATAGCCGTGCTCATCGAAAAGCCGGATGCAAAGATGCAGGGCGATCTTTCCAAGGGAAAACTGTCCGGCATTCAGACGCTGATTGTTTCTACGGCAACGAGAGTCGGCATGGGAAATCTTGTGGGCGTTGTTGCGGCAATTTCCGGCGGCGGAGCCGGTGCAGTATTTTGGATGTGGATTACCGCATTGATTGGTTCCTCCACTGCCTTTGTTGAGGCGACGCTTGCACAACTCCATAAGAGGAAGGATCCGCTTTACGGCGGGTTCCGTGGGGGCCCTGCCTACTATATTCATGATTTTTTCTTTCATAATAAACCGGGAGAAAAGCTGGAAGAGGGGATTCCAAAGAAGAGAAGCATTGTCGCCGCTCTTTTTGCGCTTTCTGGCCTGATTTGCTGGGCGGGAATCAGCCAGGTTATCGGAAATTCCGTGTCTTCCGCCTTTGAAAATGCTTTTTCCGTAAAGCCCCTTATTTCCAGTATTCTTCTGGTACTTATTGCAGCGGTGATTGTCCTTCGGAAAAATGCAACAGCACGTGTCCTGGATGTGATTGTTCCTGTTATGGCAGGCCTATATTTTGCCATGACCGTTTTTGTGATTTTGACGCATTTACCGGCGCTTCCGCATGTTTTTGAGCGGATTTTCTCGGAGGCGTTCGGACTCAGACAAATCGTTTCCGGAGGCTTTGCGGCAGTGCTTATGAATGGTGTGAAAAGAGGGCTTTTCTCCAATGAGGCGGGTTCGGGTTCCGCACCTTGCGCTGCAGCGGCAGCCGATACGGATCATCCTGTGAAAATGGGACTTTTTCAGGCAATAGGAGTGTTCATTGATACCATTATCCTCTGCTCCTGTACCGCCTTTATCATGTTGCTGACCCCGGAAGGTATGATTAAGGATCTGCAGGGAATGGATATTTTACAAATGGCAATGAACTACCACTTTGGTGCTTTTGGAAAAATCTTTATCGCCGTGATTTTATGGCTCTTCAGTTTTTCCACCTTTCTCGGCATTCTGTTTTATGCGCGTTCCAATGTTTCCTATCTTTTTGGAGACAACTGGACTTCCCAGACGGCTTATAAAAT
Organism: Oribacterium sp. oral taxon 108 str. F0425; assembly: GCF_000214455.1. Lineage (NCBI taxonomy): Bacteria > Bacillati > Bacillota > Clostridia > Lachnospirales > Lachnospiraceae > Oribacterium > Oribacterium sp. oral taxon 108. The sequence goes on along the minus strand of NZ_AFIH01000001.1, from coordinate 1,946,182 downwards.
TTTTGCACTTGTTATGCTCTTTGTCGGCGGTCTTGCCCAGTACACTGTGGTTTGGGATTTAGGGGATGTTGGAATCGGACTTATGACCATTTTCAACCTTCTTGTGATGTACCCGCTAAGTAAAGAAGCCTTATCCTCTTTAAAAGAATTTGAAGAGAAAAGAAAAAAGCTTAACGGCTGATTTGATGAAATTAAGAAGAAATTTGATGAAACAAGAAGAAGTATCGTTCTTCTTTTCTTGAAACGATTCCTTGGAGTGATGAAAACTTAATCCATTGTAAAAATGACATTAAAATGATATGATTTTCGTGTTAGTTTCATCATTTGAATAGGAGGAAGCTTGAATGGGTGTAGAAGAAAAGAATGAGAATGAAGTTGTAAATACGACTCCGAACGAGGTTGGAGGAGCGGATTCGACAGCTTCCGCACAGGAAGATACACAAGTAGGGCAGGAAACATCCGCACAGGAAGGTGTACAAGCAGGGCCTGCTACATCTGTGCAGGAGGAAACACAGCCTGAGCCGGTGTTCAGAGTTGAACCGCCGCTTCGGAATACAGAAGAGAAGGCTTCGGAGAGCGCTCAAGAGCAAAGTGCCGCGGAAGCGGTGCAAGCTGTTGCCGGCGAGCTTGAACATACGACGGAGCAGGCAGTGCCTGTTGTGAAAGAGACAGCCGAGAAAGCGGAAGAAGCTATAACACAAAAGGTAGAGCAGGCAGTGCCCGTTGTGAAAGAGACAGCCGAGAAAGCGGAAGAAGCTATAACACAAAAGGTAGAGCAGGCAGTGCCTATTGTGAAAGAGACAGCTGAGAAAGCGGAAGAAGCTGTATCACAAAAGGTAGAGCAGGCGGCACCGGTAGTGCAACAGACTGCGACTGAAGTAAAACAGGCGGTACAACAGGCTGCTGTACAGGCTGAGCAGAAAGTTGAAACAGTTGTGGAGAAGGCGGAAGAGAAAATTTCCGCAGCGGATCGAATCAAAGAAAATGTCAATAAGTATAAGCCGGCAAAGAAGCAAAAGACTGCGATAGAAAATGGCGGAGACGGCAAAAAGAGCCATTCCGCAGTGATTATCGTGATTGTCATTTTGTTCATGCTTTTAGTACTTGGCCTTGGCTATGCCTTTTTCCAAAGACGTGTAAAGGTTGATTTGGATAAGTATGTGTCTGTCGAGTTTTCCGGATATGAAGGATATGGGGAAGCGGAAGTTAAGTTTGATGAAGAGGCTTTTTTAAAGGATTATAAAAAGAAAATCAAAATCAAGAAAAAGAAGAGCGGGCTGACCGATGAGATTTTGGATGATTACACTGCCGAAGAATTTTTATACGATTACTATATTTCCGGTGCTTGGGAACTGGACGGAGAAAACGGAAAGTATAAAAATGATGACAAGGTTCATTTAACATGGAATCTGGATAAAGACAATATTGAAGAATTGTTCAAAGTGAAAATTCAGGATTCCGCAAAGGAATTTACGGTAAAGGACCTGGAAAAGGTAGAGAGCTTTGACGCTTTCGAAAACCTCAAAATGGAATTTACGGGAACTGCACCGGATGGTCTTGCGGAATGGGAAGCAAGCGGGATTATGGACGGTTCTAAGGGATTCTATTTTTCCGTAGAACCGCAGGATGGCCTTTCCAATGGGGACAAGGTGACAGTCAAGGTGGAGCCTGAGGAATATCTGGATAAGATCATTCAGAAAACCGGTAAGGCACCAAAGGAAACCGAGAAGGTATATACCGTAGAAGGACTTCTTTCCTACATTCAGTCCGGAGCTCAGGTAGATGATACTCTTCTGAACAGTATGAAGAAGGAAGTGGAAGACCTGATTACGAGTGATATTGCAAGAGAAGGTGAGACGGTAGAGCTTGTCAGTGCGGAATATCAGGGATACTATTTCTTAACGGCAAAGGACTCATTCACGTATAAGCATAATGTTTTCTACCCCGTATATAAAGTGAACATTCGTATCAACCTTCCGGAAAACAATTTCGTACAGGATTACAGCTATTATGTAACAGGCGGATTTGAAAATATTATGGATGAGGGCAACGGTAAGGTAAGTGTGGATGTAAACGATATGAATACCATTTACAACAGCTTTGTGATTGATACCGGTGTAGGTACATGGTTTACCACAAAGTATTACTTGGACGGTTTCGAGACTTTGGACAGCTTAAGAACGGCGGTAGTCAGCAAGAATCTCTCCAACTACAAGGCGGAAGAGAAGATTTTAAGCAATGAATCCGCTACGGAGACAGAAGCCCCCACGGAAACGAGTACCGCGGAAGAAAGTACGGAAGCGGAAACTACGACGAATTCATAAGAATAATGCAAAAGAATCTGATGTTTTAAAGGTCTTGCCGCCGGTTTTGTCCTATAATTCCGGTTTTACAAACGGCAATCGGCATGAAAGTAAAAGGGGCCTTAAGGGGCCCCTTTTTAAAAAGAACTTGAAAATCTGATTCGAATAAGGTATATTGGAGAATGTTGCGGGATGTAGCGCAGGTGGTAGCGCGCTTGACTGGGGGTCAAGAGGCCGCAGGTTCAAGTCCTGTCATTCCGAGAAAAACTCTTCCTTTATAGGGAGAGTTTTTTTATGCTTTTCCTTCGGTTAAAAAAATATCCGGTGCATTGTACCATTGAAAATGCTTTTCCTTGCAATAGGATGAGACTTCTTTGCTAAGCTCCTTATCCGCCTTATATTCCAAGATAAAGACGGATAGTCCGGCATTTTTTGCCTTTTCAAGATAGTCCTGATAATAGCGCCGCGTGTCGCTGTCTTGTAAGGAGGAAGAATTCGTATCAAAGTGATAGGCGGTAAAAACATCTTCCTGATTCACGCCCTGAAAGAGGAGATCGGTAGCATTCTCTTCTATGGCTCGACTGACATAAGAATCTCCTCCATTCAAAATAATCGGCATATTGTATTTTTGCAAACCGCTTAAAACAGCATCTAAACCCCGATAAATTTTTTCTTCCGGGAAAAGGTAGTAGACATCAAAATTGTCTAAGAAGAAGCCGTCAAATCCAAGCTCTGCAATCTCTTTCGCAATTTTTTCCGTAATGTAATTTTGCCATTCCTTATCGGAAACATCCACCCAGGACTCATCCTCCCAATTTTCGTATGGGGCAAGGGCGAGTTTTTTGAAACGCAAGTACTCCGGATCATATTCTTCCAGGGCTCCGACATTGATGTAGGCATAGGCCTTGGTACTTGCCCGATGCAGGTACTGCAGGTCTTTTTTAGTGAAACTTCCCGGAGAGAGGATAACAGTCTTATATTTGGCAAGAAATAAAAGTTGGTCGGTTTCCTTATCATCGGAAGTCAACCCCTCTTCCCCGGTATCGGAACTCATGGATATTCCGAGGAAAACGCCATAATCTTCCCTCTTTCGAGGGAAAGCATGGAAAAAGAGGAAAAGCAGGAGAACGAGCAGAAACGGAGCAAAGAAATTGAAGGAAAAGTGCAGGCTCTTAGAAGAGAGAGTATCCTTTTCTTTCCTTTTGTTTATGGAATATTTGTCCATGGAATAGCGTCCTTCCTGTGAGCGTACAATGGCTGGTTAAGCTGTAACAGACCATTGTAAAGCTTAAATTTCTCTTAGCATAATATAATCCTTTCTCGAAATAAAGTATTCTGCAAGGCAAATATTTTCAGGACATTTTTTCATGACATCGAATAAAAATATGGGAAAATTAAAAAATAAGTTTCTTTTTTTCGGATTATCTGCGATAATAAGCGGGATTGACAAAAGGGACTAGTGGAATTCCCGAAACTTGTCGATAGTATAGGGAACAAAAAAACGAATTCATAAGGAGTGGAGTATGAAGAAAAAATGGTTAACTGCTGTCGTAGTTGCCGGAATGGCTTTGACAATGAGCTTAACAGCCTTTGCAGGATCATGGAAGAAAGATGCAATCGGCTGGTGGTACGACAACGAAAATGGAACTTACCTTCAGAACGGATGGAGCTGGGTAGACGGCAACCGTGACGGTGTTGCTGAGTGCTATTATTTTGAAAATAGCGGCTATATCCTGACCGGCACCACTACACCGGATGGATATCAGGTAAACGGAGATGGCGCATGGACGGAAAATGGAGTTGTGCAGACCAAGCAGGTGGCTGCTGCAGTGAATGAGTCCGTATTTTCCAAATCCGGTTCCAAGAAAGGATTGGCTACCAGAGACACCCTTTTCAATAACACCTCTGTAAGTGATCTTGGTGTAAAACACATCATTTATAACTTTACCAATTTTGAGCAGAACTTCATGGATAACTTCCGTAACACGAAGGCGCACGGTGTTAGTGTAACGGCAATCATGTTGAATACGCCGAGAAACAATCCGGAACCCCAGTCTCTTCCGGCAGGCATTACCGGACAGGAAGCAAACTACTATGGCTTTAACGTGACAAGCCAGGCAGGTATCGATGCAACCACCCGTCTTGCAAATCGTTTTGCTTCTTTATACAGAGATTCTATCGACAACTGGGTAATCGGAAACGAGATTAACTACCCGAACGCATGGAACTATACACCGCACAGCAGTATTGAGAATTATGCCGACCAGTATGCTCATGCTTTCCGTATCTGGTACACGGCGATTAAGCAGAACAATCCTTCTGCAAATGTGTACATTCCGTTTGACTATGTGTGGACAGAGCAATCTCCGTCCGGCGGATATTATAAGGCAAAGGACCTTCTTCGCCTCTTAAATGACAGACTTCGTGACCTTGATTACGGTATCGCTTGGCACCCCTATCCGCAGGGACTGGCTGATCCGAACTTCGAGGATGATTCGAAGGCAACGAACAGCGAGAATTCTCTGATTATCAACATGAAGAACATCAATGTTTTAACCGACTATTTGCAGAAGCCGGAGTATTTGGCACCAAACGGCAAGGTAAGACATCTGATTCTTTCCGAGCAGGGCTTCAATGCCACAAACGAAGATGTGCAGGCTGACCAGATTGCCAAGGCATACAACATCGCGAAGAACAACCCCTATATCGAAGCTTTCTTCCTGGCAAGAGAGTATGACCAGCCGGGCGAGATGCACAATGTAGGCGGCGCACTGCAGGAAATGCATTTTGGAATCAGAGAAGCTTACGAGAGAGGCGGAAGACCGAGAAAGGCTTACTCCGTATATAAGAGTTTGCAGTAAAAAGAATTTTCAATAAGAAGAGCTTGCCGTAAAGGGTAATTGCAAAAAAGAGTTTTCTGTAAAGAAGGTTAAGGCTTAATAAGGATTTGTAAAATAGTTCGCTATCCGAAGAGGATGGCGGGCTATTTTTGTATAGCCGCTGATAACACACTTAGATTTGCAAATCGTTGAATGCTCAAATATAATTTAAAAGCATATGGTGCTCCAGAAGAATAAAGGAAATCGGAGGAGGATATGAAAAGTTTTTATCGGTTCAAGCTGACCCAATAAATGACCCGATAAATGACCCGATAAATGACCTAATAAAATTGGAAGGAAGAGAAAAACAGATTTTTGAACTATTATATGAAAATCCATCATTAACCAGAGTCGAAATGGCTAAGAGGATAGGATGTTCGGAGTCAACAGTAAAGAGAGCACTTCAAAAATTAATGGATAAAGGAGCAATTAAAAGAATCGGGTCAAATAAAAAGGGGGAGTGGATTATAGTATAAAATAATAGTAAATAGAGAGTCTATTCTCGTTATCAGCATGAATAAACGCAGGAGGTCAAAAATGCAAAACTTTAATTATTGTACACCGACAAGATTGATTTTCGGAAAAGATGTTATCGAAGAACTTCCGGAAGTAATGAAGCAGTTCGGAAAAAGGATTCTGCTTAGCTACGGAAGTGGAAGCATCAAAAAGATTGGTCTTTATGACAAGGTAAAGGAGCTTTTAAAGGACTATGAGATTTATGAGCTTCCCGATATTCAACCCAATCCCAAGTATGATCCCAGCGTTCTTGACGGCGTGAAAATCTGTAAAGAAAAGAATATTGATGTCATTCTTTCTGTTGGAGGCGGAAGTGTTTTGGACTGCACCAAGGCCATTGCCGCAGGGGCAAAGTATGAGGGGGATCCTTGGGATTTGATTACTTATAAGGTAAAAGCCAAGGAAGCACTTCCGATTGTGGATATTATTACCCTTGCTGCGACAGGCAGTGAGTATGATGCGGGAGGCGTAATTTCCAGAACCGAAACCAATGATAAGACGGGCTATAGTGATCCCCTTCTTTATCCTGCGGTTTCCTTCTTGGATCCTGTTTATACCTTTAGCGTATCCAAGAAGCAGACTGCAGCAGGCTGTGCGGATGCTATGAATCATATTTTCGAGCAGTATTTCTGTGAGGACTCTACCCTCTTAAATGACGGTTTTATGGAGTCTGCTTTAAAGAGCCTGATGATTAATACAAAGAAATGTCTGGAGAATCCGGAAGACTATACCGCAAGGGCAGAGATGATGCTTTGCTGTACCTATGGTTGTAACGGCATTTATTCCCTTGGAAATAGTGAATCCGGCTGGCCCTGCCATGGTATGGAGCATGCGCTATCCGCCTACTATGATATTACCCATGGAGAGGGCTTGGCCATTATCACGCCAAGATGGATGAAGCATATTTTAAATGAAAAGACAGTGGACCGCTTTGTAAAGTACGGCATAAATGTATTTGGCATAGATGCTTCTCTTGATAAATTTGAGATTGCCAATAAGGCGATTGATGAAACCTACCATTTTTTCGAGTCCATCAATATTCCTATGCATCTTAGAGATGTGGGAATTGATGAGAAGAGAATCGATGAAATGGCAAAGCATGTTGCGGAAAATGAGGGACTTGAAGAGGCCTGGGCGCCCCTCCTAGAGAAGGACATTGCGGAGATTTTCAGGGCTTCTCTGTAAAGGTGCGATAGAAATATATAATAGGAGAAACACGAAAAGAAATACACAACAGGAGATATATAACAGGAAATATACAATAGGAGATACACAACAGGAGATACAAAAAAGTATATTGATGGTATATCGATAAAATCTTGTTTTCTAGAAAATGAAGATTGATATGACGATATATATATTTTAAAGAATAAATTGGGACAAGCAATTTATGACAGTTTAGCAGAACATTTTATAATTGTTAAAGCCTAGAGAATTCTAGGAAATGGATTTTAATACGTTCTTAGCGAGTGATTAGTTAATGGGAGCACTCTATATGTTTTGGTTGCGGATGGCAAGAAGTATCCTCCAAAGTATGTAATTGCTGTTGCTAATCACATAGCAAATGGTAAAGAAATATCAACTCAAGAATACAATGCGGTAGAAGCAAAATCTTATCTTGAGAGTCGGGGGTGTACGATTAAGATGAAGCAGGAGAAATACGAGATTACGATAACGGCTGATTCGGTGGTATCTACAGATGATAGATTTACCATGGATTATCTTGAGGCAGGAGATAATTATAAGCCGATTGATGCCTATTTCATGAAGAATGGGGAAGAAATCATTCGCAGAAATAGGAATAAGGGCGAACTAAAAATATCAAATCAAACATTACCAAGGATTGCATGCCAGATTTTTGAAAAGCAATTAGTATCATTATCTGATGAAGACAAAAAGAGTTTTCCTATTTGCCAATATGGCCCGGGTCGAGATGTAATCCGAGGCATTTTTGCTACTGAAGCAGAATTTAAGAAATACAGAAATACCATGGAGTTTTCTATTTATAAGCGTGAAAATGGACCTCAATTTGTAATCTATTCTTGGAATGTTTTTTCTACTCTTGTGTTTGTAAGAGAATGTTTGAAGCGTTTTGGCGAGCCTGGAGATAAATTTATTTTGATATATAGGGATAAAACGGATCAGGAGCTTAACCAGAATAAAACGGAACAAGTTGTTGATGAGGATGTTACAAAGACTACAAAAGAGAGTAATAATCCATATTCTAAGCTACTTTTAGAATCAAAGAATATCATCTTTAGAGGTGCGCCGGGAACCGGAAAATCATATTTATCTAAGTCTATTGCTGCTGATATTATTAGTAATGGCTACACTGATAGATATTCGGATCTTACGGATGAGCAGAGACAACAGGTGGAGTTTGTGCAATTTCATCCAAGCTACGATTACTCTGATTTTGTTGAAGGATTACGTCCTAAGATGAATGATGATGGAAGCATGGGCTTTGAGCTCCAAGATGGTATTTTTAAGAAATTTGTCGATAGAGCAAGAAAGAACTTTGAAGATTCCCAGAAATCAATGGAATTAAGAGAGCAAGAAGTTTCTGCTAAAGCTGTTATGGAAAATTTCTTTGCGAATATTGCATTTGGAGAAGATAAGTTTAAAACTATCAAGGGCAGTGAATTTACTATTACTAATGTTAATGAGAAATATATTTATATTTCTATTCCGGGTAATGATTCTGTAAACAAGCTGAGTCTTAATATTGATGAGGTTCAGAAGATGCTTGAATCAGGGACTTCATTTGAGAAGGTAAGTGATGTTACAAATTTCTTTGGTAAGCAGTTTGCAACACAGGGCTATTCCTACGATTTTGCTCTTTATAAGGCTATTAAGGAAACAGACAATAGCTTTACCAAAGCATCAATAGAACCGGAAGAATTAAAGAAGTACATCTTTATCATTGATGAAATCAACCGTGGCGAAATATCAAAGATATTAGGCGAACTGTTCTTCTCGATTGATCCAAGTTATAGAGGTAAAGAGGGGATGGTTGCGACGCAGTATTCTAGCATGCACACAAATCCGGATGAGAAGTTTTATATTCCTGAGAACGTTTATATTATTGGAACCATGAATGATATTGATAGATCTGTTGATACATTTGATTTTGCTATGCGAAGAAGATTCCGCTTTATTGAGGTTAAAGCAGAAGATACACAAGAAATGTTGGAGTCTTTGGAAAATGAAGAGCTCAAGAACGAAGCTGTTAAGCGTATGGATGATTTGAATGCAGCAATTCTTAATGTTGAAGACTTGAATGAGAACTATCAGATAGGTGCATCTTACTTCCTTAAACTTAAGCATCTTGGTAATGAACCATTTGATGTGCTTTGGACAGATTACCTCAAGCCGCTTTTACAGGACTATGTTAGAGGCTTGTATGATGAGTCTGCTATTATGAAGAAGTTTGCAAAAGCATATGGCTATGAAGAGCTGGATAAGGGTAAGGTAGATGAATCTGTTCAAAATTAAGGATAATCAGCTAAAACTTAAAACTGATTTTGCAGATGTTAAAGCGATTACTGATATTATTGCTGACAAAACCTTTGAACAATTGGAGAAGGATGGTATTTTTGTCTTTCCAGAAGTTATAAAGGATGCTGATGACATTTCTAGAAATCAGATGGTATTGCAGAGCTATAACGACAAGTATGTCTCTGGCAATATAATGGGATTTTTGGGTGCTGGCGACCAAAGGCTTGTAATAGAATCACGATTCAGTACGGGCGAGGATTACCTTTTTCAGTACTTATTGAACAAAGTGATGGACTTTCCTAATATAGTGGATCTTGAAGTGGATGCTAACCAGGATAATGCACTTTTTAACTTATTGGTGTTTTTGTTTCCTCATTATCTTCGTAAGGCGGCACGTAAAGGTGCTTTTAAGACTTACATTAGAAGATGGTACAACGATGGTAATGCTAGAGGAACGATTGATGTAGCACGTCATATACGCATGAATACACCATTTGTAGGAAATATGGCGTATAGTCAGCGTGAATATTCATATGATAACTACCTTATGGAGTTGGTGCGTCATGTGATTGAGTATATTAAAACCAAGCCATACGGTCGTAGGCTGTTAAATAGCGCTAAGGATGAAGTAAAACTTGTCATAGACTCAACTACGGATTACACACCGGGTGAAAGAAAAAGATTATAGAGGACAACAAGAATACGATTCGTCATGCATATTATCATGAGTATCGTGATTTGCAGCGTTTATGTATTTTGATACTGCAAAATGAGAAACAACAGATGGGATATGGTAAACGTAAGGTTTATGGAATCCTGTTTGATGGTGCTTGGTTGTGGGAAGAATATGTTAATTCTTTGGTGGAGGGTTATTTCTATCATCCTATGAATAAAGCAGGGAAAGATAAGCAGTGGCTCTTTGCTGGCAATAACGGTCTTATTTATCCGGACTTCATTGGGAAGGACGATGAGAATCGAGTTATTGCAGATGCAAAGTATAAGCCAATGGGAAATATTGGTAATCAGGATTATTTGCAGGTGTTAGCGTACATGTTCAGATTTGATGCAAAGAGGGCTTTCTATTTTTACCCAGAGGCATCAGGCCAGAATGATAAAGAATTATGGCTTAATAAGGGGTCATCTTTTGAGGGTAATGTTTCAGCCAGGGATGATGTATGCCTCATTAAACATGGACTTAGAATACCTCGTGATGCGAGAGATTATCAGGATTTTGAGCAACAAATAGGCATGAGTGAAATATCTTTCTTAAAAATATTATAGGAAACTATTTGCATAGAATCTGGAATCTGGGTAGCCGTTGTTGTACGTGAAAATAAGGAAAGAAGCTAAGGCATTATTAAAGATTGCAAGGAGAGCGGTCTAAAAGTAGATGACTATTGTACACAGCGTGGCCTCTCCAGAAATGCCTACTTATACTGGCTTTTCAAGGTAAAGGAAGCCGTTCTTGCGTAGAGTAGATTTGTGGAAATGCGGCAACAAGTGGAGGTTTCCTCCTACCATTCATCTCCAAAGTTAACAGCGTCTGTAAACGAAATAGTCTCTTAGGATTGACGAAAACACATTAGATTTACTAGCAAATATTATAAAGTTCTTGAAAAATGCTTAACGATGCTTCCGGATTCAAACACATTTTGTATAGTCTTTTCATTATCAGGAAAATCTGAATAATAGGTGGCTGTATAGTCTCTGATAGTACAATTAGATTTTTAGAGCTTTCTTGTAAAGGGGGTTATAGAAATATATAATAGCTAAAACACGAAAGGAAATTGACAACAGGAGATACAAAAAAGTCAGGAGAATATTTTATGAAAGTATTGATGATTAACGGAAGTCCACGCACCCAAGGCAATACAAGTATTGCCCTCGCGGAGATGGTTAAGGTATTTGAGCAGGAAAATATAGAAGTAGAAGTAGTGCAGATTGGCAATAAAGATATACGAGGCTGTATTTCCTGTGGGTATTGTTATGACAAAGGAAAGTGTGTTTTTAACGACGTAGTAAATGAGCTGGCAGAGAAGTTTGAAGCGGCAGATGCTTTGGTACTGGCATCTCCGGTTTATTACGCTTCCGCAAATGCCACCCTAATTGCCTGCTTGGACAGACTGTTCTACAGTACACATTTTGATAAGACCATGAAGGTGGGCGCCAGTGTGGTTGTGGCAAGACGAGGCGGTTTATCTGCTACCTTTGATGAACTAAATAAGTATTTTACCATCTGCGGAATGCCGGTAGCCTCCAGTCAATACTGGAACAGTGTTCACGGATGCGAAAAAGGGGAGGCGAAGGAAGACTTGGAGGGCTTGCAGACCATGAGAACTCTGGCCAGAAATATGGCCTTTTTGATGAAGAGCATTGCCCTTGGAAAAGAAAAATACGGTTTGCCGGAGCAAGAAGAGGGAATAGCTACAAATTTTGTCCGATAAGGGGAAGGTTTACCCGAAAGGTATCCATGTTTTGAAATCATTTAGTAATGCATGGAGGAAAGCATGGAATTTGATGAAAGCTTGCAGCAGTACGTCTATCAGTATGAAGACTTGATTTTTTCTTGGGATGAGGAGCCTAAAGAGCATTATTTAAATAAGGTGAAAGCATTAGCAAAGAATTATAAAGATAATTTGGATCGAATAATTGCCTTTATCTTGCCTGACCTTAGGGAAATGTACGGAGATGTAAGCAAAGAAGATGTAAAAAATAATCTTGGGAAGCCTATCATTGACTATAATCAGGGAACAGTGACTTACTGTGATCAGAGCTTTGATGATTGCCATATCTTTGCGTTTGAATTTTCAAATAATGCATTTGATAAGCTGGAACATTTTTCTGTTGACGGGTAATAGCTATATCGGAGGAAAACTATGAACCTACTGGAGTATATGAGGCATAGAAATAAAATGACGCTTTCAGAATGGGAAGATTCTTTTGAGAAAAAGGAAAAGGAAATCATTGTCCTAAGGCACGAAGGAGGCGGAGGAAGTCTCCGAAATGGATTTTGGGAATGGGATGAGTATTTCCTAGCCTATGTGGACTGTGAAACAGGAGAGCTTCACAAAGAAGAAGGGCGAATCGAATTTCCGGTTATGGACAAAGAGGAGCCTCCGTTTCAGTTTGAAGAGGAAACCATTTACAAACTAAGGGTGCGTGAAAAGCTGCCTGAGGAAGTTCCTGAGGGCGCATTGCCTAGTAAGAACCATTTTTTAGTGGTGGAAATTCTTGAAAGGAATGCAGTTTGTCCGGAACTTGAAGAAATGCTTATAGAGTATAGAAAACCCGTGGTTTTGCAGGATGATGTATTGGGTGAGCTAACTTATGATAAGCTGCTTAAAAGTTTCGAGGGAAATATAGCCTGGCTTTGTGGCAAGATTCATATTTCCTTATACGTAGATAAGGATAATAAAGCAGGTATTACAAAGGCGAAAAAGGTTCTGAAAACAATGGTTTTGGAACAGGAAAAATGGGATGCGGACCTGCGTAGTTTTGCTGCCAAAGAGCTTACGAAACTGGCCTGCGAGTGGGCAGAATCCGATGAAGAGGCTGCTTTAATTACAGAAGAAAGCTTTGCCAAAAAAATTAGTCTAAGGTTGCTTTGGGTGACAGCGGGTGGTTCCTTTACTGCTTATCTTGATGATGATGAGCTTTTCTTCGGGCATAGCATCGCAGTTAGCGGCAGCCCTAAGAAAGGGCTATTGTCGGCTGATATTGAGGGATAAGAGAATACAGATGGTCTGAACAGATATTTACCTTCTCGCTACATAAATATGATATTGTAGCGAGAAGGTATTATTCTATTTACTGCTAAATTTTAAAGATAGAATAGATAACTCCCTGTAAATACATTTTGACGGATAATCTAACTAATATTTTGTATATCAATATAATAAAAATTGATTGTAAATGAAGTACATATTCAGTACACTTTACTTGGAATAGGAGGTGTAGTTATGGCACAGACAATGGTTAATTTTCGAATGGATGAAAAATTAAAAGAGAAAATGGAAAAAACATGTAAGGATATGGGTCTATCTGTAACTGCAGCATATACTATGTTCGCTACAAAAGTTACCAGAGAGCAGAGGATACCTTTTGAAGTTACTGCAGATCCATTCTTTAGTGAAGAAAATATGGACCGGTTAAGAAGAAATATGACCCAGATGGAGAAGACAGGTGGCACCACCCATGAGGTGAATCTGGATGATTAAATACTGGACGGATGATGCTTGGGAGGAATTTGAATATTGGACTGAGCAGGATACAAAAGACAGGGGAAAATATGAAATTAGAATCTTTACAAGAGGAACCAAAACTTGTCTTGACCTATCCTCACAAGTCTAACTTTAATAGGATAGGCTGCTTATCCATGGTAGTATTATCTTTTATTGTTATTTGGATACTGAAGTATCTTACGCGTTATCATACAGATTTTTCAGATAAAATGATTACGGCAATTGTGCTGATTGTCGCTCCACTCCTTGTATGGTTTATAGGATATTATCTCTTCATAAACGGAGTGAAATTAGAAATTTATGAAAACGAAGTTGTTCAATACTATACTTATGGAAGTAGAGGGCGGAGTGTACTACATTTCAAATTTAAACTTGAAGATATAGAACAAATAAAAATGAAGAATCGTCCGTTTCATTGTCTGAAGATGACCATAAAAATTAGGAATCCCGTTTTTTATGGTTTGCAAGAGAAGAAGCTAAATAAGCTGGAGAAGGTAAGTATCATCCTAGATAGGAAAAAATCGGATTGTTTTATGCAAGAGATAGAACAATTTCACAGAAAGTAAATCAATGATTAAGGTTTAGCAGGAGCTTCATTTTAGGCCATAAGTAAGAATGGAAAGTGCTATAAGTAAGAATGGGAAGTCTATTGAGCGAAGCCCCTTGGAATGGTATAATACCTCGAATCCATTTGATGAAAATAAGAGTTCTGTTTCCCTATAGAAGGAAGAATAAGGAGTGTAAATATGAAATTAGGAATCGTAGGTTTGCCAAATGTGGGAAAGTCCACTCTCTTTAATGCCATTACCAAGGCCGGTGCGGAGTCGGCAAACTACCCCTTCTGCACCATCGACCCTAATGTGGGCGTGGTGGCGGTTCCGGATGAGCGTCTGCAGCTTCTTTCCGACCTTTATCATTCCGAGAAGATTACCCCGGCGGTAATCGAGTTTGTGGATATTGCAGGGCTTGTGAAGGGGGCTTCAAAGGGAGAAGGTCTCGGAAACCAGTTCCTCGGGAATATTCGGGAGACGGATGCCATCGTGCATGTGGTGCGTTGCTTTGATGATGATAATGTCATCCATGTGGACGGCTCCGTGGATCCGATTCGGGATATTGAGACGATAGAGCTGGAGCTCATTTTCTCCGACTTGGAAGTTCTGGATCGTAGAATGGCAAAGACGAAGAAACTCGCGAATAACGATAAGGATGCGAAGAAAGAGTATGCTCTTCTGGAAAAGCTTCATGCACATCTGGAAGAGGGAAAGCTTGCCATTAATTTTGAAGCCGAAGAGGAAGATGCCGCATTTTTGGACAGTTTGGGACTGCTTACCCGAAAGCCGGTAATCTATGCCTGCAATGTAGGAGAGGAGAGCCTTGCCGATGACGGCGCATCGAACCAGTATGTTCAGAAGGTAAGAGAGTACGCGAAGAAGAACCATTCCGAGAGTTTCGTCATTTCCGCACAGATTGAGCAGGAGATTTCCGAGCTTTCCGATGAGGAAAAGGGAGAGTATCTGGAGTCTCTTGGGCTTTCCGAGTCGGGTCTGGACAAGATTGTTCGTGCTTCTTATTCTCTCCTTGGTTTGATGTCATACCTTACCGCCGGAGAGAAGGAAACCAGAGCTTGGACCATTAAGAAGGGAACCAAGGCGCCGCAGGCTGCCGGAAAGATTCACACTGACTTCGAAAGAGGCTTTATTAAGGCGGAAGTGGTAAACTACAAAGATCTTCTGGATAACGGTTCTCTTTCCGCTGCAAGAGAAAAAGGACTTGTGCGCATGGAAGGAAAAGAGTACGTGATGCAGGACGGCGATGTCGTGCTGTTCCGTTTCAACGTTTAAACTTAAAATTCGAAAGACTTGAGTTTCGATAAACGAGGTACCACACGCTTTGCGCACGATACTCGTTATGAATAGAATATTCAACCAAAAAAACGGGCTGTAGAAATACAGCTCGTTTTTTTATGCACCACGTTTTTCTTAAATTGTACTATTTATAGATTTTGCTATAAGAAAAGGCGTGAAAAATAGCCGGTTTTCGAAGGGGAATTCTAGTATATTGTCTTGACTCTTCCCTAAAAATCATGCATTATAATGGAGAAGTGGGAAAAAGTGGGAGAAAGTGGTAAATTATGTTCACGGGAGAGTATCATCACAATTTAGATACCAAGGGCAGGATGATGATTCCTGCTAAGTTCCGTGAGGACGGATATAACGAATTTACACTTACCCGTTCCCTCGATGGCTGTCTTTCTCTTTACGCCATTCCGGAATGGAAGGAGTTGGAGGAAAAGCTGCAGGCGCTGCCTATGACCAATAAGCAGGCCAGAACTTTAAAACGATTTCTTTTAGGAAGCGCGATTTCTTGTGAGTGCGATAAGCAGGGAAGAATTTTGATTCCCCAGACACTTCGGGAAAAGGCTGCTTTGGAAAAGGATGTAGTTTTACTCGGTGTGGGAGACCATGCGGAAATTTGGGCAGAGAGTTTGTGGAGTGAAAACAATGACTTCTCTGATTACGAACAGCTCGCAACAGATATGGAAGGTTTGGGAATCTAATGGAATTTCAGCACAAAAGCATTTTGCTTAACGAATGCATGGAAGGTCTGTCTATCAAGGCGGACGGAATCTATGTGGACGGTACGCTGGGAGGAGGCGGACATTCTTTTCATATTGCACAGAGACTGAGCGACAAAGGACGGTTAATAGGGATAGATCAAGATGAAGATGCAATAGAAGCGGCAACAAAGAGACTGGCACAGTTTAAACAGCGGGTCACAATCGTGCGTGACAACTATGAACATTTTCAAGAGATCCTTTCTACCCTTTCTATACCTGCGGTAGATGGGATTCTTTTAGACTTAGGCGTTTCCAGTTATCAGTTTGACGAGGCGGACAGGGGCTTTTCGTATCGTTTTGACGCTCCGCTCGATATGAGAATGGATAAGCGTCAAGACTTCACCGCAAAAGACTTAATAAACAGTTACAGTGAAGCGGAACTCTATCACATCATTCGGGATTACGGTGAAGATAAATTTGCTAAAAATATTGCAAAGCATATCGTTCTGGAGAGAGCCAAAAAGCCGATAGAAACTACTTTTGAACTTTCGGAAGTGATTAGCCATGCCATTCCCATGAAAATGAGGGTGCAGGGCGGGCATCCGGCAAAGAAGACCTTCCAGGCCATACGGATTGCCTTAAATCGGGAACTGGAGGTTTTGGAAGAATCGTTAGACGGCATGATCAAAGCGTTGAAGCCCGGGGGAAGGCTGTGCATCATTACCTTCCATTCCCTGGAGGATCGCATCGTAAAGAGAGCATTTCGGACGGCTGAAGATCCCTGCATTTGCCCAAAAGACTTTCCTATATGTACCTGCGGCAGGAAAAGTCTTGGAAAGGTCATCAGCAAAAAAGCAATTCTTCCGAGTGATTTGGAAAGAGAAGAAAACCCGAGATCCAAGAGCGCGAAGCTGCGGATATTTGAAAGAGGAGAATAAAGCAGGCCGGATAAAGAAAACAGGAGAAAGAAAGTCGGATAAAACCCATCCGGAGAAGTATAGAAAAGGCCGGGTGAGGCCCATCCGGAGAAGTATGGAAAAGCGAAAGCAATTTTAGAGTATATAAGGGAAAAGAGTAGGCAAATGTGAGAGAAGGGATGCGATCACATTGCAGTATAGAAATGTGTTTGGCAGAAGATGAAGAGGGGATCAGTATGGCAAGGAAGCTGATAAGAAGACAGGCAGGGTACATTGCCGGCTCGGTAGTGACGAAAGAGGAAATTGCACCGAGAAAGAAAAACGTTCAAAAAGTTAAGAGAAAAATGGCACCGAAGAAGAATACGGCAAGAAAACCGGTTCATAAAGGCGGTGCTGTTTCCCGCGAAGAAAGAGCAAGAATCCTTCGGGAACGAGAGATGGGACATGTCCTGCAGCAGGAGAGATTGCAGGGAAAGACTTCGGCGAATTTTGCTTTGGTAGCCTCTGTAGCATTGTTTATGCTGGTAATGGGAGGACTTTGCTTTCATTACATCCAGTTGCAGACGGAAGTAAATACACGGATTCACCGTATAGAACAAAAGAAGAAGCAGATAGAAGTCTTAAAACAGAAGAATGATGCTTTACAAAATGCGATTAATGCCTCATTGGATCCGGAAAAAATTTATACGATGGCAACGGAAGAATTGGGAATGGTATATCCGGGAGAAAATCAGGTTATAGAGTATAAGAAACAAGAAAGCGAGTATGTAAGGCAGTATGAGAACATCCCAAAGCACTGAGGAAGAACAAAAAAGAAAAAGGCGGCAGACTAAGATTCTGCCGTTTTATATGCAGGAAAAGCTGATGGTGGGATTTGTTTTTTAATCCTGCTATTTGCTGTTTTAAGTCTTGTTATTTTTCAAATGATTCGAAAAAACAGTGAAGAGTACAGCCGAATTGTTTTGGGGCAAAGGCAGTCCGGATACGGTTCCCGTTCCATTCAGGCAAGGCGCGGGGATATCTTGGACCGAAACGGCACGATTTTGGCAACGAGTGAAAAGGTCTACAACTTGATTATGGACCCGAGAGCCATAACTTCCCGCACAGATGACCGCTATCTGAAAGCAAGCTTGGACGCCTTAAAAGAGTATTTTAAAGAGGATGAAAGAGTAGCTGTTGCGGAGTCCGTACTGAATGAACAGAGGAATCTAGCGGGAAATAAAAAAAGTGCGTATTTTAAATTCAAGGAAGGAATGAGTTTTGAGGAAAAGGAAGCCTTCCAGAAGTTCATAGACGAAAAAAACGCAGTATACCGAAAGAGCGGGAACAAATATGAAATTAAAGGGCTTTGGTTTGAGGATAAGTATCAAAGGAGCTATCCTTACAAAGACCTGGCCTGTAATGTCATCGGTTTTTCTTCCGCCGATAACGAGGGGGGAACCGGCGGAGTTGAACAATACTACAACAATTCTCTGATTGGAGTAAACGGAAGAGAGTACGGCTACCTGGATTCGGACACCAAGCTGCAATCCGTGATTCGCGAGGCGACGGACGGAAACAGTATTGTGACAACCATCAACTTTAATATTCAAAGAACGGTAGAGAAATATTTACAGGAATGGCAGAAGGATGACGTGGGTTCCAAGATGGCGGCGGCGATTGTTATGAATCCGAAAAATGGAGAAATTCTTGCCATGGCAAGCACTAACCGGTTTGACTTGAATCATCCGAGAGACTTGGACAAAACGCTTTATCCCGATAGCCTTTTACTGGAGATGGGGAAAAAAGAGGCTCTTGCAAAATATAAAAGAGAGCATAACAATCAGGAACTTTCCGAGGATAAGCTCTCTACGGTTTACAGTAATGATGAGGTTATGTCTTTGGGTTCACAGGTTGCCTGGAATCAGATGTGGAGAAATGTAGCGATTTCCGATACCTATGAACCCGGCTCCACAGTAAAGCCCTTTACTTTGGCCGGGGCTTTGGAGGAAAATGCAATTCAGCAAAATACGATGTTTACCTGCGAAGGCTTCATCACCTTAAGTGACGGTGTAAAGACGTGGACTATTCGCTGTCATAAAAGAGACGGGCACGGAACCATTGATGCGGAACAGGCGATTATGCAATCTTGCAACGTTTACATGATGGATACCGCATTTCAGGAAGGCGCCGAGAATTTTGTAAAGTATCAACATGTTTTTGGCTTCGGTGAAAAAACGGGGATTGATTTGCCCGGAGAAGCCGATACCTCCGCGCTGGTCTATAAGGCGGATAATCTGGGAAAGACCTCCCTTGCCACAAACTCTTTCGGACAGAACTTTAACGTCAGCATGGTTCAAATGGCGGCGGCATTTTCCAGCGTAGTGAACGGCGGTTCCTACTTCAGACCGCATGTGGTAAAGCAGATATTAAATGCGAACGGAACCGTGATACAGGAAATGGAACCGGAACTTCTCCGGGTGACCTGCTCGAAAGCGACCAGTGATTTCTTAAAGGAAGCGCTTTACCAGACCGTGGAAAAGGGAACCGGAAGACCGGCGCAGATTCAGGGTTATCATGTGGGAGGAAAGACGGGAACGGCACAGAAGTTACCCCGTTCCGAAAAAAATTACCTGGTATCCTTTTGTGGTTTTGCTCCGGTGGAGGACCCGCAGCTTCTCGTATACGTCATTGTGGATACCCCCAATTTGGACGGAGAGGAACAGTCCAGTGCGTCTTTTGCAACAAAGATTGAACAAAAAATCATGAATGATGCCTTACAGTTCTTGAATATCCCTCCACAGGGAGAAACGGACCCGGAGGCTTCCTTAAACAAGGATTTACAAGAAGGGATAAAGGCAAAAGAAGAGACAGGGGAAACTACATCGGAGACGAAAAAAGAGAACTCTGAAGCAAAGGAAGAAAGTTCCTTGGATAGTGACGAAAAACAGGACAATGAGGACAGTGTTCCCGGAGCGCTTCCGGAGAGCAGTGCGGTCAACTCCGCTTCGGCTGAAAAGGAAAATACGGATAACGAAAATTAAGGGAGAATGGAAATTATGCTGAGTAACACCATTGCATTGGGAATTGCGTTTTGTGTCATGCTGCTGATTTCTCCGAAGGGGATTGCAATTCTGCACCAATTAAAATTCGGACAGGAAGTACGGGATGACGGACCGCAGGCACATTTGAAGAAACAGGGGACGCCTACAATGGGAGGAATCCTCTTCCTTATCGCGATCAGCGCGGCAATTCTCCCTTTTATCAAAGAAAAAGGCGTTTTACCGGCCTATCTTCTGGGGCTCGGCTTTGGCATTGTGGGATTTATAGATGATTATCTGAAGGTCGTAAAGCATCAGTCGGAGGGATTCAATCCCAAGCAAAAGATGGCGGCGCAGATTATTATTTCTCTTCTCTATATTGCTTACCTCTTTTTTTATAGCGGACATACAACGGCGTTTCTTTTTCCGTTTTTGAAAGATACAGAAGTGACTTTTGGAATCCTGTTTTTCCCGATTTCCCTCTTTATCATTACGGCAACCGATACCGGTGCCAACTTCACGGACGGGATTGACGGGCTCTGCAGCAGCGTGACGGCCGTCATAGTATTCTTTCTCTTTATGGCGGATCGGGTTTTACTCGGGAATGCACAGTTGGGGGCACTACCCGGAGCGGTACTCGGAGGACTTCTTGGATTCCTCTGTTTTAATGCATACCCCGCTAAGGTCTTTATGGGAGATACGGGTTCCCTTGCACTGGGCGGTTTTGTGGTGGCTATGGCGATTCAGACAGAGACGGCCCTGTATATTCCGTTCTTTGCCGTCATCTATTTTATGGAAGTACTATCCGTGATTTTACAAGTGGGATATTTTAAAATCACACACGGAAAAAGGATTTTCAAAATGGCTCCGATACATCACCATTTTGAACTCTTGGGATGGTCGGAAACGAGGGTGGTTACGATATTTACCACAATTACCATCCTTGCCTGCTTCTTCGTGGCTTTCGTTTTGGAAATCACATAAGGAAGAAATGGGCAGGATATACATCATGGACAGGTTTAGAGAATAGGATAGGCTTAGAGAATAGTAAAAAAACAGCCGTGAACAGCGGGCGTCAAAAAATAGTGGAAACAAGAAGAACAGAGGGATAAGGATGAACAGGCAGAAAGTTTTGGTATTGGGTACGGGCAGAAGCGGAGTGGCAGCGGCAAAGCAGATTCTTGCTATGGGAGGAGAAGTTGTATTCTTTGATGCGAATGCAAAGCTGGATGAGAAAAAGCTTCTCGCCCAATTTAAGAAAAAAGAAGTGCTGAAAATTGTAAAAGTTATAAAAGGAAAGCTCTTGGAAAGTGATTTACTTAAGATTGATGCTGCCGTAATCAGTCCCGGAATCCCTATTGATGAGCCATATGTTCTTTTGCTGAATACTGCAAAGATTCCGGTCATTGGAGAAATCGAACTGGCATATCAGTCCTGTAAGGGAAAACTTTGTGCCGTGACGGGGACCAACGGAAAGACGACAACGGTGAGTCTGATCGGAGAAATTTTGAAGAGTCAATATCCGGATACGCATGTAGTGGGAAATATCGGAAATCCGTTTACCGCCGAAGCGCTGGATACGGAGGAACAGTCCGTGACCGTATGTGAGGTAAGTTCCTTTCAGCTGGAAAGCATTGTGGATTTCCGACCGAATGTCTCCGCTATTACGAACATCACGCCGGATCATTTGGACCGTCATAAGACGATGAAAAATTATATTGCCATAAAGGAATCTATCGCCGTAAACCAGACGGAAGAAGACAGCATTGTCTTAAACTATATGGATTCCGAGCTTCGAAAGTTCGGAAAGAAGCGGGGATTAAAACCGAATGTACTTTGGTTTTCTTCGGAGGAAGAACCGAAGGAGGGATTTTTCCTGAGGGGAGAAGAGTTTATCTATAAAAATAAAGAAAAAGAAGAAAAACTCTTTAAGACCGGCGATTTACAGCTTTTGGGAAAACACAATTATGAAAATGTGATGTGTGCCATGGGAGTAGCCTTGAAAATGGGTGTGCCTATGGATAAAATCGTAAAGGTCTGCAAGAAGTTCAAACCGGTAGAGCATCGTATTGAATTTGTGCGGGAAAGATCCGGTGTTCGTTATTATAATGATTCCAAGGGGACTAATGTGGATGCGGCTATTCAGGCGCTTCGCGCCATGCCGGGGCCTGTGCTTCTGATAGGCGGAGGCTATGACAAGCATGTAGATTTTGATGCTTGGGTAAAGGAGTTTAAGGGGAGAGTAAAATATCTTGTTCTTATCGGGGAAACCCGGAATCAGATTGCAGCTTGCGCGAAGAAAAACGGCTTTCACAATCTGATGTTTGCCGAGGATATGGATGAAGCCGTAAAAGATTGTGCGGCCTATGCGGATCCCGGGGACTATGTACTCTTGAGCCCTGCCTGTGCATCCTGGGGGATGTTTAAGGACTATGAAGAAAGAGGCAGAATTTTTAAGGATTGTGTGAAAAACCTGTAGTATAGCGGTAGAAAAGGAAAGGGAAGAATAGTGGCGAAAAAAATGAAGGTCAAGCATTTTTATGATTTTTCCTTGGTGGTAATGGTCTTTTCCATTACTCTTTTCGGTCTTTTGATGTTGTATTCCGCTTCGGGCTATATGGCGGCTAAAAGTGATTTGGGAGATATGTATTATCTCACCAGACAAGGGAGCTTTGCCATAGCCGGTTTTTTGCTGATGCTCCTTATTTCCCGCTTTTTTGATTACCATTGGTTTTCCAAGTTGAATCTGATTTTGTATGTTCTGGCTTGGGGAGCTCTACTGGCGACTTTTGTTATGGGCGTGGCTTCCCACGGATCACATCGTTGGATTCGTCTTTTCGGAATGCAGTTTCAGCCTTCCGAGGTGATGAAACCGGCCGTGATTATCGTCCTGGCAACCTTACTCACCGATAAGGGTTATCGCATCAATTCATTACGGGATATTTTTCGAACCTTACTCTATGCACTGATTCCTGCCGCGGTAGTGGCGTTTACGAACCTATCTACGGGAATGATTATTGTCGGGATAGCCGTATTCATGCTTTTCGTTGCGGTAAAAACCTATCGCTATCATGCCGCACTGTTCCTGCTCGGGCTCTTGGCTTATCTTGGCGCCTATCCGTTGGCAATTTTTTTACAAAAGGTAAAGATACTGCATGACTATCAGATTACAAGAATTCTTGCTTGGAAGGACCCGGTTTCTTTTCCGGATGATACCTATCAAACGAGGCAGGGGCTTTATGCCATTGCTTCCGGAGGGCTTTTCGGAAAGGGGCTGGGAGAAAGCATTCAGAAGTTTCTTATGCCGGAGGCGCAAAATGATATGATTTTCACCATCATCTGTGAGGAACTCGGCTTGGTGGGGGCAGTCGGACTGATGCTTGTTTATGCTTTGATTCTGTTCCGACTCTATGAAATCGCGAAAAATGCCAGGGATCTTTTCGGCTCTTTCCTCGTAATCGGGGTAATGGCCCATATTGCTTTGCAGGCAATCTTAAATATTGCGGTAGCCACAAATTCGATTCCCAATACGGGAATCACACTGCCGTTTATCAGCTACGGAGGAACCTCACTGGTCATTCTTCTTGCGGAAATCGGCATTTGCCTGAATGTATCCTGGCAGACTACTCTGGATAGGGAAAAAGGAGAGTAGAGATGCGGGACAGAAAAGAGAGCCGGGAAAGAAAAAAGAAGAAGGAACTCAGTCTATACGGAATCTTATTGTTGTTTCTGCTCCTCATTATGTTGTTTTTAAGTACAAGAGTGCATGAAATCAATGTCATAGGAAATGAGCAGTACACCAAGGAAGAACTGGTCAATATGATTCTGCCGAAGGACCTGGATTACAATAGTCTCTATGCCTTTGTGGAAGACCGAATCAAGCCGCATAAGAGCTTGCCGTTTATAGAAAAATATGAGTTGCACTGGAAGAGTCCGTTTTCTCTGGAAATTATTGTATATGAGAAAAATATGGTAGGCTACGTAGAGTATATGTCCAGCAATCTTTATTTTGACGGGGACGGTGTTGTGGTGGAGTCTACGCAGAAAAAGTTACCCGGCATTCCGAAGATTACGGGACTGAGCTTTTCTAAAGTGAGTTTGTATAAGGCACTTCCTGTAGAAAATAAAGCCATTTTTCAGGATATTTTGAATTTGAGTTCTGCACTCAGGCAGGAAAAAATAGAGTGTGACCATATTGATTACAGCGCCTCCTCCACGGCAACGCTTTACATCGGAGAAATCAAGGTGCTTTTAGGCGACCATGAGGACATGGAACAGAAGCTGATGAGTTTAAAGGATATCCTTCCGGCTTTAGCAGGGAGAAAAGGAACATTGGACCTCAGCAAGTACCGGGGCAGAAAAGAGAAGGAAGCCTATGTCTTTAAGGAAGAGAAGTAGGAGGGGGGAGCAAATTTACACAGCCCCCCTTTACAAATATTCTAAAATTCTTATAATGATATAGTTAGGTTAAATGAAAGAATGGGTCCTTTTAGGAGTGCATCATAGATTTTAAGGAGGAAGACATGATAGAAATCCAGCTTCCCGAGTCTGAAGCAGCGGCAAAAATTATCGTTGTCGGTGTTGGCGGCGCAGGAAATAACGCAGTAAACCGAATGGTGGACGAGGGCATTGTCGGTGTTGAGTTCATTGGGGTGAATACAGATAAACAGGCCTTGCAGTCCAGCAAGGCTGCCAGTTCCATGCCCATTGGAGAGAAGCTGACAAAGGGCTTGGGCTGCGGCGGAAAGCCGGAGATCGGCACCAAGGCGGCGGAAGAGAGTGCGGAAGAGATTACTGCTGCTCTGCAGGGAGCGGATATGGTTTTCGTAACCTGCGGTATGGGTGGAGGAACCGGAACCGGAGCCGCACCTGTTATTGCCAAGATTGCGAAGGATATGGGAATTCTTACCGTAGGTGTGGTGACGAAGCCTTTCCGTTTTGAAGCAAAGCAGAGAATGAAGAACGCCCTTTCCGGAATTGATGCTTTAAAGGAAGTGGTAGACACTTTAATTGTGATTCCGAACGACAGATTGCTTGAAATTGTAGAGAAGAAAACTTCTCTTCCGGATGCTTTGAAGAAGGCGGATGAGGTTTTGCAACAGTCCGTTCAGGGAATTACGGATTTGATTAACGTGCCCGGATTGATTAACCTGGACTTTGCGGATGTTTCCGCGGTCATGAAGGACAAGGGTGTTGCCCATGTGGGTATCGGTAGAGCAAAGGGTGATGACAAGGCTATTGAAGCTGTGAAGACTGCCATTTCTTCTCCGCTTTTGGAGAGTACCATCGAAGGTGCTACGGATGTTATCATCAATATCTCCGGAGACATTAGCCTGATTGAAGCAAATGATGCAGCTTCCTATGTGGAAGAGCTGGTAGGAGAGAATGCCAACATCATCTTCGGTGCCATGTACAATGAAGATGCACAGGATGAGGTTTCCATCACCGTAATTGCAACCGGCATCAAAGAGAAGAAGAGTGCGGAAACGGCAAAGGCAGCTCCCGAGTTTAAGCCGCAAGCGGGATTGCACAGCAATGTAAGTCCCGTACAGCCGGGCTTTACGACTCCGAGCTTTTTGAATAATCCGCGTCTTTCCACTCCGACTTTGGGAGAAAGACCGGAGGTTCCGATGGAGAATCCGTCTTTAAGAACAACGGAAACGGTGGAACCGCAGGTACAGAGTAAGCCCAGAATAGGAAGAGAAGCGGGCCTTGAAATTCCTGATTTTTTACGTAGAAAATAAAAGTAAACGAGATATCGCACGCTTCGCGCACGATACTCGTTATGAATACTAGGCTATGTCCTAAGGGCATAGCCTTTTCTTAAGACGGGGAAAGTTCGCTTTGCGTATTTTTCTCGTTTCCTTGATTATAGGATGATTTTTAACGACTTGAATGATTTACTTTAAGATTTAATTAAGAAGAATACAAAGTCGCATAAGAAGAATACAAAGAAGTTTTAGGAGGCACATGGCAAACTTAAGAGAAGAAATAGAAAAGAGAAGGACCTTTGCGATTATTTCTCACCCCGACGCGGGAAAGACAACCTTGACGGAGAAATTTCTTCTCTATGGAGGGGCAATTAATCTTGCAGGAACCGTAAAGGGAAGAAAGTCCGCAAAACACGCGGTTTCCGACTGGATGGAAATCGAGAAGGAGAGGGGTATTTCCGTTACCTCTTCCGTTTTGCAGTTTAACTATGACGGAAGATGCATCAATATTCTGGATACGCCGGGACACCAGGATTTCTCGGAGGATACCTATAGAACACTTATGGCGGCCGACAGTGCGGTCATGGTCATCGACGGGGCAAAGGGTGTGGAGCCGCAAACCATTAAGCTTTTTAAGGTTTGCGTGATGCGTCATATTCCCATTTTCACCTTCATCAATAAGTTTGACCGTGAAGCAAGAGATCCGTATGAACTTTTAGACGAGATTGAAGAGGTGCTCGGAATCCGAACCTGCCCGATTAACTGGCCTATCGGTTGCGGACACAATTTTAAGGGAGTTTTTGACCGGGAAAAAGAAGAAGTGGATCTTTTCCATGCTGCAGGCGGTGGAAAGAAAGAAGTGGAAAAGGAAGTCTATTCCAAAGATGATCCAAAATTAGAAGGTGTAATCGGAAAAGAATATTTTGATAAACTGCAGGACGATTTGGAACTCCTGGAGGGGGCTGCGGAAGGCTTTGATGAAGAAAAGGTGGACGCCGGACTTCTGACTCCCGTTTTCTTCGGATCGGCTCTTACCAACTTCGGTGTAGAAACCTTCTTACAGCATTTCCTGAAAATGACGAAGTCCCCGCTCCCGAGAATGTCCGACCAGGGACTCATCGATCCGGTGGAGGAGGCATTTTCCGCCTTTGTTTTTAAGATTCAAGCCAATATGGATCCGAAGCACAGAGACAGAGTGGCTTTCATGCGGATCTGCTCCGGTGAGTTTGATGCCGGAATGGAAGTGAACCATATCCAGGGTAACAGAAAGGTGAAGCTTTCTCAGCCCACGCAGATGATGGCGGATGAAAGAAAAATTGTGGAAAAGGCTTATGCGGGAGACATTATCGGCATTTTTGATCCGGGCATTTTCTCTATCGGAGATACTCTGGAGCTTTCCGGAAAGAAGTTTGTCTATGAGGGCATCCCGACCTTTGCGCCGGAGCATTTTGCAAGGGTAAGGCAGATTGACACCATGAAGAGAAAGCAATTCTTAAAGGGCGTATCCCAGATTGCGCAGGAGGGTGCCATTCAGATTTTCCAGGAATACAATACCGGTATGGAGGAAATTATTGTCGGTGTAGTCGGAAGCCTCCAGTTCGAAGTCTTGACCTATAGACTGAAAAATGAATACAATGTAGAAGTTCGACTGGATATGCTTCCTTATGAGCATATTCGTTGGATTGAAAATTATACGGAAATTGCAGTGAACGAAATTTCCGGTACTTCCGATATGAAACTGGTAAAGGACTTAAAGGACAGACCTTTGCTTCTTTTCGCCCATCCCTGGTCTATCGGTATGGTGCTGGATCGAAATAAGGACTTACATTTAACGGAATTTTCCAAGAACTAAGATTGGAATGGTTCATATGAACCATTTCGGAAAGAAAGGCAAAGTTATGGAAAAAACAATTAAAAACTGGCTCCTCGCGCATGAGGAAGAGTTTATACAGGATTTATTCACATTGGTACGGATTAATTCCGTAAGAGGAGAGACGAAGGAGGGGCTTCCCTTTGGAGAGGGTCCGAAAGAAGCTTTGGACGCAGGATTAAAGATTTGCGAGCGCTACGGTTTCCATACCAAGAACTGGGACAATTATGTCGGAACGTCCGACTTTTCTCCGGAACTACCTCATAACCTGGATATTCTCGGACATCTCGATGTAGTGCCTGCGGGAGAGGGTTGGGAAGTAACCGGACCTTTTGAACCGCTTGTCAAGGACGGCATCCTTTACGGAAGAGGAGTCAGTGATGATAAGGGACCGGTACTTGCGGCGCTGTATGCTATGCGTGCCGTAAAGGAGCTGGGGTATTCTCTGAAGAAGGGCGTTCGGCTTATCATGGGAACCAATGAGGAAACCGGATCTGCCGACCTCGAATATTACTATAAGAGAGAGAAGGCGGGGGAAATGAGCTTCACGCCGGATGCGGAATTCCCGATTATCAATATTGAAAAAGGCGCCATGCACGGTACTTTAAGAAAGAATAGAACAGTAGAGGGTTCTTTACTTTCCATGAAAGCCGGTGTTGCGGTAAATGCCGTTCCCCAGAAGGCGGTTTTGGAATTTAAGACGCTCTCGGATGAGGAATTTAATGCGGCAAAACTTGCAGTCGAAAAGGAATGCAGTGTACAGATTCAAAAATCCGGAAATACCGTGACCGTAATCGGTGTAGGCGCGCATGCTTCCACACCGCATCTCGGAAAGAATGCGGGGCTCGCGGCTTTATCCTTTGCGGTAAAACTTCCTTCCCTCGGAGCGGAGGATAGGAAGGCCTTTGAATCGGTCTTAGAACTCTTCACTTATGGCGTCACGGATGGTTCCGGAATCGGAACAAAGCTGCAGGATGAGGAAAGCGGAGAGCTTACCTGCACCTTGGACATCTTCGAGGTAGGGGAAAAGGAAATGCACTTTATCTACGACAGCCGTATTCCCATTTGCGGAACGAAGGAAAATTGTGAAGACATGGCGAGAAAAACTGTGGAGGCTAAGGGCTTTATCTTTGAGACGGAGGGAATGGTTCCGCCACACCATGTTCCGAAGGATTCCGACTTTATCAAGGCTCTCCTTTCCTGCTATGAAAAGGTGACGGGAGAAAAAGGGGAGTGCCTTGCTATCGGAGGCGGTACCTATGTACATCATGTGGAGAACGGAGTCGCTTTCGGTGCCATTCTTCCGGGAGTGGATACCCATATGCATGGCGCGGATGAGTGGATTAAGGTAAAGGACCTGCTTCTTGCGGCTGAGATTTATGCGGAGTCCATTCTCGCGCTATGTTGCTAGATTGATTTATGCGGAGTCTATTCTTGCGCTATGTCGCCAGATTGATTTATGCGGAGTCTATTCTCGCACTTTGTCAGTAAAATAGAAAAATGAAGGATTCGGATTTTATCCGAAGGAGTAGAATGGAAGAAAATATTATCTCTATAAGAGGCCTGGGAAAAGTATTTCGAACCGTTTCCGGAGACTTTACCGCTCTGGACGACATTCATTTAGATATTAAAAAAGGGCAGATTCACGGAATCATAGGGCTTTCCGGTGCAGGAAAGTCCACTTTGGTGCGCTGCATCAATTTTCTGGAAAGACCGAGTAGCGGACAGATTCTGTTTAAGGGGAAAAGTTTAAGCACGATGAAGGAGAAGGAAATTCTCGCCATGCGGCAAAACATGGGGATGATTTTCCAGCAGTTTAATCTTCTGGAGCAGAGGAATCTTCTCGAGAACGTTTGCTTTCCCCTGGAAATTGCGGAAAAGGGCAGTTTTTTCCAAAAAATTGTGCAGGGCAGTGCACGGAAAAAGAAGAGAATTGCAAGAGCGGAGGAGCTTTTGAAGCTTGTCGGTCTGGAGGGAAGAGAAAAGAGTTATCCTTCCCAACTTTCCGGAGGACAGAAGCAAAGAGTTGCGATTGCGAGAGCCCTGGCCACGAATCCGGAGGTACTGCTCTGTGATGAAGCTACTTCCGCACTCGATCCGAAAACCACGGAGCAGATTCTCGAACTTCTGAAACAAATCAATGAGGAGATGGGGGTTACCATTATTATCATCACGCACCAGATGAGCGTGATTGAGTCTATTTGCGATGAGGTGGCCATCATTGATCACAGTAAAATAGCGGAGCACGGGCCGGTAAAAGAGATTTTCCGTTCTCCGAAGACGGAAATCGGAAAGCGACTTATCCTGGGAGAGGGAGAAAGAGAAGCCTTCTTCGGAAGCGGAAAGCGTTTTCGTATCGTATTTGACGGAAAAAATGCACATGATCCGATTCTTTCGGAGCTGATTCTTGCTTTGCATACTCCGGTGAATATCCTCTTTGCCAATACCAAAGAAGTGGACGGTATGGCGGTAGGACAGATGGTGATTGAACTTCCGGAAAATCTGGAGGATATCCTGCATGTTACGGAATTTATGAAGGAAAGAGGAATCCCCTTTGAGGAGGTGCATGCATAGATGAGTATAAAAGAATTAATTCCCATGTTTCAAACGGAAACGTTGGCAACGCTTTATATGGTAGGGGTCTCTACCTTGATTTCCTATCTTATTGGCATTCCCTTGGGCGTGATCTTAATTGTCACGGAAGACGGCGGGCTTTATCCGATAAAACCGGTACACGCTGTTCTGGGATTTCTCACCAATATCTTTCGAACGATTCCCTTCCTGATTCTTCTGGTCATGGTTTTGCCGATTACAAAGTTTCTTGTGCATACCACACTCGGACCGAATGCGATCATCCCGCCACTTGTCTTTGCGGCAGCACCTTATATTGCCAGAATGGTGGAATCTTCTTTAAAGGAAGTGGATGCGGGAGTGATTGAGGCGGCACGCTCGATGGGTGCCAACAGACTGCAGATCATCTGGAAAGTCTATCTTCCGGAGGCAAAGCCGAGTCTCTATATCGGAGCGGCAATCTGTATCACGTCAATTTTGTCCTATTCCGCCATGGCGGGATTTGTAGGCGGAGGCGGGCTTGGAGCGATTGCCCTGAACTACGGCTATTATCGTTACAAGACGGACATCATGATTATTGCGGTTTTGGTACTCATTATCATTGTGCAGATTATTCAGGAGTTTTGGATGCGTCTTGCAAAATACAGCGATAAGAGAAGAAGGGTATAAAGCTTTTCTCTCTTTAGCATAGAAACCTGCCACGGGAATGCTTCCCGCGGTGCGACAAGCTTGGAAAATTTTCATAAGAGAGTAGGGAGAGTTTTCAAGGTAGAAAAGGAGAAATTATGAGAAAAAGAATAGCAGCGTTATTACTTGGTTTGGCTGTTGTTTCCTTAGCGGCTTGCGGGGGACAGAAGGCGGATACAAAGACCGAGACCAAGAAAGAGACGGAAGCCGGAAGTGAAAAGGCAACGGAAAAGGCGGCTGAGAGCGAGAAGGCCACAGAAGCAGCTGCAGCATCCGGAGAGACCGTAAAGATCAAGATCGGTGCGACACCGAGTCCCCATGCGGAGATCTTGGAAGCGGCAAAGGACGCTTTAAAGAAGAAGGGCGTGGAGATTGAAATCGTAACCTATAATGATTACGTTCAGCCGAACATTGCTACGGATGAAGGACAGATTGATGCAAACTATTTCCAGCATCAGCCGTATCTGGATGATTTCAATAAGGAAAATAACACCCATGTTGTTTCTGTAGGAAAGATTCACTATGAGCCTTTCGGAATCTATGCAGGAAAGTCGAAGGACCTGAAAAATATCCAGGACGGTGCTAAGATTGCGGTTCCGAACGATACCACCAATGAGGCCAGAGCGCTTCTTCTTTTGGAGGCAAACGGCATCATTAAGCTGAAGGACGGCGCAGGTCTTACGGCAACCAAGCAGGATATTGTAGAGAACCCGCACAATGTGGAAATCTACGAGGTTGAGGCTGCGCAGATTCCCCGTTCCTTGGATTCTGTGGATTTTGCCTGCATGAACGGAAACTTTGCTATCCAGGCGAACTATAAGCCGAGTGAAGCATTGGCA
Source organism: Oribacterium sp. oral taxon 108 str. F0425 (assembly GCF_000214455.1). Lineage (NCBI taxonomy): Bacteria > Bacillati > Bacillota > Clostridia > Lachnospirales > Lachnospiraceae > Oribacterium > Oribacterium sp. oral taxon 108. The sequence goes on along the minus strand of NZ_AFIH01000001.1, from coordinate 1,914,573 downwards.
GCCGAGAAGTCCGACTCCGAAGCGGCACAGACTTATGCCAACATTATTGCCGTTGCCGAGAAGAATAAGGATGCGGCATGGGCAAAGACCTTGGTGGAAGTTTTGACCTCCAAGGAAATCCAGGATTTTATCAATAAAAAGTATGAGGGCGGAGTGGTTCCCTTAAGCTAATCCGAGAGCAGGAGTTGCGACAAAAGAAAGGGTATCCTATCCTTATTGTATGGGGTAGGATACTTCCTTTCATTTCGTGGCTCCTCTTCTGTATGCAATCGTGTTTTATAAGGAAGGGATAAGAAATGATGAAAAACAAAGACTTGAGAAGATTTGCCAGAGAGAGATGGAGAAAGTTTTGGCCGACTGTTTTGGCTGCTTTTGTGCTTCTTTTTTCCGTCTATATCGCCTTGGCAATGGGCTTTTCTTTTGTCCTTAGTCCTTTTTTACTGACCAGCTTTTTGCCCGGTATAGAAGAGTTAAGGAGAGGAATCAGTCTGAGTATTTCGGGAATATTGCTTGCCCTTCTGGTATTTGTGCTGGTGATGTATCTGATTATTACCTCCTTTTCCATCCTGTATATGGCTTTAAAAAGCATACGGGGACAGAAATTGAGTCCATTCGATATCTTTTATACCCTGCGTCCGGAAAATTATCCGATGCAGCTTCGTGTTTTAGCTTATAGCTTACTCTATACCGCCATCCCCTGGCTCTTTTCTCTTTTGACGTTTTTCCTTTTCGGAAGTTCTGCCAATAACTCGATTCTCAGTATGGCGGAAGAAGTCTTTTTCAATGTATTGATTGGTGTCTTTTTAATGTTCTTTTTATGCACACCCTTTCTTCTTCTGGAATCGAAGTCCATAGGGCTCATTGATGCGATGAAGAAAAGTGCGGAATGGATGAAGCCGGAGCGAGCTCGTTTCTTTCGACATGTTTTGTACTTTCTGGGCTTGAGGCTGATAGCCAATGTTCTTGCCGAAATGTGGGGCTACATCTTGGAGAATTCTATTCTACCCGGTTTTTTTCTGATGTTTTTTTTCCTGCTCTTCTTAAGCCCTTACTATATTCTGGTACAGGCTGCCTTCTATCAAGATATTCTCTCTAAGAAAAAGATGGAACAGGAGAGGCGCGAAGTGCAACCCGAAGCACAGGAAGAGCGCGAAGAAGAGCCTGGATTGATAGCTGAGGAGGAACGGAAGGCGGGAGTGCCGGAATCCGAAGCGGTTCCGAAGCCTGAAGCGGAGCTGAAGTCCGAAGCGGATGTAGAGCCCCAAGCGGATGTAGAGCGCCAAGCAGATGTAGAGCCCCAAGCGGCAGCAGAGTCAGAAACGAAAGAAGACCCCGGATTGGCAGTTGAAGCAGAACCGGAAGAAGAACCCAAGGCGGCGATTGAAGCAGAGGATAAAGCAGTACCGGGAGAGGTATCCGACGAAGAACCCAAGGCGACAGCGGAGAAAGAACTTCGCGAAGACCCAAAGAAAGAAGCAAAGGAAAAACCGGAGGAAGAACCGAAGGAAGAATTGAGCTTTGAAGAGGCCAGAAAACGGTATACAGACTATAAGGAGGAAGAGGAATCATGAAGTGTCCCTTTTGCAATGCGGAAGATACCCGTGTAATCGATTCCAGACCTGCGGATGAAAATACGGCAATCAGGAGACGCAGACAATGTGAAATCTGCGGAAAACGTTTTACTACCTTTGAAAAGACGGAGACGCTTCCCTTTATGGTGGTAAAGAAAGACCAAAGCCGTGTGCCGTATGACCGCGCAAAGCTGGAGGGCGGCATCTTACGCTCCTGCCACAAAAGACCGATTTCTCCGCAGCAGATTTCCGAACTCGTGGATGATATTGAGAACAATATTTTTAAGCATGACAGCAAAGAGGTCAGCACGGAAGAGATTGGGGAAATGGTGATGGAGCGCTTAAGAAATCTGGACCAGGTTGCTTATGTGCGTTTTGCTTCCGTATACCGAGAGTTTAAGGATATCAATACATTTATGGAGGAAATCGGAAAGCTCCTAACCAGTCGCAGTAAGGGAGACGAGAAGTTATGAAAAAAGCGGTAAAGAGAAGGGAGGAGCGGAAGAACGCCTTTTTCCCGACGTACTCCGTACGCTCCGTCTACACTCTGGACTTTGAAAGGCTCTATGAGGAAGGGTATCGCGCTCTTTTCTTTGACATTGATAATACCCTGGTCTATCATGATGAGCCTGCTCTTCCTGAAACCGTGGAACTGTTTGGAAGACTTAAGAAAATCGGCTTTAAAACGGCCATTCTTTCCAATAACGGGAAAGAAAGGGTGAAGCGCTTTGCGGAAGCAATCGGCGCAGATTATTATCAGGAAAAGGCGGGAAAACCCGATGTGAAAGCATATCTTAATGCCGTACGGGAATTTTCCCTGCAAAAAGAGAGCTGTCTTTTTTTCGGTGATCAGATTTTTACCGATATCCTGGGAGGGAATAAGGCAGGGGTTCCCACAGTCCTTGTGTATCCGATGGGGAAGGAAAAATATTTTCACATCGTACTGAAGAGAATGCTGGAGAAGCCTTTTTTGTATTTTTACAGCCGAAAACATGCGCTCTGGAGAAATGAGCCCTAAGGCAGGAAAGTAAGGGGGAAAATCATAAAAAAGGAATCCGACGGAAGGAAAAGCCATAGAAACAAGAAGAACTAAGAGGAGAACAGGAAATGGGCATGATTGTACCGATTCAGGGAAAAACGGAAGAAGAGTGTTTGGAAACTTTACAGGCCCTGAAAGAAAATCCGTATTTTCCCCATATCTATGCGGTGGAGCTTCGCTACGATCTTCTGGAGAGGCACGTAGAGCCGCTTTCGGATTTTCTGCGGAAGAGCAGGGAAATCATCGGAAAGAAAAAACTTATTTTTACGATACGGACAAATCGACAGGGTGGTGCATTCCCCTTTGGAAAGAGCTATTTTCAGGCGAACATTTTAGCCATGGAAAGTCGTGTTCCGGACTATATCGATCTCGAGGTGGAAACCGGAGAGGAGGGAAGAGGCTCTTGGAAGGAATGTATCGCCATGGTACAGGGGCTGGGAGGGAAGGTGATTGCCTCCTACCACGACTTTGAGAAAACTCCCGGACTGAGGGAATGCGAGGAAATTCTGAATCAGCTTTCTTCCTATTCTACGGATATTGTGAAAATCGCCTTAATGCCGCGCTCCAAGGAAGACGTATTGAATCTTATGCTCGCCGGGAGGAGATGGAAGGATAGAAATCCGAAAAGGGAACTCATTTCCATGTCGATGGGAGAGCTCGGGAAGGCTAGCCGAGTCCTCCATGATTTATCCGGTTCCTCACACAGCTTTGTACAGGTTTTCTCCGCTTCCGCACCGGGACAATGGGGGATAGAAGACTACATGGAAGTCAGTAAGAAACTATCCGGGAAAAAAGGCCTTGCGTTACTGGGATTTATGGGGAGCGGAAAATCCACCTTGGCGCCCAAAATAGCGGAGCGCTGCGGCTGGCAGGCTTATGAGATGGATCAACTTCTGGAAGAAAAATTCGCTATGCGAATTGAAGAGTTTTTTCGGAAGTTTGGAGAAGAACGTTTTCGGAGAGAAGAAGCCAAACTTCTTCGTTCTTTATCCGGGAAAGAGCACGTTCTTTCACCCGGCGGAGGCGTCGTCTTAAGAGAGGAAAACAGAAAGGTTTTAAAGGAGCATTTCTTCAGCATTTATATCAAGGTAAGTCCGGAGACAGTCTTAAAGCGCCTTGCAGAGGGGAAGAACGTCCGTCCTCTGTTACAGGGAAAGATGAATGTCAACGAAATTGGGGAAATGATGCGGAAGCGTAGCGCCTACTATGAAGAGGTTGCGGACTATATTTTGGAAGGAGACGGAAAGAGCGTATCCGCTTGTGTAGAGGAGATCTACTCCGTTCTTCTGGAAAATGGATTATAGAATCTTTAGTCTTGTTTTCTGAATTTTAATACAAAAGTTCTTGTTAAAAGAGGATTTAAAACTTATCTTAATAAGAGTTTATCCGGAGAAAAGTTATTTTTTCCAATGAAAAATGCAGAAAAGAAAGGGAATGAAAATGTTGTTTTTTAGAAAATGGATGCTTCCGGCAGCACTTGCTGTCTTAACCCTGCTTTCCGCTTGCGGAAATTCCGCCGGAGCCGGAAAGACAACGGAAGAAACGAAGACGGAGGGAACAAGCGCTGTGGCAGGAGAAGCTGCTACCGAGAAGGAAGGCGCGAAGGCGGAAAATACGGCGAATGACAGTCAATTTGCGGTTTCCGATGACAGTTTAACTTTTACTGCGAAGAATCTGGATAAAGAGGACATTGACAGTTCCATCTTCGCGGATAAGGATCTGACCGTTTTAAATGTCTGGGGAACCTTCTGCGGACCCTGTATTAATGAGATGCCCGAGCTTGCCGCATGGGCGAAGGAAATGCCCGAAAACGTGCAGATTGTTGGCTTGGTAGCGGATATTTCCGGAGAATCGGATGACGAGCATATTGCCTTAGCAAAGAAGATTATGGAGCAGTCCTCCGGAGAATTCACGAACATCATTCCCAGTGTGGACTTTGTACCGCTTCTTTCCAATGTGGTTGGCGTTCCGACAACCTATTTCATCAATAAAGACGGAAAAATCGTGGGAAAGCCGATCGTAGGGGCACAGGTGCCGAAGTATAAGACTTTTGTCGAGGAGTATCTGAAAACGTTGGAGTAGTTGTATTTGTTGCACTTTGCTTATAGAAAGGAGAGATGATGAAGAAGTTTATTGCAGACGATGCATTTTGGAAGATTTTTCCGGAGGCCGCTATTGCTGTTCTTACAGTAAAAAATGTACAGGAAGCAGCAGTACTGGATGAAGCTAAGACACAGGAAATCAAGACTCTCCTTGAGGACGCAAATGAAGGCGCCAGGCGTTTTTTGACGAGTGAAACCATTTCCGAAAACGAGGTGGTGAAAGCCTGGAGAGATGCCTATTCCAAATTCCCTACGAAGAAGGGAGCACGATGCTCGCTAGAGGCGCTGTTAAAGAGAGTTTTGAAGGGCAATCCGGTCGGAAGTATTGCTCCCACAGTGGACATTACGAATGCCATTTCCTTGAAACATGCCTTTCCCATCGGTGCTGAAAATATGGATGCTTTTCGTGGGGACCTGCATTTGGGAATAATGCAGGGTGGGGAAGATTTTTGGCCAATCGGGTCGGATAAGCCGGAACCTCCGCTCTCCGGAGAGATTGCCTATTATGACGATGAAGGTGTAATCTGCCGTTGTTGGAATTGGCGTGACGGAAAACGTACTGAAGTAAACGATGACACGACCAAAGAGTTCATTGCCATGGAGTGTGTTGAACCCGGACGTGTGGAAGAATTAAAAGTGGCTTTAGAGGAACTTGCCGAGCTACTCTCTAAGTATGTAGGTGCGGAAGTCATCAATAAGCAGATTGTAAATCGGGATAATCGGGAAGCAGTTTTGGAAGAAGAATAAAGAGAAGTAAAGTTGAGACTTAATTCAAGGAAGTTTAGGTCTAAAAATACTATTTTTAAAGGAATAAAAAATAAAATTTTTATTGACAAAGTCTTTCCGTTTTAGTATCATTTACTGGTCGCGATTCACGCGACTACGGGGTCTTAGCTCAGCTGGGAGAGCATCTGCCTTACAAGCAGAGGGTCACAGGTTCGAGCCCTGTAGGCCCCATTCTTCGGTCCGGTCTGCGTTTTATACGCAGCCTGGGTCGGATTTTTTTAAGACAGTAGCCAAGACTATGGCATTCTGTTTAAGGCGAGATAGCTCAGCTGGCTAGAGCACACGGTTCATACCCGTGGTGTCGAGGGTTCAAGTCCCCCTCTCGCTAGAGTGAAGGAGTTGAAACTTTGTTTCAACTCCTTTTTGCAATTCATAACCGCTTAGAGCTAGGCATTTCTTGGAAAGTGAGAGCATGGAAAGATTCTGGGAAAATCTATATCGGAAATATCGGAACAGTAAGTGGCCCGGGATTGTAGAAAAGCATCCGAAGCTGCATCGCTTGATGTCCCTTTTTTACCGTTACCGCTACGCAAATGTGCTCTGGATCGGAATCATTTATCCCGTCTGGTTTGCCTCGCTTGAGAGCCGGGTTACGGTCAGTACGGGTTACCATATCATGCATACCTATCTGGATGATCGGATTCCTTTCTGCGAAATCTTCATTGTTCCGTATTTCCTTTGGTTTATCTATATTTTTGCGGGTTTACTTTATTTTATGTTTGTCAATAAAGAGGATTTTTATAAAGTCAGTCTCTTTCTCTTTATCGGCATGGTGGCAAGCCTCATTATCTGTGAAATTTATCCGAACGGAACCGATTTAAGACCGGCTTACCTGAGCGACAAGAACATTTTCCTCCTCATGGTGAAAAGTCTTTATCGGGTAGATACGCCGACCAATGTGTTTCCCAGCATACATGCCTACAATTCTCTTTGTATGCATATTGCGTTAATGAAAAGTAAAGATTTACGGAGGGCCAAATATGGCAGGGCGGTTCGCTGGTTTTCCGGCTTCCTCTGCATTTTCATCTGTATTGCAACACTGGTTTTAAAACAGCATTCCGTACTGGATGTCGGCGGAGCACTGCTCCTTTCCTTCATTACCTACGGCTTTGTTTACGGTTATCCGAGTTTTATATTGGGAGAATATTGGGAAGAGAAGAGTAGAAACAGGGAAAGAGTATGAAACAAAATTACTTAAAAAATGCCATAGGGCATTTCAAAACCATTACGAAGCATAAGCTTCTTGTCATGCGCTATTGCTTTTCGATAGGCTTGTATAAGCAGGGACTTCTGCATGACCTGTCCAAATACAGCTTCACGGAGTTTCGTACCGGAATACTCTACTATAGAGGCTATAAGAGTCCGAACGGTGTGGAAAGAATCGAGACGGGAACATCCGAAGCCTGGTTACATCACAAGGGAAGAAACAAGCATCACTTCGAGTATTGGTGCGACTATGACCTTGAAAATGTCCATAGGATGATCGGTTGCAGGATGCCTTACCGCTATGTGGCGGAGATGTTCTGTGACCGGATTGCGGCATCCAAAAATTACTTGGGAGAGGAGTATACAGACGACAGACCCTATCTGTATTATGAGAAAATGATCGGAACGCCGCTCATTCATGAGAAGACGCGGGAGGAACTGGAATTTCTGCTTCGTCTTCTAAAGGATAAGGGGCAGGAAGAGGCTTTTTCTTACCTTCGAAAAGAAATTAAGAGGAGAAGGAAGGAAAAGGAGTTTTTTTAGGGGAAAGATGGTATGATAGTGCGATAGGGCAGATAAGATAAGGCGCCAAAACCGGAAAGAGTGGAAAGGAGTCGTTATGGTACTGGAAAGAATCAACGGGCCGGAGGATTTAAAGGGCTTAACGAAGGAAGAAAGAGATACACTGGCACGGGAAATGCGGGAAAATCTCATTCAGCGTGCCAGTTTACACATGGGGCACGTAGGACCGGATCTCGGTTTTGTGGAGGCGACCATTGCCTTACACACGGTATTTGATGCCCCGAATGATCATTTGATTTTCGATGTTTCACACCAGACCTATCCGCATAAGATGCTCACCGGCAGAAGAGAGGCCTATATGGATCCCGAGCATTATGATGATGTAGGTCCCTATACCGATCCGAAGGAAAGTCCCTATGACCTTTACTCCATCGGGCATACTTCGACTTCCGTTGACCTTGCCATCGGTATGGCGAAAGCAAGAGATATTCTGGGGGGAAAAGAGCATGTAATAGGCATCATCGGAGACGGGTCTCTTTCCGGCGGCATGGCACTCGAAGGCTTGAATGTTGCGGGAGAAATGGAAAGTCCCCTCATCCTTGTTTTAAATGATAATGATCAGTCCATTGCGGAGAACCACGGCGGCATGTATAAGAAGCTCAGGGAGCTTCGGGAGACAAAAGGCGAAGCAAAGGACAATATCTTTCGCGGTATGGGTCTGGAATATCTCTATGAGGGAAACGGCAATGATGTAGAAAGTCTCGTGCAGATTTTCGAAAAGGCGAAGAGTTACAAACGACCCGTGCTGGTGCACATTTTCACCAGAAAAGGGATGGGCCTTCCCTATGCGGAAGAGCATAAGGAGGAGTGGCACTGGCATATGCCGTTCTACAGAGAGACGGGAAAGACCAGAGAGGAATGGGAATTTGGCGAGGACTTGAGTGACAGGACTGCGGACTTTCTGCTTCGGAAAATGAAGAAGGATCCGTCTATTCTCGTTATTACCGCCGGCGTACCGGGAGGCATGGGCTTCACCGCGGAAAAGCGAAAGGAAGCGGGAGAGCGTTTCATCGATACCGGGATTGCCGAGCAGAGCGGTGTGACTCTGGCCTGCGGCGCGGCGAAACGCGGAGCAAAGGCGCTGTTCTTCACCTCCGCCACCTTCCTGCAGAGAGCCTATGATCAGATTTCCCATGACGCGGGAATCAATTCTCTCCCGATTACAATCGTGGTGAACAGCGCCTCCCTCTATGGGATGAGCGATAAGACGCACCTTGGACTGTATCTGGCCTCGATGGCGAACTCTATTCCGAATCTTTTTGTTCTGGCACCGGCTTTTAAAGAGGAATACTTTGCCATGTTGGACTACAGCCTGGAGCAGAGGGAAAGGCCGATGCTGATTTTGGCTCCGTCCGACGTGGTGGAAGATGAACTTCCGGTAGAAAAAGACTTTGGAAAGCCCGTTTTCCGGACGGTAAAGGCAGGGAAAGAAGTGGCAATCTTCGCTCCCGGTTCGCTCTACGGAGAAGGGAAGGCTGCAGTAGAACTTTTGCAGGAAAAATACGGAATCTCGGCAACACTGATCGAGCCGACTATTCTTTCTCATCTCGATAAAGAGTGCCTTCAGAACTTAAAGAAAGAGCATAAGCTTGTTGTAGTGCTGGAGGACGGGATCTTAGACGGCGGTTTGGGTGAAAAAATTGCCCGTTACTACGGTATGGATGAGATGAAGGTGCTGTGCTTGGGACTTCAGAAGGCATTCTATGACGAATATGACGTTACGGAACTTCTGAAAGAGCATAAAATGGACAGAGAAAGCATCGCGGAAGCTGTGGTGAAGGGATTACAGTAAGTGCAGAAGTAAAGAAAACCACCAGCAATTATTTGAACAAGTGATTTACTTTTAATCAGCAATTTTATTTACAATGAATTTCAATTGCTATAAAATTAAGAAGAAAGGAGGTGTTCTGTATGGCTCAAATCAGTTTGCGAGTGGATGATGATGTTAAGCGAGATGCAGAAAGGACTTTAGAAGATATTGGGCTAAATATGTCTACTGCCATTAATATTTTTCTAAAAACAGTTGTCCGTGAGAATCGAATTCCATTTGCTTTATCTGCAGATACTTTCTACGAAGAAAGTAATATCCGATATTTAGAAAAAAAGTATAAAGAATTCAAGAGTGGAAATCTGAAGTTTGAAAGTCACGATTTAATTGAGGAATAAGTATGCGTACTATGCTATTGCAATGGGACAGAGATGCATGGAGTGACTATCTTTATTGGCAGTCAGAAGATAAGAGAATTCTGAGAAAAGTTAATCAGTTATTGCAGGACATCTTGAGAAGCCCTTTTGAGGGAATTGGAAAGCCTGAAGCATTAAAAGGAAATCTGACTGGAATGTGGAGCAGACGAATCGATGGAGCAAATCGAGTTGTATATTCGGTGAATGGAAATATTATATACATTCTTGCCTGCAGAGGTCATTATAAACGATAGTACTACGTTTTAAATGGAGAAAACTGTAAAGAAAGATATTTAAAGCGGGAAAGTTTATGTTGACTAAGTTGATGGATGAGTAAGAGTTTTTTGGAGAATCGTTTTAAAAGAAAACAGAGGTATAGAGGATTATGAAATCACTTGATGGCATAAAGCCTTTTGAAAAGAAAGTCTGGTTGAGTTCCCCTACGATGCATGGGGAAGAACTAACGTTTATGCAGGAAGCCTTTGAAAGCAACTGGATGTCTACTGTTGGGAAAAATATCAATGAAGTAGAACGGATAGTAGCTGAAGAGGTGGATTGTCAATATGCCGTTGCACTTTCTGCCGGAACGGCCGCGCTGCATCTTGCGACGAAGCTTGCCGGAGAGAAACTTTACGGCCAGGCAAAACCCAACGAAGGAACCCTGAAAGGGAAGAGGGTCTTCTGCTCAGACTTGACTTTCGATGCTTCTGTGAATCCGGTGGCGTATGAAGATGGAGAGGCTGTTTTCATTGATACGGAACAGGATACCTGGAATATGGATCCCGTTGCTTTAGAGAAAGCTTTTTCCCTTTATCCGGATGTGAAATTAATCGTGCTTGCCCATCTCTATGGCACACCGGGACATATTGAGGAAATCCGTGACATTGCAAGAAAACATGCTGCGCTTATCGTAGAAGATGCGGCGGAGTCTTTTGGGGCAAGATATAAAGGAAAGGAAACGGGCACTTTTGGCGATTACAATGCAATCAGTTTCAATGGAAATAAAATCATCACCGGTTCTTCCGGAGGGATGTTCCTGACTGATTCCAAAGAAGATGCCGATAAGGTAAGAAAATGGAGTACCCAGTCCAGAGAAGATGCACCTTGGTATCAGCATGAAGAAATCGGCTACAATTACCGTATGTCTAACGTTATAGCCGGAGTAGTGCGTGGACAGCTTCCCTACTTAAGGAAACATATTGCGGAGAAGAAAGCAATTTATGAGAGATACGAAGAGGGATTAAAAGATTTACCGTTAAGGATGAACCCCTATGATGGAGAGAACAGCGAACCGAACTTTTGGCTCAGCTGTATCTTGATTGATGAGGAAGCCATGTCTCCGCTAGTTCGAGGAGAGCAGAACTTCTTATATCAGTCGGTGGAAGGAAAGAGTAATCCGCAGGAAATTATGGAGATGCTCGCGAAAGTCAATGCGGAAAGCCGCCCTATCTGGAAACCGATGCATCTGCAGCCCATTTATCGGATGAATGCGTTCGTAACAAGAAATGGAAATGGTCGGGGACAAAGCAATGCCTATATCGATGAGGGAAAGGCACAGGATGTAGGTGCGGATATCTTCCAAAGAGGACTCTGCCTTCCCTCCGACAATAAGATGACGGAAGAAGAGCAGGAGAGAATTATGGAAGTCATAAAAAGGGCATTTTCCTAAAGTACTTTCTAAAAATACACAAGGGATAGGATGAAGAACAGAGGTAAAAAATGAAAATTTTAGTCAGACTTAGTAAGCTGATTTTATGTGTATCGATATTTGCGGCCGCTATCAGCCTTATCCTTGAAGCCCTTGAGAGAAAAAAAACCAAGAGGCAAAAGAGACAGGGGATTTATGAGAGATATTTAAAACGACCTTTTGACTGTTTTTTTGCAAGCTTCTCTTTACTCCTTTTTTCACCACTTATGTTGTTTCTTTCCCTTCTGGTTCGCGCGTTTTTGGGTGCGCCGGTTTTGTTTACACAAGACAGACCGGGAAGAGACGGAAAAATTTTTAAGTTGTATAAGTTCAGGACAATGACCGACAAAAGGGATAAGGAAGGAAACTTACTTGCGGATGCGGAGCGCCTAACCCCTTTTGGAAAAATGCTCCGCTCCAGCTCTCTGGATGAATTACCGGAGCTATTGAATATTATCAGGGGGGAGATGTCTTTCATCGGACCGAGACCTCTTTTGGTAAAGTATTTACCACTCTACAATGAGGTGCAGGCAAGAAGGCATGATGTACGACCGGGACTTACGGGATTAGCTCAGTCCAGAGGAAGAAATTCTCTAAGCTGGGAAGAGAAATTTAAGTTGGATGTAGAGTATGTGAATCATATTACATTCTTAGGGGATTTAAAAATTATCGTTGATACTATACGGAGTGTTTTGAATTCGGAGGGAATATCTGCCGATGGAGATGTAACAATGCCGTTTTTTACAGGAAACGAGTAAAAGTAGAAGGAAAAATTATGAAGGAGATAAGGATATTATTTACTGGAGTGGGTAGGCGTGTAGAACTGGTGCAAGCTTTTAGGCAAGCTGCGTTATGCCTTAATATTCCTTTGAAAATTTTCGGTGCAGATATGACGGGAACGGCTCCTTCTTTGGCTTATTGTGATTTTTCACGAAAAGTTTGCGGGATGAAAGATAAAAATTATATTCCGGAGCTTCTTAGAATTTGTGAAGAAGATAAGATAGATCTGCTTATACCTACTATAGATACGGATTTACTTGTTCTATCAGAAAATAGCAGTCTTTTTAAGGATACTAAAGTCATGATATCCAATCCGGATATGATACGAATCTGTAGAGATAAAAATAAGACATCCCAATTCTTTATGGACTGTGGATTAAAGGCCCCGATTCCGATTAATGACTGGAAAAAATACAAAGGAGGATATCCTGCTTTTATAAAGCCAAAAGATGGTAGTAGCTCTATTAATGCATTTAAGATTAAGGATGAGGAAGATTTAAAAATACATGCTGCACAGATAGAAGATTATATTGTGCAACCATATATCGATGGAACAGAATATACAATTGATATTTTTTGTGATTGGAATGGAGAGCCAATAAGTATTGTACCGAGAATAAGGATGTCTGTGCGTGCTGGGGAAGTACTCAAAACGCAAATTGCACCTAACAAGGAGATGCACGAAGAAATGAAAAGGCTTTGCAAGTGCTTTAAGCCTTGCGGGCCAATTACTGTGCAATTAATAAAGGAAATAAGAAGCGGCGACAACTATTATATTGAGATAAATCCCCGTTTTGGAGGGGGGGCTCCTTTAAGTATGATGGCCGGTGCGAATAGTGCTATTTTTATTCTTCAGCTATTATCCAGTGAAACACCGAAGTTTGAGCCGGATGATCTTGCTGATGGTGCTGTTTTTAGTAGATTTGACCAAAGTGTTTGTACAAATATAGAAGCCTACAATGGTAAATTAAAGGGAGTTGTTTTTGATTTAGATGACACCCTATATAGTGAAAAAGAATATGTTCGTAGCGGTTTTAAAGCAGTGGCAGAATACTTGAATCAAGATGACGCATTTTCTCAACTTTGGAACTATTTTTTGTGCGGAAATCAAGCAATTGATGAGTATTTGTTAAGTATAGGAAAAATAGAGTTAAAAGAGAAGTGCCTTAAGCTTTACAGAGAACATTTTCCAACTATAAAAATATATGAAGATATGTATGAAAGACTTCAAAATTATAGGAAGCAAGGCTTAAAGATAGGGATTATAACGGATGGTCGGTCGGAGGGGCAAAGAAATAAAATTTCAGCCTTACATTTGGAAGAGTTGGTAGATGATATTATAATAACGGATGAATTAGGAGGGGAACAGTTTAGAAAACCTTGCGATATTGCTTTTCGCATTCTTATGACAAAGTGGAGGATACAAGGATCAGAAATGCTTTACATTGGTGATAATATGGCGAAAGACTTTCAAGCTTGTAAACAGCTTGGGATTCGATATGAGTGGATAAATAATCAAGATGGTCTTTATCGGAAGGCAAGGTGAATAAAATACTCATCTTGGCCGATTCGGATGTAGACTTATATTTATTCGGAAGAGAACTTATCGATGATTTGTGGATGACTTTTCATGTTGGTAGATAATATTTAATAGGGAAGTATGTGGTTATTTACTGAAACTAAGAACAAAAGATAATCAAGGATATAAAGAAACAAAGTATTTCTCTCAGTAAATTAAGAGGTAATTAATGCGAATATTATTTTTAACAATAGGTGCGGTATATAATTTTAATCATAGTGGTGTCTATACCGATTTATTAAAGAAGTTTGTACAGGAAGGCCATAAAGTATATGTGGTAGGTGCATTGGAAAAGCGAAATGCTCAGGCTACTGAACTTGGAATTGAGCAAGGAATAAATGTATTAAGAGTCAGAGTGGGAAATATTACAAAAACCAATGTGTTTGAGAAAGGGCTTTCAACACTGACGTTAGGATATCTTTATAAAAAGGCGATAGATAAGTATTGGAACGAATTATCCTTTGACTTAATTTTATATACTACCCCTCCTATTACTATAGCAAGTTTGGTTTCAGAATTAAAAAAGAAGTACAATGCTTTTACCTATTTGCTACTAAAAGACATATTTCCGCAAAATGCTATTGACATAGGTATTTTGTCTCCTACAGGATGGAAAGGGATTGTATATAGATACTTTAAACATATTGAGAAACAGCTATACCGTATATCGGATAAAATAGGCTGTATGTCAAAAGCCAACATGGATTTTATTTTAAAAAATAATGGAGATATAGTAAAGGATAAACTAGAGCTTTGCCCTAATACCATAGATATTGTGAATGATTCCGATATTCATAAAGACGATGCAATTTTAGAGAAATATAAAATTCCAAAAGATAAATACTTACTTTTGTACGGTGGAAACTTTGGAAAGCCGCAGAATGTAGATTACATTGTTGATGCAATTGATAGCTGCTCTGATATAGAAGGCGTACATTTTATATTATGCGGATCGGGAACCGAGTTTTCCAAAATAGACTTATACATTAAAAATGCCAATCCTAAGCATGTGACGGTAATAGATTGTTTATTACCTTATGAAGAGTATTCTTGCTTGGTGGCTTCTTGTGATGTTGGAATGTTATTTTTAGATTACAGATTTACCATTCCTAACTTTCCTTCTCGTTTACTGGATTACATGAATTATGGTCTCCCTGTTATTGCGGCTACAGATGTAAATACGGATGTAGGTAAAGTAATTATGGAAGAAAATTTTGGATGGTGGATAGAAAGTAAGAATCCTCAAGAATTTAGAAATCTTATTTCATCTATCTTTGTAGGAAATCAAATAGAGAAGGAATTAAGATTAAAGTCAATGAATGCAAGAAGTTGTGTAAGAAATTGTTTTGAAACAAGTCGAGCATATAATACTATCATGCAAGCATATCATAATAGGTAAACAAGAGAGAACTGACTTTTGCTGTAAATGAGCGAAGATAAATCCATTTCAATAATATGCTTGGCTATCATAGGGAATTGACCTGAATGTAGGAATTAAAGACAATGAAAAATGTACTGATAATTAGTAATAGAGTTCTGAGTGAAACAGATAATAATGGAAAAACTTTATTAAATTTAATTAGAAAAATTCCTTCGAAAATGGTATCGCAGTTGTATTTTTATGGAAGCTTACCTGAAGTAGAAGGATATAATTATTTTCAGATTTCGAATAAAGATATTATTAGTGGAAAAATAAATCATAAGCTGCGAGGCAGACAGGTTTTTCCGATTAAGGGAGAGATACAGGATAACAATAGAACCTTAACGGAGAAATATTCTGTCAAAAGGACCGCCTTTAAGCTGCTGGTTAGGGACTTACTATGGAAAAATTCTTGGATTTCCGAACAACTTATTAGTTGGTTGGATAATATTAAGCCTGAGTATATTTTCTTTATGGCAGGCGATGCTGTATATGCATATGAAATATGCTTATGGATTAAGGAAAAGTATCAATGTAAATTATTTAGCTATGTTACAGATGATTATATTTTAAAAAGGTCACAAGAGTCTTTTTGGGAAAAAAACATAGATTAATGGTGTTGAGAGCCTTAAAAGAATGTGCTAATTCCTCTGCAGTATTTTTTACGATTTGTGAGAGAATGAGAAAAGAATATAAAAGAGTGCTGGGTGTTGACAGTGAGATTTTATTTAATCGTTGTAGTTCTCTTTATGATAAGAAATTATCACTTTGTTCAGATGAAAATGATAAAATTATATTTTTGTATGCCGGAAGTCTTTATTATGGTAGGGAAAAGGCACTTATAGAACTGGCTAAGGCATTGAAAAAAATCAATATTGAAAATGGAGAGAAAGGAAAAGGGGCAGTTTTACATATTTATTTAAATGCTTTACCAAGTGATTCATTTCTACACGAAATTCAAGAATTAGGAACAGCGAAATACTTGGGAAAGTTAGATTTTAAAGAATTAAAAATCAAACTTAATGAATGTAATTATCCTGTTTTTGTTGAGAGCTTTGAAGAGAAACAAATGGAAAAGGTCCAATTATCCTTTTCTACTAAGATTCCTGAATATTTATCTTTAGAAAAAACCATACTGGCCATTGGGCCTGATCATATTGGCTCAATGGATTGTCTTAGAAATGTAGCTGTCTGTATTAACAGCATTGAAGAAATATATGCTAAAGTAGAACATCTATTGCATTATCCTGAAGAATTTAGCAATCTGGGTTTAAAGGCGCGGCAAGAATATGAGAAGATAATGGAAATTCCCGGGCTGGAGGAATATATAGTATGCGAATAAAATTCAAAAATTTTGGTATTTTAAATGGAAAAGATTTGTGTCTATATATTTTGGGCTTATTTATTTTGGACTCGATATTTCATATTACAGGCTACTTTTTAGGGGGATCAAAGCTGGGAAGAATAGGGCTTCTCGGGCTTATGCTGATTATATCCTGTACAGGAATTATTAGACAAAAGATCTGTAAATTGAATAGAAATGACATCGCTGTAATCGTGCTGTCAGCCCTTCTATCTGTAGGATTCCTAAGGGCTGTAATTTCAGGACAAGATATAAATTTTGTTAAACCCTATATTCTAAATGGTTTTATTTATCTGCTGTATCTCCCAATAATGTATTATTGTCTGGATTCTGTAAAAAAGTGCGAAATTCTGTTGCAGTATTCTACGATTATGGGATTTGTTATTTCCCTATTTGCAATTAGTTTAGTAATCTCCTTTATCTTGTTCCCACCCTTGCTTTCTACTATTTTAAAATTTCTTTATCGAATGAATATGGTACTGCTCATTTCCGGCTTGGGAAAGGTTGCAAGAGTTATGCTTAAGGGAATAGTATTACAAGTATTGGGGATATTTGGAGGTTTTTATTTTTTTGTTAAAGGAGAAAACAAGCTTTTTTGGCTTGGAGTTTCCTTTATTAATTTTTTGGGAATTGCCATAAGCTATTCAAGAGGAATCATTGGGGGAGTAATACTTGCCCTGGCTTTTTGGATTATTTTGTCCTCAAAATTCAGTGGTATTGAAAAGGGCAAGGCAAAAATATTAAATCTTATCGGATTTATAGTTCTATTATTTGTTCTACTTTATATGTTATGTGGGGAGCATGGACATTTTTTCTCCTACATCATTGAACGCTTTACGGGGACAAGTAATGACGGAACATTAAATAGTGATGTTTTTCGGAAAATGATGAATAAAATGATACATTATAAAATACTTGAAGCTCCATTTTGGGGCGGAGGATTAGGAGAACACATTAATCTTAGAGATGGAGCAATAGAAATGACATACCAAGATATAGTAATTAGAATAGGTTTTGTCGGCTTGTCTTTTTTTCTGTATCCCGTATTAAGTATGCTTGTGAAACTTTTGAGAGAAAATAGTAATATTACATTAAGAGGAGTGATATTTCTTTCGCTAATAGCTATCATGTTTGCTGCATATTTTAACCCGTATCTTATTACTTCTCTTGGCTTATTTGTTTATTGTTTTTGCATTAGAGCTTTTTCTCTACACACAAATAAAGCATAAATATTAATAAAGGCGGTAAAAATATATGAAGGTAAGTATAATTCTAAATTGTAGAAATGGTGCGGAGTATTTAAAAGATACATTGGAGGCGATAAAACAGCAGAGCTTTTCTGATTATGAAATTATTTTTTGGGATAATTGTTCTACGGATAATAGCGCGCAAATTGCTAAAACTTTTGATAAGAGATTGAGATATTTTTGGGGTGAAGAGATGTTGCCCTTGGGGGCGGCCAGAAATAAAGCGATAGCGTGTGCACAGGGAGACTATATAGCATTTGTGGACTGTGATGATCTATGGGATAGAGAAAAGCTAGAAAAACAAGTTAATGAACTTGAAAGAGATTCTTCCGTTGGAATGGTATTTACAAATTTTATTCGTTGGAATATGTTATCCAACAAGAAAGATATTTTTGATAAAAAGGCTGTTTATCGAAAACTTTCTTTCGAGGAACTTGTGGGGAATTACAGCTTTTGCTTAAGTTCTTTCATGATAAGAAGGGAGGCACTCAGGGGATTGGACCATATTTTTAATAATGAATTTAAATATGCAGAAGAATTTGAGCTGTTTTCCAGGATTGCCTATACATGGAGAACTGTCTATCTTTCTGAACCTTTAGTAACATATCGTATTCATAAGAATATGAACACGATACAGCTAAGAGATAGAATCGGTATAGAATATCAGATGGCGCTGGATAATTTAAGAGCTTTAGCCAAGGATTTAGATGAAAAATATCCTGAAGTAGTAAAACGTATAGAATTTGCCAGAGATCTGTCTTTTGTCAAGGATATTATATATAGAGGAGAAAATTTAAAAGTTAGAGAACTAATGAAACCATATTTAAAATATAATATTAGAGCCAGGTGTTTTTATGCAATATCCTTTTTGCCCTCCTCTTTTTCGATTTTAATAACTCGGTGGTTTTATAGGAGTAGAATATGATAGTGGTTATTAATGATACTCTCGGTGCTTATGGGGGTACTCATACATTAACTCTTCGCATTTGTCAGTGGCTTGTGAAAAATGGATATCAGTCAGTTGTTTTCTGTGAGCATGACGGAAATGAAGAAATGAAATATTCTTTAGAGTCAAATAACACTAAAATTTTCTGCTTTGACACAGAAAATAGAAAGAAAGCAGCTGAGATTATCCAAAGCTTGGGTAAAGATCAATTAAAAGTTATAAACTATATGTGGGATAAGTATCTCGATATGGAACGCTTAAAATATGAGAGGAAGCTATCTTTTGATAATATTCTTTACTGTGTGCATTATGGAACATTTATGAAAGGAGTAACATATCCGGGGGTGATAAAAAGAATAGTAAGAAGGCAGTTTCTGGGTGTGTTTCGGAAAATGAATAGGAATTATGCACTTGTGATGATGGATGAAGATACAACAGAAAAAACATCAAATTGGTTTGGAGAGAACTGTTCGCCCAATACTCCGTTCGTTAGGATTCCAATGCTCTGTGATGAACTTGCAGAAAAAGAGAGTGTTATTAGTAAAGGATATCAAGGGAATATTGTTATGTCTGCAGCTCGAGCGGAATTCCCCTATAAGGGATATCAAATAGGTTTGATTAGGGAGTTTGCTAAAATAAAAAAGGCAAAATCGGATGCAAGATTAGTGATGGTTTCGGGTGGAGAGGTAGAGGACATAAAAACAATAAAAGCAGAAATCGAAAAATTACCTGAAGATATCCGGAATGCAGTAGAGTATCATGATTGGATGAACTATGACAGACTGAAAAAGTATATGGAGGAATGTAAGGTCTTTGTAGGAATGGGGACGGCCGTTCTGGAGGCTGCATTAAAGTATAAACCGTCTATCCCCGTTCTGTATAATACTTATGAGGCGTTGGCATCCAATTTACTAAGCGAGCTACCTGAATCTGTTGTTGCAGCGAAGGATTGTAAGGATTTAGCGACCAATCTAATTTTGAAAGTATTTAGTTGGGATGAAACAAAATATAGAGAAGAAGCATATAAATCTTTTGAGGCTGTAAAGAATTGTTACGATATTGATAAAAATTTAAAACTATTGCTTGCTGTAAAACCTAAGAGTCGGAAATCAGTATTAACAATTGCAGAGATAGTCTTCATTTATGCGTTAAGATTTATAGGGCGGATTAAGCATGCAAAAGAAAAAATGTTTGATATTTCTCAAATAAGGAAAGAATGCTAGTTTGTAATGCAGAAAGCAGGGAGTGACAACTATGAAAACTGTAATTCTGGCAGGGGGATTTGGAACAAGGATTTCTGAAGAATCCATACTTAAACCCAAACCAATGATTGAAATAGGGGGAATGCCAATCTTATGGCATATAATGAAATTATATTCTCATTACGGATTCCGTGAATTTGTGATTTGTGCCGGATATAAACAGCATATGATTAAAGAGTGGTTTTCAGATTATTTTCTTCATACCTCAGATATCACCTTTGATTATACAAGCGGGAACAGCGAGATGATTGTGCACAATAAGCATGTGGAGCCTTGGAAGGTTACTATTGTGGATACCGGTTTGCGCACGGAAACTGGTGGCCGAATAAAGTGCATTAGGGAGTATCTTGGTGATGAGGAGTTTATGCTGACATATGGAGACGCAGTAGCTGATGTGAATATTCAAGCATTGCTTGATTTTCATCATTCGCATGGGAAGATTGGAACGATGTCAATGTATAACTTTGGACAAAACAAAGGGGTTGTAGAAGTAGGCGCAGGAGGGGTTATTGAAGCTTTTCGAGAAAAATCAGACATGGATGGAGATCTTATCAATATTGGTTTTATGGTTTTAAAACCTCAGATTTTTGATTTTATTGAAGGGCCGGATACCTCTTTTGAAAAAGAGCCGATGGAAAAGCTGGTTAGGTTAAAGGAGCTGGTAGGATATATACATAATGGCTATTGGCAGTGTATGGATACACTAAGAGAAAAGCAGCAGATTGAAAAGCTATGGGATAGTGGAGCTGCTGCATGGAAATTATGGGAGTAGTTGAACTTGGTATACGACAATGCCAAATTTATTTTTATGAAACATAAAACAATTATAGTGGAGGTAAGATAGATGATTAAGTCTTCAAGGGGATGTTGTGGAGCGGAAGAACTGGCAGAGGTGAAAGAGGCGTTTGAATATGGCTATTTTGGTCTAGCATACAAAACAAGCGAATTTGAAAAAGAAGTAGCTAAGTTTTTGGGAACAGACCGTTATGTTATAACTACAAATACAGGAACCAATGCTTTACATTTGGCATTGGACTCTATTGGAATTGGACCCGGAGATGAGGTAATAATGCCTTCCTTTACCTTTGTGGCCACTGCGCAGGTAGTCGAAATGTGCGGCGCAACACCGGTGTTCTGTGAAGCGGATCCTGTGACATTCCTGATTGATATAGAGGACTGTAAAAAGAGAATTACTGAAAGGACTAAAGCGATTATACCGGTACATTATGCCGGGCGCCCATGCGATATGGATGCTCTTCTTGAAATCAAAGAAGAGTATGGTATTCGAATTGTTGAAGATGCTGCACACGCGTTCGGAACATATTACAAAGGGAAGAAAATAGGATCGTTTGGCGATATTACCTGTTTTAGCTTTGATTCTATTAAGGTTATGACATGTGGAGAAGGAGGAGCCATTGTTACAGATGATACGGCTTTTGATGACCTTGCGCGGAAGAAGAGATTGCTCGGTATAGATAGAAAGAGTATGCATGTAAAAGACTGGAAGAAGCGTTCTTGGGTTTATGATGTTCCAACTTTGGGATATCGTTACCATATGAGTAATATTAATGCAGCTATTGGTCTTGCCCAAATTAGAAAAGTGGATACCTTTATTGAAAGAAGAAGAGAAATCTGTCATATTTACGATGCTGAACTAAGAAATCTCAGCGGGATAGAAATTATGCCGGATGAGTATGATACTATTACTCCGTTTATGTATGTTATCAGAGTGAAAAAAGGCAAGAGAAATGAACTAAAAGATTTTCTGATGGAGCATGATATTGAATCGGGTATCAGCTATATTCCATGCCATCATTTTAGCCTGTTTAAAAGACAAGAAGACCTGCCTGTGACGGATTTAATTTATGAAGAAGTTTTGTGCCTTCCTCTACATTATGAGCTGAGTGACGATGATGTAAGAGAAGTATGCCGATGGGTTAAGGAGTTTTTGGCAAAATAATCATTAATTGAGTTCATTTTTTATATTAAGTATTAGGAGATGGGAATATGGTTGAAAAATTTGAATTTCACGAAACGGCATTAAAGGGGGCATATTTAATTCACCCTTTTTATGCAACGGATGAACGCGGAGGATTTATTAAAGACTATAATATAGATGTGTTTTCAGAGTATGGAATCCAACATGAACTTAAAGAGGTCTTTTACACAATTAGCCATAAGGGCGTTATTCGAGCGCTCCATTTTCAGTTGGGGAAGCAGCAGGCAAAACTGGTGAGATGTGTGAAAGGTAAGATATATGATGTTATAGTGGATTTAAGAAAAGAATCGGATACTTTTGGGAAGTGGGTTGGCTATGAACTAAGTGAAAAAAATAGGAATGCATTATATGTTCCTGAGCACTTCGGTCATGGCTATCTGGTGCTAGAGGAGTCTATTGTAAGCTACAAATGTAATGAAGTGTTTTACGATAAGGGAGATAGCGGGATTATGTATAATGATCCTGAAATTGCTGTTCAATGGCCATTTGAAATAATAGGCGGAATTGAGAATATGATTATCAGTGAGAAGGATTTAAAGCTGATGAGCTTTAAGGAATATAAAAAAATGTAAGGAAAGTTGAAAATATGCGTATTCAAATATTGTTGTTTAATAAAAAGAGCTTGATAAACAATGGCTGAGAAGAAATATAACATTATAAAAGCCGCATCTTGGTATACGATTGGGAATATCTTAATCAAAGGTATTAATTTTTTCATGCTTCCAATTTTTACCAGATTAATGAGTACTCATGAATATGGTGTATATAGTATTTACATTGCGTATTTAACAATTTTTGAGACAATAATACTCTTGGGGCTTTCTTCCACTGTTGCAATAGCAAAATATGCGAAAGAGATTGACTTTGAATCCTATATGTCAACGGTGTTGGCTATTCCCATAACATTAAGCATAATCGTCATGGCCGTAGTCAATATGATAATTCCTTTTTGGGGCGATATTCTATCCATGAATTCCATTTTATGGAACTGTCTATTGATAACATCTATGACAGGAGCAGTGTGTAACATCATAGGGGCCAGATTGGTTATTGATGGCAGATATATGAGATATCTGGGATATTTAGGGATACACACGATTGGAAATGTAGCTTTATCGCTTGCATTTTGTGTGACTATTTATAAAGCGGAAAATGTACACCTTGCTCGGGTATACGGAAGCACCTTATCAGCCATAATAAGCATGTTATACTTACAAGTATCAACAAAAACAGCATTTCACTTTCAGAAAGAGAACATACGATATGCGCTGGCTTGGGGAATACCATTATTTTTTCACACTGTTGCCACAGTTATATTAACTCAATCAGACAGAATATTGATTAGATACTTTGGAGCCTATTCTTCTGCAGGAATATATGCGGTTGCCACAACCATTATAACAATTCCTATGGTATTGCAGCAATCGCTGCAACAGGCATGGATTCCATGGTTCTATGGAAAGCTCGATAAAAAAGCTTACCAAGAAATTCTATGGCTTAATGATAGATATATAGCACTCTTTACATTTATTATTGGCGGATTCATGCTTGTTTCTCCGGATTTGGTTCATATATTTACCGGACAAAATTATTGGCCATGTATATATAGCCTTATTCCGCTGGCGCTTAGCGTTTTTGCAGAACTCATGTATAGCATTCCAATCAGCGTTGAGTATTATAATAAGAATACTGTCTATATCATGACGGCAACACTAATAACGGTTATTCTAAATATTATCTTGGATGTGCTTTTTATACGGCTTTTTGGATATCACGGTGCGGCGTATGCCACAGCACTATCAAAGATAACCTTATTTCTGATGCATTTTAGATTCGCAAAGAAATTGGATCATCATCCCATGTTTCATAGCAGAGTACTCTTGATTTCATTTTTGTTTCTGGCAGGACTCAATTTATTGATTGTTACATCCATAAATATCTTGTGGATTCGCCTTATCCTTCTAATCATACTAATCTTGTTTGGAGGAGGATATCTTATAGGGAACAAAGAAATATTGTTGAAAGAGATAAGGAACAATACAAAACAATAGAAGGAGACAATACTTATGATTATGCCCAACAATCTTAAAAGGCAGTATCTTCAATATGCAGAAGAGTATAAAAGAAAAGCTTGTGAAGTTTTGGATTCCGGTTGGTATATATTAGGTCGGGAAGTATCTGCATTTGAAGAGGAGTGGGCAAAATATGTAGGAGCAAAGTATTGTGTAGGCCTTGCATCGGGATTAGATGCTCTTTGGATTTCTTTTCGATTACTGAATATTGCTGAAGGGGATGAAGTAGTAGTTTGCGCCAATGCTTATATTGCTTGCGTTATGGGAATTACTATGAATGGAGCAACGCCTGTGTTCATAGAACCCGATCAGTATGACAACATTAATGCAGATAAGATTGAAGCAGCTATAACAGAAAAAACTAAAGCTATCCTTGCGGTTCATCTTTATGGACAAGCTTGTGATATGACAAAAATTATGGATATTGCGCATAGAAATAACTTGAAAGTTGTTGAAGATTGTGCTCAGAGCCATGGAAATCATTGGAAGGGTAAAAAGGTAGGGACTTTTGGCAATGTTGGATGCTTTAGTTTCTATCCGAGCAAGGGCTGTGGGGCATTTGGTGATGCAGGATGTATTGTAACGGATAATGAAGAACTTGCCCAAATGTTTCGTGTTTTCAGAAATTATGGCTCGGAGAAGCGCTACCAGAACATGATGGTGGGAAGCAACAGCCGCCTAGATGAAATTCAAGCAGGACTTCTTCGCGTAAAACTTACACATCTGGATGAGGCGAACGAGGAACGCAGTAAGATAGCGGCAAGGTATCAAAAGGAAATTTGTAATCCGATTATTCAGAAACCTAAGATTCGTCCCGGTGCGGATTCAAGCTGGCATCAATACGTCATTCATGTGCCGAGATATCGGGATGCTCTGGTGGACTATCTTAAAGATAGAGGAATAGGCACATTGATTCATTATCCAATTCCGCCGCATTTATCAGAAGCGTATGCTTATCTTGGATATAAAAAGGGGGATTTTCCGATTACTGAACAATATGCTAATGAAGTGCTTAGTCTTCCGATGTATAACGGGATGACGGAAGAGGAGCAAGGATTGGTAATAGAAACAGTAAACAGCTTTAAAGGGTGATACATTGGAACATACTAAAGAAATATATTTCAAAAATGTGTATCTTAGACCGCTTATGGAGTGGGATATAGAATCTCTTAGAGTATGGAGAAATAATCCCGACAATAGTGTTTATTTGAATAAACTTCCCTTTATTACATCTGAAATGCAAAAAAAGTGGTTTAATGAGTACAAGTCCGATAAAGATAATATGTGCTTTGCCATTGTGGAATGTAAGGAACTGAATCGTTTGGTCGGAAGCCTTAGTTTATACGCTTTTAAAGAGGATGAGTGTTTATTTGGCAAACTTTTGATTGGAGATAAAGATGCTCATGGGAGGAGTATAGGACTAAATGCAACGATTGCAGCATGTACATTGGCATTTCAGGAGTTACAATTAAAGAGAATTAATCTATTTGTCTATGCAGATAATTTAGCAGCTTATCATATTTACTTGAAAGCGGGATTTCAAGTGCTGAAAGAAAGTGTGGATTCCTTCGGGCGAAAGGAATATTTGATGTGCAAAGAAAATGAAGGGAACAATAGTTATGCATAATATGAATAAAGTAAAAATGCTTGAATTCCAGCAGCAAGGAAACGAGCGTGGACATTTGGTGATAGTAGAAGGAAATATAGATATACCTTTTGATATTAAAAGAGCATTTTATATTTACGGTTCAGATGCAAATGTTGTACGAGGACAGCATGCAAATAGAAAGTCTGAATTTGTTCTTATTAATGTTGCGGGAAAAAGCAAGGTCAAGGTGAAAGATGGAGAGGGAAATGAGGCGATTTATTGCTTGAACCGTCCGCATACCGGGATTTACCTTCCAACTATGGTATGGAAAGATATGTACGATTTTAGCGCGGATTCCGTACTTTTGGTTCTTGCTAGTACGCACTATGACCCTGAAGAATATATCCGAGATTACGATGATTTTGTTAAAGAAATACTCAAAGATAATTGCGGGAATGAGGGGAATATAGAATAATGACGAATCAATTCACATATATTCTTATAAACGGCTTTGGATGGTCCGGAAGTAGTGCATTAGTGGATATCATGAGAGAAATCAAAGGCGTATATGTTCCGAAAAAAGAATTTAGACTGATTAAGGATCCTCATGGGCTTAGGGATTTGGATATCCAGATTAATAGTTCTATAGATCCGCTAAATGAGGATATAGCGATAAAGGAGTTTCTCCATTTTATTGATATTTATTCTCGTGGTTCCAGAGGCTTTAGACCACTGGGGATGTCGTATAATCAGGATTTTGGAAGCTCATTTCAAGGCATAAGTAGAGAATTCATAGATTCGATTTGCGATTATCAATATAGAGGGTATTGGTGGTATCTGGATGTATATACTCCCTTCATACCGTATATTATTCATAAAATATTACGAAAGTTAAAGCTTTATGACTATCAAAAATATACTTCTTTATTTTTATCTGTCAAAACGGAAGAAGAGTTTATTGAATTGACCCAAGTATATATAAATAATATTTTTAGCTCTTTCGTCAATTATAACGATAATAATTTTATTGCTCTGGATCAAGCAATCCCGGCTAATAGACCGTCTTGGGGAAACAGATATTTTAATAATTCCAAGGTCATTGTAGTAGATAGGGATCCGCGAGATGTGTATGTGGATTTGATAAAAGAAAAAAGTTTGGTAGGATATGATGTAGCGATTAATCATGATGTTCAGCTGTTTGTGGATTGGTTTAGAAAAGTAAGAAAAGAAGAAGGGAAAGATACGCAATATCTAAAAGTTCAATTTGAGGAGTTGGTTCTTGATTATCATCGTATAGTCGGGGAAATTTATGATTTTTGCGGTTTTCTACCGGAGCATCATTTTGGGAAATATACTCGTTTTAATCCGGATGTCTCAAAGAAGAATATAGGAATGTGGAGAAACCACGCATATCAAGATGAAATTAGAAAGATAGAAAAGGAATTAAAAGAATTTATTTATCAGAGCTGATGTCTTGAGATAAGTGATAGGGGAATAGAATATGAAAGCTTTAATACTAAATTCGGGTTTAGGATCCCGTATGGGAATTTTAACATCGAATCATCCAAAATGTATGACGGAAATCAATTCCAAGGATACGATTTTATCGCGTCAGCTTAAACAAATTGTAAATTCCGGAATTAAAGAGGTTGTTATAACTACCGGATATTATGATGAAGTTCTGATAAACTATTGTGAATCCTTGGACATGCCTCTTCAGTTTCACTTTATAAAAAACCCGATTTATGATAATAGCAATTATATATATAGTATTTATTGTGCAAAAGATTTTCTTGATGATGATATAGTCCTTATGCATGGTGATCTTGTGTTTGAAACAGAAGTTTTCGAAAAGCTGTTACTTTCTGAAAGTTCATGCATGGCTGTATCGTCTACTTTGCCTTTGCCGCAAAAAGACTTTAAAGCACAAATTAAAGATGGCAAGGTAATTCGCGTTGGGATTGACCTTTTTACTGACGCAATCGAGGCTCAAGCTTTATACAAATTAAATAAAGAAGATTGGAAGCTGTGGCTTCATGAGATAATTGAATTCTGCGAGAAGGGAAATACGCATGTCTATGCTGAAGAAGCATTAAATGCTTTAGAAGGCAGAGCAAATATAATGGCTATGGATGTAGGGGATCTTCTATGCTCCGAAGTTGACACTCCTGAAGATTTATTGCTTGTAAGTACAAAATTGAAAGAAATAGAATCTCGGACGGTTTATATGTGCTTCTCCACAGATATTATTCATGGAGGACATATAGCAATAATAAGAAAAGCGCAAAAACTTGGGAAATTAATTATAGGGGTTCTTTCTGATGAAGCAGTAGCAAGTTATAAGCGCTTTCCGCTTGTTCCGGCATCTGAACGAAAACTTATTTTTGAAAATGTAGCGGGAGTTTATAAAGTTGTAGAGCAAGAGTCACTCTCGTATAGAGAAAATTTGGAAAAGTATAAACCGTCTATTGTGGTTCATGGTGATGATTGGTGTCAGGGCTTTCAAAAACCGATTAGGGATGAGGTGACCTCTATTCTTGCATCATATGGTGGAAAACTCGTTGAGTATCCCTATAGCGCGGATCAGAAATATGTAGACATTCAGGCAAGAGCAAGAGCTGATATTGCAATGCCGGATATAAGAAGAGGGCGTTTAAGACGCATGATTGAGGCTAAGGGATTAATAACGGCTATGGAAGCTCATGACGGCTTAACCGGTCTTATCGTTGAGAATACAGTAGTTCATCAAGATGGAGGCGGTCACCAGTTTGATGCAATATGGGTGAGTTCTCTCTGTGACAGCACAGCGAAGGGCAAGCCGGATATCGAGTTGGTTGATATGACGAGTAGATTTAGAACAATTGAGGATATTACTGAAGTAACTACGAAACCAATTATCTTTGATGGGGATACAGGTGGAAAAACGGAGCATTTTGTGTATACCGTGCGGTCTCTTGAGCGGCTTGGTGTATCTATGGTTATCATTGAGGATAAAACAGGACTTAAAAAGAATAGCTTATTTGGAACTGAGGTAGTACAGACACAGGATAGTATTGAATCCTTTAGCGAAAAGATTCGTGCAGGCAAGAAGGCCCAGCGAACAAAAGAATTCATGATTTGTGCGAGGATTGAAAGCTTAATCCTTGAGCAGGGGATGGAGGATGCGCTTACTCGTGCATTTGCTTTCGTGGAAGCCGGAGCAGATGCAATCATGATTCATAGCCGAAAGGAGGATCCCGGAGAAATTCAAGAGTTCATCGAGGTATTTAGAAAGAAAAATAAAAATACTCCGATTGTACTTGTACCTACAAGCTTTAACTCTATTAAAGAAGAGGAGTGGAAAGAACGCGGAGCCAATATTATAATATATGCCAATCAGCTCATGCGGGCAGAAGTTCCTGCTATGAAAAGAGCGGCAGAAATAATTCTTGAAAACCACAGAGCACAGGAATGTGATGAAATGCTAATGCCGTTTAAGGATATAATTTGTATGATTCCGGCGGAACTGTAGGATCTTTAGGCTAAATAGGAATTGAATATTTAAAAGGAAAGTTTTTAAAGCTTGAACTGAAAAGAAGGGGAAATATAAAATGACAAATATTACGGACGCATTTAGAGGTAAAACGCTGGTAATAACAGGAGGAGTAGGAAGCTTCGGTTCAACTTGTTTGCGTCATTTCTTAACAACGGAGATTGGAGAAATCCGTGTAATATCCAGAGACGAAAAAAAACAGGATTCCATGAGACATGACTTGCAAGCACATTATCCCAATTATGCGGGAAAGGTTAAGTTTTTCATTGGTGATGTAAGAAATCTTGATTCGGTTCGCGATGTAATGTATGGCGCAAATTATGTATTTCATGCAGCGGCTTTAAAAGAGGTTCCCAGCTGTGAGTTTTTTCCGGTTGAAGCGGTTAAAACGAATATTCTGGGTACGGACAATGTAATCACAGCTGCTGTAGAGAACCGGGTTGAGAGAGTAGTATTTCTCAGTACCGATAAGGCGGCATATCCCATTAATGCGATGGGAATGAGTAAAGCATTAGGGGAAAAGCTTGTTGGAGCAAGAGCGCAAAGTGCATTTGATAGGTCGGGTACAGTGCTTTGTTGTACTCGCTATGGCAATGTAATGTGTTCAAGAGGTTCGGTTATTCCCCTGTTTATTGATCAAATCAAGAATAAACGCCCGATTACAATTACCGATCCTAATATGACACGCTTCTTGATGAACTTGGATGAGGCTGTTGACCTTGTTGCTTTTGCATTTGAAAATGCGGAACCGGGAGACTTGTTTATTCAAAAAGCGGATGCCTGTACCATTGGAGACTTGGCAGACGGAGTAATGAAGGTTTTCGGGGATACGGAAAAGAAAATAATCGGTACTCGACATGGAGAGAAGCTGTACGAAACACTGATGACAAGAGAAGAGAGACTTCGTGCAACAGATATGGGAGAATATTTCCGCATTGCTCCAGACGGAAGAAGCTTAAACTATGATAAGTTCTATGTGGAAGGGGATGTCCTTACCGAGGGGGATGAAGCGTATACCTCTCATAATACCAAGCGCTTAGATGTAGATGGAGTTGTTTCAAAGATACTAAAGACAGATTATGTGAAAGAGGAGCTGGAAGGGCGCCCTCATGTTGTAGAAGCATAAATATACAGATTATTGGGAGCGATAGTGAAATGGTATATCCAAAATGGAAAGAAAATGGAAAGCTAAAGCTGATGATAGTTGTAGGAACTCGTCCGGAGATTATCAGGCTTTCGGCAGTTATAAAAAAATGCAGAAGGTATTTTGATACTATATTGGTACATACCGGACAGAACTATGATTACAATCTCAATGGAGTATTTTTCGAGGATTTGGGCTTAGAGAATCCGGAGCTATACCTGGATGCGGTAGGGAGTGATCTTGGGGAAACAATGGGAAATATCATTTCAGAAAGCTATAAGGCAATGGCAGAGCTGAAGCCGGAGGCTATACTTGTCTTAGGGGATACAAATAGCTGCCTGTCTGTAATTGGAGCCAAAAGGCTTCATATTCCGATTTTCCATATGGAAGCCGGAAACAGGTGCAAGGATGAATGTTTACCAGAAGAAACAAATAGAAGAATTGTTGATATTATTTCTGATGTCAATTTAGCTTATTCGGAGCATGCACGCAGATACTTGGCGGATTGTGGAGTGGCAAAGGAGCGTACTTATGTCACAGGCTCTCCTATGGCGGAGGTGTTGACGGAAAATCTGTATGCAATTAAGGCCTCCGATGTTCACAAGAGACTGGGCTTGAAAAAAGGACAATATATATTGCTTTCCGCTCACAGAGAAGAGAATATCGATACGGAAAAGAATTTTATAAGTTTATTTACGGCAATCAACCAAATGGCAGAAAAGTATGATATGCCCATTCTGTATTCCTGTCATCCGAGATCAAAAAAGAGACTGGAAGCTTCAGGATTTAAACTGGATAAAAGAGTCATTCAGCATGAACCTCTGGGATTTCATGATTATAACTGTCTCCAAATGTATGCTTATGCCGTTGTTTCAGATTCAGGGACTTTGCCGGAGGAAAGTAGCTTTTTTACTTCGGTAGGACATCCGGTTCCGGCAGTTTGTATCAGGACTTCTACGGAAAGGCCCGAAGCCCTTGATAAGGCTTGCTTTATACTCTCGGGGATTGATACAAAGGGCTTGCTTCAAGCTGTAGATACTGCAGTTTTGATGATTAGGGTAGAAAAGAATGGGGGAGCGGTTCCTGTTCCGGATTATACGGACATTAATGTATCCGATAAAGTAGTGAAGATAATCCAATCCTATGTGGGGGTTGTCAATAAAATGGTATGGAGAAAAGAAGT
Organism: Oribacterium sp. oral taxon 108 str. F0425; assembly: GCF_000214455.1. Taxonomy (NCBI): domain Bacteria; kingdom Bacillati; phylum Bacillota; class Clostridia; order Lachnospirales; family Lachnospiraceae; genus Oribacterium; species Oribacterium sp. oral taxon 108. Next base: position 1,883,301 of record NZ_AFIH01000001.1, on the reverse strand, counting down.
ATAGGATGGTGAGCTATGAACATACTGATTACCGGGGCGGCAGGATTTGTAGGCCGTAATCTCGTAGAAAACCTTAAGAATATAAGAGACGGTAAAAATAGGACTAGACCGAATATAGAGATAGAACAGATATATGAGTACGATATTTCGTCCACTCCGGGAGAACTCGATGAGTATTGCAGTAAGGCGGATTTTATTTTTAATCTTGCAGGAGTAAATAGACCAAAGAACCAGGAAGAATTTAAAGAGGGTAATTTTGGATTTGCATCCGTGCTTTTGGATAGATTAAAAAAGCACAATAATCTATCCCCGGTTATGCTGTCCAGTAGTATACAGGCAAGCCTTTCAGGTCGCTTTGGAACATCAGAGTATGGTTTAAGTAAAAAAGCAGGGGAGGATCTCTTCTTTCAATATGCAAAGGAGACCGGCGCTAAAGTATTGGTATATCGTTTTCCAAACATTGTCGGCAAGTGGGTAAGACCGAATTATAACAGTGCAGTAGGAACATTTTGTAATAATATAGCAAATGATTTACCGATTATGGTAAATGACCCGACTGTGGAGCTGGAAATGCTATTCATAGATGATATGCTGGAAGAAATGTATGATGCCTTGGAGGGCAAGGAACATCATTGCGAATTTGACGGTGTGGAAGCGGTAGAGAAAAAAGAAGGAAAATACTGTTATGCACCAATAACACACAAAGCGACCTTGGGATATATCGTTGATTGCCTTCATCAATTTCATGACCAAGCGAAAACATTGATTATGCCTACAATCCCTAAAGGGTCTTTTGAAAAAAAGTTATATTCTATGTATTTAAGCTATCTTCCAAAAGATAAGATTGCCTATAATCTGGAAATGAAAAAAGATGAAAGGGGATCATTTACCGAGTTACTTAAGACACTTGATCATGGTCAGATTTCTGTAAATATCAATAAGCCGGGAAAGGTTAAGGGGCAGCATTGGCATAATGAAAAGTGGGAGATTTTTATTGTTGTGTCAGGTCACGGTCTCATTCAAGAAAGAAAAATCGGTTCTGATGAAGTGATTGAATTTGAAGTGTCCGGAGAAAAGATACAAGCAGTGCAAATGCTTCCGGGATATACGCATAATATTATTAATCTATCTGAAACAGAAGATCTGATAACAGTGATGTGGGCGAATGAAATATTTGACTCCAATCATCCGGATACCTTTTTTGAACCGGTGTAAGTAAATAACTAGACCAACTCTCGTAGAGCAGTTTCTATGAGTATAAATACAGCATCTTCTAAAATTTATTCACGCGAACTCCTTACCCGGCTGAAAGAGCGAAGTATATTTCAAGTGCAAACTTTCATAAGAGTATTCATGTTATTCTTATAGGGTATCATTAAGGTGCATAGGGATAGTTGACTAAAATTAGAGAACTACTGTGTTCTATAATACAATCTCCACTTCGATATAATAAACTTAACCAAAAAGTAGAGTTATGAAAAAAAGAAATGGAACAATTAGTATCTTAAAACTTCTAATAATGTTGCTTTGTATAATGGGAGGACACTTTTGTATTGCTTACCCAATTAAGGGGGGAGTATCCTTTTGTCGCAAATGGAATCTTTGTTGAATTTTTTTTAATTATCACAGGATATTATACATTTAAACATTTTATGACATCTAATGAGCCCGACAGTGGTTTCTTCAAATATACTTTCCATAAGTTTATTAAATTTATGCCATATCTTGTGGTATCTAATGGGATTATATTGATTTGTTTGCGAGACTTCTCTTTGAGAAGAATATGGAATATGTTTGTTGAAGATATGCTGTTAACAACTGTATTTTTTGAATGTTCTTTTAGTAATGGTTCTTTGTGGATGCTTTCATCAATGTTCATAGTTTTTCCTTTATTTTGTGTTTTTTGTAAGCAAAAAAATGACTCAATTTGTTCAATGCTTGCAATTTTAATTCCGCTTATTTACTATGCAAATATTGTGGATGCTGTCACTGCGACTTTTCCTATGAATTTTTTTAGGATTATTAGTGGAATGTTACTTGGAGTGACAATTTTTTACTTTAATCAAAAAGTAAGAATAAAATTAGATAAAAGAATTTTATACATTCTTGGAGTATTAATTTCACTTGTTCCCATTACGATGGCTTTATTTCAATTTAATGAACGAAGAATTCAACTAGTTTGTTTTATGATTTCCCTAACGTTGTTATTAGATGAGGACGGGGTCGCCTCCCGACTTTCCACAAGTTTATGTGACTTTTCAGAAAAATTATCTATGGTGATTTATATAACTCATTGGTCGATTGCAGTGCTTGTAAAAGAAATGATTGGAACAAAAGATGCGGTTATAAGTTTATTTATATATTATTTTTTGACAATATTTCTTTCGTCAATACTAATTTTCTTCGAGGAAAAGCTTTCAAAGAAAAAAATGGTCCCATTATTTTTGGAGTTTAAAAAGTAAATGGGATCAAGCATTTTTTAAGACCATATTTACCTTTGCCGATAAATTCATAGGCGTGTGTTCATCTTAAATTCCTTCTAAAAAAGGTGCGAGGATTTTAATTATATCAGTAGGGCCCTTTATAGTATATCGTTTATAGAGAAGAGAAGCAATCAACATCTCCGGTACTTTTAAGCTACTTTTAAGATTGCCAATACTTGATTAACGAAGTTTACTCCATCTAACGAATGCCATTGACTATGTCAAGTAGAAAATGTATGCTCATTAGGAATATTTGTGCGATGGAGGGGGATGAATATGGCTAGTTCCGATCAGATAAAAAGCCTGATTAAAGCGCACCTTGATCAGAATGATGAAAAATTCAAAACAGTCGTATTACAAATCGCAGCCTCTGAAGCAAGACAGGGGCATGAGATTGTTGCCCAGGAACTTAAAAAGTATGTAGACAATATGACTCGTCACAAGAATAATATCATAAAAATGAATAATGACGATTCCATGTTTCTTACATTGATGCCTAATGATAGATTGTCCGATCTTATTGTGTCTAAAGATCTTGAAGAGAGAATAAAAAGGATACTCCGAGAGTATAGAAATAAAAATAAGCTTAAACAATATGGATATGGCAATAGAAGGAAGATTCTCTTGGAGGGAAATCCGGGTACGGGAAAGACCTTTACGGCTTCTGTAATAGCATCAGAATTGGGATTGCCTCTCCATATTGTGCAAATGGATAAGGTAGTTACAAAATTCATGGGTGAAACGAGCGCAAAACTACGCCGGATTTTCGATTCGGTTGACACAAGCATAGGAGTTTATCTGTTTGACGAATTTGATGCGATTGGTGCTGACCGAGGCTTGGATAACGAGGTCGGTGAAGCCCGAAGAATTTTTAATTCTTTCTTGCAGTTTATAGAGCAAGATGAATCGGATAGTATTATAGTAGCTGCGACAAATAATCAGCAGATATTGGATCAGGCATTATTCAGACGTTTTGATGATGTGCTTCATTATTTAATGCCGTCTGAAAGAGAAATAGAGAGATTATTTGAATTTAAATTGGAGGGATATTGTCCGGATTTTATTCCCGGTGAGGCGCTGCTTACAGCGGCAAGGAATTTAAGCCAAGCGGAAATCATTCGCGTTTGTGACGATGCTATAAAAGATTCAATTTTATACGGTGATGAGATAACAGAAGAAAGACTTCTTTCCTTTGTGTATGAACGAAAGCTGGCGTATATCCCCAGGGAGGCATAAAACATGGCAGGGAAGAAACGTAATATATTTCTCCATGAAGTGAACAGAATGTCATATTCTGCAGAAGGAGCGCACAATACGGACTCCTTTCCTGTACGATTAAATCCGAGACAACATGCAGAGCATATTGAAAGTCTGTTGAAACAATGCATGGAAGAAATTCCGACTCAAACCAAAGTGGAAATATTGAGGGGAAAAGAAGGTTTGTATTTGGAGTTTTCAGGGGAAACAAATAAAGAACTTAATACAAAATCTCTAGAAAATATACGTAAGGGGATTAGACTTCTTAATATTCAAGAGGAAAATGGCACTACAAAAGCTACAGTATACGTTCCCTTAGACAAGACAGAATATTATTTGCAGAAAGTGGATGAATATAGGAAAAGTTTGGCTGGAAAAGGGAACCCTAAAAATAATGACTTGATTCGAAGTATAGAATATGTTAGAAGAGCGAAAATTGAATCTTTCTGGATAGGGGAAAATGAATTTATGCCTGCACAGGAAGCAGTTTGGTGTGAAGTATGGCTAAGATATAAGCAGAATAAAGATGTAGTTGAGGCAAAATTTAAGAACTGTTGTAAAGAATTAAATATTGCTTGTAAATCTCAAAAAATCAGCTTTCCTGAAAAAATGGTCTGTTTAGTAAAAGCCAATAAAGACAATTTGATTGACTTGTTAAGGATATGTGATGATATCACTGAATTCAGGAGAGCGCCTAAAGCAACTTCCTTCTTTGATGGGCTCTCGAGGGGAGAACAAAAAGATTGGGAAGACGATTTGTTGGAAAGACTGAGAATCGGAGATTCTAAGACAACGGTCTGTTTACTGGATACCGGCATTTCTGCAGAGCATCCATTAATTAAACCTCATATAGTTCGTGGGGGAATTCAGTCGGTAGATACTGCTTGGTTCACTTCTGATCATGATGGGCACGGAACGGAAATGGCCGGCCGTCTTCATGGTCAGGCACTTTAGATAGTCTTGCTGCCGGAGTGGACAGTGAAGATAGAGAAAAAAGATTAATACTGGTGAGTGCCGGAAATGTACTTCCTAATGAATTTAATGAATTGGCTAAAGAAGTATATCCGGAGGTGAATGAGCTTCATAGTGTGGAAAATCCGGGACAGTCATGGAATGCTTTAACAATTGGGGCATATAACCAGGATGTTGATATTCAGCATGAAGATTTTTCCGATTTTGCTCCTTTAGCCGATGTCGGTGAACTATCTCCCTATAGTGCTACATCAGTAATTTGGGATAAAAAGTGGCCGATTAAGCCGGAGATTCTTTTAAATGGGAGCAATGTTGCAACAAATGGAACAGACTATTCAGAATGTCCGGACTTTTCTTTGCTAACGACGGGAAAAGATTATTCAAAACACCGTTTTTCGACTATTTGGGCGACGAGTTCAGCAACTGCACAAGCTGCGTGGATGGCATCTCAAATCTATGTCGAGTATCCGGACATATGGCCTGAAACAGTAAGGGGACTTATGGTTCATTCTGCGAGATGGACAGAAAAGATGCGTAGACAATTTTGTAATGATGAAAAAAAGAGATCGGGGAGACATAATCTCGTTCGTTCTTGCGGGTACGGTATTCCGAATTTAAATCGCGCAATTCAGTGTATGAATAACTCGGTAAATATAATCAGTGAAGAGATACTGCAGCCTTATAAAAAGAAGGAAAACGGTTCTAACTCAATGAATGAAATGCACTTGTATACACTTCCTTGGCCTAAAGAGGTTCTAAGAGATCTAGGAGAAGTGGATGCGGAATTAAGAGTGACACTTTCTTATTTCATTGAACCGAGTCCCGAGGCAGTTGGTTGGAAAGATAAATATCGCTATGCGTCTAGCGGTCTTCGCTTTGATGTAATCAATAACAATGAAACATTGGAAGACTTTAAAAAAAGAATCAATGTTGAAGCAAGAGGGGATGATAAAAAAGATAAAGGCGATGGAAGTAGTGGAAGTGATCGCTGGTTCTTGGGAAAGAAAGTCAGAGATGTTGGATCACTTCATTCTGATTTTATGAAATTAACCGGGGTGGAATTGAGTGAAATAAACCAGATTGCCGTTTATCCGGTTTCAGGATGGTGGAAAGAAAGGGGATATCTAAATCGTTTTAACGATAAGATTCGCTATTCTCTAATAATAACCATCTCAACGCCGAATCAAGATGCAGATTTGTACACCCCGATAATCAGCCAGATCGCAACTCCTGTAGAAGTGAATATCTGAATGCTTTCTTGCAGAAAAGTGCTTTTTTATCAAATAACATGGGAAAACCATAGGATTAGCAGAAAGCAAACGTTAATTATTAGTTTTCTCTTAATATTTACCTTAAGAACTTCGTAATAATTCGTTTACGCTTTGTAATAGACATATAAAGCAACTTACGCTATATTGAGAAAGTCACGAGGATAAACCCTTAAAAACGGAAGATTTTTATCTTTTGTTTATAAAAAACTTGAATCGATTAAGAAAAGGGGTTATAATCGTCACGCAACTTGGATTATTCCATGATTTAAAAAGGAGAGTGCATTAATTATGAGAAAGCAAACAAAATTGGTTGCAGCTTTATCTGCAACAGCTTTACTGGCTATCGGCGCATCTGCAGTTACATTCGCTGCCGGCTGGAACAACACAACAGGAAACTGGCAGTATTTAGATAACGACGGAACACCAATCGCTGATGCTTGGAGAAAGTCCGGAGATTACTGGTTCTACCTTGGATCCGACGGAAACATGGCTACAAACGAAGTTGTTCAGAACAATAACGATTTCTACTATGTTAACCAGGACGGTGCTATGGTTACCAATCAGTGGGTGGCTTTCGATGTTGAGTCTGATGATACTAATGCTGATCACAGATGGATGTACTTTGGTGCTGACGGTAAGGCTTACAGAGATAGTAATGAGAAGTTAACTATCTCCGATATCAGAACTATCAACGGCAAGAAGTATCTCTTTGACCAGGAAGGCTATATGCTCTATGGTTGGCTGGGTAATGAATCCGCTCTTGTAACCGGTGATGATGCTTGGGAGAGTGCTAAGTATTACTACGGCGGATTTGATGACGGTTCCGCTCAGCACGGTTGGGTACAGCTTTCCGTTATGAAGGATGGTGACGAGACTACTGCTTGGTTCTATTTCAATGACAACGGACAGATTACCAAGAACACCAAGAAGACCATCAACGGTGTTACATACTTCTTTGGTAAAGATGGACGCATGATTGAGGATTGGTCCAACTTGAAGAAAACAACTGTAGGTTCTGATTCCGTACTTTTACCGGCTGCTTCCGGAAGCAATGCTATTGTTTATGTAAACGGCGACGGTGGTGCTAGAAAGAACCAGTGGATTTGGGCTGTTCCGAGTGAGGAATTAAATCTTAAGGATTATGAAAACGATACCTACTCTTGGTGGTGGGCTGATGCATCCGGAAAGATTGTAAAGGACACTACAAAGAGAATCAAGAATAAGATTTATGCATTTGATGAGGTTGGACGTATGATTTCCGGACTTCAGGCATCTGCAGATGGACGTACTAATTTTACAGATGAGAGCACAGCTCATATGAGTATTTCCGACATGGAAGCTAAAGACTATTTAGCTGCTACATTCGCTGGCGATATTTACTACTTCTCCGATGACTATAATAAGGACGGTTCCAGAAAGACCGGATATCAGAAGGTTTCTTTCCAGGATGATGATTACCAGATGTACTTCTTGAACAATGGTAAGGCAGCTGACGGATATGTTTCTAAGATTAAGAAGTATGTTAATAAGGGTATTTTGCTTGCAGCTAATAACGACGACTCCAACTATGGATTTGTTAAGACAGGAACTACAGTTAGGGATTTAGCTTCAGCAAATACTGTTGTTGAGTATTTTGATGACGTTGTTAGAGGACTTGGAGTTACAGATATCACAACTCCCACGAATTATGTTCTTGTAAACTCTTCTGGAACTGTTCAGAAGAACAAGGGTAATTTGAAGGACATGAATGACGTTTACTATGTAACAGATAAGGATGGTAAGGTTATCTATGCTAGCTACAAGAAGCTTTACACATCTCAGTCAACTGACCATAATCATGCAATTACTGTTGGTGGAAGAACATATTACACAGAGTAATTCCATTAGGAACTTAGAAAGGGCTCCCGAGAAATCGGGAGTTCTTTTTTAATTTATAACGAGTATCGTCCGCAAAGCGTGCGGTATCTCGTTCATGTTAAAGTTTTTTGATATAGAGCAATAAATAGAGAAGATTGCTAGATTAAAGTTTTAAAAAAGCGTATAATAATCGGCAGTGTTGTGATTTATAGAAGATGCTATATTCCCTTGTGAATTAATATAGAAAAGGTTGAGAACGAGTATATGCGAGAACTGGAATATCCATTTGACTCTGAGTTAATCCGGAAAAAGAGACTGAAATACCGTAAGGCACTTTTGTCCGATACGACAACAAAATACCTTGAGAAGAGAATCGCCATTTTGGGTGGAAGCACCACGGATGAAATTAAGAACATGATAGAGCTTTTTCTCTTGAATGTGGGAATCGAAGCGACTTTTTATGAGTCGGAATACAATCAATTTTATGAAGATGGTATGTTCGATAATGCAAGGTTGGTTGAGTTTAAACCGGATTTGATTTATATTCACACGTCGAGTAGAAATATTTCAAACTGGCCGAAGACTGCGGATAAGCCCGAGGATGTAAAGGCTTTATTGGACGCGGAACTTGAAAGATTCAGGGGGCTTTGGGATCATCTTTTTGAAAAATATCACTGTCCTATCATTCAGAATAACTTTGAACTTCCCTTTTATAGGGTTCTTGGCAATCAAGATGCCGTTATGCTGCAGGGGAAAAGCTATTTTGTGAATCAATTGAATGAAGGATTTTATCAATACGCACGGGAACGGGAGAATTTCTTCATTCATGATATAAATTATGAAGCGGCTTCATACGGTATAGCGGAATGGTCCAATCCGTTTTACTGGCATATGTATAAGTATGCTCTTGCAGTACCGGCGATTCCCTTTACGGCCTATGGAGTAGCGACGATCATCAAGTCGATTTTGGGTAAAAATAAAAAGGTTCTGGCTCTTGATCTGGATAATACTTTATGGGGCGGAGTAATCGGAGATGACGGTGCAGAGAACATTGAAATCGGACAAGAGACAGCTCTCGGGCAGACCTATAGTGAATTTCAGAATTATGTCAAGGACTTAAAGGGAATCGGAACGCTACTGACGGTTATTTCCAAAAACAATGAGGATGTGGCTCGCAGCGGGTTTGAACGGCCCGATTCTGTACTGAAGGTGGAGGATTTTGTTTCTTTTAAGGCCAATTGGGAGCCAAAGGATCAGAACCTTCTTGCCGAGGCGTCAGAATTAAATCTTCTTCCTGAGTCTTTTGTCTTTGTGGATGATAATCCGGCGGAGAGAGAAATTGTTCGTCAAGGCATTCTGGGAGCAGCTGTTCCTGAAATCAACAGGGTGGAAAACTATATTCAGATTCTTGATCACGCGGGATACTTTGAACCCACTAAACTTTCCGAGGATGATTTGAAAAGAAACGAGATGTATCTGGAAAATGCTAAGAGAAATCATGCACAGCTTGCTTTTACGGATTATGGAGAGTATCTGAAATCTCTGGAGATGACTGGAACTATAAAGCCTTTTCAAGACCTTTATATGTCAAGAATTGCACAGCTTTCGAATAAAAGCAATCAGTTTAACCTTACGACCAGAAGATATACACAGGCAGAAGTGGAAGAAACGGCAAAAGATGGCAGACATATCACGCTCTACGGAAAGTTGGAGGATAAGTTTGGTGACAACGGCGTAGTGAGTGTTGTTATTGGTGAAATAAAAGGATTGGAGCTTCATATTGACCTGTGGATTATGAGTTGTCGCGTACTGAAAAGAGATATGGAATATGCCATGATGGACCAGTTGGTGGAAGAGGCTCAGGCTAGAGGCCTTCAGAGCCTTTATGGATATTACTATCCGACTGCCAAGAATGCTATGGTACGAGACTTTTACTCGACTTTAGGCTTTGACAAGATTTCTGAGGATGAAGCCGGAAATACATGCTGGAAATTCGATCTTACAAAACCATATACGAAAAAGAACAAGTACATCAGTGTAAATGAAGGAGAATAGAAATGACAAGAGAAGAGGTTTTAGAGAAGGTTAATGCAGTCATTCAGGACGTGTTTGATGATGATAGCATTCGTGTTAGCGACGAAACTGTGGCAAGTGACGTGGATGGATGGGATAGCCTTATGCACATTACTTTGATTGGCACAATTGAGGATGAGTTTGACATCAAATTTGCCATGAAGGATGTTGTGGGAATGAAGAATGTCGGTCAGATGGTAGATTTGATCATGGAGCAGTTGGACTAATGCGGATTCATCATATTGGCTACTTGGTAAAGAAGATGGACAAGGCAGTAAAGGCCTTTTTGAACTTGGGTTATACCTTGGTGCAGGATGTAGTTTTAGATGATTATCGTCAAGTTACAATCTGTTTCATGGAGAAGGACGGATACAAGATTGAGTTGGTTTCTCCCGTTTCGAAGGAGTCGGTGGTTTTTGACTTAATGAAGAGAGTGGGGAACACACCTTATCATATCTGCTACGAAACGGAAGATATGGATGATCAGATTGCTGCACTTTTAGCGCAGCATTACGTTATCTGTTCGGAGAAGCATGAGGCAATCGCAATTGCCGGAAAGAGAGTCTGTTTTTTGATTCATCCCTTCATCGGAATGATTGAGCTTGTAGAGGTGTAGTATGTCTTTTTTATCGATTCGCTATCTGTGCTTTCTTTGCATTTTATTTTTCTTCTATTTTCTTCTTGGAACACGAAAGAAAGAATATCGTTGGATGGTTTTGCTGGTCGCGAGCCTTGTTTTCTATGGTTTTTATTCTATAAAATATAGTCTCTTCCTGCTTTTTTCGATAGTAGTTACCTGGGGCGCATCTATCGGGATTCAGCGATGCAATCAATTGGAAAAGACGGAGCTGCTTTCCTTTCCTTCCATAACGAAAGAGCAGAAGAAAAAGATTCGTTCCTCTTATGAAAAAAGAAAAAAGCTTTGGGTTTTACTGGCAATCCTGTTAAATGTGGGCTTGTTGGTAGTCATGAAATATCTTAACTTTAGTATTGGTGTAGTTCATGTTCTGACAGGTTGGAATATTGCACCTTTAGGCTGGGTTGTGCTTCCGCTTGGTTTTTCTTTTTATACATTTCAGAGTCTTGGATATTGCATTGATGTCTATCGCGGGACGGTAGAAGCACAGCCGAGCATCTTAAAATACGCCTTGTTTGTTTCCTTCTTTCCGCAATTAAGTGAAGGCCCGATTGGAAACTATGAGGAATTATTTCCGCAACTCATGGAAGGGCAGCCTTTTGAATATGATCGTTTTGTAAAGGGGCTGATCAGAATGTTAATCGGCTTTTTCAAAAAGGTAGTGATAGCGGACAGACTGGCGCTCTTTATTAGCCCTGTTTATGAGAACTATCACGACTATTCGGGTATCGTTTTATTTCTGGCCACCATCCTGTATTCTTTTCAGCTATATGCGGATTTCTCCGGCTATATTGACATTGCTTTAGGAACCGGCGAATGTTTGGGGATTCATATGATGGAGAATTTTGAAACGCCGTATTTTTCGAGTTCGATTACGGAGTTCTGGAGAAGATGGCACATTTCTTTGGGGGTGTGGTTTAGAAATTATCTTTATTATCCGATCCTAAGGTCTGAAGCACTGACTCGTTTGGGAAAAAACTTGAGTAAAAGCGGAAAGAAAAAACTGGCCTCTTCTTTAACAGCCACTATCGGCCTCCTTGTCACGTGGACAGTGATTGGGATGTGGCATGGTGCAGGCTATAAGTATCTTGCTTATGGATGGTATCATGGATTTTTTATTATTCTTGCGGTGTGGATGAGCGACGGATACAAAAAGGCAAAGGCTTTTTTTCACATTCAAGACAACTCGCTGTGGAAGATTTTTCAAATTGCAAGAACCTTCTTCCTTGTGACAATCGGTTATGTTATTTTCCGTGCCGGAAGTCTCGGCATTGCTGTGGGTATTTATAAAAGAATGCTTTCCGCCTTTTACTATAAGGGCGCCTTGTCAGGCTTAAGTGTTCTTTCTCGGGGGGGATGGATTTTTTACTTTTTGGAGTAGCCTTCTGCACTCTTTTTGACGGAATCGAACGGAAAGAGAAACTGTCGGAATGGATTTGCAGTCGAAATATCGTGGTTCGATGGATACTGTTATACGGGATATTAGCCTTAACGGTTGTATTCTTCCCGGTTCGTTCCGCGGATGCAAGTAACTTTATCTATTTTAACTTTTGATAGAGGAAGATATGAAATATATATTTAGGGGGACTGCTTTTATCTCCGGATTTTGCATATTTATGCTTCTTTTGACAATACTCTTACCGGATCCGTTTGGAAGAGCATACCAAAGAGCTCTTGTTTATCAGTATAAGTATTATCAATCTTTGCAGGGAAATAAAATTACTTTTGTCGGTAATTCTTCCCTCAGTTTCGGTTTAGACCTTGACAGGATGGAAGCGTTGACAGGGAGGCCCTGTGCCATTCTTGGAAATCATGGTGGCTATGGGATGTCTTTTCTCATGGAGATGTCCAAGTCCAATATGCAAGAGGGGGATATCATTGTTTTGGAATTGGTTGAAAATTATATTGACACATGTGGCGAAGATTTACTTCTTACAGGGATAGGGCATGAATATGAAATGTATAAATTTTTTATTCCGGAGGTGAGATGGAAGATTTTTTCCTATTATCCCTCCTATTTGAAAGAAATGATTTTGTATGATCTTAATGGGGGATATGAGCCGTACGTAATCTATTCTATGGATTCCTATGATGAACGGGGAAATATGATTCTGGATAGACCCGAGTGTGTGATACCGGATCCTTATACAAAGGAAGTGGCGGAAATCTATACGTATCAAACCTACAGCGGGAAGGCCTGGAATCCTCTATGGGTAAAGTATGTAAAGGATTACATTGCTTATTGCAATCTTCACGGAGTCAAGGTGTATATTACTTTGCCCTGCTGTTACGATAAGGCTGTCCTTTCTTCTAAGGAAGACATAGATGCATTTGATGGGATGTTGAAGAAAACATTTGGTGCTGCGGTAATATCGAAGCAATCGGACTATATTTTTGACAGGAAATATTTTTTTAATGGGATTATGCATTGTAATAATACCGGCGCGAAGTATAGGACGGAACGAATCTATCAGGACTTGCTTAATGCCGGTGCCCTTCCGGCCAGTCCCTAATTCGTAAAAAATGGATAATCCTTGATTAATACAATCTTCAAATTAGTGATGCGGTTCGTGAATTAAAGAAAAAATGACCTTAAAAAAGCATAATCATTCAAAAATATAGTGTAAGAAAGGTGGTATGGATTCTCTATGATGAGATAGGATGACCACCTTTTTTATTATTCCGGAGCTGTATAACTCAGTTTTTTCTGTTTCTTTTTTAAGATAAATCATTGGGAAAAGTCTCTTTAAAATCTTTAAAAAACGGTGTGGTATGATGTACCTGTATAGGGCTTGAGTGTCTTATCAGTCACAAGCATTTCAGCAATGGAGCCGGGCATCGACTTTATCCGTTTTCGTCTTTCTAAGGCTTTGACCTTTTCTGTAAAGATTTGTATGTAACGGATTGATGACAAAGGTGTGATAGCCATGGTCAAGAAGTGATCCCAGAATGTTGTAGGAATAGTGACCGGTAGCCTCGAGTCCTATTTTTATCTGAGATTTGTCCTTTGAGACAGACTCAATCTTGTGGAATAATTCTCCATAGCCATCACTATTGTTCCGTATCGTAAAGATTTGGAAAAGTTCTTCGGTGTCTGGCCCAAGGATACAACAGTCATGCTTATCCTTAGCAACATCAATTCCAACGAAAATCATTTAGTAAATCCTCCTGTAAAAAGTGTTTGATGCTGTTATCGACCCACAGGGCTCTTTGCTGATTGTATCCTCGTTCTACATAAACCGTCATGCGGTATCTAACTGATCAACAATGTAACAAAGAGGCTGTGGTTGGAGCCTTACAAAAACCGTCGCGCGGTAGGAGATCGGAACCAATCCACAGCATCAGATAACAATAGTAGCTGATTACCAAGAACAGGTAAAGAAAAGCTACAACTTAATAATACGAGGAGAGTGGTCTAAAAGTAGATGACTATTGTGCACAGCATGGCCTATCCGGAAATGCCTACTTCTACTGGCTTCGAAAGGTAAAGGAAGTAGCCCTTACGCAGAGTGGATTTGTGGAAGTACGGCAACAAGTGGAGATTTCCGCCTGCCATCCATCTCCAAAGTTAACGGCGTCCCTAAATGAAATCGTCCTAGGGATTAACGAAAACACGCCGATGGATTTACCGGCAAATGTTGCCAACGATTACTTGACAGTAACCACAAATGATATAAGGCAAAATTCAAGGGAAATATCAGAGCTAAATAGTAAGATGAACACATTAGCTACAAAAGAAGATTTGAAGAAGGTAATGGATATGCTTACAAAAAATATTTTAGATGATTTTAGAAATGATTATCCTAATTTTCTCAAAATTACAATTTTTGGAATAAAATCCACAAAATAAAAAATCTAATATTTTTTAGAATGAGTTACAAAAAATATTAGAATAAATATAGTTTTAGAAAATAATTCCAAAAACAATTAAGAAATAAATAGTTTTTGGAATTAAATACAAAAACTTTACTTTCTATATAAAGGATGCTATTCTCTACGGAAAGGAGGTGCTAGGGTGATTACAAGAGAAGAATATCTGAATAAGCTAAAGGCTCTCAAGGATAAACATATTATCAAGATTGTGACCGGTATTAGAAGATGCGGAAAATCAACGCTACTCCTCCAGTTTCAAGATTGGTTGCTGGAGCAGGGAGTTGAAAAATCTCAGATTATATTCATTAACTTTGAGGATTTGGAGTATGAGGACTTAAATGATTATAGAAGTCTTTATCAATATATTAAAGAGAATTTAAAGAAAAATATCAAGACTTATATTTTTCTGGATGAAATTCAAAATGTAGATAAGTTTCCTAAAGTATTGGACAGTCTATTGTTGAATCCGGATGTGGATTTGTATGTGACCGGTTCCAATGCCTATATGCTTTCCTCTGAGATAGCCACCTTGATTTCAGGGAGGTATATTCAAATTGAGATGCTTCCTTTGTCCTTTAAGGAATATTGTTTGGCTAAGGGAGGATTTGAAGATAGGATAACAAAATATACTGAGTACTTAGTATCCAGCTCGTTTCCTTATACTTTAGCATTGGATTCCGAACCGAATATTATTAGAGATTATTTGGAAAGTATTTACAATACGATTGTCATTAAAGACATTATGAATCGGAAACAGGTAACGGATTCTATGATGCTTCAAAGTGTATTGAAGTTTATTTTTGATAACATTGGAAATCCCCTTTCTACCAAGAAAATAGCTGATACAATGACTTCCGATGGAAGGAAAATTGACTCGAAGACAATAGAAAAATATCTTATGGCCCTAAAGGAGTCCTATGTCATTTATCAGGCAAAACGATTTGATATCAAGGGAAAACAATATCTTAAGACCTTGGAAAAATATTATGTTGTAGATATTGGGCTTCGATATATGCTTCTGGGCAAAAAAGCTATGGACGCCGGCCATATTTTGGAGAATGTTGTTTATTTGGAATTACTTCGCAGATCCTATGATGTGTATGTGGGGAAGGTGGATTCCTTTGAAGTGGATTTCGTTGCTCAAAACCAGGAAGGTAATCATTATTATCAAGTAGCTTTGACAGTAAGAGAGGAAACTACATTGGATAGAGAAATCAGGCCTTTGCAAATGCTTCCGGACGATTATCCTAAGATGATCCTTACTTTGGATGATGACCCTCCAAGAGATATAGAAGGTATAAAGATACAGAATGCCAGAGACTGGCTACTGGATTTGAAGTAGTATAAAGGTCTTGAAAACTGAGAGATAGAAAAGAGCCTATATTTTTAGTATAATTATACCAATTAGACTTTGATAAATAGGATGGAAAATTGGCTTACAAGCTGTAAGCTGAATGAAATAAAAAGAAAATGGCGACAAGATTCAGCGAACAAGTAAAAAACAATTCGGAGAAATTTGATGATGATTTTATGTTTCGATTGACGAAATCAGAATTTGAAAACTTGATATCGAAAAAATCGACATCAAGTTGGGGCAGTCGTAGAAAACTACCTTATGCCTTTACAGAACAAGGCATTTATATGCTTATGACTGTATTAAGGGGAGAGCTTGCAGTTAGACAGAGTAAGGCTTTAATACGAATGTTTAAGCAGATGAAGGACTTCATCGTTGAAAATCAAGATTTTATCAACTCAAAGGATTTGGTTCAAATATCAATTCAAACAAACCAAAACACAAATGATATAAAGCAAAATTCAAGGGAAATATCAGAACTAAATAGTAAGATGAACACTTTAGCTACAAAAGAAGATTTGAAGAAGGTAATGGATAATTTTATAGACCCGGAAACATATAGACATTTCCTTTTGATGAACGGAGATAAGATAGAAGCGGATGTTGCCTATACAAAAATATATAAGTCGGCAAAGAAAAGTATTTATCTTATAGATAACTATATCGGACTTAAAACATTGGAAAACTCCACAAAACAAAGAGAAGAACTTGGTTAAGCTAGGTATACTAAGATGGGTAGCACATAAAGTTGCAAATACAGGAAATCGTATTGCGCATATGTGCCATAACGGATGGGTACAAAAGGCTATAAGCACAAAGAGACTAACCTCATTTGGATTAGTCTCAATGTTAGACTACTACACCTCAAGGTGTGTTACTTGTTAAGTTGATTGAACCGCCGTATACCGAACGGTACGCACGGTGGTGTGAGAGGTCGGGAAATTTAATTTAAATTTCCCTCCTACTCGATTAAAAGGAATGGGCTATTGAATTTTTACCCAGGATCACTCCGGAATTCATAATGGTGGAATGTTATCATTTGTTTTTAGTTAAGAATAAAACGATGGGTTATTCATTATTTACTTGCACCTAATTCGTTTATTTGGTACTATATTTTAAATAGAGAACAAACGTTTTGCATACTTTTGGTCGGAGTGAGGACAGAAATGATGTTGTCAGATAAGTTTACTGAAATCACAAAGCATACTGGGCTTTATAATATACAAGCTATTAGTAATATAAGATCGATAATGGAGAAGGGAATATTATCGAATGAAAAAGCAATGGGGATTTTTCATAAGTCTATTGCGTTAAACGAAGTACAAGCTCGCAGAGACATCGTTCAAGTTCCGGGAGGCTTAAAACTACATCAGTATGCAAATTTATATTTTGATCCATGGAATCCAATGTTATCAAGAAGGCGAGATCAAAACCATGAAATATGTATCTTAAAAATTGACAAGACAATATTGAATAGGGAAGGTGTAATCTTGTCGGATAGAAACGCTTCAAGTGCTTATGCATCTTTTTACGAGGTTGAAACCGGATTGGAAAAGATAGATTTTGATTTGGTATATGCCAGATACTGGACGGATGAGAACTACTATGAAAAGTGCAGAAGAGGATCGATTAAATGCGCAGAGGTTTTGGTGCCGTATCGTATACCACCGCAGTATATTGTAGCTGCTGCAGTAGTGAGTGAAGAGGCGAAAGCTAAATTAAATGCAAATGCTTATACCGGAAAAATTGTTATTGAACCACGGCTCTTTTTTAGGAGAAGTTAGGATGAAAGTAAAGATAGGAAACATATTTGATAGCGACTGCAAGGCTATTGTCAATACAGTAAATTGTGTAGGGGTAATGGGGAAAGGAATTGCGCTTGAATTCAAAAAAAAATATCCGGAGATGTACAGTGACTATAGCAAAAAATGCGATTCCGGTGAAGTCCATCCCGGAATACCTTATGTTTTTCAAAATTCGAATGGAGTTCAAATCATAAATTTTCCGACTAAAGATCATTGGCGTTCTCCCTCACGTCTTTCTTATGTGGTAAGGGGCTTGGATTGGTTTATTGAAAATTATCAATTCTACGGCATTTCCAGTGTTGCTTTTCCTCCATTGGGATGTGGAAATGGCGGACTGGATTGGGACACTGTTGGTCCTCTGATGTATCAAAAGTTAAAAAAATTACCGATTGAAGTTGAAATTTATGCACCTTTTGGAGTAAGTAAAAATAAAATAACGGATACCTTTTTATCAAGAAATTTTGCAGAAGGAGAAGTTTTTGGGAAAGGGAATCCCAAGATTAATCCTAAATGGTATTTGATTCTTGAAGTAGTCAGGGAATTAAATGAAAGAAAATATGCATTAAAAGTAGGTAGGACGATTTATCAGAAAATTTGTTATGTAATAACGAGAAATGGAGTAAATACAGGATTTATTTTTTCAAAAGGAAATTATGGTCCTTATTCCGAGTCTGTGAAAGATTCAATTACTACACTTGCCAATGCAAATTTAATTCTCGAGAGAACACTGGGAAGAATGGTGTCGCTCAGTGTGTCAGAGAGTTTTTTCATTGATCAAAGTAAGTTTAGTGAAGAAGAATGGAATGCGATGAAAAAGACGGTAGATTTGTTTGGGAGAATGAAGGATACGGAACAGGCGGAAATGGTAGCCACTGTATTATATGCATATGATGAATTAAAAGGAAGAAATAATTTGGTAAGAGATATAGATGTATACGACTATGTGATGTCTTGGAAGCCACATTGGAAAGAGGAAAAGTCATATATGCTTTGTGATGCAATTCACAATTTAGCAATGTTATCTCTGATTGCAATAGAACATACCGATTTATTAATAGATACACTATTGATATAAAATGAAGAAAAGTGGAATGGAATTATTTTTCCTTATCGTTTTTATTCCGTAAGAACTTGTAAGAGAAATCCGCTAGCAATTATTCCTTAAAAATCGTAGGATGGAGAAGCTTTGATTCATAACGAGTATCGTGCGCAATGCGTGCGATATCTCGTTTAAGAGAACAAAGGGACTTTGTTCCGAAGAAAGGATTTTTGAGGAAAGAAAATGAGAGTTTTGGGGAAGAAAAGTATCGGATTTTTGTCTGCATTAGCGATGTCGGCATTATTTTCCTTTGCCGCCTTTGCGCATTCCGTTACGGGGAAAATACATGATGTAAACATTACCTCGGATAAGGAAAGTATTTCGCTTACCGTGGACAGTAGCGGAGACAATACGGGAACCGATGGTTTCATTTATATTTTTGAAATTAAGCCTTACCAGAATGACTTGACGGGGAGAAGAGATTTTCTGGCAAAGGGAAATATCGGACAGGATCAGAAGTTTACCTTTACTTTGCATGCAGGTCCGGGAGAGCTTCGGCTTTACAGCGCTTTCGTACCGGCAGTCAAGGTAAATGGGCATTATGAGATGATTTCCGACAGACGCTATATCGAAAATCCGGAGATTGTTGCGGAGAATCAGGATCCGGCATTAAATCCCGGAAAGAAAGGGCTTCGTGTAGATCCGAATATCCTGGACGATGCTTTGAGTTTAAACATCAAGCATGCCGGCGTGGATATTCCGACACAGCGCTTCTTCGGAAACGGCATTTCCTATACCTATGAAAACAAGACCTATAAGATAAATAAAGAACTGATTGACCAGTTGGACGCGGAAGTGAAGAGACTGAGCGATTCCGGAGTTGCGGTTACCGCCATTTTGCTGAATGCCTGGAACGAGACTGTTCCGGAGTTGAATCCGAAGGGCGTGACGGAACTGCCCAAGGAGCAGGCGGTTTACTACGGTTTTAATGTGGAGTCCGAGGGAGGGTTCCGTGCGGTGAAGGCCATGGCTTCTTTCCTTGCGAAGCGCTACAACGGGAAGAACGGTCACGGAAAGATTACGAACTGGGTTGTCGGAAATGAAATCAACAACCAGTATTGGAACTATATGGGAGACTATGATGTGTCAGCCTATACGGTGCGGTTCCAGAGAGCCTTCCGCGTGTTCTATACTGCGATGAAGTCCGTTTCGGCGAATGATAACATTATGTTCTCCATCGACCACTATTGGAACATGTTCCCGGAGGCTGCTCCCGTTGGAAAATACAAGGGAAAGGATATTATGCTGGCCTTCCACAATTATGAGGCGGCGGAGGGCTATATGGATTACGGTCTTGCGCTTCACCCTTATCCTTATCCGATGACCTCACCGAATTTCTGGGATGATGATAAGACCGGAAAGGTCAATGACTCCATCGATTCTCCGGTCGTTAACTTTAAGAACCTGCATGTGATTACGGACTTTATGCAATTACCCGCCATGCGAAATCGTAAGGGCGAGGTGCGTAAGATATTCCTCACGGAGGAAGGCTTTACCAGCACACAGGGTAAGAAAGATAAGACGACGGAGCAGGCTGCCGCAGTAGCCTATTCCTACTTTATCGCAGACAACAACCCTTACATTTCAGCTTACCTCATGAGCCGTCAGGAGGACAATGAAGACGAAACGAAGCACGGACTTGCTTTCGGGCTTTCCAGCATCGTGAACCATAAGCTGGTACCGAAGCCTGCTCACGAAGTCTTTAAGTGGATTGACAATCCAAGTGCAACGGAAGGCATCGCCGACTTTGCAAGAGCGGTCATCGGCATTGACCGCTGGGATCAGCTCATTCCCGGCTTCCACTTCCCCGGAAGAGAGGCTGAAAAGCCGGATGTCATTAACTACTAAAAGGTAGATAATAATTTGCCGATAGGGGAGAACGTCCATTTGGTAGGATCTTTTCAATAAAATATCCCGGATGATAGGACGATGAAGGTCCATTCGGAAAAGAGTTTTCTATAAAAAGAAATATCCCGAAAACGGGACAGTGAGAGTTCGATTGGAAGAAGATTCTGATTTCGAAAGAAGTTGCTATACAGAAATAAACCCCGCCGTATCCTTTTGAGAAAGCCGTTCGGAGGCCTCGGTACTTGCAGAAAACGAGCATAGCGCAGTTTGATGCTTAGTACCGTTAGGCCGGAGCCGAGTGAGAGCGTGCTTTCGAGAAAGGATGCGGCGGGGTTTATGTTTTGCATTCTTTTAAAAAATCTTCTTCCGAACGAACTCGAACCGCCGTTAGGCCGGAGCCGAGCGAGAGCGTGCTTTCGAAAAGAATGCAATGGGCTTTAAACGTTGTGTTTTTGGAAAATAGGCAACAAAAAATGCTTCCGAACGGACTCGAACCGCCACTACCGGCGTCGGAGGCCGGGGCTCTATCCCTTAAGCTACGGAAGCATAGAAAAAAGTATAAAACAAAACTCTGGCATTTGCAATAGAACGAAGAATTTAAGCGTTATCAAAGTATAAAGTATGTAGAAAAATACAAAAAAAATATCTTACAAGGTTCTTGATTAAAACTTACCAGTTCGGGTACTATAGAGTCATATGTTTTAATATGGAAAGTCCGATGCGTTGTAGGAAGAACAAAGTGGAGGGAAAGATGAAGAAAAGTCTTGTAGGTTCTACGGTGTTATCAATTGCAGTGGCAGTGACGCTCGCTTCTTGCGGAAGCGGGGGAGGAAAGCAGACAGGAGAGACGACTGCGAAAGTGACGGAGTCCGCGAAAGAAGAAGCGGAGACAACGGCACAGGCGGAAAGTAAAGTGGCGGAAGAAAAGCCTCTCGACGAGAATGCGGCGAAGCGCAAGGGAGAAGAGGAATTTAAGGATACACCGGAGAAGACAGACGCGTATCTAAAGACCTACTTTGCTGTAAGTCTTCCGGAAGAACCGGACGCAAAGGCATTTTCCGAAGCTTTAAAGGCCATTTCGGAAAAGGATGCGGACTTGGGAGCGGAGCTTAGCTGGGATAATGCGGTATCTGCGGCAGTGCAGGCTGCGGGTTATGAGGAACTTGCTTTAACCTACAATGCGGAGAAGGCGAAAGAGAGACTGAAACAATACGGGATAGAAGGGGAAGGAGAAAATCTTTCTCCTGTTGCTTGCGCTTTGGACGTGGATTTAATTACACCGGAGGAAGCGGTACAGTGCATCAAGAAGGAAAAACCGGATAAGGCGGCGCTGGATGCTCTTTTAATGAAGGTTGCGGATGCGTTAGGAAAGGGCAGAAATTATTTGGGTCTTGCTAGTGATCCGGATATATTCGGAAAGCTCGAGAAGGAATGGAGCGCTTTCCAACTCTTCGATGACCCGACTCTTTCCGAAGTTGGAAAAGAGGTGGTAGAACAGAAGATTACGACGGGGTACGGGTTAAAATCCGCAGCGTATGATGCGCGATTTTTACCGGAGTTGACTTTACAGTACGGTCATTCCGATATCCTTCATGCCCAGCAGCTTATCGGCCTTTTGGATAGTGAAAATATCAATGCACGGGTTCAGCTGGAACCGAAAATCAGCATTTATCAGTATTTATTGGACTGGGGCCCCGTTCCGGATCCGACACCGACCTATGAAGTGAAGAAATTTAGCGATGAGCTGTATCTGGTTTATGCAGTGGAATATGATTTAAAGCTGGAATTTGCGGATAAAGAAGATCTTATGGCATTTGACAAGGTGATTAAGGAATTTGCCAAGAAGAATTCGGAAAATGCGGATATGAAGGGCTTAATCTACGGTTCCTGGTGGCAACCGCTCTACAGCACGGTCAGAGAAGATATGCCGAAAGAGGATTATCATGAGATTTATGACTGTGTTGTGACAAACGGGGAATATTCCATCCATCCCTTTACGACGGTGGAGGCAAAGGATGAAGTTGTGAAGAAGCTTAGTGCGCTTCATGAAGGGCTTTCCGTTAATCCGGAGAAGCGTTATGTGAATACGGCCTTCTTCAATTATTTAACGGGAGAAGATTATCAATAGAGAAAGCGGGAAGAGATGACAAAGGTTTACGAGAGATTGCAGCGTTGCTATAAAAGCATTGAGGATAAGATTCCTTTTCGCCCGCGTCTTGCGCTGGTACTCGGTTCGGGTCTAGGAGATTATGCGGAAAGAATCGAAATCGAGGCAAGCATCGATTATCATGAGATTACGGATTTTCCGGTATCGACGGTGAGCGGACACAAGGGAAGATTTGTATTTGGACATATCGGCAGTGTGCCGGTAGTCATTATGCAGGGAAGAGTACACTTTTATGAGGGCTACTCCATAGAAGAGGTGGTTCTTCCGGAACGTCTGATGCACCTTATGGGAGCGGAAATCCTCTTCCTGACCAATGCCTGCGGCTCTGCGAATCCGGCCTATCAGGCGGGAGACTTCATGCTTCTTACGGACCATATTCTCTACTCTGTTCCGAATCCTTTGATTGGAGCCAATGCGGAGGAGCTGGGTGTTCGTTTTCCGGATATGTCGGAGGTTTATGATCCGGCGCTTCGGAAGGAAATCTTTGCTTGTGCGAAGGACTTGGGCATTTCCCTCCGAGAGGGCGTATATATGCAGTTCAGCGGTCCCAGTTTTGAGACTCCGGCTGAAGTCAGGATGGCGCATATTCTCGGAGCCGATGCGGTAGGAATGAGTACAGCTTGTGAGGCGGTTGCGGGAAGACACTGCGGCATGCGGATTTGCGGGATTTCCTGTATTTCCAACCTGGGTGCGGGTCTTTCTGAAGAACCCTTGAGTGACGAGGATGTGAAGGTGGTTGCAAACCGTGTGGCGCCGCTCTTTAAAAAGCTTGTAACAGAGGCAATTATCAGGATAGGTAAGGAGTCATTGCGGCTGTGATATAGTGTGACCGGAGAAGAAGCGGATGATAATGGCCTATTGGTCTTAAGTATAGAAACAGAAGAAGGGAAATAGAAGAAGAAATGAACCAGGGAAGACTTAAGGAAGAGGAAATTGCGGAGTTGCTTTCGGGCATTGAAAATGTTCGCTTGAACGAAGAGGAGACGGCTGTCGTGATTATAGATCAGACACAGCTGCCCGGAAAGAAGGAGTTCCTTGAACTTGGAGATGCAAAGGCACTCTATGATGCCATCTTTGAATTAAAGGTGCGAGGAGCCCCTGCTATCGGGATTTGCGCGGCTTACGGGATTTACGTTTTGGCGCAGCAGATTCAGGCGGATTCGGGAGAGGCTTTTTATAAGAAGTTCAAGGAAGATGCGGAGTACTTGAATTCCTCCCGCCCGACGGCGGTAAACTTAAGCTGGGCCTTAAAGCGGATGGAGTCTGTGGTTGAAGCGCATATTTCTTCCTCGCCGAAGGAAATTCTGGCTCTTTTAAGAGAGGAATGCAGGTTGATTCAGGCGGAGGATGCCGCTATGTGTAAGGCAATTTCCGAGTACGGACTTTCCTTACTGAAGGACGGAGACGGAATTCTTACCCACTGTAATGCCGGCCCTCTTGCGACTTCCAAGTATGGAACGGCACTGGGTCCTCTTTTCCTCGGAAAGGAAAGAGGCGTGAACTTCCATGTCTTTTCCGATGAGACACGCCCTCTACTGCAAGGGGCAAGACTGACCTCTTATGAGCTGGACCAAGGCGGAATTGATGTAACCTTAATCTGCGATAATATGGCAAGCATTGTCATGAAAAGCGGAAAAGTACAGGCCTGTCTCGTGGGCTGCGACCGCATTGCTGCCAACGGAGACGCGGCAAATAAAATTGGAACCAGCGGAGTGGCGATTCTGGCGAAGTATTACGGAATTCCTTTCTATGTTTTAGGCCCGAGTTCCACCATTGACTTCAGCTGTAAAACAGGAGAGGACATTGTCATCGAGGAGAGAAATCCTGAGGAAATTAAATGTAAGTTCTACGAGAAGCCGATGGCTCTTCCTTCGGTAAAATGCTATAATCCGGCCTTTGATGTAACGGATCACAGCCTGATTACCGCGATTATTACGGAAAGAGGAATTTTACGGGCGCCCTTTACGGAATCTCTGAAAGAGGCTTTTCCGGAAAGAGCAAAGGACTAGAAACTCGGAGATAGCGTAGGAAGGCAGGGACTTTTCTGCGATACTCAATAGAAAAACTTGCACGAAAAATGTGCGAAACTTGTTTTATAAGGAGAGGATACATTATGAAGAAAACATGGAACGTGATTACAGGCGTTGTGCTTGCCGCTTCCCTTTTGGCAGGCTGTGGTGCTTCCGGCGCTGCAAAGTCCACGACTGCTGCTGCCGGTGAGAGTGCTACAACAGCTGCGGCTGAAGAAAAGGCGGATGCAGGCAAGACAGATGAAGCGAAAAAAGGCTTAAAAATTGCCATCGTTTCCAGTCCTTCCGGAGTCGATGACGGAAGCTTCAACCAGGATAACTACAACGGTATTTTAAGCTTCATCAAGAAGCATCCCGATGCTACGGTTACTCCCGTTCGTGAGGAAACCGGGGATACCGCGGCTGTTATGCAGGCGGTAAATGACATCGTTGCGGATTATGATGTTTTGGTATGCTGCGGTTTCCAGTTTGCCGGAATCGGAACCGTTGCGAAGGATAATCCCAATACGAAGTTCATCTTAGTGGATTCCTATCCTGTTGATGCGGACGGGAAGGAAGTTTCTCTGGACAATGTTTATGCTATGCAGTTTAAAGAGCAGGAGAGCGGATTCTTTGCCGGTATCGCTGCAGCTTTAGAGACAAAGAGCGGAAAGGTTGCCGTAGTAAACGGTATTGCTTATCCCTCGAACGTAAACTACCAGTACGGCTTTATGTCCGGTGTAAACTATGCGAAGGCAAAGTATGATGCGAAGGCAGAGTATGTAGAGATTCCTTCCTATGCGGGAACCGATGTAACCAACGCCAATGTTGGCGGAAACTATATCGGAAACTTCTCCGATGAGGCTACCGGAAAGGTTGTAGGAAAGGCACTTCTCGATAAGGGCGTTGACATCATGCTTGTAGCTGCCGGCGGTTCCGGAAACGGTGTATTTACTGCGGTGAAGGAAGCGGGAAATGCACAGGTTATCGGTTGCGACGTTGACCAGTACGATGACGGAGCAAACGGAGACAAGAACATTATCCTGACCTCTGTTTTGAAGGTAATGCATTCCAACGTGGAGAAGCAGCTGGAGAAGGTTCTGGACGGAAGCTTCAAGGGAGAAAATGCGCTTCTCGGTGCGGATACGGATTCTACCGGTTTTGTAAAGGCTGAGGGAAGACAGCAGCTTTCCGCTGAGACCATTGAAAAATTGGAAGATGCTTATGAAAAGGTAAAGAGCGGGGAGATTGTTCCTGCTGCAAACTTTAACAACATGACACCGGATAATTTTACAGGCTTAAAGTAAACAGAATACAGTAGTTTTGTGGCTGTCCGGCGGGGAAATTCTGCCGGACAGTTCTGCTTAGAGAGGAAACAGCATGTCCGAATATATCGTTGAGATGAAACATATCACCAAGCGCTTTCCTGGAATTGTGGCAAACGATGATGTGTCTTTAAGCATCAAAAAGGGAGAAATATTTGCCCTTCTGGGAGAAAACGGTGCCGGAAAATCCACCCTTATGAGCATGCTCTTCGGGATGTATGAGCCGGATGAAGGGGAGATTTGGATTCGGGGAAAAAAGGAAGAGATCAGTTCTCCGAGCTATGCAACCAAGCTGAATATTGGTATGGTGCATCAGCATTTTAAACTGGTGGAGAATTACAGTATTACGGAGAATATCATCCTGGGCTTGCCTTCAAGGGATAAGAGGCTCGGGTTTCTTCCGTATGTAGATGTGAAGAAGGCGGAGCTGAAGGTTGCTCAGCTTTCCGAAAGATACGGACTGGAAGTCAATCCCAAGGATATCATTGAAAATGTGGGCATTTCCGTGCAACAACGTGTAGAGATTTTGAAAATGCTCTACCGTGAGGCGGAAATCCTGATTTTTGATGAGCCGACCGCGGTACTCACACCGCAGGAAATCAGCTTCCTTTTGGAGATTATTCGGGGGCTTAGGGATAAGGGGAAAACCATTATCCTGATTACCCATAAGCTGGAAGAAATTAAGCAGGTTGCAGACCGCTGTGCTATTTTGAACAGAGGAAAGCTCATTGATGTTTTGAATGTCGCCGAAACCAGCACAAAGACAATGGCAAACCTCATGGTAGGGCGTGAGGTGAATTTCACCGTGGAGAAAGCGGAGCCGAAGTTTGGCAATACGGTTTTGGAAGTACAAAATCTTACGGTAAAGAATCGGGACGGCTTCTCCGTGGTGAAGAATGTCAGCTTTTCGGTGCGGGGCGGAGAAGTTTTTGCGATAGCCGGGGTTGCGGGAAACGGACAGGTTGAAATTGCGGATGCGATTGCAGGGTTAATAAAGATTGCCGATGGAAAGGTCATTTTAAACGGAAAAGACATATCCGGTGAAAGCATCCGAAAGAGATGTTTGGACGGGATTTCCTATATTCCGGAAAATCGACAGGATGTAGGGCTTGTTATGGACTTTTCCCTGGAAAACAATCTGGTTTTAAAAACTTATAACAATGCCCGTTTTTCCCGGAAGGGGATTTTACGGGCCAAGGAGATTCGCGCTAACGGAGAAGAGCTGATTCAAAAGTACGATATTCGTTCCGGCCAGGGTTGTCAGACCATTGTACGTTCCATGAGCGGAGGAAATCAGCAGAAGGCCATTATCGGAAGAGAAATTGAACTGAATTCCGCTTTGATGATTTTCGTTCAGCCGACAAGAGGACTCGATATCGGAGCGATTGAAAACATTCATAAGCAAATTATTGCGGAGAGAGATGCAGGTAAAGCAATTCTCCTGATTTCCCTGGAACTCGATGAAATTATGAACTGTGCAGATACCATCGGGGTTATTTATAACGGGGAAATCCAGAAGATTGCGGATGCGAAGGAGCTAAGCACAAATCAGGTAGGTGAATTTATGATGGGGGTTAAACATGAGAAATAACAAAGCAAAGAGTAAACACCTCTTAGTCACGCTCCTCGGGCAGGAAAAGACACAGAATGTCACGATTCCCGTTTTTGCCATTGTACTGAGTCTGATTGCCGGAGCAATCATCATTCTTTTGCAGGGGAAAAATCCGCTGGTTGCCTATATGAATCTGTTACAGGGCTCCGGCATTTTACCGAAGGAGAGCTATGCGGGATATAAGAATATTCTTACGGATTTTTGCAGTTTCCTGAATGCCTGGACCCCGATGATTTTTGCCTCTTTGGCGGTTGCCGTTGCCTTACGTGCGGGACTTTTCAATATCGGCGTAGCCGGACAGATGCTTACGGCGGGCTTTATCAGCTCCGTATTTGTCGGCTACAGTAATCTTCCGTCCGTAGTGGCCAAGCCCTTGGTTATCTTAATCGGGATTCTGGTCGGCTTGGCACTCGGCGCCTTTGTGGGGATACTCAAGTACCGTTTTAATATCAATGAGGTAGTGTCGACCATTATGGTGAATTACATCTCCCAATATGTCATTGCCTTTTTTATCAACACCTATTTCGTTAATCCGACTTCCAGACAGTCGAGACCGGTCTCCGTTGCGTCCCGACTCACCCTAATGGATACTTTGGTGGGAAACCTCAAAATCGATATTCCGCTGGCCATTGTTTTAGCTCTTCTTGTAGCATTTTTGATTCAATTTATGTTGGATAGAACCTGTTTCGGCTTTGAAATCAAGAGTGTGGGCTTCAGCAGAAAAGCTTCCCGCTACGCGGGAATTCCCGTAGGAAAGAATCTGGTTCTGACGATGGCGCTTTCCGGCGCTCTGGCGGGTCTTGCCGGGGTTAGCTACTATCTGGGATACTTCGGCTCCATTCAGCCCAGAGTCCTGCCGAGTATGGGCTTTGATTCCGTAGCGGTAGCTCTTCTTGGAAACAGCAATCCTATCGGCATCATTTTCTTCTCCTTCTTTATCACCATCTTAAGTAAGGGAAGTACTTATATGAATTCCGCGTCCGGACTGGAATCGGAAATTGCTTCGGTTATTACGGGAATTATCCTTCTTTTCTCGGCATGCAATGCGTATATTAAGTATCTTGTGAATAAAGAGAAGCTGGAAATGCAGGAAAAAAACAGGCCTGAAGAAGTGCAGGAAGGAGGAAAACAATAATGGAAAGAATCATTATCGACGGACTGTCCTTTTCTTTGCCTCTGTTCATCATGGCTGTAGGAGGAATTTACAGTGAAAAAAGCGGCATCACCAACCTGGCATTAGAGGGCTTTCAGGGTATGGGAGCCTTTACCGGAGCACTTGCGGTAGTACTGATGATGAATCTCGGAATCGGGAATTCATCCTCTCAGTTTTATGCGGCAATCTTCTTTGCCATCCTCGGGGGAGCTTTGTATTCTCTGCTGCATGCCTTGCTTTGCATTCGGATGAAAGCAAACCAGGTCATTAGCGGTGTAGTTTTAAATATTTTGGCAATGTCTCTCACGGCCTATTTAACAAAGGCCTTAAACAAGGGCTTGTTTCATGCGGCGTCCGATAAGTTTGTATTGGGTGTGTCCGATAAATTTACAGTTCCGGGACTTTCCTCTATTCCGGTTTTAGGAGCTTTTTTCAAGGATATTTATCCTTTTGAAGTCTTGATTATTTTGATTGCTTTCGTTTGTTGGTACATCTTGTACCAAACGCGTTACGGCATGAACCTTCGTGCCTGCGGAGACAATCCGCATGCGGTGGATGCGGCAGGAGAAAGTGTTTCCAAGATTAGGACGATTGCCGTCATGTTCTCCGGTGCCTTGTCGGGACTTGCCGGAATCTGCTTTGCCTATTCCATTTCCGGAAGCTTTTCTTTCAGCATCTTTGTGGGCTACGGGTATTTATCCATTGCGGCCATGATTTTTGGTAACTGGACGATTCTACCGACCTTGGCTTCCTGTCTGCTGTTCGGCTTTGCTCGTTCGGGAGGCTATTATCTGGTACAGAAGATGCAGATGCCGAGCAGCTATTCGGATCTTGCGATGACTCTGCCGTATATTTTAACCTTATTACTTTTGATTTTCTTCTCCAAGTTCAATAGGGCTCCGAGAGCCTTGGGGGAGACTTACGATAAGGGCAAGAGATAAGAGAAAAACAAGAGGAAAGAGCGAAACGGCAAAAAACATAGAAAAGAGGGAGAAACAAGAAAGGTGCGGCGATGAGTATTCGTTTTTACAATGCTAGAATCCTGCCTATGCGGGAGAATTTGGATATCATGGAAGGGGAGTTGTGGACGGATCGGGAGAGAATCAGCTATATCGGACCGGAAAGAAAGGAGAGTGCCGTTCCTTTTGAACGGGAAGTGGATTTGCATGGAAATCTGATTCTTCCGGGCTTTAAGAATGCCCATACGCATTCCGCCATGACTTTCCTACGCTCCTATGCGGATGACCTGCCACTCCTTGACTGGCTGCAGAAACAGGTTTTTCCGATGGAAGCGAAGCTCACGGGAGAAGACATTTATCTCTTTTCGAAGCTCGCGATTCTGGAGTATTTAAGTTCCGGGATAACATCCTGCTTTGATATGTATTTTCATCCGGAAGTGATGGCGCGTCTTGCGGTGGATACCGGGTTTCGAACGGTTTTACTTTCCGGTTTAAGCAATTTCAACTTTTCTCTGGAAGAAATGCGGGAAGCTTATCAGAAGTTCAATGCCTATCATCCGCTGGTTTCCTATCAGCTTGGCTTCCATGCAGAATATACGACTTCGAAGGAACTCCTCGAAGGAATCGCTCGGATTGCACAGGAATTTAAGGCGCCCGTATTTACCCATAATTCGGAAACGAAGGGAGAGGTAGACGGCTGCATGGAGCGATATGGTATGACCCCGACGGCCCTGATGGATTCTCTTGGAATGTTGGACTATGGCGGAGGAGGGTACCACTGTGTCTATATGAGCGATGCGGATTTGGATATTTTTCAAAAACGCGGAATGACTGTGGTAACGAATCCGGGCTCCAATACCAAGCTTGCTAGCGGAGTGCCTCATACAGTGGAAATTTTAAAGAAAGGTATTCCGATGGCCATCGGGACGGATGGAGCGGCAAGCAACAATTGCCTGGATATGTTTAGGGAAATGTTTCTTGTTACCGGACTTGCGAAGCTTCGAGAGGAAGATGCGAGCGTGGTTTCCGCGGAAGAGGTTTTGAAGA